>NZ_JAEKGB010000002.1:0-774023 GCF_016918385.1 Pseudomonas sp. ICBG1301
TCAGGCGATTACCCGCAACGATGTCCGGGCCGGGGCGGTTCTGCATCAGCAGGTTGCCCGCCGGGTCGTGGCCGAAGCGTTCCTGTACGTCTTGCGAGTGGTTGGCGCGGGTCAGGCGGGCGAGGGGATCGTAGTGGTAGTCGTGCTGGCCCTTGCGGGTGTCGAGCAGGCGGGTGAGGTTGCCGGTTTTGTCGTAGTCGTATTGGCGTTGGTAAATGCCCCCTTCAACGTCGCAAAGGCCGTGGTTGAGCAGACGTCCTTGATCGTCATATTGGTAGCTGCTGAGGAGTTTGCCTTGGCTTCTTTGGTGTTCTCGACCTCCATTAACCAGATGAGAGGTGAGGGTTTCGCCATTGAGCTCAACGGTAGCAAGGTGGCCGCCTTTATCATGGTTGAACACCAGACGGTTGTTGTCCGGCAGGCGCAGGTGCTTTAACTGACCACAGGCGTCGTAGCCGTAGCGCAGGGTGCCCCAGCCTTGGTGCTCGGCGGTCAGGCGATTTTGGACATCGTATTCGTAGGCCAGCGCCCAGTGACCGTCGTCGACGCTGAGCAGGTTGCCCTGGCGGTCGTAGGTGTATTCAACCACCTCGCCATCGGCAAGGGTTTTTCGTACGAGGCGCCCGGCGTGGTCGCGCTCATAACGCGTAACCAGCTGACTGCCATCGTCGCCGTGTTCGGTCTTTTCCAGCAGGTTGCCGTTGAGGTCGTAGGCATACGCCGTGCGCTGGCCGTCAAAACCAATCTCTTGCTGGATCAGGCCGTTAGGGTGGTAATCAAGCTGGTAGGTTTCGCCGGCTTCGTTTTCAATCGCGGTCAGCAACAGCCGTACGTTGTCGTAGCGGTACTTGACCTGGGTGCCGTCGGCATTGAGGCGGCGGCTGATCAGGTGCAGGCCGTCGGCGTATTCGTAATGGGTGACGTGGCCGAGTTCGTCGCGTTCGGCGGTGATTTTTCCGTAGGGGTTGTAGCTGTATTCCCGACACGCACCGCCCGGCAAGACCACGCGAACCATGCGGCCCACGCTGTCCCACTGGTACTGCGTCAGCGCACCGTGCTCATCCTCACGCGCCACTTGCCGCCCAACGTCGTCATAGCGATAACGCTTGATGGCGCCATTGGGCAGTTGCTCCTCCAGCAACTGCCCGCGTTCATTCCAGACCAGCCGATGACAGCTGTGATCGGGATACCAGACGCCCGTCAGTTGCCCGGATGGGTTGTAGCTGTAGTCGGTGATGTGCCCGGCGGGATCCGTCCGACGCGTCACGTCGCCCTGGTCATTGCGCTCATATTTCCAGACCGCCTGACCCCGTCGCACCACGCGTACGAAGCCGTTGTCATGCTCGTAGGAGGTTGGTTCGTCGTCCCCCGGAAACACCGCCACCAAGCGTCCGGCATCGTCGTACTGATAGGCCGTCACCGCGCCCAGCGGGTCTTGCTCGACCGTCAGCCGGCCCTTGTCGTCGTAGGATTTGAAATGCTCGGCGCCGTCCGGGTCGATGCGCTGTACCAGCCGTGCGCGCTGGTCATGCACGTAGACTTCCTGGCTGCCGTCGGCGTTAAACACCGTGACCTGGCCGTCGTCACCCCAGGCATAACGCGCGTCCATCTGCGAGAAGCTGGCCCAATGCCGGATACAGCGCGCCGCCTTGCCGGAACGTTCCCATTCCCAATAGAAACTCGCGCCACCGGCCAACTGCCGTTCAAGGATGACGTGCTGATCGTCGTAGCGATAAACCTCGCGCTCACCCACGGCATTGGTCGCACACACCAGTCGGCCTGCATCGTCATAGGCGTAGGACACAACGTTGTGTTCGGTCACCCAGGTGAAGGCTTCATGGCCTTTGGCGCGCTGAACCTGGTAGTCCACTGCCACAATGCGCTCAAGCTCATAGCGCAAAAACAGCGAGCGGCCGACGCCGTTATCCAGCCGTTCAATACGCCCCGAGCGATCCCGCAGAATACGCAGCCGGTTGTCGTACGCATCGCTGATGGCGGTGAGCACACCGTTGCAAAAGTGGTAGAAGCGCGACGCCTGGGCCAGTACTAATTCATCGGGCAGAGCGCCCAGGTAGATCGCCGCTTCGGCCAGGCTGTTGGTGATTGCGGGTCGCGACGCAGTGGGTAGTGGAAATTCAGTAGAGCGGTTTTCATGATCGGTCCACACCACCGAATCGCCATCAACGACAAGCCGATGCGCCAGCGCATGGCTCCAGCCAAACCCCAACCCACAATCCACCTCCACGGCACTGGTGCGATACAGCCGCGTCCAGTCAAACGGCAACACGCCATCCAGCGTGCCATCGGTTAGCGTCAGCAACTCCTCGCCAGTGACCATCGACACCGGGCAGCCATGGGAAGCGGTCTTGTCCGCCGGTGCCGAAGCCTCCCCATTGAGGTTTTTCCCCGAGGCCGGTACATCGTCGACAGATTCTTTCTGCCTCAGCACCGCATTCTGCCGCGCTCGCCAGCGCATCTGCATCCGGCCTTGTTTCAGCCCGCCGACCACGCCGCGAACCGCGACCGCCTTGTAGCGATCCACCGCTTGCATAAACGCCCGCAGAATCGTCAGCACGCCTTCGACAAAGCCCATCGCCGCCTGAAGAATGCCTTTGCCATACTTGACCAGGCGCAAGCCCAGGTACGCCACGCCCGCTGCCGGCAAGGCGATCGTCAGCACCGCGCCGATCACCAGATCAATCAGCAGCGAGACCACAAAACCGGCAGCCACCTCGGCAATTTCTTTGGGAGGCAACGCATCCAGCCAGATCATTGCAGTGCGCAACATCAGGTACAGCGCTGCTTCATCACTGGCGAGCAACATCGCCTGTTCCATGACCTTGGGTGCATCGGTGGCGATCTGCGCCAGCTTCGCCGCCTCGGCTCCCAGCTGTTCGGCAAATTTCAGCGGGTCTTCAAGAATCGACTGGACCAGCTTGATGCTGTCCCACACCTCCCTGATCGCCGCCCAACTGCCCGCCAGCACACCGCTGCCAACTGCACTGGCCGTTGACACCTCCCAATGAGGCCGGAAACCCTCCCACTGTGAGCGCAGCCATTGTTCCAGGTCTGCCGTCAGCCCGGCGTAGGAGGCAAACAACGCGTCTACCTGCTCCTCTGAGACCTCGCCTTGTACGCGCACCTGGTATCGCCCGCCGGCGGCGCAAACGTGCGAGCCTTTGCCATACTCATCCAGCATGACGGTGGCAGAGCTGGCGTCATCCAGCCCGATGACTTCAACGGGAATATTGCCGATCGGTACGTCATACACCGATTCGAACCGGCTCTCGATCTGCAGCACACCGCCCGCCGGGCAGCGGGCTACGGTAGAAAAATCCGCATCGGAAACACTCACCGAGCGCTGTGAGTCGCCTACCCGCAACACCCGATCCATTCCCAGCAACGACGGCATATCGGCGACATGGCTGACTGAGTCCAGCGCCTGCGCGTACCAGGCGCTCATCTGTCGGCGGTATTGCACCAGGCTCTGATGAAAGCCATCGAGCTCATGTTCGATAGCGGCAATGTGGGAGGCGTGGGTCATCCGTGACGTCCTGGCAGAAGGGCAAGGCGCCGGAGTCTGCCGCAACAAAAAACGTCGGGATGAACGGTTTGAAAAAACAGAATGGGATGACTGGAGGCGAGAAAAACTCGTAAAAAACCAGCCCGAAGGACTACACAAAAAAGCGATAAGGCTCATTGCGTGAGGCTAGGCATCTAAATGCCGATGCAATAAGGCAATTTAATGGCCCCTTTGTAACAAAATCCTCGCCAGAATCGCTTTTATTTTCAGGTGGTTAGGTGGGGAAGCGAATGCGCACTGTTGGAATCATGCTGATCGCCTGCTCCCTGGCGGGGGGTACGGCTGCCGTGCAGGCAAGGGAACTGCGCGAGGGTGACAAGTACATGTGCAGTTGGGGCGCCGGTACGGCGGCCAGGGCCCAGGAGCTCAAGTTGGCGGGTGTGTCGTTGTATGCGGCGCGCCAGAAGATCCAGACCATCAAATTTAGCAAGTCGTGGATGCGCATGATGGCCATGGGCATCACCGAGCAGACCTATGACAGCCGTTCCCGGCTCAAGCCTGAGGTGATTCGCCAGAGCTTCTATCAGGACTGCTTGCGCTACAAGGTGGCGCGCAAGTAGCCCCTGGGCGCTTTGCACCGGGCAGTGCAAAATCTGCGTAAGCCTGTCCAACTTTCTCCGGAGGCCGCTCGCCATACTGGTGCCAGGTAAACCAGGAGGCACAGGCCATGACCGATTACGTATTCCCCCCCGCGCAAACCCCATCCCTGGCCATACAGGGCAGCGATGCGCGTTTCCCCCTGCGTCGCGTGTTCTGCGTTGGTCGCAATTACAGCGAACACGCCCGGGAAATGGGACATGACCCGGATCGCGAGCCGCCGTTCTTTTTCATGAAACCGGCGGATGCGGTGGTGCCGGCCGACGGTGTGATCGCCTATCCGCCGCTGACCACCGACCTGCACCATGAAGTGGAATTGGTGGTGGCCATCGGCAAGGGCGGGGTGGATATCAGCCCTGATGAAGCTTTTTCCCACATCTGGGGCTATGGCGTGGGGATCGACCTGACGCGCCGCGATCTGCAAGCCCAGGCGAAAAAGCTCTCACGCCCGTGGGAATGGGCCAAAGCCTTCGATGAGTCGGCGCCCAGCACGGCGTTGCAGCCGGTGAGCGCGGTAGGGCACCCGTCCACCGGCAAGATCTGGCTGAAGGTCAATGGCGAACAACGCCAAGTCGGCGACCTGGCTGACCAGATCTGGTCGGTCAGCGAAGTGATCAGCCACGCCTCCCGATCCGTCGCGCTCAAGTCCGGTGACCTGATCTTCACCGGCACGCCCGCCGGTGTCGGCGCGTTGCAACCGGGCGATACCGTGACGGCCGGCATCGACGGCGTTGGCGAGTTGAGGTTCACCCTCGGCAACGGTTGAGGCTAAAGTGGTGCCCTGGCCACCCGAGACAGCGCTATGCCCGGCACCCGCGTCACCACCTATGGCATGGAACAACGCAGCGACCGCCCCGACTTCTATATCCGCGACAAACGCGGGCGGGCGGCGCTGACCAGCCCCCATCGGCACGAATACTTCCAGATCCAGATCAACCTCGGTGGCGACACCGTGCAGCATATCGGTGGGGCGGTGCGACCGTTTCCGCGTAACGCCCTGGCGTTCATCCTGCCCCATCGCCTGCATGTGATTCCCCATCCTGAGGATGGCGAGTTCATCCTGATCAACTTCAGCCAGGCGTTTTTCCTGCCGCAACTGAGTTGTGATCCGCTGGACCTGGAGGACATTCCTATCGGCCAGGCACCAGAGCTATCGCCGTTTCGCTTTCAGGAGCAACTGGACTTTATCCTCGATGATGCCGCGTTCGAAGAAGTCAAAACCTGGCTGGCCCATATGCGCGCCCTCGACACTCACCGCGCTTTTGGTGCCCGCGAGAGGCTCAAGGGCTACCTGTTTCAACTGATTGGCCTGGTCTGTGAGCAGTACGCCGAGCCGCTGCAAGCGTTTGCCGCCAACAACACCATCCGGCGCGGGCGCAAGGACGCCTTGGCGCGGGTGCAAGGCTATATCCGCGCGCATATCCACGAACCCAGCCTCAACCTGACCGATACGGCCGCCGCCGCATTTCTATCGCCCAACTACCTGACGCACCTGCTGCGCAAGGAAACCGGGAAACCCTTCTCCCAGTGGGTGCTGGACCGCCGCATGCAACTGGCGCGCACATTGTTGCTTAACAGCACTCAACTGATCGGGGTGATAGCGCAACGTTGCGGGTTTACCGACGAGGCCTACTTCTCCCGCTGCTTCCGCAAGGCCCAGGGCATGACGCCCGGGCAGTTTCGCCGTCAGCAGCAGACAGAAATGTTGTAGTCACACGGTTTTTACAAAACCACGACAATGAGTAGGTTTCAATTTGCATACAATCCAACATTTCTAGTCACTCCAGCAGGACGCTTGCGAGACATGAATCAACCAGAACCCCCATCCTCAAGCGGCTTTCGCTCTTTTGCGATCGGGGTTGTGTGCGTGGCGGTGCTGTTGGGCACTTATTTCATGCGGCTCAACGCTGAGGTTGACCGAGAGCGGGAGCAGGTTGCAGAGCGTCTGGCTTTCTGCCAGCACCTTGAAAGTGTGACCCGTGTGGCGGCGTCCACGAACCTGGAATCCCCAGAAGCCTGCAAGCAACTCAAAAAACGTTATGCTGAAAGTGTTGCGCCGTTATAACCAATAACCCCAATTACAGAGTGGAAATAAGCGGGCGAAGTGTGCACGCTTAATCAGCGCTTATTGCACCAAAAAGTGGCACTTATGGTGTTGGCTACCTTAAAAAATGTGTGGATATTGAATGACTTACAGCGCTTTTAATCCGACGAAAGGATTAAAATAATCTTGTTGCAGGTTTTAACAACCGTTACTATAGCCGGGCGTTCACCTCCCACGGTTTATGCATTTTTAAATCCCAAGTTTCCATCAGCTACTTGGGATTTTTTTTGCCCGGAATTTGATCTCGGCGTCAAACTTCTATGTCGGCAAACTCTGCTCGCATCCGGCCATTGTGCTTGGCTTGATAGAGCAACTTATCGACGGATTCGACAAACCCCAACACATTGCTGTCGGGTGTCACGATGTGGGTGCCCACGCCCAGGCTCAACGTCAGCAAGTTCGACACCGGCGAGAACCCGTGCTCGATCTGTTGTTGGCAAATCAAATGCAGGCAACGCTGGGCAACCTGCCGAGCCGATGCGGCATCAGTTTCCGGCAACAGCCAGACAAACTCCTCGCCGCCGATACGGGCAATGAAATCCCGGGGCCGGTTGGCAGCCTGGGCCAGGGTGCGCGCCACCTGGCGCAGGCACTCGTCGCCCTTGATATGGCCGTAGTGGTCGTTGTACTGCTTGAAGAAATCAATATCGAGGATGAGCAACGACAGCGGCAACCGGCTGCGCAGCGCACTGGCCCATTCCCGTTCCAGCACGGTATCGAACATGCGGCGGTTGGCGATGCCGGTGAGGCCGTCCTGGAACGAGTACTCCTCCAGTTGTTTTTGCAGGCGGATCAGGTGTTCCTCGGTCTTTTTGCGTTCGCTGATATCGAACATGAAGCCGATCAACGCCTCCACTTCACCGTCCTTGCGCACGACGTGCACCACATCGCGAATCCACACGTAATCGCCATTCACCGTGAGCGCGCGGTAATCGGCCTCGTGGTCGACCCCGGCACGCGATTGCGACACACAGAAATTCACCACATATTCACGGTCGTCCGGGTGCATGCGTTCAACCCAGTCATCCACGCTGACCCAGCTTTGCGGCGTCCAGCCCAATAACGTCTCGATCTGCGGGCCGATATAGCTGAAGGTCATGGTCTGCCAATCAATGCGCCAAGGGATAGCCTTGGTCGACTCCAGCAGGGTCTTGTAGACGTCGCTGTCGGGCAGGCGTGGAGCGTCGATGTTCATGGGCGGCGGCTCGCATGATGGCTAAAAGCCAACAGCGTCTTGTGAGCGAAGCCCTGAGTCAAGCCTTCGCGAAAGCCGCAGACGAGAGGTCGTGTGCTGGGTTTCTGGCGCCAGCACCCCAGCATTTGTTGGGCATAGTGAGGCACAGCTAACACTTTTGAGTTAATTGTTCGGTAGCCGGCAAAAGCTTATCTACGCTGTTTACATCACACATTCAGGGATGCATCCACGGACGGGGCTTTATCATGATTCCGATCGTCGAATTCAACCGCATCATGGCCGCCGGGTTCCTGCCGCTGGCGTGTGATTGCAGCCTCAACAGCGACGGTTCGCTGCGCATTCGCGTGTTCGAGCCGGAGTCCGGCCGTGTCGAGCTGCTGCTGACTCGGGTCTCGCCCCAAGGTCTGGACAGCATCCGTTCCATCTCAAACCTGATTGGCGAGTTGCGCACCGAGATCAAGGCCGGGCGCCATGGCTTTGCGGTGTTGGGTTAGCTGTTGACGGTACTGGTGGTGGGAGTGGCGGCGCCGTAGTAGCGCCAGCAGCAATGCCGGTGTTCCGGCAGGATCACGCAACCGCTGAGGCTCACGATCAACAGGGCGGCGACCAGCATATATAGGCGACGGGACATGATGTTTCCTCTTGGTGTGTTCTGCGTCACTCCTTGAACGCAACCACCGACACAAATCCGTCGCGATGCTTGCAAACTTTTCATCAAGCCTGTGATTCCCTGGGCAATACTTCCTCTGGGCCACCGTGTAGAAAAAACCTGTTTTTTCTGCGACGGATTTTCCTGCGCCTGGCGTTCAACCCATCAGCAGCGTGCACTTTCGCTCGCCGTATGAAGGAGTTGCCATGAACTCACTGACCCAATTGCGTTGTGCCGTGCTGGCTCCGCTGGCTTTCGCCGCGTTTGTCAGCACCCCGGTTTTCGCCGAGACCGAAGTGATTATCCGCCAGGCACCACCGGCAGAACGTGTCGAAGTGATCCCTGCCGAGCGCCCCGGATACGCCTGGGATCGCGGCCACTGGCGTTGGGAACACGGTGCCTACGCCTGGGTGCCTGGCCACTGGCAACCGGTGATGCGCAATGCCCGGTGGGAGCCAGGGCATTGGGAATCGCGTGGGCCGAACTGGTACTGGCGCGAAGGGCATTGGATTCGCTGAAACCTAACTCCCCGGACCGAGTATTACCCGATTGAAAGACACTGATCCGGACGTTGAGCTACTGGCACGTATCGGCAACAACGAAGCCGCCGCGGTCAATGAAATGGTGACGCGCAAGCTGCCGCGGTTGCTGGCGCTTGCCGGCCGGCTGTTGGGGGATGCCGACGAGGCCAGGGACGTGGCTCAGGAAAGTTTTCTACGGATCTGGCGCCAGGCGGCCAATTGGCGTGCCGGTGAAGCGCGCTTCGACACTTGGCTGCACCGAGTGGCGCTCAACCTGTGCCATGACCGCTTGCGTCGACGCAGAGAACGCCCGTTGAATGAGGAAGAGGTGCTGGAACTGGCGGACAGCGCACCGTCCCCTGAGGAACAGTTGGAAACCAGCCAGCGCAGCGCCCGTATGGCCGCCGCGTTGGCGGCTTTGCCGGAGCGTCAGCGCGAAGCCATCGTGTTGCAGTATTACCAGGAGCTGTCGAACATCGACGCCGCGGCCCTGATGAATATCAGCGTCGAGGCACTGGAGAGCCTGCTGTCGCGGGCCCGCCGCCAGTTGCGCAGTCAACTTGCCGACACACCCGGGCTCGCCCGCCCAGGAAGGGGAACACCATGACACTTGAACGATTTGCTTACCTGGCCGATGCCTACGGCGCCAGCCTGCACCGCTGGCCCGTTGCCGATCAAGCGGCGGCCCGCGCCTTGCTCGACAGCGGCGACCCTGGCGCCCGCGAAGCACTGAATGCGGCGAGTTGGCTCGATCAGCAGATGGACAGCCATCAACTGGCGCCCGTCGACCCCGCACTGGTGCGGCAAATTCGTCAGTCGGCTGTGCAACGCAGGTCATTCTGGTCGCGCTATGCCAACTGGTTGTCACCGGCCGGTCTGGTGGGTGTGGGCATTGCCGGTATCGCTGCCGGGGTGCTGGTGGCGTCGATGAGCGTGCCGCTGCCGATGTTGTCATCCGAAGTGTTGCCCAGCGTCTTCGATCAAGGCGATGCCGACGTCGTGTTTACCGTCAACGCCGAGGAAACCGAGCAATGACAGCCAAAACCCTTAAGCCGTGGTTGGTCGTCTCGGTGTTGCTCAACGTATTCTTGATTGGCGGGGTGGCGGGCGGCCTCTATCACTGGATGGCCGTTGCCGCGCCTGCCGAGGCGGTGGTCAACCAGCATGGTCTGCGCCAGGCGATGTTCAAGTTGCCGGTCGAGCGGCGCAAGGAGTTGCGTCAGTTGCTGCGCCACAACCGTGCCGACAGCCAGCCGTTGATCATGGCGGGTCGTGAAGCCCGTCTGGGGGTGATCAAGCAATTGGAGGCGCCGACGCTGGACCGCGCGGTGCTGGTGTCTGAATTGGCCAAGGCACGTGAGGCGGATGTTGCGCTTCGGGCGTTGGTGGACGATACCTTGGCGCAGTTTGCGAGTAATTTGCCTCAGGATGAGCGGCAGAAATTGGTTGAGGCGCTTTATCAGCGCGGGCAGGGGAAGGCCAGGGAGAAGATGACGCAAGGGCTGGGGAGTAAGCCGCGTTCTTGAGCGGGGTGGCTACCGATCCATTGCTGCGGGAACGGCTGATGGCGCTGCCGCGTTCGTCAATTCCTTTGTCGAACGGCAGGGCGTAGAGGCAGGTATGCAAGGGTCAGAGGCGACGCAGGAAGGCTTTGACGATATGCCGGGTGGCGTCGGTGGTGTCCAGGTCGTCCACGGCGGTGTAGGGGTGCCACCGGCAATCGATGATTTCGTTGCAGGGCCGGGCGTCCGCGAGGTTGATCACGGAGGCTTCAAACACGTGGTGCTCGGTGTCACTGGTTTTCAGTTCCTGCAGGTAGAGCAGGCCGTCGACCTTCAATCCGGTTTCTTCGTGCAACTCCCGCTCGGCCGCGCCCACTGGGCGTTCGCCGGGTTCGACCTTGCCACCCGGCAAGGCCCATTTTGATCGGACTTTGCGCACGAAGAGGATATGCCCCTCATGTGCGCAAATGACGGTTGCGCGTGTTTTCAATGTGTGAAGCTCCGTAGCGAGATGACTGTCATCAAAGTGTAATGCAATTGTCATGCTGGGCGGCTGTGGCACTTGCATCAGGGGATGTGGATACTGCTCGCTGGACAACACGGACGAGGAAGGCAGATGAGTACCGTACGCTGGGGCATGATCGGCTGTGGCAGTGTCACTGAGTTAAAGAGTGGACCCGCTTTCTACAAAGCGCCAGGTTCGGCGCTGGTGGCGGTGATGGGGCGACGTGTCGAAGCGGTGCGCGATTATGCGGCACGCCATGGCATCGCTCGCTACTACACCGACGCCCAGGCGTTGATCAACGACCCCGAGGTGGATGCGGTGTACATCGCCACACCGCCCGACAGCCATCTTGAATACAGCCTGATGGTGGCGGCAGCCGGCAAGCATTGTTGCGTCGAGAAACCCATGTCGTTGAATGCCGGGCAGAGCGCGTTGATGCAGCGCACTTTCGAGCGCGCCGGGCTGCATTTGTTTGTGTCCTACTATCGACGCTCCTTACCGCGCTTCCAGCAAGTGCGCGATTGGCTGCAGACCGGGCGTATCGGTGAGTTGCGTCATCTGACCTGGACCCTGTGCAAGCCGGCCGCCGCAGCGGATACCAACCCGGCCAACTGGCGCACCGACCCGGCGATTGCCGGTGGTGGCTACTTTGCCGATCTGGCCAGCCATGGTTTTGACCTGTTTCAGTACCTGGCCGGGGATATTGTCGATGTGGCCGGGTTCACCGCGCGCCAGGCCGGCCGTTATGCCGCGGAGGACGCGGTGACCGCCAGCTGGCGCTTCGCCTCGGGTGCGCTGGGCATGGGCGCCTGGAACTTTGTGGCGGACCGGCGCGAAGACCGGGTCGAGTTGATCGGCAGCCATGGGCGCATCAGTTTTTCGGTGTTCGAAGACCAGCCGATACGTCTTGAAGCGCAGGCCCATGAAGTGCTGACCGTGCCGTGCCACGCGCATATTCAATGGCATCACGTGCTGGGCATGAATGCGCATATTCGCGGGGAGGCGCAGCACCCCTCGTTGGCCATCGAAGCATTGAAGACCGATCAAATCCTTGACCGGGTGTTGCAACGTAACCCCGTTCATCCCGAGTCGTCGCACTAAAGTCAGCTTTTTTCAAGGAACACGCAGATGAAATACTGGATGATGTTATGGCTGGTGCTGGCCACGGGGGCCGTGGCGGCTCCGCGCAGCCAGGGGCAGGCGGGGGAGTTTGATTTTTATGTGTTGTCATTGTCGTGGTCGCCGACCTTTTGCCTGACGCACCCGGACAACGAGCAGTGTTCGGGCAAGGGGTACGGCTTTGTACTGCACGGTTTGTGGCCGCAATACGCTCGGGGCGGGTGGCCGGCCTCGTGCGACTCGCCGTCGTCGCTGAACCGCCAAGCCATGGACAAGGGCGCTACGTTGTTCCCCAGCCGTTCACTGA
This sequence comes from Pseudomonas sp. ICBG1301, assembly GCF_016918385.1. Taxonomy (NCBI): domain Bacteria; kingdom Pseudomonadati; phylum Pseudomonadota; class Gammaproteobacteria; order Pseudomonadales; family Pseudomonadaceae; genus Pseudomonas; species Pseudomonas sp. ICBG1301. The sequence continues at coordinate 12,083 of NZ_JAEKGB010000002.1, forward strand.
TCAAGCATGAATGGGCCAAGCATGGCACGTGCTCCGGGCTTGAGCCGCTGGCCTATCTGGAAAAGGCCGACGCCGCGCTGGGGGTGGTGAACATTCCGCCACAGCTGCAGCCGCTCAACTCGCCGCCGTCATTGCCGGCCCAAGCGATCGAGGCGTTGTTTCGCGAAAGCAACCCACGCATGGGCAGCCACGGGCTGGCGGTGATCTGTAAAGGCAAGGTGCTGTCGGAAGTGCGCGTGTGCCTGACCAAGGATCTGGCGTTCGCCGGCTGCCCACGCAGCGTCAAGACCCAGTGCCGCGACGGGGATATCCGCATTCCTTCACAGCGTTGAGGCACCAGCGCCTTGCTGTTCGGCGCCAGAGGGTGATTTTCTTCAATACCGCGCGTGCCTTGCCCTTTAACGTGACGTCATCTTGATCGTCACCACCTAAAGGGAATCGCAATGAGCTTGATCATTTCCATGGCCGCCTTCGCCTTGGCGACCTCCATTACGCCGGGCCCGGTCAATGTGGTCGCCTTGAGTTCCGGTGCGCGCTTCGGTTTCGTCGCCAGTCAGAAGCATGTATTTGGCGCCGCCGTGGGTTTCACTTTGTTGCTGGTGCTGATCGGCCTCGGGTTGCATGAAGTGCTGTTGCGCTGGCCCATCCTCACCCAATTGATTCAGTGGGGTGGTGTGGCCTTCCTGCTGTACATGGCCTGGAAACTGGCCGCGGACGATGGCCGGTTGGACGCTGAGGGTACGGCTACCGCACCGTCGATGCTGTACGGCGCGATCATGCAGTGGCTCAACCCGAAAGCCTGGTTGGCCTGTGTCGCGGGCATGGGCTTGTTTGTGGCCGATGGCGACGCCGCGCAGGTCTGGCTGTTCGCGGCGCTCTATCTGGTGATCTGCTACCTGTCGGTGGCGTGCTGGGCCTATGCCGGCACGTTCTTGCGTCGCTACCTCGGCAACCCGCAGGGTGTGCGCCTGTTCAACCGTTCAATGGCCGCGTTGCTGGTGGCCAGTGTGGGTTATTTGCTGATGGCTTGAGCCGGTCGCGGTACTGGCCAGGCGTGGCGGCGAAGTGCTGTTTGAAGGCGCGCTGGAAATGCGCCTGGTCGGCAAAGCCCGCCGCCAGGGCCACATCGGCAATCAGCTTGCCCTGGCGCAGTTGGGCGCGGGCAAACTGGATGCGTTGGTTGATCAGGAAGGCATGGGGCGTCAGCCCGTAATACTGCTTGAAGGCGCGGATCAGGTACGAGGGCGACAGCTCGGCGGCCAGGCAGATGTCTTCCAGTTTCAAGGCTTGCGTGCAGTGCGTGCGAATGTAGTCGGCCGCCCGTTCCAGCTTGTGGTTGACCTCGCGTACCGGAGTGTCCGCAGGGTTGAGGCGCTGTTGGACTTCGGTGAAATAACTCACCAGCGCGCTTTGTTTTTGCAGATGTTCAGCCTGTGTATCCACCAGTATCCGGTACAACTCCAGCAGGCCGCGATACAGCAGCGGATCGCGCACGTAGGGCGTGTTGAACGGCCGGTAACCCTGGTCGGTGCTGAAGCCCAGTTGGTACTGCAGGTCAGTCAGCCAGGGCGTATCGATGTACAGCATCTGATAGGACCACGGCTCATTGTCGATGGGGTTGCAGGCATGCACATCGCCGGGGTTCATCAGGACCACCGTACCCGCGTCGATCTCGAACGTCTGTGTACCGTAGTGGTAATAGCTGCGTCCGGTGGTGATTGCCCCAATCGAAAAATGCTCGTGCGCATGCCGGCTGTAGGTCACCTTGCGCCCGTCCGCAATGGTGCGCGCCTCAATGAACGCCAACGCAGGGTCACGCCAGAAAAACGGTGCTGTAGCGGCGGTCATGGCAGGCGCTCCCTGAAAGAATTGGAATGAGCAGGCAACAGGCTCATACAAAAGGTGGGCTTATTCAAGCCTTGTGCATCACACGATACGCTGCCACGCGGCGCTCTATTGGCCTGACTGATTAACGGGAGGTGGCACCAGGAACGCCGCCTCCAGCAATTGCCGGGTATACGCGTGCTGCGGATCGGCAAAAATCGTCCCGGCCTCACCTTGTTCCACCACCTGCCCATGCTTGACCACCATCAGTTGGTGGCTCAACGCCTTCACCACCGCCAAGTCATGGCTGATAAACAGGTAAGTCAGGTTGTACTTGGCCTGCAGGCTGCGCAACAACTCGACCACTTGGCGCTGCACCGTGCGGTCCAATGCCGAGGTGGGTTCGTCCAGCAGGATCAGGCGCGGCTTGAGCACCAGGGCGCGGGCGATGGCGATGCGTTGGCGCTGGCCACCGGAGAACTCGTGGGGGTAGCGATGACGGGATTCCGGGTCCAGGCCGACTTCCTTGAGTGCGGCAATAATCGCCGCCTCCTGTTCAACCGGCGTGCCCATCTTGTGAATACGCAAGCCTTCGCCGACGATTTCGCTGACGCACATGCGTGGGCTCAGGCTGCCGAACGGGTCCTGGAACACCACCTGCATTTCCCGCCGAAGCGGGCGCACCTGTTGCTGGCTGAGCTTGTCCAACTGCTGGCCTTCAAAGCGAATGCCGCCCTGGCTGCCGATCAGCCGCAAGATCGCCAGGCCCAGGGTCGATTTGCCTGAGCCGCTCTCGCCGACAATGCCCAGGGTCTGCCCCTGGGGCAGGTTGAAATGGATACCATCCACCGCCTTGACGTAATCGACGGTGCGGCGCAAAAAGCCTTTCTTGATCGGGAACCAGACCTTGAGTTCGTCGACTGCCAGCAACGGCGGCCCGACTTCATTGGCAACCGGCCCGCCGCTGGGCTCGGCGGCCAGCAGTTCCTGGGTGTAGGGGTGGCGGGGCGACTGGAACAGCGTCTCGCAGTCGGCTTGTTCAACGATGCAACCTTGCTGCATCACGCACACCCGGTGAGCGATGCGTCGCACCAGGTTCAAGTCGTGGCTGATCAGCAGCAGCGCCATGCCCAGGCGCGCTTGCAGTTCTTTGAGCAACTCGAGGATCTTCAACTGCACCGTGACGTCGAGGGCCGTGGTCGGTTCGTCGGCGATCAACAGCTCCGGCTCGTTGGCCAACGCCATCGCGATCATCACCCGTTGGCGTTGGCCGCCGGACAATTCGTGGGGCAGGGCCTTGAGGCGCTTGTGCGGCTCGGGAATGCCCACCAGTTCAAGCAATTCCAGGGTACGCCGGGTGGCGACTTTGCCGGTCAGCCCCTTGTGCAGGCCAAGCACTTCGTTGATCTGCTTCTCGATGGAATGCAGCGGGTTCAACGAGGTCATCGGTTCCTGGAAGATCATCGCAATGCGGTTGCCACGAATATGCCGGATGGTTTTTTCCTTGAGCGTGAGCAAGTCTTGCCCGGCATAGGCAATGGTACCCGACGGATGCCGCGCCAGCGGGTAGGGCAGCAGGCGCAGGATCGAGTGAGCGGTCACCGACTTGCCCGAGCCGCTTTCGCCGACCAGGGCCAGGGTTTCGCCACGCTTGATATCGAAGCTGACGTTGTTCACCACGCGGTGATGGTGATTGCCCGTGACGAACTCGACGCTGAGGTCGCGGACTTCGATCAGATTGTCCTGGTTCATCTCATTTCCTCGGGTCGAAGGCATCGCGAGCGGACTCGCCAATAAACACCAGCAAACTCAGCATGATCGCCAGCACGGCAAAGGCACTCATCCCCAGCCACGGCGCTTGCAGGTTGGATTTGCCCTGGGCCACCAGCTCGCCCAGGGACGGCGAACCGGCCGGCAAGCCGAAGCCGAGGAAGTCGAGGGCCGTGAGGGTGCCGATGGCGCCGGTGAGAATGAACGGCATGAAGGTCATGGTCGAGACCATGGCGTTGGGCAGGATATGGCGGAACATGATCGCGCCATTTTGCATACCCAGCGCCCGGGCTGCGCGGACGTATTCCAGGTTGCGCCCGCGCAGGAACTCGGCGCGCACCACGTCCACCAGGCTCATCCAGGAGAACAACAGCATGATCCCCAGCAGCCACCAGAAGTTGGGCTGCACGAAGCTGGCGAGGATGATCAGCAGGTACAACACCGGCAAGCCCGACCAGATTTCCAGGAAACGCTGCCCGGCCAGGTCGACCCAGCCGCCGTAGAACCCCTGCAACGCGCCGGCGATAACGCCGATGATCGAGCTGAGGACGGTCAGGGTCAGGGCAAACAGCACCGACACCCGGAACCCGTAGATGACCCGGGCCAGGACATCGCGGCCCTGGTCATCGGTGCCCAGCAGGTTGACGCTTGACGGCGGTGCGGGCGCCGGGACTTTCAGGTCGTAATTGATGCTCTGGTAGCTGAACGGGATCGGTGCCCATAAGGTCCACGCATCCTTGGCCTTGAGCAGCTCCTGGATGTACGGGCTCTTGTAGTTGGCCTCCAGCGGGAACTCGCCGCCGAAGGTCGTCTCGGGGTAGCGCTTGAGCGCTGGAAAGTACCAGTCGCCGTCGAAATGCACCGCCAGCGGCTTGTCATTGGCGATCAGTTCCGCACCCAGGCTGAGCACGAAGAGGATCAGGAACAGCCACAGCGACCACCAGCCGCGTTTGTTCGCCTTGAACCGCTCGAATCGGCGGCGATTGAGGGGGGACAGGTTCATCTCAATGCTCCCGGCTGGCGAAGTCGATGCGCGGATCGACCAGGGTGTAGGTGAGGTCGCCGATCAACTTCACGATCAGCCCCAGCAGGGTGAAGATGAACAGCGTACCGAACACCACCGGGTAGTCGCGGTTGATCGCCGCTTCAAAGCTCATCAGGCCTAGGCCGTCGAGGGAGAAGATCACTTCGACCAGCAACGAGCCGGTGAAGAAAATCCCGATGAAGGCCGACGGGAAACCGGCAATGACCAACAGCATCGCGTTACGGAATACATGGCCGTAGAGCACACGATGGTGGGTCAGGCCTTTGGCCTTGGCGGTGATCACGTACTGCTTGTTGATCTCGTCGAGGAAGCTGTTTTTGGTCAGCAGCGTCATGGTCGCGAAGTTGCCGATCACCAGCGCGGTGATCGGCAGTGCCAGGTGCCAGAAGTAATCGAGGATTTTGCCGCCCCAACTCAACTCATCGAAGTTGTTCGAGGTGAGGCCGCGCAACGGGAACCAGTCGAAGTAACTGCCGCCGGCAAACACCACGATCAGCAGGATGGCGAAGAGGAACGCCGGGATCGCATAGCCGACGATGATCGCCGAACTGGTCCACACGTCGAAGTGGCTGCCGTGTCGCGTGGCCTTGGCGATACCCAGCGGGATCGATACCAGGTACATGATCAGCGTGCTCCACAACCCGAGGGAGATGGACACCGGCATCTTCTCCTTGATCAGGTCGATGACCTTGGCATCGCGGAAGAAGCTGTCGCCGAAGTCCAGCCGGGCGTAGTTCTTGACCATGATCCACAAGCGTTCCGGCGCCGATTTGTCGAAGCCGTACATCTTCTCGATTTCCTTGATCAGCGCCGGGTCCAGCCCCTGGGCACCCCGATAACTGGAGCCGGCCACCGAGACTTCGGCACCGCCGCCGGCAATACGGCTGGTGGCGCCTTCAAAGCCTTCGAGCTTGGCGATCATCTGCTCCACCGGGCCGCCGGGGGCGGCCTGGATGATGATGAAGTTGATCAGCAATATGCCGAACAGCGTGGGGATGATCAGCAGCAGGCGGCGAACAATATAGGCCAGCATTCAATTGCCTCCGCTCGCCGGGTCGGCGCTTTGAGTCGTGTCCAGGGAAACCGCCGGCTTGACGTTGGGTTTAGCCCACCAGGTGATGGTGCCGACGTCATAGCGTGGCGGCACCTTGGGGTGGCCCAAGTGGTCCCAGTAGGCGACGCGGAACGTCTTGATGTGCCAGTTGGGGATGACGTAGTAGCCGAACTGCAGCACGCGGTCCAACGCCTTGGCATGAGCGACCAGGCTTTTGCGCGAGTCGGCGTTGATCAACTCTTCGACCAATTGGTCGACCGCCGGGTCCTTGAGGCCCATGTAGTTGCGGCTGCCGGGTTTGTCGGCGCTGGGGGAACTCCAGAACTCACGCTGCTCGTTGCCGGGCGATGTGGATTGGGGGAAGCTGCCCACCAGCATGTCGAAGTCGCGCGAGCGCAGGCGGTTGATGTACTGCGACACGTCGACCCGGCGAATCACCAGGTCGATGCCCAAATCGGCGAGGTTGCGCTTGAAGGGCAGCAGGATGCGTTCGAATTCGGTCTGGGCCAGCAGGAACTCGATGGTCACCGGTTTGCCGGTGGTGTCGACCATTTTGTCGTTGACGATCTTCCAGCCAGCCTGCTGCAGCAACTGGTAAGCCTCGCGTTGCTGGGCGCGGATCATGCCGCTGCCGTCGGTCTTGGCCGGTTCGAAGGCTTGGGTGAAGACCTCGGCCGGGATCTTGTCGCGCAGCGGTTCGAGAATCGCCAGCTCGTCCGGGCCGGGTAGGCCGGTGGCGGCCATTTCCGAGTTTTCAAAGTAACTGCGGCTGCGGGTATAGGCGCCGTTGAACAGTTGCTTATTGCTCCATTCAAAGTCCAGCAACAGGCTGATCGCCTTGCGCACACGTACATCCTGGAACATGGGCTTGCGCGTATTGAACACAAAACCCTGCATGCCAGTGGGGTTGCCGTTGGGGATCTCTTCCTTGATCAATCGGCCTTGAGCGACCGCCGGAATGTTGTAGGCGTTGGCCCAGTTCTTGGCGCTGATCTCCAGCCAGTAATCGAACTGCCCGGCCTTCAGCGCTTCCAGGGCGACGGTGTTATCGCGGTAATAGTCGGTGATGCGGCTGTCGAAGTTGTAGAAGCCCTGGGTGACCGGCAGGTCCTTGGCCCAGTAGTCCTTGACCCGCTCATAGCGAATCATGCGTCCGGCCTTGACCTCGGCGACCTTGTACGGCCCGCTGCCCAGAGGAATTTCCAGGTTGCCCTTGGAAAAGTCGCGGGTCGCCCACCAATGCTTGGGCAGTACCGGCAATTGCCCGAGGATCAGCGGTAACTCGCGATTGTTGGTGCGCTTGAACTTGAACAGCACGCGCAACGGGTCTTCAGCCACCACTTCATCAACGTCGGCGTAGTAGGTGCGGTAGATCGGTGAACCGTCCTTGAGCAGTGTCTGGAAGGTGAACACCACATCGTCGGCGCGGATCGGCTGCCCATCATGAAAGCGCGCTTCGGGGCGCAGGTAGAAGCGTACCCAACTGTTATCCGGGGCCTTTTCGATCTTGCCGGCGACCAGGCCGTATTCGGTGACGGGTTCGTCCAGGCTCTGCATGGCCAGGGTGTCATAGACCAGGCCGATGTTATCGGCGGGCACACCTTTGCTGATGTAGGGGTTGAGGCTGTCGAAGCCGCCCATGGCCGACTCGCGGAAAGTACCGCCCTTGGGCGCATTGGGGTTTACGTAGTCGAAGTGCTTGAAGTCGGCGGGGTACTTCGGCGGCTCGTTGTAGAGCGTCAACGCATGTTGCGGCGCGGCCTGGGCCGCGGTACACAGCAAGAGGCTGCCAAGCAGTGCCGTACGCAAAGACATCATTGGGCTTTCTCCGAAGCTTTGAGCCACCATGCGCTCAGGCCCAGGCTGTAGGGCGGCGTGGTGACAAAGGCGAACCGGTTGCGGTAGGCCAGTCGATGATAGTTGAGGTACCAGTTGGGAATGCTGTAGTGCTGCCACAGCAGCACCCGGTCCAGCGCCCGGCCGGCGGCCAGTTGCTCCTCGCGGGTTTGCGCGGCGAGCAGTTGTTCCAGCAAGTGATCGACCACGGGGTTGGCGATGCCTGCATAGTTCTTGCTGCCCTTGATCGCGGCCTGGCTGGAGTGGAAGTACTGCCACTGCTCAAGGCCCGGGCTCAAGGTCTGGTTGAGGGTCATCAGGATCATGTCGAAGTCGAACTGATCCAGGCGTTGCTTGTATTGCGCCCGGTCAACGGTGCGCAGGCGGGCGTCGACGCCGATGCTGATCAGGTTCTCGACATAGGGCTGCAGGATGCGCTCCAGGTTCGGGTTGACCAGCAGGATCTCCAGGCGCAGCGGCTGTCCCTGGCTGTCGAGCAAGCGTTGCCCCGACAGCTTCCACCCGGCATCTGCGAGCAATGCCAAGGCACGACGCAGGGTGTCGCGGGGGATGCCACGCCCATCGGTCTGCGGCAGGCTGAACGGCTGGGTGAACAGTGGCGCCGGCAGCTGCTCGCGGTAGGGTGAGAGCATCAGCCATTCATGCCCCACCGGCACACCGGTCGCCGAAAACTCGCTGTTGGGGTAGTAACTGACGCTGCGTTTGTAAGCACTGCTGAACAGCGAGCGGTTGGTCCATTCAAAGTCGAACATCAGCCCCAGGGCTTCGCGCACTTTGGCTTGGCTGAAAGTCGGCCGCCGTGTGTTCATGAACAACCCCTGGCTTTGGGTCGGGATCTGGTGGGCGATCTGCGCCTTGATCACGTCGCCTCGGTTGACCGCCGGAAAGTTGTAGCCCGTGGCCCAGTTCTTGGCCTGGTGCTCGATATAGATGTCGAACTCGCCGGCCTTGAAGGCTTCGAACGCGACGTCACTGTCACGGTAGAACTCCACTTCGACCTTGTCGTAGTTGTAGAAACCCTGGTTGACCGGCAGGTCCTTGCCCCAGTAGTCCTTGACCCGCTCGAACACCAGTTGCCGCCCCGGCGTGACCTTGGTGATGCGGTACGGCCCGCTGCCCAGTGGCGGCTCGAAGGTGGTGGCCTTGAAGTCGCGGTTTTTCCAGTAATGCTGGGGCAGCACGGGCAACTCGCCCAGGCGCAGGATCAGCAGCGGGTTGCCGGCGCGCTTGAAGACAAAGCGGATACGATGACGATTGAGAATGTCGACCCGCGCCACTTCCTGCAGGTTGGTGCGGTATTGCGGGTGGCCTTCGGTCAGCAGCGTGCGGTAGGAAAACGCCACGTCATACGCCGTGATCGGCTTGCCATCGTGAAAGCGGGCTTCGGGGCGCAGATTGAACACCACCCAACTGCGGTCCTCGCTGTACTCCACCGATTGCGCGATCAGGCCGTAGCTGGACGTGGGCTCATCCCCGGACGGTGCGTACTGGCCGGTGCCGACCATCAGCGGTTCGTTCAGCTCGTTGACGCCGTATTGCAGGAAATTGGGAGTGGAAACCGGGCTGGTGCCCTTGAAGGTGTAGGGGTTGAGCGTGTCGAACGTGCCAAATGCCATCACCCGCAACGTACCGCCTTTGGGCGCTGCAGGGTTTACCCAATCGAAGTGGGTGAATTTGGCCGGGTACTTGAGCGTGCCGAACTGCGCGTAACCGTGGCTCTCGGTAATCGTCGCGTTCGCAGCAAAGCTCAAGGCCAGACTTATTAGTAGAAGGAGGGGACGCTTCAAGGCAGAGATCCGATCCAGGCGGCTTGGGCTTTATGATCGGTACAGTAACAGCTTGTTCCGGTTGGAAAAAGCTGGTTTATGTAGTGAGCGGGCTTGCCCCGCGCTGGGCGGCGCAGCCGCCCTAAACCAGGCACCTCGGTCGTTCTGATACACCACGGCGTCCATGTTGGGGACACCTCATCTGTAGTGAGCGGGCTTGCCCCGCGCTGGGTGGCGAAGCCGCCCTAAACCAGGCCCCTCGGTCTTTCTGACACACCACGGCGTCTTTGTTAGGGCGGCTGCGCCGCCCAGCGCGGGGCAAGCCCGCTCACTACAGAACCGGCTATCGTGGGCCGGAAACGACGAGCATCTGCCCTGGCTTCAATGCCTGGCCGGTGCGCGGGTTCCAACGCTTGAGGTGTTGCATCTCAACGTTGAAGCGCTTGGCAACGATGTACAACGAGTCGCCTTTCTTGACCTTGTATTGCACCGGCTTCTTGCTGCTGGCCACGACTTTGCGCGTGTCCTGCATCACCAGGGTCTGGCCGACCTTGAGTGCCTGGCCGTTGAGCTTGTTCCAGCGTTGCAGGTCATGCACGTCGACCTTGTTCGCCTTGGCGATCAGGGTGAGGTTGTCGCCAGTGCGCACCTTGTAGCTGCGGGTACGTCCGGCAACGGCTTTTGTCTCGACTTCGTCGAACACGGCCTTTTTCGGGCGCATGGCCAGCAATTCCTCCGGCCGCATCGTCGAAAGGGTGCTGGTCAGCAGATGCGCCTTGGAACTGGGCACCAGCAGATGCTGGGGGCCGTCCAGGGTGGTGCGTTGTTTCAGGGCCGGATTGAGCTGGAACAGCTCGTCTTCGTCGATTTCAGCCAGTGCCGCGACCCGTGACAGGTCCATGCTCTGTTTGACTTCAACCACTTCGAAGTACGGCTGGTTGGCGATCGGGCTCAGGTTGACACCGTATGCCTCCGGTGCCAGCACCACTTGGGACAGCGCCAGGAACTTGGGCACATAGTCCTTGGTTTCCTGGGGCAGGGGCAGGTTCCAGTAGTCGGTGGGCAGGCCGAGTTTCTCGTTACGCTCGATGGCCCGGCTGACCGTGCCTTCGCCGGCGTTATACGCCGCCAGGGCCAGCAACCAGTCGCCATTGAACATGTCATGCAGGCGCGTCAGGTAGTCCAGTGCGGCGGTCGTGGAAGCGGTGATGTCACGGCGGCCGTCGTAGGCGCGGGTCTGGCGCAGGTTGAAGTAGCGCCCGGTGGAGGGAATGAACTGCCACAAACCGACCGCATCGCTACGCGAATAGGCCATTGGGTTGTAGGCACTTTCAATCACCGGCAGCAGCGCCAGCTCCAGGGGCATGTTGCGTTCTTCAAGGCGCTCGACGATGTAGTGAATGTAGAGGCTGCCGCGTTCTCCGGCGTTCTCCAGAAAGGACGGGTTACTGGCGAACCACAAGCGCTGTTGCTCGATGCGCGGGTTGACGCCCAGGCCGTCCTGCAATTGAAAGCCCCGTCGCATGCGTTCCCAGACATCCTGGGGCACTTCGGGGCTGGGCTTCTCTGAAAGCCAGATAGGTTTTTGCTTGATCTTGGCGGCAAGATTGGGTTTGGGTTGCACGGTGGATTGTGCAGCGAAATTTGTCGATTGGCAGCCCGCCAGAGTCGCGGACACAGCCACCGCCACGGCTTGAGCCAGGCGGGTCAATGCGTCTGAAGAAATGGATTTACGAATAGATGACGACATTGGCTGGAAGTAAGTTCCGGGCAAAAATGTCGGGCGATTCTAGAAAGCGCTTCGGTTCCGGTCAACCATTCAGAAATTGCGTATCAGATTGCTTCCCGTTAGAACTTATCTTTCCACGCCCTCAAGCTAGCAAACACCTCGGCCCCAGAGCGGTTGTCGCGACCGTTCCGTTCGTCCGCTTTTTGTTTAACGGATGTTTCAGCGGTGCGCAGGAAAGGGTTGGTGCGTTTTTCCAGGGCCAGGTTCGACGGCAGTGTCATCTCGCCACGTGCTCGCAACTGGTTGACGTCAGCCACCCGTTCGGCAATATCGGCGTTATCCGGCTCTACGGCCTGGGCGAATTTAAGGTTGCTTTGCGTGTACTCGTGAGTGCAGTACACCAACGTGTCGGCGGGCAGGGCGGCGAGGCGTTGCAGCGAGGCGTGCATTTGCTCTGGAGTGCCTTCGAACAGGCGCCCACAGCCGGCGGCGAACAGCGTGTCGCCACAGAACAGCACGCCCTGGTGGTAATAGGCTATATGGCCCAGGGTGTGGCCGGGCACCGTATAGACGTCGAAGTCCCAGCCCAGCACCGTGACACGGTCGTTATCCTGCAGGGCAATGTCGCGTGCCGGGATCTTCTCACTGGCCGGGCCGTAGACCTTGGCGCCGGTAACACTTTTCAAGGGCTCCACACCGCCGACATGATCGTGGTGGTGGTGGGTGATCAGGATGTCGCTGAGCTGCCAGCCGGGGTTGGCCTCGAGCCAGGCGAGCACCGGCCCGGCATCGCCGGGGTCGACGACGGCGCAGCGTTGGGTGCTTGGGTCTTGTAACAACCAGATGTAGTTGTCGGTGAAGGCGGGTAGCGCACTGATCTGTATCATTCTTCGATTCGCCAAGCTGAACACATTGGTGCATCTTAGAACGTCTAGGCGAGTTGGAGAATGCAATGACTGATAAAGCGTTCGCCCAGGCCGATCCTGAGTGGCTGGCCCTGATCAGCGCGGCCCGCGAGTGGCTGTCCGGGCCGATAGGGCAATTTCTGCTGGACGAAGAACGGCGCATGCTCGAAGACGAGCTGGGGCGCTTCTTCGGCGGTTACCTGGTGCATTACGGACCCTCGGCGCAGACGCCGCCGTCGGCCCCGCAGGTGCAGCGCAATGTGCGCCTGGGGGCGCCGTTGCCCGGTGTGGAAATCGTCTGCGAGGAACAAGCCTGGCCACTGAGCGAGCACGCCGCCGATGTGGTGGTGTTGCAACATGGCCTGGATTTTTGCCTGTCTCCCCACGGTTTGCTCCGTGAAGCCGCCAGCAGCGTACGCCCCGGTGGCCATCTGCTTATTATCGGCATCAACCCCTGGAGCAGTTGGGGAATGCGCCATCTGTTCGCCCATGACGGCCTGCGCCAGGCGCGCTGCATCGCGCCGTCTCGGGTGGGAGACTGGCTGAACCTGCTGGGCTTCGCGCTGGAGAAACGCCGCTTCGGGTGCTATCGTCCGCCGCTTGCGTCGACCAAGTGGCAGGCACGCCTGGCCGGCTGGGAGCGCCGGGCCGGGGCCTGGCAACTGTCGGGTGGTGGCTTCTATTTGTTGGTGGCGCGCAAGATTGTGGTCGGGCTTCGGCCGGTGCGCCAGGTGCTACGCCAGCCCGTGGGCAAGCTGGTGCCGATGCCGATGGCCAAGGTCAACCGCAAGCAGAGTGAACCGTAAAACCCTTTTTTTGATTTCAGGCCGAGTGACCGATGACCGATAGCGTAGAACTCTTCACCGACGGCGCCTGCAAGGGCAACCCTGGCCCGGGCGGCTGGGGGGCCCTGCTGGTGTGCAAGGGCGTGGAGAAGGAACTGTGGGGCGGCGAAGCCAACACCACCAACAACCGCATGGAGCTGATGGGCGCCATTCGTGGCCTGGAAGAGCTCAAGCGCCGCTGCAACGTGCTGCTGGTGACTGACTCGCAGTACGTGATGAAGGGCATCAATGAGTGGATGGTCAACTGGAAAAAACGGGGTTGGAAGACCGCCGCCAAGGAACCGGTCAAGAATGCCGACCTGTGGCAATTGCTCGATGAACAATGCAATCGCCACGACATTACCTGGAAATGGGTACGCGGGCACATCGGCCATCCCGGTAACGAGCGGGCAGACCAGTTGGCTAACCGTGGCGTGGACGAAGTGCGGGGTTACAAGCAGAGCTGATGTTCAGAGTGCGGCGATGGCCTGTGCCAGCTGCATGTCGGTACAGGTTTGCCCTGGCAGGCGTTCGCGAATGTGTACCAGCGCCGCCTCCAGGCGTACACCACGGATCTGGCCATCCGTGGCAACAAAAGATTCGGCGTCGTCCCGTGCCGCTTGAACGATCTTGTCATCCTTGAATGATGAACTGGTGCCCTGGGTGGTACTCATGGACAGGCTGACCAGCGCATCGGTGGTCATGACGAAGCTGGTGGCGTATGCCGTGCAGGTGCTGCCCAGCAGCAACAGGGTGCACAGTAGTTTTGGCGGGTTCATGGTGGTTGTGGGTTCTGCATCAACTAGGGCGTGCAGGCTAACAAGGGCGCCTTGGGCAAAACTGCTGCAGCTTTGCTAAGGATTGTAAAAAACTGTCGAGCCTTGAGCGCCTTGGCCCGGTCTTGGGTTGCCCGGGCCATGGCGTGCTAAGATTGCGCGCCTTGAAATACACCACACCGCTGAGAGTTGAACCCTGATGGCCATCCGATCCGTAGTACTCGATACCGAAACCACCGGCATGCCGGTGACCGATGGTCACCGGATCATCGAGATCGGCTGCGTCGAGTTGATGGGCCGTCGCCTCACCGGCCGTCATTTCCATGTCTACCTGCAACCGGATCGGGACAGTGACGAGGGCGCTATCGCCGTTCACGGCATCACCGATGAGTTCCTCAAAGGCAAGCCGCGCTTTGCCGAAGTGGCCGATGAGTTCTTCGAGTTCATCAACGGCGCCCAACTGATCATCCATAACGCGGCGTTCGACGTCGGCTTCATCAACAACGAATTCGCCCTGATGGGGCAGATGGACCGGGCGGATATTTCCCAGCACTGCTCGATCCTCGACACCCTGATGATGGCTCGTGAACGCCACCCGGGCCAGCGCAACAGCCTCGATGCATTGTGCAAACGCTACGGCGTCGACAACTCCGGCCGTGAACTGCACGGCGCCTTGCTCGACTCCGAGATTCTCGCCGACGTCTACCTGACCATGACCGGTGGCCAGACCAGCCTGTCCCTGGCCGGTAATGCATCCGACGGCAGCGGTTCGGCGGAAGGTTCGGGCAATCGCCCTTCGGAAATCCGCCGCCTGCCGGCTGATCGCAGAGCGACCACCATTATTCGTGCCAGCGAGCAGGACCTGGCCGAGCATGCGGCGCGATTGGAAGCGATTGCCAAGGCGGCGGGTGCACCGGCGTTGTGGTCGCAGCTGGCGGAGCAATAATCTTCATTCGCCACATTCTCTTCCAGCTTCTACCCTGAGTGCATAGCCCTCAGGACCACAAGCCGTCATGTACAAAGACTTGAAGTTTCCCGTTCTGATCGTGCATCGCGACATCAAGGCCGACACCGTTGCCGGTGACCGGGTTCGAGGCATCGCCAGGGAATTGGAACAAGAGGGCTTCAGTATCTTTTCTGCCGTGGACTATGCCGAGGGGCGGCTGGTGGCATCGACCCATCACGGCTTGGCCTGCATGCTGATTGCCGCTGAAGGTGCCGGGGAAAATACCCATCTGCTGCAAAACATGGTCGAACTGATTCGCCTGGCACGGGTGAGGGCGCCTAACCTGCCGATCTTCGCGCTGGGCGAGCAAGTCACTCTGGAAAACGCCCCGGCGGACGCCATGAGTGAGCTCAATCAACTGCGCGGCATTCTTTATCTGTTCGAAGACACGGTGCCGTTTCTCGCCCGGCAGGTGGCTCGTGCTGCGCGGACCTACCTGGACGGTTTGTTGCCACCGTTCTTCAAGGCCCTGGTCCAGCACACCGCCGATTCCAACTACTCTTGGCACACCCCCGGCCACGGGGGCGGCGTGGCCTATCGCAAAAGCCCGGTGGGGCAGGCGTTCCATCAGTTTTTCGGGGAGAACACGCTGCGTTCGGATTTGTCCGTTTCAGTACCGGAACTCGGTTCGCTGCTGGATCACACCGGGCCGCTGGCCGAAGCCGAAGCCCGCGCCGCACGCAACTTCGGCGCTGACCACACCTTCTTCGTCATCAATGGCACGTCCACCGCCAACAAGATCGTGTGGCACTCCATGGTCGGCCGTAACGACCTGGTGCTGGTGGACCGCAACTGCCACAAGTCGGTACTGCACTCGATCATCATGACCGGGGCGATCCCGTTGTACCTGTGCCCGGAGCGCAACGAGCTGGGCATCATCGGCCCGATTCCCCTGAGCGAATTCAGCCCCGAGGCCATCCGTGCCAAGATCGACGCCAGCCCGCTGACCCGTGGCCGGCCGGCGAAGGTGAAGATGGCGGTGGTGACCAATTCGACCTACGACGGCCTGTGCTACAACGCCGAGCTGATCAAGCAACAACTGGGCAGCAGTGTCGAGGTGCTGCACTTCGATGAGGCCTGGTACGCTTACGCGGCCTTTCACGAGTTTTTTGCCGGACGCTACGGCATGGGCACTTCACGCACGCCGGACAGCCCCCTGGTGTTCACCACCCACTCGACGCACAAGTTGCTGGCCGCCTTCAGCCAGGCGTCGATGATCCATGTTCAGGATGGTGGCGCCCGCCAACTGGATCGTGACCGCTTCAACGAAGCCTTCATGATGCATATCTCTACATCACCGCAATACAGCATCATCGCCTCGCTGGACGTCGCCTCGGCGATGATGGAAGGGCCGGCCGGGCGTTCGCTGTTGCAGGAAATGTTCGACGAAGCCCTGAGCTTTCGTCGTGCGTTGGCCAATCTGCGCCAGCATCTGGCCGCTGACGATTGGTGGTTCTCGATCTGGCAGCCACCGTCGGTGGCGGGTATCGACCGGGTTGTCACGACGGACTGGCTGTTGCATCCCGGCGACGACTGGCATGGTTTTGGCGACGTGGCCGAGGATTATGTGCTGCTGGACCCGATCAAAGTGACACTGGTGATGCCCGGCCTCAATGCCGGAGGAGCCTTGAGCGACAGGGGGATCCCGGCGGCGGTGGTCAGCAAGTTCCTCTGGGAACGCGGTCTGGTGGTGGAGAAGACCGGCCTGTATTCATTCCTCGTGTTGTTCTCCATGGGCATTACCAAGGGTAAATGGAGTACCTTGCTCACCGAATTGTTGGAGTTCAAGCGTAGCTACGATGCCAATGTCAGCCTGGCCAGTTGTTTGCCATCGGTGTATGCCCAGGGGCCGTCGCGCTATCAGGGTCTGGGGCTGCGTGACCTCTGTGATCAATTGCACAGCTGTTACCGCAGCAATGCCACCGCCAGGCACCTCAAGCGCATGTATACGGTGTTGCCGGAAATCGCCATGAAACCGGCCGATGCCTACGACCAACTGGTGCGAGGTGAGGTGGAGGCCGTGTCCATCGATGCCTTGCCTGGGCGCATCGCAGCGGTGATGCTGGTGCCTTATCCGCCGGGCATTCCGTTGATCATGCCTGGCGAGCGTTTTACTGAGGCAACGCGGTCGATCATTGATTACCTGGCGTTCGCCCGCACGTTCGACAGCAGCTTCCCCGGGTTTGTCGCCGATGTTCATGGGCTGCAGCACGAAGATGACGGTCATGGTCGTTGTTACACCGTCGATTGCATCAAGGATTAAGGATGGTTATGCACGCAGTGATGAACGCGAAGTATCCGGGACTCAGTGTCCGCGTGGCCGACGAGGGCTTCGATGCCTACGTGTGGGGCAATGATTTCAGCTTTGAGGTCAGTGGCTACGGCCAGCCGCAGATGGGCAAGCGGGTTGACGAATGGCCTGTGGAGCGGATCCTGCCGTACCGCAAGTGCTATGGCATAGACCCGGAAGAGTTCGCCAGTTTCCGTAACGCCGCCGACAGCGCAGTCTTCATGGCTTACCTCGATGATCGGGCGGTAGGGCATATTGTGGTGAGCACCAACTGGAATGGCTTTGCCCATGTTGATGAGTTGGCGGTGGTCCTGTCTGCGCGTCGCCATGGTGTGGCCAAGGCGCTGCTGGACGTGGCGCAGTTCTGGAGCCGCAAGAAAAACCTGCCGGGCATGATGCTGGAAACCCAGAACAACAACCTCGGGGCCTGCCGCTTGTATGAGCGGTGTGGCTATGTGATGGGGGGCGTCGACCACCTGCGCTATCGGGGCATTGATCCGCAAACCCGCGAAGTGGCGATCTTCTGGTACCGCTTGTTCAAGACGGAAACCGCAGCGTCCTAGCCCGCCAACAGGCCCTCTGCCTTCTGCGTGACAATCTCCAGCAACGCATTCAGGGCAGGGGTCGTCACGCTGTCCTTCAGGGTCAGCGCATACAGGCTGACCTGGATCGGCGGTGACAGCGGGCACGCGTCCAACCCAGCTTCCCGTGCGCCGAATGCGGTAAACGGGTCGACAATCGCCAAGCCTTCCCCGGCCTCCACCATGCTGCGCATCATCTGGTAGGTCTGTACGCGCGTCTGCACCACCGGCAGCGGGCGCAGGGCCCGCAGCTTGGCGTCCAGCAGGCGGCTGAGCGGGTCCTGGCCTTCGAGACCGATCATCGACTGCCCCGCCAGGTCCTGCAGGGCAATGTACTTCTGCCTGGGTTTGAGCCAGCCATGGGGCGCGAGCAGTTGCAATTTGCCTTGGGCCAATACGGTGCTTTGAATTTGTGGATGTTCCGGGTCATGCAGGCTCAGGCCCACATCGGCCTCATGCAACAACAGGCTCCTGACAATTTCCCGGGTCGGCAGGCTCGACAGGTTGCACGGCGTGTCCTGGAAGCGTCGGCGTAGCATGGCGATGCTTTGCGGCAGCAACTGGTTGGCCAGGGGCGGGGTGCACAGGGCGCGCAGGGTCGGCGCGTGATGGTGTTTCAACCGGTTGGCCAGGCGTTGCACCGGCTCCAGGGCCTCGTAGAGGTGGGCGATTTCGGCCTGCAGTTCCAGGGTCTCGCGCGTGGCTTGCAAGCGCCCACGCACACTGGCAAACAGCATGAAGCCTAATTGTTGCTCGGCGTCTTTGAGTACGGCGTCTACATCGCCCACAGGAAGTTGCAACCATTCGGCGGCAGTGCCGAGGTGTCCGGTTTGCAAGATGGCCTGAATCACTTCGATATGACGTAAACGCATCGCCGGAGTCTAGGGGGCGCGCGACGGTGTTTCAATGGCCGAGGCAAAAGAGCGCATGTTGCGGGGGCATATCGGGTAATCGTGCGTGCAACTGCAACGAGCAGGCCCTATAAAGAGCGTATTGATTTTATCAAGGAGGCATACCCATGCGCGGACTGACCGCAGTAGCGGGAGCGTTGCACACCCAACGCGGTTATACGCGTTGGGCGGCATTGACGGTGGTGCTGGTCATCGGCCTGTTGGCCGTGGCCTTGGGGCCGCGGTTGTTTGGTGATGTGACCCTGGTCGAGATCGCCAGCGCCAAAGCCCAGGTGAGCCAGCTCGGTGAGGCCGTCGAACGCTTTCATCAAGATACCGGTCGCTATCCTGGCGATGAGGAGGGGCTTGAAGCGCTCATTCGGCAACCCGCCGGAGAGGCCAACTGGAAGGGCCCTTATGTCGACGAGGCGTTGCTGACGGATCCTTGGGGTATTGCCTACCAGTATCATTATCCGTCGAGCCAGCCCAATACCCCCTTCGATCTGTTCTCCTTCGGCAAGGACCGCACGCTGGGTGGCGTCGGGGATAACAAGGATATTGCCTACGGCGACCTCTGATACATCTGGCATAACCTGGCGACCTGATTAGAATGGGGCATCTGATCATCAACGACCAATGCCGATGACTCGGCACTTAAAACAACAACAGGTCTGGTCTCAAATGCCTCTACCCACGAACATCTTCGGGGTAACGGCCAAGCAACTCCTGGTACTGGCAACCCTGGGGTGCGCGGCTGCTTATCTCTTGAACAATCAAGAAGAACATTCACCTGAAACCCTGGCGCTCGAAGCGTTTATCCGTTCCCAGGAACAGGTGAGCGAGCGCGTCGGCGCCGTGCTGGAAATGGCGTTGGTCAGGCAGGTGGTGGCTTACCCCACCAACACTACATCGGGGTACAAGCGTTCGATGTTTGTCGTCGAGGGCGAGAGAGGGCAGTTGATGGTGACGCTCAAGCAAATGGACGGCGAGCCAGGGGTCGAGGTGACTGAGATGCGTAACCGGTGATCCGCCAGCCCAGTCAGTGGCAGCCAGGGCCAGGACTGAGCAGGTCGACCAGGCGGGATCTTATGAGGCGAGGGTGGTTTGCGATTCGCGCACGATGATCGTGCCTGACTGGATCAATTTGAATTCATCACCTTCCAGTTTTTCTACGCGGTCGCCAATGGCCAACTTGTAGGTGGTGGTAGGCGTCGAGCCAGCCTGGCTGTCCTGCGCCGGGTTGGATTCCTGGAACTCATGCACCGAATACACACGTCCTTCCGCGTCTCTGGCATGGAACTGTCCGACAAGTACTGCAGCCATCTGTTTAGAACCTCTGGAGATAAACACTCGATTTCGGTTCTGTAGACCGTCATGAAGCGGGGTAGTTTACCTATAAGAAAAAAATACTATTCGTTGAAGTTTTCAGACACTTCCTACGCGCTTCCTGCACATTGCGCGCTGCGGAAAACCTCTCGAGGATTATCACAACCTGCTGGTGATCACGCCGCGAAGGCTCTATAACTACACACTCCTTAGTCAGACGTCGGGAAAAATCAATGAGCAAGGTCTACACGGTTGCCGTCCTGGTGGGCAGCTTGAGAAAAGCCTCGATCAACCGCAAGGTCGCCCTGGCATTGGCTGAACTGGCCCCTGCGAACCTCAAGTTGAACATTGTCGAAATTGGCGATTTGCCGCTCTATAACGAGGATATCGACGGTGCTACACCGCCGGCAGCCTACAGTACTTTTCGTCAGCAGGTCAGTTCATCCGACGCGGTGTTGTTCGTGACCCCGGAATACAACCGTTCCGTGCCCGCGCCGTTGAAGAATGCCATCGACGTCGGTTCCCGCCCTTACGGGCAAAGCGCCTGGAGCGGCAAGCCCGGGGCGATAATCAGCGTTTCGCCGGGTGCCATTGGTGGGTTTGGCGCCAACCATCATCTGCGTCAATCCCTGGTGTTCCTCGACGTGCCCTGCATGCAGCAGCCGGAAGCCTACTTGGGTGGCGCGGGCAGCGTGTTTGACGAGGCGGGCAAACTCTCGGACAAGACCCGGCCGTTTCTGCAGGCATTTATCGATGCCTTCGGCAAGTGGGTTGCCAAACAGCATGGCTGATGGCCTCGAACCCGGCCGACAAGGCCGGGTTTTTACTGAGGGTTCAGGCCAGTTGATCGGCCAGCAGCAGCGCCAGTGCGGTACTTTTCAGGCGCGATTCCCGATCGACTTCCGGCCCCAGGATCGTCTTCTCCACATACAGTGAATGCACGTTCGTCACTCCAATAAAGCCGAGCCAGGCGTCCATGTATGGGCGTTGGAAATCCATGGCCTGGGCGCCCGGTGCGGAAAAGTCCATGCCGCGCGCATACACATTGACGGCGGTCTTGTCCTGCAGCAAGCCTCGCAGGTCGTGCTCGGGGCTGAATTCGAACAGCACATCCTTCTGTGACACCACGTCGATAAAGTGCTTGAGCTTGTAGGGCACGGCGAAATTCCACAGCGGCACCGAAAACACCAGCACGTCAGCCTGATGCAGATAGGCGGCCAGGGATTTCAGCGCAGCCCAGGCGCCGGCCTGTTCCTCGGTCAAGGGCGTGCCGCTGAGACCGGCGTACTTGGCGTCCATGATCGCGCCATTGAACTCCGGAAGCTCCAGGGCCCATAGATCCAGGGTGATCACTTCTGTATCCGGAGCATTGTGCTGATAGCGGGCGATAAATTGGCGGGCGACATCCAGGGACGCGGAGCGCTGTTTACGTGGAGAACATTCGATGTGCAGGAGCGTGGTCATGATGGGCCTCGGGGCAGTTGACCCAGGCATTGCAACATAGTGATGATTGAAATATAAATCGTGTTTTAAGTGCTCATTAATCATTAATTAAAATATGTTCGACATCCTGTTACTCAAAACCTTCGTCGCTGTGGTGGACGAAGGTGGCTTCAGTCGCGCCGCGGCCCGCTTGCATCTCACGCAGTCGGCGGTGAGTGGTCATCTGCGGCGCCTGGAAGAGCAGGTCGGCAAGTCTCTGCTGATCCGCACCACGCGCGCCCAGCAACTGACGCCGGACGGCGCGCGGCTGATCGCTTATGCACGGGGCATTCTGGCGCTGAACCGGGATGCCTGGGCCGAGCTGACGCGCTCGGCCTGGGAAGGCAACCTGCGCCTGGGTGTTTCCGAGGAATTTGCCGAAGCACGACTGCTGCGCGAATTGCAGGCCGCCGCCGCCGAGTACCCGGGCATGCAGATCAGCGTGCAAGTGGGCATTCCCGGTACGTTATTGGCCCTGATGAAGCAGGGCGAGCTCGACGTGGTGGTGGGATCGTTGTGCGAGTCCGGCGAGCCAGGCCTGGCCTTGTGGCAGGAGCCGCTGGTATGGGCCTGGTGCGCGCAGCCGCGTGCGGTGTTGCCGACGCCCCTGCCACTGGCGCTGTTTCCCGAGCCCTGCCCGTATCGAGAGGCGGCCCTGACCCGCCTGGCGCAGGCCAATATCACGCAGCGCACTGCGGTCCTGTGTACCAGCTATGCCGGGTTGCACGCCGCGGCGCTGGCCGGTTTTGCCATCGCGCCCATGGTTCGCAGCCAGGTCGGCGCGGGCTTGACGGTACTCGGTGCCGAGCACGGTTTACCCGTGCTGCCCGATGCGCAGTTTCGCCTGTTCAGTGCGCCGGATGCGGACCCACGCCTGGTTGAGGTGATCACCCAGGTGGTGGTCCGCTATGGCGCCGCTCCACGCAACTGAAGGTCAGCGCAACCAGTTGGTGCGCGCCAGCTCAATCACTTCATCGCCACGCCCGCTCATGACCGCCTTGAGCATGTACAGGCTGAAGCCCTTGGCCTGTTCCAGCTTGATACTCGGAGGCATCACCAGCTCCTGGGTAGCGGTGACAACATCTACCAGCACCGGGCCGTCATGGGCCAGGGCGCGGCGGAGTGCCGGTTCCAGGTCTTCGGATTGCTCCACACGGATCCCCAGGATCCCCATGGCGTTGGACATGGCCGCGAAGTCCGGATTTTTCAGCTCGGTACCGGTATCGAGGTAGCCCGCCGCTTTCATTTCCATGGCGACAAAACCCAGGGACGCGTTGTTGAACACAATGACTTTCACCGGCAGTTGCAGTTGTGCCAGTGAGATGAAGTCCCCCATCAGCATGGTGAACCCGCCGTCGCCGGACATCGAAATCACCTGGCGCCCAGGAAACGCCGCTTGGGCACCGATGGCCTGGGGCATGGCATTGGCCATGGAGCCGTGATTGAACGAGCCGATCAGGCGGCGCTTGCCATTCATTTTCAGGTAGCGGGCGGCCCAGACGGTCGGCGAGCCCACATCGGCGGTGAAGATTGCATCATCGTCCGCCAGTTCACTGAGCAAGCGGGCGACATATTGCGGGTGAATCGGGCGGTTGGCTTTTGACGGCTGCGCCAGCTCATCCAGCCCCTGGCGGGCTTTCTCGTAATGCTTCAACGAGGTGTCGAGAAAGCTGCGATCGGTCTTGCGGGTCAGGCGGGGCAGCAGTGCATCGATGGTTTCACCGACATCGGCGGCGATGCCCAGGTCCAGCGCGACACGACGGCCCAGGGCCTGGGCATTGCGGTCGACCTGAATGATGGTCGCGTCGGTCGGGTAGAACTGACGGTAGGGAAAGTCGGTGCCGAGCATGACCAGCGTGTCGCAGTTGAGCATGGCGTGGTAGCCCGAGCTGAAGCCGATCAAGCCGGTCATGCCCACGTCGAAGGGGTTATCCCATTCCACATGCTCCTTGCCGCGAAGGGCATGCACCACCGGCGCGCCCAGGGCGTCGGCCAGCGCAACGACCTGGTCGTGGGCACCGGCACAGCCGCTGCCGCATAGCAGGGTCACTTTCTGGCTGCCCTGGAGCAGGTCGGTGAGGCGCTGCAGGTCCTGTTCGGCCGGTAGCGTGCGCGACGCATGCAGGGCCGGCCAGGGCTTGAGCCGGTCCTCGACTTCCAGCAGCGACACATCTCCCGGAATCACCACCACGGCCACGCCCCGGTTGAGAATTGCCGAGCGCATGGCACGGTGCAGCACCTCGGGCATCTGCGCGGGGTTGCTCACCAGTTCGATGAAATGGCTGCACTCCTTGAACAGTTCCTGGGGATGGGTTTCCTGAAAGTAATTGAGGCCGATCTCCGAAGAGGGGATTTGCGCAGCGATAGCCAGTACCGGCACGTGATTACGATGGCAGTCGAACAGGCCATTGATCAGATGCAGGTTACCCGGCCCGCAACTGCCGGCGCATACCGTCAGCTCGCCGGTGACGGCGGCCTCGGCGCCGGCGGCGAACGCCGCGACCTCTTCGTGGCGTACATGCATCCATTCGATGCTGTCCATGCTGCGCAGAGCGTCAGTCAGGCCGTTGAGGCTGTCGCCAGTCAGGCCCCAGATACGCTTGATGCCCGCTTGCTCGAGTGTGGTCGCCAATTGCTGGGCCAGGTTGATTTTCGCCATGAAGCACTCCAATCGTCAGTGAGATGAAAAGCGTCTGATCAGAAGAGGACAGTTCAACGAGGGCGTATGTTCAGCTCGTTGTATGAAGCTTGTGTCATCTGTCCTGCAAAAACTCAGGCATTTGATGACATGACGTGTAGTCATGGAACTCTGGTTTTGTGCATGGCCACTGAGGAGATGAAGCGGCAGGGAGCCCTCTCCTAAACATGTCAGAGGTCTAGCTATGCGGTTATCCAGTCAGTCTGCTATTTCGTCACCGGTTCCAATGGTTCACCCGCAAACAACAGGCACTTCTGCTCCGGCGTTGCCTGACGTGCGGGTTCCAAGTGTTTCGAATGTAACGCGGGATTCAACTCGCAATATGGAGCGCTCTGCTCAATACCCTATGGCGAGCGAGGAAGAGATCCATACCAGAAACAGGCGTGGTATGAAGTGGTTCAAGCGACCCAAGCCGCCCGTGGAAGCTGGTTCGGGTAAGCCACCTGCGTCATCTAAACCCCCAAAGCCGATTGTGTCTGCGTTGCCACCTGTGCCGCCGGTGCGCCCCAAGCCGATAACCAAGCTGAAAGGTACGCAGGCCGCTCTGGGGGACTCCCAGAAAATTGTCGGGTTGAACAAAAACAACGCGTTCCCACCACTCCCCAAGCAACTTGCCGCCAGCGCGCGCAGCTCTTTCGTGAATGCGGCGGTAGGCGGTTTGGTCAATATCCCATTCACGGTGGGGGAGCATTTTGCGTCTAAAACCATTATTGCCAGGATTGAAGCGCAAGCCAAAATGCCAGGCGCCGAACAGGTCAACGCAAGCGGCGTCAAGACGACCGTAGACCCAGGCGCTACGGAACAGCAAAAAATTGAGGCGCGCCTGGAGAACAATGAAATAAAACTGGAGTTGATGGTCAATTCAATCCTGTCCATCAACGAAGGTCCAGACGCCCCGGCAGTGGGCAAGGGCCCTGACGCGCCCACCGACACGGGCGGGCGTCTGGCCAATCTGGAAAAAACCATGGATGTTGTTGAGGCGCAGATGAAAGACATCGCGACTAGATACGGGCTTATTTATGAGCCGTATGTCGCGCCAGCTTCATCCGAAACACCGACTGAGCAGTCTCGCCTGGAGGTCATCGAGCAGCGGTTGATCCATATGACCCGGATGCTCAAGCGGCTGGTCAAAGTTGCGGAAGCAGACGCTGAGTAGCGACTGGGTCAAAGCAAGAAAAGCCAGGTGAAAAAAATGGGCACGCCGACGGGGTCGGGTGCCCATTTTTTCATTCAGGCTTAACGTCGACGAAACAGCGGCAGCGGTTCATCGGTTGCAGCCTGGTACGTCACCGAGAAATCCTTGAGGCTTTCCAGCGCTTCGTACGGGTCTTTGTCGGCGCGCAAGGCGAAGGCATCGAACCCGCAACGGTGCAGGTAGAACAGTTGGTCGCGCAGTACATCGCCAATCGCACGCAGTTCGCCTTTGTAACCGTAACGGTCACGCAGCAGACGGGCGTTGGAGTAGTTACGACCGTCGGTGAAGGCCGGGAAGTTCAAGGCGATGACCTGGAAGTGCTCCACGTCCTCGCCGATCTCCTCGGCTTCTTCATCGGCGTCCAGCCACACGCCCAGGCCGCCGTCGCGGGCCTTGAGGGCGTGGCCGTGTTCGCGCCACAGGGCCAACGGCACGATCAGGTCGTCGCAGTTGGAGATGCCGTCGAAGCTCGCGTCCTTGGGCAGCAGGTGCCAGGTTTCGTCGACGACTTGGTTGTTCTTAATGATTCGCTGCATAGACGCGCTCCTTGAACAGGTCGATGCCGATGCGCTGGTAGGTGTCGATGAAACGCTCATCTTCGGTACGCTGTTCGATGTACACATCGATCAGTTTGCCGATCACCTCGGGCATGGCTTCCTGGGCGAAGGACGGGCCGAGGATCTTGCCCAGGCTCGCATCACGGCTGGCACTGCCGCCCAGGGACACTTGATAGAATTCTTCGCCTTTCTTGTCCACGCCCAGGATGCCGATGTGACCGACGTGGTGGTGACCACAGGCGTTCATGCAGCCGGAGATGTTCAGGTCCAGCTCGCCGATGTCGAACAGGTAGTCCAGGTCGTCGAAACGGCGTTGGATCGATTCGGCAATCGGGATCGACTTGGCGTTGGCCAGGGAGCAGAAATCGCCACCCGGGCAGCAGATGATGTCGGTCAGCAGGCCGATATTCGGCGTGGCGAAACCGCTTTCGCGCAGCTCGCCCCACAGCGTGAACAGTTGGCTCTGCTCAACGTCGGCGAGGATGATGTTCTGCTCGTGGGAGGTGCGCAGTTGGCCGAAACTGTAGCGGTCGGCCAGGTCGGCGACGGCGTCCAGTTGCTTGTCGGTGATATCACCCGGCGCAACGCCGGTCGGTTTCAGCGACAGGGTCACCGCCACATAGCCCGGCTGCTTGTGCGCCAGGGTGTTGCGGGCACGCCAGCGGGCGAAGCCAGGGTGTTGCTGGTCGAGGGCGGCGAATTCGGCGTCCTGGTTGGCCAGGGCCTTGTACTCAGGGTCAACGAAGTGCTTGGCCACGCGGTGGACTTCGGCTTCGGTCAGGGTGGTCTGGCCGCCGCGCAGGTGTTCCATTTCGGCGTCGACTTTCTGGGCAAATACCTCAGGGGTCAGCGCCTTGACCAGGATCTTGATCCGGGCCTTGTATTTGTTGTCACGACGGCCGTAGCGGTTGTAGACCCGCAGGATGGCGTCGAGGTAGCTCAACAGGTCCTGCCACGGCAGGAACTCGTTGATGAATGCGCCGACCACCGGGGTACGGCCCAGGCCGCCACCTACCAGCACACGGAAGCCCAGCTCGCCGGCTGCGTTGTACACCGGCTCCAGGCCGATGTCGTGCACTTCGATCGCTGCGCGGTCCGAGGTCGAGCCATTGATGGCGATCTTGAACTTGCGCGGCAGGTAAGCGAATTCGGGGTGGAAGGTGGTCCACTGGCGGACGATTTCACACCAGGGGCGCGGGTCGATCAGTTCGTCGGCCGCTACACCGGCAAATTGGTCGGTGGTGACGTTGCGCAGGCAGTTACCGCTGGTCTGAATGGCATGCATCTGCACGGTGGCCAGTTCAGCCAGGATGTCCGGTACATCTTCCAGCGCCGGCCAGTTGAACTGTACGTTCTGGCGCGTACTGATGTGGGCATAGCCCTTGTCGTAGTCGCGGGCAATCTTGGCCATCATGCGCACCTGGCGCGAAGTCAGCTGGCCATAGGGCACGGCCACCCGCAGCATCGGCGCAAAGCGCTGAACATAAAGGCCATTTTGCAGGCGCAGAGGGCGGAACTCTTCTTCGCTCAATTCACCTGCCAGATAGCGTCGGGTCTGATCACGGAACTGCTTGACGCGGTCCTCGATGATGCGCTGATCGTATTCGTCGTATACGTACATATAGGTCCTGTTCTCGGCAAATCTGCGCGCACGGCCGCGCACTCCCAACGGAGCCGGCGCACGATACCAGTTTGCGTTTATGCGCAAAAGTGATGTTTGAGTATATGTAAATAACCAAATTGACTAATG
This sequence comes from Pseudomonas sp. ICBG1301, assembly GCF_016918385.1. NCBI lineage: Bacteria > Pseudomonadati > Pseudomonadota > Gammaproteobacteria > Pseudomonadales > Pseudomonadaceae > Pseudomonas > Pseudomonas sp. ICBG1301. The sequence continues at coordinate 39,408 of NZ_JAEKGB010000002.1, forward strand.
AGAACGGTTATCGCGATACCCACATTTGTCATGCGGGCAATCATGAACTTTACTGTGGTCGAGTCTTAGTGCAGCCACCTATAAAACCGACAAGAGGCGATGCGATGAGCAATTCTACAAAGGCCCGTAAATCTGACAGTACCGTTGATGCCTGGGCGATTTTGTTTTTGATCGTTCTGGTGGTGGGCACCGCAGTATTCTGGGTGAGCCACCAGTAAAAAGGCTGTCGCTGAGCCTCGATTGACTGTCGCAATGCCACTATCATGGCGGTCAATGCTCAAGGCTCGGACAACCATGTTGAAGGTTCTGATTACGTGTGTGTGGTTGCTGGGGGCGGCGTACGGGACGATGGCCCAGGCCGCTTCGGTGGTGTTTCTCAATCCCGGCCTGTCGACGGAAACCTTCTGGGTCAGTTATGCGCAATTCATGCAGGCCGCGGCCAAGGACCTCGGCCTGGACTTGCGCGTGCGTTATTCCGAGCGCGACACTCGCAACACCCTGGCCCAGGCCCGGGAAGCGCTGCAAGGCGCTGAGCGCCCCGACTACTTGGTGCTGGTCAACGAACAGTACGTTGCCCCGCAGATTCTGCGCATGGCCCAAGGCAGTGGGGTCAAGTTGTTGCTCGTGAATAACGCGCTGACGGCTGATCAGGCGCAAATGCTCGGCAGCGGCGTCAATTGGCTCGGCAGTATGGTGTCCAACGACGAGCAGGCCGGTTACCTGATGCTCAACGACCTGCTGCGTGCTCACGGCCCGGCAGCGCCTGGCGAGACCATAGAGCTGTTGGCATTCTCCGGCGTCAAGACCACCCCGGCGGCCTTGCTGCGTGAGCAGGGCCTGCGTCGCGCTCTGGCCGAACACCCGCAGGTGCGCCTGCGCCAGCTGGTCTATGGCGAGTGGAGCCGCCAGCGCGCCTATGAGCAGGCCACGCTGCTATTCAAGCGCTACCCGCAGACGACGCTGGTGTGGTCGGCCAATGACGAGATGGCGCTGGGCGCGATGCAGGCCCTGCAAGACAGAGGTCGCGTACCCGGCAAGGACGTGCTGTTCAGTGCGCTCAACAGCTCGCCGGAGGTCTTGAACGCGCGCCTGGACGGGCGGCTGACAACCTTGGTGGCCGGGCATTTTACCCTGGGCGGTTGGGCGATGGTGTTGATCAATGATGATGCCAAGGGCGTCGACATCAATGCCCATGGCGGGCGCGACCGCCAGGAAGCGCTATTCCAACTGATCGATACCGCCCAGGCTCGACGTTTGCTTGAGCCTATGGCAAAGGTGGATTTCCGTGCGCTGTCCGCCGTCGACAAGCCGGCTTCCTACCGTTACCCCTTCAGCCTGCAACTGCTGTTGCGCTAGACGCCGGCCAGGTGCAGCACGAGCTTGACGATACCGAACAAGGTCAAGGCAAACACCACGGTAAACAGAATGCCCAGCGCTACAAAGTGGCTGGGCTTGCCGTGGGTAAAGTCCCGGGCGCGGTTCTTGCCGCTCTGTACGCCGAAGGCGGCAGCCACGACGCTGTGAAGCATCTGCCAGAAGGTAGGAGGCTTGTTGTTGACTGGATCGTCCATACATCCCTCGACACAAGGTGTGTGAGAGAGAGCATAGCCGCTGGCGGGTCGTAGTGAGCGGGCTTGTCCTAATGCCAGTCAGTCAAGCGATAGAACGGACGATGAATAACTTGTGGGAGGGGGCTTGCTCCCCATGAGGGTGTGTCAGTCAGCAATTTATCGACTGACTCACCCTCATCGGGAGCAAGCCCCCTCCCACAGTCGCCGCGGTCTTTCAGAAATACCATGGCGTCCTTGTTGGGGCGGCTGCGCCGCCCAGCGCGGGGCGAGCCCGCTCACTACAGGGTCAGTTGTCGTAGCCGAGGTTCGGTGCCAGCCAGCGTTCAGTCACGGCCAGGTCCTGGCCTTTACGCGCGGTGTAGCTTGCAATCTGGTCTTTATCCACCTTGCCCACGGCAAAGTACTGCGCCTGCGGGTGGGCGAAGTACCAGCCGCTGACCGCCGCCGCCGGGAACATCGCGTAGTGCTCGGTAAGGAACACTCCGCTGCGGCCGGCGTGCAGTTCATGGGCCTCTGGGTCCAGCAACTGGAACAGGGTGCCTTTCTCGGTGTGGTCCGGGCACGCCGGGTAGCCGGGGGCAGGGCGGATGCCGCTGTACTGCTCCTTGATCAACGCCTCGTTGTCCAGCGCTTCATCCTTGGCATAGCCCCAGTAGTCTTTACGCACCTGCTGGTGCAACCACTCGGCGCAGGCTTCGGCCAGGCGGTCGGCAAGGGCCTTGACCATGATCGAGTTATAGTCGTCGCCCGCATCCTGGTAGGCCTTGGCCACTTCTTCGGCGCCGATGCCGGCGGTGGTAATGAACCCGCCCACGTAGTCGGTCACGCCGCTGTCCTTGGGGGCGACGAAGTCGGCCAGGGAGAAGTTCGGCTTGCCGTCGGTCTTGATGATCTGCTGGCGCAGGTGGTGCAGGGTGGCCAGAGGCTTGCCGTCATCGCCGTAGACTTCCAGGTCATCGTCCTGCACCTGGTTGGCCGGCCAGAAGCCGAACACTGCGCGCGCGCTGATGAGTTTCCCGTCGATCAGCTTCTTGAGCATTTCCTGGGCATCGGCATACAGCGCGGTGGCGGCTTCGCCCACGACTTCATCGGTGAGGATGCGTGGGAATTTGCCGGCCAGGTCCCAGGAAATGAAGAAGGGCGTCCAATCGATGTAATCGGCCAGGACACTCAGGTCGATATTGTCCAGCACCTTGGCACCGGTAAACGTCGGCTTGACCGGGGTGTAGCCGGCCCAGTCGAACTGCGGCTTCTTGGCGATGGCCGCCGCGTAGCTCAGGCGCTCGGTGCGGGCACTACGGTTGGAGGTGCGCTCGCGGACTTCCACGTACTCCTCGCGGGTCCGTTCGACAAAACCGGCCTTGAGTTCCTCGGACAGCAATTGCGTGGCCACACCCACGGCACGCGAGGCGTCGGTGACATACACCACCGCATCGTTGCTGTATTTGGGCTCGATCTTCACCGCCGTGTGCGCCTTGGACGTGGTCGCGCCACCGATCATCAGCGGCAGGTGGAAATCCTGGCGCTGCATCTCACGCGCCACATGCACCATCTCATCCAGCGACGGGGTGATCAGGCCGGACAGCCCGATAATGTCGCACTGCTGCTCCTTGGCCACCTGCAGGATCTTCTCCGCCGGCACCATCACGCCCAGGTCGACGATGTCATAGCCGTTGCAGCCCAGCACCACGCCGACAATGTTCTTGCCGATGTCGTGCACGTCGCCTTTGACCGTGGCCATCAGGATCTTGCCCTTGGCTTGCGGCTTGTCGCCTTTTTCCAGCTCGATGAACGGGATCAAGTGGGCCACGGCCTGCTTCATCACCCGGGCGGATTTCACCACCTGGGGCAGGAACATTTTGCCGGCGCCGAACAGGTCGCCAACAATGTTCATGCCGGACATCAGCGGGCCTTCGATCACTTCGATCGGACGTGCGAACGACAACCGGGATTCCTCGGTGTCTTCAACGATATGCGTGGTGATGCCCTTGACCAGCGCGTGCTCCAGGCGCTTGTTGACCTCCCAGCCACGCCACTCCTCGGTCTCGGCTTCCTTGACGCTGCCGTCGCCCTTGTACTTGTCGGCAATGGCGAGCAGGGCATCGGTGCCGTCCGGGGTGCGGTTGAGCACCACGTCTTCCACCGCATCACGCAGCTCGGCCGGGATCTGGTCGTAGATTTCCAACTGGCCGGCGTTGACGATACCCATGGTCAGGCCATTGCGGATCGCATACAGCAGGAACACCGAATGGATTGCCTCGCGCACCGGGTTGTTGCCGCGGAACGAGAACGACACGTTGGACACACCGCCGGAGCTCAGTGCATACGGCAGCTCGTCGCGGATATAGGCGCAGGCGTTGATGAAGTCGACGGCATAGTTGTTGTGCTCTTCGATACCGGTGGCGACCGCGAAGATGTTCGGGTCGAAGATGATGTCTTCCGGTGGGAAGCCGACCTCATTCACCAGGATGTCGTAGGAGCGTTTGCAGATCTCTTTCTTGCGCGCTTCGGTGTCGGCCTGGCCGGCCTCGTCGAACGCCATCACCACCACGGCCGCGCCGTAGCGCTTGCACAGCTTGGCGTGATGAATGAACTGCTCCACGCCTTCTTTCATGCTGATGGAGTTGACGATGCCCTTGCCCTGGATGCACTTGAGGCCCGCTTCGATCACGTCCCACTTGGAGGAGTCGATCATGATCGGCACACGGGAGATGTCCGGTTCGCCGGCGATCAGATTGAGGAAGGTCACCATGGCCTTCTTCGAATCGAGCATCCCTTCGTCCATGTTGATGTCGATCACCTGGGCGCCGGCTTCCACCTGCTGCAGGGCGACTTCGAGGGCTTCGGTGTAGTTGTCCTCACGGATCAGCCGGGCAAACTTGGCAGAACCGGTGATGTTGGTGCGTTCGCCGACGTTGACGAACAACGAGCTGCGATCAATGGTGAACGGCTCCAGGCCCGACAGGCGGCAGGCCTTCGGAATGTCCGGGATCACGCGTGGCGCGTAGCCGGCCACGGCCTTGGCAATCGCCTCGATGTGGCCTGGGGTGGTGCCGCAGCAACCGCCGACGATGTTGAGGAAGCCGCTCTGGGCGAACTCTTCGATGACCTTGGCGGTTTCCGAGGGCAGCTCGTCATACTCGCCGAACTCGTTGGGCAGGCCGGCGTTGGGGTGGGCCGATACGTGGGTGTTGGCCTTGTTGGACAACTCTTCCAGGTACGGGCGCAACTCGCTGGCGCCCAGGGCGCAGTTCAAGCCCACCGAAATCGGCTTGGCGTGGGCCACGGAGTTCCAGAACGCTTCGGTGGTCTGGCCCGACAGGGTACGGCCGGAGGCGTCGGTGATCGTGCCGGAAATCATGATCGGCAGTTCCACGCCCAGCTCCTCGAACACGCCTTGCACGGCGAAGATCGCGGCTTTGGCGTTGAGAGTGTCGAAGATGGTTTCGATCAGGATCAGGTCGGCGCCGCCTTCGATCAGCCCTTTAGTGGCTTCGGTGTAGTTTTCCACCAATTCGTCGAAGGTCACGTTGCGGTAGCCGGGGTTGTTCACGTCGGGCGACAACGAGCAGGTGCGGCTGGTCGGGCCGAGCACGCCGGCGACAAAGCGCGGCTTGGCCGGGTTCTCCAGGGTCTTGGCGTCGGCCACCTTGCGCGCCAGGCGCGCACCTTCTACGTTTAGCTCGTAGGCCAGTTCTTCCATGCCGTAATCGGCCATGGAAATGCGCGTGGCGTTGAAGGTGTTGGTTTCGAGGATGTCGGCCCCGGCATCCAGATAAGCCTTCTCGATCCCGCCGATCACGTCGGGGCGGGTAATCACCAGCAGGTCGTTGTTGCCCTTGACGTCGCTTGGCCAGTCGGCGAAGCGTTTGCCACGGTAGTCATGCTCCTCGAGCTTATAGCTCTGGATCATCGTGCCCATGCCGCCGTCGAGGATCAGGATACGTTCCTTGAGGGCTTGGTGAAGGGCTTGCAGACGAGCGCTACGATCGGACATGGGACTACTCTGGTCAGGCATTACGGGGGGCATGAATCATAGCAAACCTGTGCCGATTTGGAGCATGCCCGGGCTTTGCATGAATATCGTTCATGTTGGAAGGGGCGATGGCCCTGTAGAATCACCGGCAATTTTTCAGCGTACGCTTCGATTCGGGACTGGGCACATGCCATTTCGTTTTATTACCAGCGCCGTCCTGGCGTTGGTCGCCGGCTATGCCCAGGCACAAGGTCCCGCTTCGGCGATCTCCTATACCCGCGATATTCAGCCGATCTTTACCGAGAAGTGCGTGGCCTGCCACGCCTGCTACGACTCCGCCTGCCAACTCAACCTGGGCAGTGCCGAGGGCGCGGCGCGCGGTGCGAGCAAGTCGCCGGTTTACGATGGCGAGCGCAGCCAGGCGACGCCAACCACCCGTTTGTTCTATGACGCGTTCGGCAAGCAGGCGTGGCAGCAAAAGGGTTTCTATTCGGTGCTGGACGCCCAGGGCAGCCAGGCCGCGCTGATGGCACGCATGTTGGAACTGGGCCACAACGCACCGCTGCAACCCAATGCCAAATTGCCTGAAGACATCGTGCTGGGCCTCAACCGCGACAACATGTGCGCAATGCCCGGCGAGTTCAACGCCTATGCCGGCGCGCATCCCAAGGAAGGCATGCCCCTGGCGGTCACCGGCCTCACCGATCAGCAGTACCAGACCCTGCAACGCTGGCTCGCCTCCGGTGCGCCGATCGATGAGCAGGGCCTGGCGCCCAGTGCCCGTGAAGCCTTGCAGGTGCAGCAATGGGAGAACCTGTTCAACCAGCCCGGTGCCCGCGAGAGCCTGGTGGCGCGCTGGTTGTACGAGCACTTGTTCCTGGCACATATCTATTTCGAGAACGGCGAGCCTGGGCATTACTTTCAATGGGTCCGTTCACGCACACCCAGCGGCCAACCCATCGACCTGATCGCCACGCGCCGCCCCAACGACGACCCCGGTACCCAGGTGTACTACCGCCTGTGGCCGGTGCAGGGGGTGATTGTGCATAAAACCCACATCACTTACCCGTTCAGCGCCGAGAAGATGGCCCGCATCAAGGCGCTGTTCTACGCCGGCAACTGGCAAGTGAATGCCTTGCCGGGCTACGGCCCGGGGCGTCGCGCCAACCCGTTCGAGACGTTCGAGGCGATCCCGGCCAAGGCGCGTTACCAGTTCATGCTGGATAACGCCGAATATTTTGTGCGCACGTTCATTCGTGGGCCGGTCTGCCGTGGGCAGATCGCCACGGATGTGATCCGCGATAACTTCTGGACCCTGTTCCAGGACCCGGATCACGATCTGTACATCACCGATGCCCGTTATCGCGGCCAGGCCACGCCGTTGCTGGCGATGCCGGGGCAGAACGATGACGTGGGCAGTGTGCTCGGCCTGTGGCTGGCTTATCGCGACAAGCGCAACCAATACGAAGTCTTGCGCCGCGACAGCTATGCAGACGTGGCGCCGCCCAGTTGGTCGACCCTGTGGGCCGGCAACGACAATGCGTTGCTGACGATCTTTCGTCACTTTGACAGCGCCTCGGTCACCAAAGGCCTGATCGGCGAAGTCCCGCAAACGATGTGGTTGTTCGACTATCCGCTGCTGGAGCGCACCTATTACCAACTGGCGGTAAATTTCGACGTGTTCGGCAACGTGTCGCACCAGGCCCAGACGCGCTTGTATTTCGACTTGATCCGCAACGGCGCCGAGCAGAACTTCCTGCGCTTGATGCCGGCTGACAGCCGCGACGGTTTTCTCGATGACTGGTACCAGAACAGCGGGAAACTGAAGATGTGGCTCGACTATGAGGCGATTGACGACGACAAGCCGAGCGGCCTGCACCTCAACGCGCAAGACCCGAAACGCGACTTCGCCAACCAGTTGCTGGCCCGCTACGGCGACCTCAACGTCAGCCCGGACCCGATCAACCGCTGCACCGGCGCGTTTTGCTCGCGTGACGGTATCGAGCCAGCCTTGCAGGACGCCGAACAGGCGCTCAGCCGCCTGACCTCACGCCCGGCGGCCGGGCTCAAGGTCATCGACCAATTGCCTGAAGCGACCTTGCTGCGCATTGAGACCGCCAGCGGCAAGCGCGAGGTCTACAGCATGCTGCGCAATCGAGCGCACAGTAACGTGGCGTTCCTGCTGGGTGAGGCCTATCGCTACCAGCCCGGGCTGGATACGCTGACTATTTATCCCGGCGTACTGACCAGCTATCCGAACTTCATCTTCAACATCCCGGCGCAGCAAGTGCCTGAGTTTGTGGCGGCCATGGAGAACGCCAAGGATGCCAAGGGTTTTGAGCAGATCGTTGATCGATGGGGTATTCGTCGCAGTCATCCGCTGTTTTGGCAGTACTTTCACGATCTGTCGCGATACATCCACGAAACCACACCGGTGGAAGAGGGTGTACTGGACATGAACCGCTATGAAAACCTCTGAGTCCCCGCGCTATCGTCGACCCTACGGGGATGGGCGTGACCAGTAGGCGGGGCCATAGTCCATCAGCAGTTCACTGCCGGCGCGAATGTCGTCCTTGGCGATCAGGAAGACCATGTATTTTCCGGCATAGACGGCCGCCACATTGTCGTTGCCCACGCGTGGCGCGCCGGGCATCTGGCCTGTATTGATCAGGCTGAGCATATTGCTGTTGCCATGCCCGCTGATCGTCGCGCCCTCGGTGGCGGTCTGGAATAAATAGTCGGACACCCGCTGCATGCCATGCTCAAGAATATCGGCGCTGAGCGACGCATCGTTCAGATGCAGGCGCCCGGTGTACGGCCCCAACACATCAAAATGCTGGATATCGCGCCGTGCCACCAGCGAGTAGCCGCGCTCCGGGCCGTCGTCGAGTTTTTTTACCTCGAACAGTTCGCTCAGCAGGTCATGGTGACGGCCTTCCTTGGTGATCCAATCCTGGATGTCTTCCGTCACAGCCTCGATCACCCGCTGGCGCTTGGGCTCCCTGAGCCCGTCGAACAGGCCGCAGTCATTGGTGATCCTGATCTGCTCCACCGCGCCCTCCAGGTCTGCCGTCAGGCTGCGGTTGACGTTGTAGGGATCTTGCAGGATCGGCGCGGCGTTGTTGATCTGGTGCCCATCGGGGCGATCGGCGTCGTAGTGCGTACGGCTGCGCTTGGCGGCAAGGGTAGGCTGTTCAGTGTCGGGTTCACGCGGCGACGTCTGGGTGGTGGAATCCTTGGAGGGACTGGCGGCCGGCACCGGCACTGTGCGCTTGCGCGCCAGCGGTGTGTTGGGCAGGGGCTGGTCAAAAAACACCGCCAGGCGCCCGGCCTGGGTCAACTGGCCATTGTCTTCGACATACTGCCGCCATTTCACCGGGTTCAGATTACGCTGGTCGAGGAAGTGTTCCATCGAACGATGCGGCTGGGTCTGGGCGTGCAGGCGGTGCCAATCCTCCAGGTCTTGCCGGGTCAGCGGGCTGAACGACTGCTGCAGGCTGTGTTTTTCCAGGACTTTGCCAAGTGGCGTGAATGAGCCGTCCATATTGACGTGGTCGATAAAGGCCTGCGGGTCGAGGTTGTGATCGTGGGCATAGCCCTCGCGGGTGCGCTTGACCCGCATCGCCTGGGGCATGCGCCGCCAGCGTTGCAGGTTTTTCAAGGCCACGGGCACCCGTGCGTGGGTGGCTTGATCGAGCATTGCCTGGCCGCGACCGCGCAGTTCGCCGCGCATATGCACAAACTGGTGAAACGCTGCGGGATCGAGTTTGTGCTTTTTGATGAAGGCGTCCGCCGCCAGTTTCAGGGCCATCTCGGAAAAGGTCGACCACTTTTGCAAGGTCGGCGCTGTTATCACGTTCAGGCCATCCGGCGCGCCGCCCGTGAGCCGTGTCTGGCTTGAAAACCAATGCCCAGGCTCGACCGACGACAGCCTGATGCCAAGGTCTTGATTGGTTTTCGGGTTGATCAATGCGACGGTAAAGCTGTTGCCGGTCCCTTCGGCGATTTCCTTAATGTAGCCGTAGGAATGCTCGCGGATCTGATAGATGGCGATCTCGCCGCGCTCATCGATGTTGCAGACAAACGCCTGACCATACTCGCGTCGGTGGAAAATCCCCCGGGAATCCGGCTTGAGCCCGCTGATCCAGTGGGCCGACACCGCATAGCGGCTGATGTGCGGGTCACTGTTGCTCATGACCGTGACCGGTTCGCGAAAGCGTGGGCCGAAAACGCTGTCCGAGGCTGCGTCAATCAAGCGCCAGTCCGGCTGCGCAGTGCTGCCGACATTGCGCAGCGGCACATTGGGCGTGCCGGCTACCACGAACAGTCGGTCGCCGGGTTGCCGTGGCGTCCAGCCTGTGGGGTTTACCGGGATCAAACGGCTGGCCGGAATCATTTCGTCCGCCCATTCGCCGAACGTGTTCAAGGTCTTGTAGAGCAATTTGAGCGAGTAATAATGGCCCATGCGCAAAAGGGTCGGGAGGGCGCTGAGTGGGTTGAGTTCCTGCAACACCTGGATGATCAACTGCCGCGTCAGGGTCTTGAGCGCGGGCAGCGCCAGGCGGATCCCGGCTCGGCCCGATTGCACGATCACCCTGGCACTGCCGGCCACGTATTTGCCCAGGGGCAGGGCAAACCCAACGATATCGGCAAAAAAACTCAAGCCGCCGAGGGCCACGCGTTCCGGGTCGCTGGAATTGAGGTCTTCGATGGGGCCCCAGAACGGCACCAGGACTTTGCCCCAGAACGCCATGCGCTCGCCGAGGTATTCGCCGAGGTCCAGTACCTTGGTGGCTTCACGGGTGGTATCCAACAACGCGACTTCGTCGCAGTAAAAGTGTTGCTCGGCAATCATGTGCGCCAGCGCTTCAGCGCGTGCGCCATAGAGGTGGTTGGTGGCGCGGGACGCCTGACTGACGGGTAGATCGAGCGGTGCCAGCACCTCGCCAACGGGGTCGGCGATCAGCGTATGCTGCTGGCCGGGCCTGGGCGTTGCGCCGTTGCGGTAGGCCGGCCAGTCGAATGCCAGCAAGGTGCCGCAGCGAAAACTGCCCTTGCCGGGGCGGGTGGCGCCGCCAATCGATTGGGTCTTGACCACGCCACCGATCAGCAGGCTGCGGATGTCGTCGCGCACACGAATCACGCCAAGGGCGGGAAACACTTCGATGTAACACGCCGCGTTCGCCAGACGCGGGTTGCCCAGGCGCAGGATGAAACCCGTGCGGCCACGTACGGCGGCGGTCCGGCGCGGGGTCTCGAAGGTGGCTTCGACGTCGCGCAGCGGCTCGCGCAATGCATAGACGCGGACTTCATCGCGCTCGATATCGCCGACCGCCGGCGGGATTTGCGCGAGCAGTGTCTTGATCAGTTTTTTATAGGCGGCTTTCGGGGTTCGCAAATAGGCATAGAACGCCGTGTCATGGGCTTGGTCGCTGCTGAACTGCGCGCGTCCCGGTGGCCGGAGTACAAGCTGCTTGACCGCCTCGATCACCTCGCGCTCGTGGCGCTCCAGTGCCGCAACCGCCTGGGTCACTTGCTCGGGGGTATAGCGCTGCTTTTGCACGGGCAGCAAACCGTTGGCCTGCGCCCAGTGCAGGGTCGGTGGCAATCTGGCCAGGGTCACCAGTGCCTGTCGCCCGGTATCGCCCTCGCAGGCCCGGAAGTACTCGGCTGAAAGGTTGTGCAACTCATCGAAGGTGAAACCCCGCGCCGCGCCGGGTGCCAGGCATTCGGCGAGCAGAAAGCCACTTTTGAAATGCACCCAGGCACTGGTGGTGCCGTAGGACAGCTCATCGGGAATGTCGTCGACCCATACCTCGCTGGCGATGTGCGCCTTGGCGACGCACAGCACCAGCGCCGCGCCATGGGCGTCGACGCCCAACTCACGCTGGTAGTCGTGCAGCAGGGACTCGCGGATTTGCGCGTAGCGGGCGCACGGTTCGATCAACCGGTTGAGTTCGTTGTCGTACTGGGCGGCGTCCTGGGGCTTGATGCTCAGCCATAGGGCGCGCCAGACGAGTTTGACCAGCACTGCCCGGGGGCAGTCCTGCGTCGGGTCTGCGCCGAACCAGTCGAGTGCGCTGACGATCCGCCGGCCGACTTCGAGGCTGTGGGGTTGATGCAGGTGTTCGCTTAACAGTGCCGTCGGCTGGCTGCGGGCCAGCTTTTGCTGCGGGGTAAAAAACGTGTCGGGAAGGATGTGGCTGAACAGCGATTTGCCGTGTTCCTCTTCCAGCGCACGCGTCACGCCGACGATGATTGCATCGCCGGCGTCGCCCAGTAGCGGCTCCAGGTCGTTATTGTGATCGGCATGCCCCAGCGCGAGCAGCGCGCAGCATTCGCGTAGCGTGTCGAGCAGCCTGTTCCATTGCGCGGGCGTGGCCGGGCTGTGAGGGACCAGGCCGTAATATTTGAGCGCGAGATCGAAGCGTACCGAGCCGTTACTCTTGAGCCCGTCGCCGACGCGATGGAGGATGGCCAATAGCACCTCGGCATCCATCGTCCAGTAGGTGGGGATATCGCGCAGTACCACGGGTTGATTGCACAGCGTGAAAACCTCCGGGATGGCAGGTTTCGGCTGCCTGGGGGTGTTGACGAGGGCGGTGAGGGAGTCCAGCAGCGTGTCGGTGTAGGGCGTCTGGGAGGGTTGCCGGTTGTGTAGGTATTCGACAAAGTCCTCGTCGGCCTCCAGCTTTTGCAGCGTGGTGAACGCGGCCTGGCATTGTCGGCCGAGTTCGGAACCGGGGAGCGGGCGGTAATAGAGGCGGGCAGCCGCTGCGCTGGAGGCGGGGCTGGCCAGCGGGGTGACTGCATCGATCAAGTGGTACAGGGTGTCGAGTTGGGCGGGGCGTTCTCTGCAAAAAATCGATGACGATAGTGGGTCCATGGCGGGTCTCGGCCGAGTCGGTAAAACCCGATGTTAGGCAGGCGCTGCCGGGCCGGGACCTATATAGATACCTGCCGGTATGTCGGTGACTTTTCCGACAAAAATACTAGGACTTTGTACCGCCTCGATGATTGGCGTAAACTGGCGGCAAGCCTGTGAGGAGTTTCCATGACTGCCATAACCATTACCGACGCCGCCCACGATTACCTGGCTGACCTGCTGTCCAAGCAGAACACCCCGGGTATCGGCATCCGCGTCTTTATCACCCAGCCCGGCACCCAGTACGCCGAAACTTGCATCGCCTACTGCAAGCCTGGCGAAGAGAAGCCGGAAGACACCGCCCTGGGGCTGAAAAGCTTCACCGCGTACATCGATGCCTTCAGCGAAGCCTTCCTGGACGACGCCGTGGTCGACTACGCCACCGACCGCATGGGCGGCCAGTTGACCATCAAGGCGCCCAACGCCAAGGTGCCGAACATCAACGCCGACAGCCCGGTCAATGAGCGTATCAACTACTACCTGCAAACCGAGATCAACCCGGGGCTGGCCAGCCACGGCGGCCAGGTGAGCCTGATCGACGTGGTGGATGACGGTATCGCCGTACTCAAGTTCGGCGGCGGCTGCCAGGGCTGCGGCCAGGCGGACGTGACCTTGCGTGAAGGGATCGAGCGTACGCTGCTCGAACGTATCCCGGAGCTTAAAGGTGTACGCGATGTGACCGACCACACGCAGAAAGAAAACGCCTACTACTGAGTACGGTGTTCACTGCGAACAAAAAAACGGCGCCCCGTGAGCGCCGTTTTTTATGCTTGAAATTCAGATAATTACGAGAACTATCTAACAAATCAGATCAACTGTGGGAGCGGGCTTGCTCGCGATTGCGGCGTATCAGTCACCAAGGCGCTGACTGACATTGCGCATTCGCGAGCAAGCCCGCTCCCACATTTTTGTCTGCCGTGCATTCAGGGGCGATAAAGGTGGGCGTGACCTGCGCGGTACAGCGAAGACTCGCTGAAACCGTCATTGGCCAGCACCCGGCCCACCACAATCAGTGCCGTACGCCGGAAGCCCTTGAGCGCAACCTGCTCGGCGATGTCCGCCAACGTACCCACCACCCAATCCTGATCCGGCCAGGTGGCCCGGTGCACCACGGCAATCGGGCAATCCGCGCCATAGTGCGGCAGCAACTGGGCGACGATCTTCTGCAGATGATTGACCCCCAGGTGAATCGCCAGGGTGGTGCCATGGCGGGCCAGGCTGTCGAAGTCTTCCCCGGCCGGCATGCTGGTTTTATCGGCGTAACGCGTCAGGATCACGCTCTGGGCGATATCCGGCAGGGTCAGCTCGGTTTCCAGCAGGGCTGCACACGCCGCCACAGCGGTCACCCCGGGAATGATCTGGAAAGGGATGCCCAACTCGCGCAAGTGCCGGATCTGCTCGCCAATCGCCCCATACAGGCTGGGGTCGCCCGAGTGTACCCGCGCCACATCCTGGCCGTTGGCGTGGGCGGTCTTGATCAGCTCGATGATCTGCTCCAGGTGCAATTCGGCGCTATTGACCAGCGTTTGCGCCTGATGACCTTCCAATACCGCCGCCGGCACCAGCGAGCCCGCATAGATAATCACCGGGCAACTGCGGATCAGCCGCTGGCCTTTGACGGTGATCAGTTCCGGGTCGCCGGGGCCTGCGCCGATGAAGTAGACGGTCATGGGGAGTTCCTGTTGAAAAACGGGCGAGCATGAAGATTGTTCATGATCGAGGAGGGCAATTATCGGGATTTCAGCCGGCGCACGCCAATGCAAAGGTGGCCTGGGGGGATTTTCGGCGGCTGATCAACAAGCGGGCAGGGGCGTTGACGAGTTGCTCGGCCAGGGCCAGGGCGGCGCTTTCGGCAACGCCGTAACAGCCGGTATGGGCAAAGGCAATCGCGGATTTATGGCTCAGACGGTGTTCAAACGTCGCCAGGTGTTGCGCACTGAAACAGCGTAAGGGCAACCCCAACTGTTCGGCCAGTGCGAGCAATCCCGGTTCATGCTGTTTGTGATCGATACTCGCCAGTGCCGTTACCTGCTGGCGCTCGATACCGCCATCGGTCAGGGCGGCGTCAAACAGCGCCAGCAGGGCGTGAACCTCACAGCCCCGCTGGCAACCGAGGCCGACCACTAAGGTCATGCCGAGTAGTGGTCGTCGCGATTGCGCCGGAACAACCAGGCGCTGATCAAGCCCAGGGCCAGCCAGAACAGCACGTTAGTCAATTGCGAGGCAATCTTGAACTGCGCTTCCAGGGCCTCCGGGGCCAGCATCGAATGCACTGCCGGTTGCGGCGCACCGATGATATGGGGCACGGCCAGGATCGCCACGCCCAACACTTTAAGCAGCCAACTGCGGCCAAATACCAGCAGCGCGATACCGGCGGCGGTGGAGGCGGCCGTGCCGATCCACCAGATCTGGCGCTGGGCCAGGTCCGCCGCGGCGGTGCCCGGCAACTCGGGTGGCAAGCCCAGGGTCGGGGCCAGTACGAACGTCGCGTAACCGGCCAGGCCCCACAGCAGGCCCTGCGCCGTACGGGTGGGCGCACGCAAGGTGTAGAGACCGGCCAGCATCAGCGCGAAACCGACGGCGACCACCAGGTTGCCCCCGGTGGTAGACAGCACACGCTGCCAACCGTCTTCAGGCTCCCAGGCCTCGGCATCGTGGGTGTGGGCGGCGGCGCCTGCGGCATGTTCATGGGCGACTTCGGCAGTCGCCGGGGCCTTTTCAAAGGTCTCCGCCTGCAGAATCAGCGGGTCGACCCAGAAGCTTTGCAGCAAGGTCAGCAGCAAGGCGGCCAGCAAGCCGGTGAAACCTGCGGTTTGCGCAATACGCTTGATCATGTCGACGGGTCTCAGTGGCACGGGAACGCGGCGCTGTGGCGGGTATCGTGAGCGGCGTTATGCACCGCCTCGATATGCGAGAAACCGGCGAAGTAAACCAGACACGCGCCCAGGATCGACGCACCGATGGCGGCCGTCAGGCGTTGGCTTAAGGTAGAAGTGCCGCTGGTGGCGGGCGAAGTGCTGCTGATGATCGACATGGCGCGTCCCTTTTCTTCGGTTTCAGGGTGATACGAGCGCATGCAAACCCCGCGAGCCAGGCCCGCAGAGTTCCGAACAGCGCCCGCCCACCGCGGGTTTGTTATCTGATTTTTCGGGCCGGTCTCCGGGCTCGCGAGGGGCACTCTAGAGAGGCCTGAAAGCATCGCCTTCCCATGCATTCGCACAGTGGCTGTGACACTTCGCTCGCTTACCGTTGCGGGGGCAGCACCGGACTTGCCATAGATGGCTCACCGGTTTCCCGTTTCACCCTTTGCAGGGCACCCGAAACAAGATGTGTAGGAGAGCATGAGCGATGATTGGAGTCAATTAGGTCGGTCGGTAGTCGGTTTTCACGCGTGAAGACGAAAAATACAAACGCCTCGTCGTTTCATCGGCTTCCGGTGAAAAAAGCTGTTTCAAAAAGCCTGCACGTCGGTGAGTATGCCCACTCTTTTTGTATGTACTGCAATACCCCGTTTACCAAGGAGAAATGGTTCATGACCATCAAGATCGAGGGAGTGATCGCCAACAAGATTGGCTTTGCTTCTCACCAAAATGCTGTCCCGGTTCTACGCGAACTGGTGGTACATAACGATGGTGAGGTGGATTACAACGATCTTGAGTTGGAGCTGGTGGCTGATCCACCTTTCCTGGAAGGCAAGATTTGGCGTCTTGATCGTCTCGGGAAAGATTCAACCCTACATATTTCAGATCGCAATCTAATATTGAATGCTGGTTATTTGGCCGATCTTGCTGAGAGCCTATCTGCAACGCTTGTTTTGCGACTTCGCTGTATAGACGAGGTCCTGGTTAGCCAGACCTTTTCTGTTGAGCTTCTTGCGAAAAATGAGTGGGGGGGTGTGAGTTCAATGCCCGAGCTGCTGCCCGCGTTCGCGATGCCAAATGACCCCGCGGTTGACCGGATACTCAAATCGGCATCGGACGTACTGCGTCGTGCTGGCAAACCGGATGGTATTGATGGGTACGAACGCAAGTCCCGAGCCCGAACATGGGAGCTGGCTTCCGCTATTTGGTCGGCAGTTTGCGGCCTCAGACTGAGTTATGCGCTTCCGCCTGCAAGTTTTGAAACACGTGGGCAAAAGGTTCGGTCACCGGGACTCATTCTGGACGGACGCGTAGCTACCTGTCTGGACACTGCGCTTCTATTCGCTGCGGCGCTGGAACAGGCTGGCCTCAATGCATTGCTGATTCTGACCAAAGGTCACGCTTTCGTCGGGGTCTGGCTTCAACCGCAAGAATTCTCCCAACTAATTACTGATGAAGCGGCTGCGGTGCGCAAACGCATTGACCTAAAAGAGGCGCTTGTCTTTGAAACTACGCTAGCCACTCAGTTTCCGGTGCCGAGTTTCACTCAGGCAATCAGTGCTGCTGAGCGACAAATCAATGATGAAGATTTCATCATGGCTATTGATCTCCATCGCGCACGTATGCAGCGTATCCGACCTTTAGCTACTTCAGTAGCTGCCGCTAAAACGGATGCCGACCAAGATGCGACGTCTGTGGCAGAAGGCTTGGAGATTGCCCCGTCATTGCCGCCATTTGACGTTGAAGTGTCTGTCGATTCGGATTCACCCGCAGGCAAGCTCACGCTATGGCAACGTAAACTTTTGGATTTGACTACCCGCAACCGGCTCCTGCATTTGCCGGACAGTGCCAAGGGTGTACGGCTAATTTGTTCTGACCCAGCAGAGCTGGAAGACCAATTATCCAACGGTAAACGTATTCGAATCGTCTCGGTGCCGGACCTTGAGGCTGGTGGTAGAGATGCTGCACTGTATGAGCAACAGAATCGTGAAAGCCTGCTTGACGAGTATGCAAAGGCTGCACTCGCTAGAGGCGAGGTGCTCGCGACACTTGAGAAATCCAAGCTTGAAGTTGCCATGATCGATTTGTATCGCAAGGCGCGTAGCGATCTGGATGAGGGTGGCGCGAATACCTTGTTCCTCGCTTTGGGCTTCCTGAAATGGAAAAAATCGGCAGATGATCAGAAGACCTATTCAGCACCGTTGATTTTGCTGCCGGTAAAGCTTGACCGCAAAAGTGCTTTGTCGGGCGTGACAATGACGTTGTTGGAAGATGAGCCGCGTTTCAACTTAACGTTACTAGAGTTGCTTCGGCATGATTTCGAGTTGGTCATTCCTGGGTTGGACGGCGAGCTTCCAACAGATGACAGCGGCATCGATGTGGCTGGCATCTGGAACATCGTGAGACGCGCTGTTAGAGATGTGCCCGGGTTCGAGGTAACTACAGAACTGGTGCTCGGGACGTTTTCATTTGCCAAGTACCTTATGTGGCAAGATTTGGCTGCTCGTTCAGACCAGTTGCTGAAAAGTGCGATGGTCAAGCATTTGCTGGAGCGAAGCATTGGTGGTGAAGGCTACGGAATCTCCGGTGAGTTTCCGCAACCTCACGAGTTGGACCGCAAGGTCAATCAAGCCAATCTGTTCACGCCGTTGCCAGCGGACTCGTCTCAACTGGCTGCTGTGGTCGCGTCGTCCAGTGGTTGCGACTTTGTGCTTGACGGTCCGCCGGGCACCGGTAAATCCCAAACCATTGCCAACATGATTGCGCACAATCTCGCGCTTGGGCGCAGAGTGTTGTTCGTTGCTGAAAAGATGGCCGCGCTGGACGTTGTGTATCGACGGCTTGAAGAGAAGGGGTTGGGCGAGTTTTGTCTCGAGCTTCATTCCAGCAAAACGTCCAAGGTTGAAGTGCTCAAGCAGCTTGAACGTGCATGGGACGTTCGTGACGCACTGAGCGCGGAAGAATGGAACGCTGAGGCGGCGAAACTACATAAACTACGAAATCGGTTAAACCAAGTTGTCGAGTTACTTCATCAGCGCTCACCCAGCGGTTTGTCGGTACACCAAGCTATTGGACGAGTAGTGCGGGATTGGAGCGAATCGTTGCCGCGTCTGGTTTGGCCGGTCGGAACAGTTCACGACGCCCAAACGTACCTGGTGATGAAAGACCTTGCGCGACGTCTTGATTTGAACAGTCAGGCCGCACGTGAGCTTTCAAACGATTTTGCATTGATGGCGCCCACCGACTGGTCGAACGGATGGCAAGAGGCGATTGTCGCTGCAGCAAGGGAGCTGCCAGGAAAAATTGAGCGATTAAAGGACGCCGGTGCCAATCTTCTCAAATCAACGAGCCTGCCGCTTGCTGTAGAGAGTAGTGAGGATTTCGAGCAGCTTGCACAGTTCGTCACCTTATTGGCTGATGCCCATGGTATTGACCTCTCATTTGTCTTTACGCTGAATGTCAGCGCCAAGATCAATTCGGCTAAAAAAGCGGCACAAGTTCTGGCTGATTATCGAACGATCGAAAGTTCGCTTTCTGTTCGTTATACGGAAGGCGCGTGCCGCACACTCGACCTTGTTGCGCTCAAGGACGAATGGCGTCTGGCCAAGGAAAAGTTCTGGTTCCTCGCTACTCTAGGCAAGAAGAGGGTAGCCAAACATCTAGCCAGTGCAGGTGGTGCGGTTGGGGTGCCTGATGTTGAGTCAGACTTGCTCAAACTCAGCGAAATGCAGACCTTGCTCACCACATTGGATGGAGCGTCTTCAGATTTGACGGCAGTTCCTGGGTGGAGTGGTTTAGCCAGTGATGGTGCGGCCATGATCGTCGCCTGCGAGCTGGGTGAACGCCTAAGGGCAACCATTAGTGCGAACGCACAATCGCCAGAACATCTGATTTCCCTGCGCGAGGCTACTGAGAAACTAGTTGTAAAAGCTAATGAGCTGTTGGGGGCGGGTGGTTTCATTTCCGCGGCGCTGCATGCGCTGAAAGATGCTCTTGCGGACTATAGTCAGGCTACCCAGCGGTTCTATGAGCTTTGTAATCGACCCTACGAGGCAGGGCTGTCAATTGAAGCATTGTTTGACGCTTCTAATGCGATCACTCGCCAATCCTCGAAGCTCAAGGCTTGGTGTGACTGGTGTCGCGTCAGAGATGAAGCGCTGGCCATGGGATTACAACCCCTGAGCGATGCGCTGGCTGAAAATGCCTTACCTGAAGGTGGCACCTTGGCTGCGTTCGAAACTGCCTATGCGCGCTGGTTTGCAACTGGGGCCATCGACGCAGAGCCGGTGTTGCGCAACTTCGTACCGGCGGAGCATGCCAGCGATATCGAGGCGTTTGTTCGCTTGGATGAAGATTTATCCAAGCTCACTGTGCGTTACATTCGCGCGAAACTCTGTGGCCTGATTCCATCGAAAAATGAAATCGGCAAACAAGGTGGTTTTGGCGTTTTGAAGCATGAGCTACAGAAGTCTCGGCGCCACAAACCAGTGCGTCAACTGGCTGTTGAGATGGGTGATGCATTACCTAAACTTGCGCCTTGCATGTTGATGAGTCCGTTGTCGATTGCTCAGTACCTGCCAGCGGACCTCCAGCTTTTTGATCTCGTGATCTTCGATGAAGCGTCACAGATAGCACCGTGGGATGCTATTGGCTCGATTGCCAGAGGCAAGCAGGTGGTGATTGCGGGCGACCCTCGGCAAATGCCGCCGACCAATTTCTTCAATCGTGCAGCATCTGCTTCTGAAGATGACACGGCGGAAGATATGGAAAGCATTCTCGACGAATGTCTGGGGGCCGGTATTCCAAGTCACAGTCTCAGTTGGCACTACCGTAGCCGTCACGAGAGTTTGATCGCGTTTTCCAATCATCGTTATTACGACAGCAACTTGATCACCTTTCCTGCTGCGCAAACACGTACGAGCACCGTTGAGTGGCGGCGTGTTGACGGGATTTATGCGAAGGGCAAGGGCCGTCATAATCAAGTAGAGGCGGAGGCAATAGTCACCGAAACGGTCAAGCGCTTGATGGACCCGGCCTTTATCGCAGTGGGTCATACGATTGGAATCATCACACTGAACACTGACCAGCAAAGGTTGATCACCGATCTGCTGGATAAAGCGCGACAACAGTTCCCGCAAATCGAGCCGTTTTTCCAAGATAATCTGCCTGAGCCGGTGGTTGTTAAAAACCTGGAAACCGTACAGGGTGACGAGCGTGATTTGATCATTCTAGGTATTGGATACGGGCCGACGGAGCCAGGCGCCCAAGTTATGTCGATGAATTTTGGTCCGCTGAACAAAGAGGGGGGCTGGCGTCGATTGAACGTCGCGATCACGCGTGCCCGCCGGGAAATGCTGGTGTTTTCGTCTTTCGACGCGTCGATGATCGACTTGAATCGTACCAATGCAAGAGCCGTGCGTGATCTCAAGCACTTCATTGAGTTTGCTCAGCGAGGGCCGAGAGCCTTGGCCGAGGCTATTCAGGGCTCGGTAGGCGGATACGATTCACCATTTGAAGAGGCCGTTGCTCAGGGTTTGAGGCGCAAGGGCTGGCAAGTGGTTCCGCAGATTGGTGTATCCCGTTTCCGGCTAGATCTAGGTATCGTGCATCCGGACCGGCCCGGTGACTACTTGGCTGGTGTCGAATGTGATGGTGCGACTTACCATAGTGCAGCGACGGCACGAGATCGAGACAAGGTCCGAGGCGCAATTTTGAAAGGTTTGGGCTGGAATCTAGTTCGTTTGTGGTCCACGGACTGGTGGATAGATAAGTCTGGAGCGCTGGACCGGCTACATGCTGCTCTCGAAGCGTTGTTGACTGAGTCTCGAGCTAAACCCGAGCCTGTTGCCTCTGATGAGCAGCAGTCACTTGTTCGCCCAGTTGTGGTGGTTGCGGACGACCAATCGCCGCGCGCCCAAGATCAAGAGGAGGGTGTTGTGGAAGTCGTTGAAAATGAAGTAACGGCTGCTGAGTTGCCGGAACTAAAATTCGCGAGAGCAACTTCGGCTCCATCCACTCCTGTGGTAAAGGGTGAATATCGTGTCACGGACTTCACTAGCGTAAACGACAAAATTCGTGCGGACGCTTTTTACACCGAAGAGTACGACCCGATTTTAATTGAACTGATCTCCCATGTATTGTCGCATGAGGCACCGATACTGGATTCGTTGCTTGTGCAACGGATCGCTAGGGCACACGGATTCCAACGGTCAGGTCGTTTGATTCGAGAGCGCGTTCTTGAGTTGACCGAACGATATCACCATCTGAAAAGTGATCCGGTGGATGGGCAATTCGTCTGGCACTCTGCAAACGATGTTTTGAATTGGAACCTCTACCGTACGCCGGGCGGGCTCGACGATGCTCGTTCTGTCGAAGAAATCGCAGCTGAGGAGTTGTTGCTCGTGGCCTCGTTGATTTCAGGGGGCGACCAACCGTTGGAGATTGCCAAGACCTTTGGTGTGAAGCGTTTGACGAGTGCAGGGCGTGAGCGAATCGAATCGGTAGTCAAGTCTGCATCGAGTTTCTAGGACTGTCATGTCGGCGGCCAAAAGCTGCCGACGTTGACCATCCCCCGCGCACTGCGTAGCCTTGCACCTTCGAGGTTCTTCGGCCCAGGCCGGAGCTAAGAAGGGAACGCGGTTCAAGCCGCGGCTGCCCCCGCAACTGTGAAGGGTTCAACTGACTGCCACGCCACTGCCGATAACGCGGGAAGGCGCAGCCGGCGCCGGTCGCAAGACCCGCAAGCCCCAAGCCAGGAGACCTGCCTCGCAACCGATTTTCCAATTCAACCGGGCGGGGTGATCCGGTGACGAAATCCGCTGCTGCGCGCCGCCGCAGGGCCTGTCGTCCCGTCTGCCCGCCCCAAAAGGGCATCCGATGAAAACACTGGCCAAACTCCCCGTCACCATCGTTACCGGCTTTCTCGGCTCGGGCAAAACCACCTTGCTGCGGCATATGCTCGACAACGCCCAGGGCCGTCGTATCGCGGTGATCGTCAACGAGTTCGGTGAACTGGGGATCGACGGTGAAATCCTCAAGCAGTGCTCCATCGGTTGCACCGAGGAAGAAGCCAATGGCCGCGTCTACGAGCTGGCCAACGGCTGTCTGTGCTGCACGGTGCAGGAAGAGTTCTTCCCGGTGATGCGCGAATTGGTGGCGCGGCGCGGCGACCTAGACCATATCCTGATCGAAACCTCCGGCCTGGCCCTGCCCAAGCCGTTGGTGCAAGCCTTCCAGTGGCCGGAAATCCGCAGTGCCTGCACGGTTGACGCGGTGATCACCGTGGTCGACAGCCCTGCCGTGGCCGCCGGCACCTTCGCCGCCTTCCCGGACCAAGTGGACGCTCAGCGCAAACTGGACCCGAACCTGGACCACGAATCGCCGCTGCACGAGCTGTTCGCCGATCAACTGGCCAGCGCCGACCTGGTGATCCTCAACAAGACCGACCTGATCAACCCCGAAGACCTGGCCCGTGTGCGTCTGGAAGTGGCCGAGGAGTTGCCGCCGGCGGTGAAGATCATCGAAGCCAGCAGCGGCCGCTTGCCGCTGGACGTGCTGATCGGCCTGGGTGCCGGCTCCGAAGAACACATTGACGGTCGGCATAGCCATCACGATCACCACCACGACGGCGAAGAGGATCACGACCATGATCACGACGCCTTCGACTCCATCTCCATCGACCTGCCGCAAACCGACGAAGCGCTGTTGCTCGACGCCCTGACTCAGTTGGTAGTGCAACACGGCATCCTGCGCGTCAAAGGCTTCGCCGCGATTGCGAACAAACCGATGCGCCTGCTGATCCAGGGGGTGGGCACGCGCTTTGACAAACACTTCGACCGTGCCTGGGGCGCCGATGAAGCGCGGACCACGCGCCTGGTACTGATCGGCCAGGAGCTGGATGCGGCGGGTCTCGAAGCGCAACTGCGCGCCGCCCTCAGCGTCTGACCCATGCACCTGCTCAGGACCCAGCCCGGTGGTTTCGTCTCGGACGACAATATCGCCGACCTTGGACAAACCCCCGCCGAACTGGTGATCCTGTGCAGCGGCGATTCCAGCCTGGCGCTGTTGGCCGAAGCGGCGCAGCAGTTACCCGACGATTACCCCAGCTTGCGCCTGGCCAACCCGATGCAGGTGCAGAATCACGCTTCGGTCGACCTGTATGTCGATGAGGTGCTGCGCCACGCCAAAGTCATCCTGATTTCGTTGCACGGCGGCATCGGTTATTGGCGCTATGGCATTGAGCGGTTAGTGGAGTTGGCCGAGCGTGGTGTGCAACTGATCCTGGTACCCGGCGATGATCGCCCGGACCCGGAACTCAGTGGGTTGAGCACCGTCGGCATGGAAGAGCGCGACCGCCTCTGGCACTTCCTGCGCCAAGGCGGTTTGAGCAATGCCCTGGATTTCTATCGCTGCCTGGCCAGTACGTACGTGGGCCGCGATTACGCCTGGGCCGAGCCGCAGCTGTTGCCGCGCACGGCGATTTATCATCCCCAGCACGCCAACGCCTGCCTCAATGACTGGCAGCAGCAGTGGAGCCCTGAGTTGCCGGTGGCGGCGGTGCTGTTTTACCGCTCCCATTTGCAGGCGGCCAATACTGGTTTTATCGACGTGTTCTGCCAGCGCCTGCAGGCGGCGGGGCTTAATCCGTTGCCGATGGCGGTGGCCAGCCTGAAAGAGCCCGGCTGCCTGGCGGCGGTCGAAGACTGGCTGGACGAAGTCAGCGCAGCGGTGATCCTGAACACCACCGGCTTTGCCCAGTCCAGCCCCGAAGCCCCGCATTTATACCCGTTTCGCCGCAATATCCCGGTGATCCAGGCGATCTGCGCGCAAGACAACCAGCCGGGCTGGGAGGCCAGCGAACAGGGGCTCGGCCCACGCGACCTGGCGATGCACATTGCCTTGCCGGAGCTGGACGGGCGCATCATCAGCCGGCCGATCAGTTTCAAGGACCTGGCGTGGCGCAGCGAGCGTAGCCAGTCGGACGTGGTGTGCTACCGCGCAGCCCCTGAGCGCATGGACTTTGTCGCCGAACTGGCACGCCGTTGGGTTGAGCTGGCGCAGGTGCCGAATGCACAGAAACGTATTGCACTGGTGCTCGCCAACTACCCGACCCGTGACGGGCGCATTGGCAACGGTGTGGGCCTGGACACCCCAGCAGCGGCGCTGAATATCCTGCGTGCGCTGCAAGCGCAAGGCTACCCGCTGCCGCACGCGTTGCCGGACAGCGGCACCGCGCTGATCCACCAATTGCTGGGCGGCGTCACCAACGATCTGGACAGCCTCGACCTGCGCCCTTGCCACCAGAGCCTGGGCCTGGACGATTACCAGGCGATGTTCGACCGCTTGCCCGAAGCCAACCGCCAGGCCGTGCAGGAGCGTTGGGGACCACCTCATAACGACCCGATGTGCCGTGATGGCCGCATGATGATCGCCGGCCTGCGCCTGGGCCTGACCTTTGTCGGGATCCAGCCTGCGCGGGGCTATCAGGTAGACCCCAGCGCGGTGTACCACGACCCTGACCTGGTGCCGCCTCACGGCTATCTCGCGTTCTATTTCTGGCTGCGCCATACCTATGGCGCCCACGGCGTGATCCATGTGGGCAAGCACGGCAACCTCGAATGGCTGCCGGGCAAGGGCGTGGGCCTGTCGCAAACCTGCTGGCCTGATGCATTGTTGGGACCGCTGCCGAATATCTATCCGTTTATTGTCAATGACCCGGGCGAGGGCGCCCAAGCCAAGCGGCGCACCCAGGCGGTGATCATCGATCACTTGATGCCGCCGCTGACCCGCGCCGAAACCTATGGCCCGTTGCGTGACCTTGAGTTGTTGGCGGATGAGTATTACGAGGCGCAGTTGCTTGACCCGCGCCGCGCACTGGAACTGCAGAAAGACATCCTCAAGTTGGTGCGCGAAACCCGTATCGACCAGGAACTGGCGTTGGGCAGCGACGTGGACGCGGCCGTCTGGCTGCCGCGCCTGGACACCTATCTGTGCGACTTGAAGGAGTCGCAGATCCGTGACGGCCTGCATGTCTTCGGCGAATCTCCTGCAGGTCGCCTGCGTATCGACACCTTGCTGGCGTTGTTGCGTATCCCGCGTGGCGACGGCCGTGGTCCGCAATCGAGCCTGTTGCGCGTATTGGCCAAGGCTTTCGAATTGGGCTTTGACCCCCTCGACTGTGCCTTGGCCGAGCCCTGGACCGGGCGTCGGCCCGAGGTCTTGCAGGCGCTCGACGCGCAGCTGTGGCGCACCGCCGGCGATACGCGTGAACGCCTGGAATTGTATGCGGCGCGGTTGATCGAGCAGGCGCTGGAAGGTCCGCTGGAACAGTTGGAAGAACCGGGCTGGGAGGACGTGAAGGCGGTTATCGAGAGCCTGCGCTGGGTGGTGGCGCCGCGCTTGGATAGCTGCGGCCCGGCCGAGATGCGGGGCTTGCTCGATGCCCTGGGCGGTCGCTTCGTACCGGCCGGCCCCAGCGGTGCGCCGAGTCACGGGCGCCTGGATGTGCTGCCCACTGGGCGCAATTTCTTCGCGGTGGATGTGCGCAACCTGCCGACCACCACGGCCTGGCGCATTGGCTTTCAGTCGGCCAACCTGATTCTGGAGCGACACCTGCAAGATCACGGCGACCATCTGCGTCAGCTCGGCCTGTCGGTATGGGGCACGGCGACCATGCGCACCGGCGGCGACGATATCGCCCAGGCCATGGCGCTGATGGGTGTGCGCCCGGTGTGGGCCACCGGTAGCCAACGGGTGGATGACTTTGAAATCCTGCCGATCAGCCTGTTGGATCGCCCACGGGTCGACGTGACGTTGCGGGTGTCCGGGTTCTTCCGTGATGCCTTCGCCAACCTGATCCGCCTGTTCGACGCGGCGGTGCAGGCGGTGGCCGCCCTGGATGAACCGGACGATATGAACCCGCTGGCGGCCAAGGTGCGCAGCGAGCGCGAGGCGCTGCTCAGCTCCGGCCTGGACGCAGAGGCCGCAGCCAAACAGGCCGGCTGGCGTATCTTCGGCGCCAAGCCTGGCGCTTATGGCGCAGGCGTGCAGGGCGCCATTGACGGTCGCCTCTGGCAAAGCCGCGAGGACTTGGCCGAGGTTTACCTCAATTGGGGGGCGTACGCCTATGGTGGCTCGGATGAAGGCAGCGCCGCCCGCGAACAGTTCGCTCGGCGCTTGAGCCAGGTGCAGGCGGTGTTGCAGAACCAGGACAACCGCGAGCATGACCTGCTCGACTCGAACGATTACTACCAGTTCCAGGGCGGCATGCTCGCCGCCGTGGAAACACTCAGTGGCGCCAAAGCCGCGAGTTACCATGGCGACCACAGCCAGCCGGACTTGCCGAAGATCCGTACCTTGAAGGAAGAGTTGAACCGGGTGATCCGTTCCCGTGCCGCCAACCCGAAGTGGATCGACGGGGTCAAACGCCACGGTTATAAAGGTGCCTTCGAAATGGCGGCGACGGTGGACAATCTGTTCGCCTTCGACGCCACGACGGCGCTGATCGATGATCATCAATACGCCTTGCTCGCCGACGCCTACCTGCTCGACCCCGACACCCGGGCCTTTGTGCAACAGCACAACCCGGCCGCGCTGCGCGACATGACCGAACGCATGCTTGAAGCCCAGCAGCGCGGCCTGTGGCAGGAGCCGGGTGCGTATCGCGAGGCGTTGGAAAACCTGTTGCTGGATATAGAAGAAGACAGCTGATGACTGATACGCCACATTTCCCACTGGCCGCCGTGGTCGGCGCCGATGCATTGAAACTGGCGCTGTGCCTGGCGGCCATCGACCCGAAGATCGGCGGCGTGCTGATCGAAGGCCCGCGCGGCATGGCCAAGTCCACCTTGGCCCGTGGCCTGGCGGATTTGCTGGCCAGCGGTCAGTTCGTCACCTTGCCGTTGGGCGCCACTGAAGAGCGGCTGGTCGGCACCCTGGACCTGGACGCCGCGCTGGGCGAAGGTCGTGCGCAGTTTTCCCCCGGCGTGTTGGCCAAGGCCGATGGCGGCGTGTTGTATGTCGATGAAGTCAACTTGCTGCCGGATCATCTGGTGGACGTGCTGCTGGATGTGGCTGCCAGCGGCACCAACCTGATCGAGCGAGACGGCATCTCCCATCGGCATTCGGCGCGCTTTGTGCTGATCGGCACGATGAACCCGGAGGAAGGTGAGCTGCGCCCGCAGTTGCTCGATCGATTCGGCTTCAATGTGGCGTTGAGCGGCCAAACCTTGCCCGCCGAACGCGGGCAGATCATTCGGCGTCGGCTGGACTTTGACCGCGATCCTCACGCTTTCTGTGCGCAATGGGCCGGGCAACAGGCCGAGTTGCGTGAACGTTGCACCCAGGCCCGGGCGCGTCTAGACGGTATCGCGCTGGATGACCAGGCCCTGGCAACGATTACCGAGCGCTGTTTTACGGCGGGTGTCGATGGCTTGCGTGCCGACCTTGTCTGGCTGCGCGGCGCCAGGGCGCATGCCGCTTGGCGAGGGGCTGATGCCATCGCCGACGAAGATATCGACGCCGTGGCCGAATTTGCCTTGCGCCATCGCCGTCAGGAGCAATCACCGCCTGCCGGTCCTCCCCATCAGGGCCAGTCGCCCAAGCAGTCCGATCCTTCTCCTGGCCAAGGCCAGTGGGGCGATATGCCTGCACCAGCACTGCCCACGGGTGCGCGCCGTGATGTGGCGGCCTGGCCAAAAAAGCCCTAGGCATTCGCCCTCGACTGGACGCGGGGGTGGATGCCCGGCCCAAAGCGGGGCGAGTGGACAAAGGCGCGCAGGGCAGGGCGCGCAGCGCTCAGCAGGGCTCGGTCAATTGGCCGGGCACCTTGCTCGGTGGTCGCCCGCACGCGCGCGAGGACTTGCTGTTTCATCTGCGTAGCCGGTCGGCGCATGAGTTGTGGTTGGTGATTGTCGATGCCTCGGCGTCCACGCGGCGTCATCGCGCATTAAGCGACGCCAAGGGCTTGCTGGCCCAACTGTTCGAAGACGCCTACCGACAGCGCGCGCGCATGGCGTTGCTGACGGCCAGCGGGCAGTCGCCGAAGTGGCAGGTGCAGGGGCTGAAAGCGGCCAAGAGCCTCGCAGGTTGGCTGGAGCAGCTGGGCGCCGGTGGCGGTACGCCGTTGCTGGCGGCACTGATCGAGGCCGGGAATTGGTTGGCGCAGCGGCGCAAGCGCTATCCTGCCGAGCAGCAGCGCTTGTTGGTGATTACCGATGGGCGACTCAAGAAGGTTGCCGGTTTGCCGTCGCTTGAGTGTCCGGGGTGGCTGGTGGATATCGAGCGTGGGCCGATCAGGTTGGGTCGGGCCCAGGAGCTGGCGACGGGCTTGCAGTTGGAGTATCGCCACATCGATCACTTGTAGTGAGCGGGGCAAGCCCTAATGCCAGTCAGTTAAGGCTTAACGCGGTCACTGTGGGAGGGGGCTTGCTCCCGATGGACTGCGTAGCAGGCCCATTTTTGAGGCCGCTGCGCGGCCTATCGGGAGCAAGTCGAATCGTCGCACCGCCCCTCCCACAATTTATTCATCGCCCGCTTTATCGCTTAACTGACTGGCATTAGGGCAAGCCCGCTCACTACAGACTCCCTGGCACGTTGGGCCAGAGATCCGCTACCAGGAACAGGCGCTCGGCTTCCTCCCAGTCTTCGCCGGTTTGCACCAGCCGCACCAACAACTGTGCCGGCGCCATCGGGTCCAGGTCGGCCAGCCAGTGGTGCATCTGTTCCACGCTCCACACTTCACTCGCGGGGTAATGTGCCGGCGCCAGCCATGCGTGGCGTGGCAGGGGTTGCCAGCGACCGGCTGGGCTTGCGCTGGAAAAATCCCGCCAGTCACGCTGATGCAGCCAGCGCCCGCGCAGATGCTGCGGATGGGCGCCGTGGGGCGGCGCGGCCTGGGCGGGCCAGGGGTACAGCAAGTAACCCCCCAGCCACAGATGCGCCTCCAGGCATTGGATGTCCAGCGTGGCGAGGGCTTCGCGGCTCTCGGCTTTGGCCGATATCGGCAATTGATGTTGAGCCAGGTGCGCCAGTTTGCGGTCCAGCCGGTCGTGGCACCCTGGGCCCAGCCATTGCGCGGTGTCCTGGCCATTGCCGTGCTGGGGGCCGAGGTAAAGTTTGATCGCCAGTTCCAGGTGGTGCACGCCATCGCGGTCGCGCAGCAGCATATCCAGCTCGCCCAGGGTGTGCCCGGCGCGGCGGATCGGCAGGTTGGCCGCCAACAGCTCCACGCCCGGCGCGTGTTGCACAGCGAATTGCCACAAACGTTCGTAGTAGAGGCCCAGGCGCCGGGTGCGTGACAGGCTCAACCAGTGCTGCAAGGCGCTGCTGTCTTGATCGAGAGTGCGCAACCAGTGTTCCAGCCGATCGGGTGCCTGCACCCAGTCGCTGCCGGCCAATGGGTGACGCTGCGACCAAGGCGTTTGCGCAAGCATCGGCGGGGCCAGGATCACCCACGCCAGGTCGCGCACCTCGGGGTGGCGCAGTTGGCGGGGTAAATGATGCAAGTCAGGGAATACCGTCATGGTCCGAGCATAGCCTTTTACGCACCGGGCAGGTGGCTGAGAACCGTTGTCATCATGGTCGGGCAGCGACAAAGGGTTTTGCCTGGCGCGGCCTTTCGCCCATAATCGTTGTTTTTCGCCATACCCTACATCCCGCAGGAGCCCCATGGAGCAATTTCGCAATATCGGCATTATCGGTCGTCTGGGCAGTACCCAGGTGCTGGACACCGTCCGCCGGCTGAAAAAGTTCCTGCTGGAACGCCACCTGCATGTGATCCTCGAAGACACTATCGCTGAAATCCTGCCGGGCCATGGCCTGCAAACCTCGTCGCGCAAGATGCTCGGCGAAGTGTGCGACATGGTGATCGTGGTCGGCGGCGACGGCAGCCTGCTCGGCGCGGCCCGGGCGCTGGCGCGGCATAACGTGCCGGTGCTGGGGATCAACCGGGGCAGCCTGGGCTTCCTGACCGATATCCGCCCGGATGAGCTGGAAGTCGAAGTGGCCAAGGTGCTCGACGGCCATTACCTGGTGGAAAACCGCTTCCTGCTGCAAGCCGAAGTGCGCCGCCACGGCGAAGCCATCGGCCAGGGCGATGCCCTGAACGACGTGGTGCTGCACCCGGGCAAATCCACGCGCATGATCGAGTTCGAGTTGTATATCGACGGCCAGTTCGTGTGCAGCCAGAAGGCCGACGGACTGATCGTCGCCACGCCCACCGGCTCCACGGCATATGCGCTTTCGGCCGGTGGCCCGATCATGCACCCCAAGCTCGATGCCATTGTGATCGTGCCGATGTACCCCCATATGTTGTCCAGTCGGCCGATTGTGGTCGATGGCAACAGTGAGCTGAAGATCGTGGTATCCAAAGACATGCAGATCTACCCGCAAGTCTCCTGCGACGGGCAGAACCATTTTACCTGCGCTCCCGGTGACACCATCACGGTGAGCAAGAAGGCACAGAAGTTGCGCTTGATCCACCCGCTGGATCACAACTACTACGAAGTGTGCCGTACCAAGTTGGGCTGGGGCAGCCGCTTGGGGGGTGGAGGCGACTGATGCTCGATCCCGCGCGTAGCTACGACCTGATTGGTGACGTGCACGGTTGCGCCCATACCCTCGAGCACTTGCTCGACCGGCTGGGTTACCACAAGCAGGGCGGCACCTGGCGCCATCCCACGCGTATGGCGGTGTTCCTCGGCGATATCATCGACCGCGGCCCCCGCATTCGCGAGGCGTTGCATATCGTCCACGACATGGCCGAAGCCGGCCAGGCGTTGTGCGTCATGGGCAACCACGAGTTCAACGCACTGGGTTGGACCACCCCGGCACCGCCAGGCAGTGGCAAGCAGTTCGTGCGTGAGCACAACCCACGGCATGCACGCTTGATCCATGAGACCCTGACCCAGTTCGAGCATCACCCGGCCGACTGGCATGACTTCCTTGGCTGGTTCTATGACATGCCGCTGTTTGTCGATGCCGGGCGTTTTCGCGTGGTGCATGCGTGCTGGGACGACAGTTTTATCCAACCGCTGCGGGCGACCTTCCCGGACGGCTGCATCGACCAGCACTTCCTGCAGGCCGCCGCCGTGCCCGGCAGTTTTGCCTGCAACGCCTTCGACCGCCTGCTGCGTGGCACCGATATGCGCCTGCCCGATGGGCTGACGCTGACCGGTGGCGACGGCCTGACGCGCTCGTTCTTTCGCACCAAGTTCTGGGAGGACGACCCCAAGACCTACGGCGACATTGTGTTCCAGCCCGACGCCTTGCCGGAGCCGGTGGCACGCACGCCGTTGTCGTCCACTGAAAAAAACTCCCTGCTGCGCTATGGCGTCGACGAGCCGTTGTTGTTCGTCGGCCATTACTGGCGCAGCGGCAAACCGGCGCCGATCCGCCCGAACCTGGCCTGCCTGGACTACAGTGCGGTGCTGTACGGCAAGCTGGTGGCGTATCGACTGGACCAGGAAACCCGGCTGGACCCCCGTAAATTTGTATGGGTCGACGTTGAGCGGCCTGAGGTTATTGCATGAGCACCGTTGCTGTATTGCGCTTGCCCTTGAGCGCCGACCTGGGTGGTTTCGTCAAACTGCTGCAACGCATGCAGGTGCCTCATCGCGTCAGCGAGGAGGGCGGTGAGCAGGTGTTGTGGGTGCCCGAGAGCATCAGCGACGACGTGCGCGTGTTGTATCAGCGCTTTCCCGCCGGTGATCCGGACCAGCAACTGGACATTCCCGAGCAGGCGCCCGTCACCCGCCCAGGCTTTGTCCAGCAACTGCGCATGAGCCCGGTGACCGCGCTGGTGCTGTTGGCTAGCATGATCGTGGGCGCGGTGACCCTGCTCGGTGAAAACCTGCAAGCCATGGCCTGGCTGACCTTCCTGCCGTTCCGGGTCATGGGCGAATACATCCAGTTCACGCCGCTGGCCGACAGCCTGGCCGCAGGGCAGTGGTGGCGGCTGGTCACGCCGATGCTGATCCACTTCGGCATCCTGCATCTGGCCATGAATGGCATGTGGTATTGGGAGCTGGGGCGCCGTATCGAGGTGCGCCAGGGCAGTATCAACCTGCTGGGCCTGACCCTGTTGTTCAGCCTGGTCTCCAATTACGCGCAATATGCCTATGGCGGCCCGGGCCTGTTCGGCGGGCTGTCCGGTGTGTTGTATGGCCTGCTCGGGCACTGCTGGATCTTCCAGTTATTGTCGCCCAACCCGGCCTATCGCCTGCCCCGTGGGGTGCTGGCAATGATGCTGATATGGCTGGTGCTCTGCATGTCGGGGCTGGTCTCGATGATCGGCTTCGGCGAAATCGCCAACGCGGCCCACGTGGGCGGCTTGGCCATCGGTTGCCTGACAGGTTTGCTGGGCGGGCTGTACAGCCGTCGCAAAGCGTCTATTTGATAAGGAAGAGCCTTATGTCCTCTTTTGCTGAAATGATCGAAAACATCACCCCGGATATCTACGAGAGCCTCAAGCTCGCCGTGGAAATCGGCAAATGGTCCGATGGCCGCAAGCTCACCGACGAGCAGCGCGAACTGTCCCTGCAGGCGGTGATCGCCTGGGAAATCCAGAACCTGCCGGAAGACCAGCGCACCGGCTATATGGGCCCGCAGGAATGCGCGTCCAAATCGGCGCCGGTGCCGAACATCCTGTTCAAGTCGGATGCGATCCATTGATTGAAATTGGTCGCGGTGCAGTCAGCAAAATGTCGGCGCAACTTGGTGAGCCGACTGTTCAGTATGCGTTTCGCCTGGGTGATACCGAGGTGCCGGTCAACCCGTTGATCGGTACTCACGTGCGCCTGGAGTACCTCGGCGCCATCCATTGCAGCCATTGCGGCCGCAAGACCAAGACCAGTTTCAGCCAGGGTTACTGCTACCCGTGCATGACCAAACTGGCCCAGTGCGACCTGTGCATCATGAGCCCCGAGCGTTGCCATTACGACGCCGGCACCTGCCGTGATCCAGGCTGGGGCGAAAAATTCTGCATGACCGACCATGTGGTCTACCTGGCCAATTCGTCGGGGATCAAGGTCGGCATCACCCGTGCCACTCAACTGCCAACCCGTTGGCTTGACCAGGGCGCTAGCCAGGCGCTGCCGATCATGCGCGTCGCCACCCGCCAGCAATCGGGTTTCGTCGAGGACCTGTTTCGCAGCCAAGTGGCCGACAAGACCAACTGGCGCGCGCTGCTCAAGGGTGACGCCCAGTCGGTCGACCTCAAGCAGGTGCGCGAAGAACTGTTCAGCGCCTGCGCCGACGGCTTGCTCGGTTTGCAGGAACGCTTCGGCCTGCAGGCCATCCAACCGGTGACCGACATCGAGCCCATCGAAATCCGCTACCCGGTGGAGCAATATCCCGCCAAGATCGTCAGTTTCAACCTGGACAAGAACCCGATTGCCGAAGGCACGCTGCTGGGGATCAAGGGCCAATACCTGATCTTCGATACCGGCGTTATCAATATTCGCAAATACACGGCCTACCAGCTCGCCGTGCATCAGTAGAAGGATGCCACCCATGCGCACCGAACAACCGAAGATGATTTACCTGAAGGATTATCAGGCGCCGGATTACCTGATCGACGAAACACACCTGACCTTCGAGTTGTTCGAGGACCACAGCCTGGTCCACGCGCAACTGGTGATGCGCCGCAACCCTGAGCGCGGCGCCGGCTTGCCGCCGTTGGTATTGGATGGCCAGCAGCTGGAGCTGCTGAGCGTGAACCTGGCCGACCAGGAATTGACTGACGCCGACTACCAGTTGACCGACAGCCACCTGACCGTGCACCCCAAGAGCGCCACCTTTACCCTGGACACCACGGTCAAGATCCACCCGGAAAGCAACACCGCGCTGGAAGGCCTGTACAAATCCAGCGGTATGTTCTGCACCCAGTGCGAGGCCGAGGGCTTTCGCAAGATCACCTATTACCTCGACCGCCCGGACGTGATGAGCACCTTCACCACCACGGTGATCGCCGAGCAACACCGCTACCCCGTGCTGTTGAGCAACGGTAACCCGATCGCCAGCGGCCCCGGTGAAGACGGCCGTCATTGGGCAACCTGGGAAGACCCGTTCAAGAAACCGGCCTACCTGTTCGCGCTGGTGGCCGGTGATCTGTGGTGCGTGGAAGACAGCTTCACCACCATGACCCAGCGTGAAGTGGCGCTGCGCATCTACGTCGAGCCGGAAAATATCGACAAGTGCCAGCACGCCATGACCAGCCTGAAAAAATCCATGCGCTGGGATGAAGAAACCTACGGGCGCGAGTACGACCTCGATATTTTCATGATCGTGGCCGTGAACGACTTCAACATGGGCGCCATGGAAAACAAGGGCCTGAACATCTTCAACTCCAGTGCCGTGCTGGCCCGTGCCGAAACCGCCACCGACGCCGCGCACCAGCGTGTGGAGGCGATTGTCGCCCACGAATACTTCCACAACTGGTCGGGTAACCGCGTGACCTGCCGCGACTGGTTCCAGCTGTCGCTCAAGGAAGGCTTCACCGTATTCCGTGATTCGGGCTTCTCCGCCGACATGAACTCGGCCACGGTCAAGCGCATTCAGGATGTGGCGTACCTGCGCACTCACCAGTTCGCCGAAGACGCAGGCCCGATGGCTCACGCCGTGCGCCCGGAAAGCTTTATCGAGATCTCCAACTTCTACACCCTGACCGTGTACGAAAAAGGTTCGGAAGTGGTCGGCATGATCCACACCCTGCTGGGGGCCGAAGGCTTCCGCAAAGGCAGCGACCTGTACTTCGAACGCCACGATGGCCAGGCGGTGACGTGCGACGACTTCGTCAAGGCCATGGAAGATGCCAATGGCGCCGACCTGAGCCAGTTCAAGCGCTGGTACAGCCAGGCCGGTACGCCGCGCCTGGCGGTCAGCGAGTCCTATGACGCCGCGGCCAAGACCTACAGCCTGACGTTCCGCCAAAGCTGCCCGCAGACGCCGGACAAGGTGGAAAAACTGCCGTTCGTGATCCCGGTCGAGTTGGGCCTGTTGGACGGCAAGGGCGCCGGCATTGCCTTGCGCCTGGCCGGAGAGTCGAGCGCTGCCGGCACCTCGCGGGTGATTTCGGTGACTGAAGCCGAGCAGACCTTTACCTTCGTCGATATCGCCGAACAGCCGTTGCCTTCGCTGCTGCGCGGTTTCTCGGCCCCGGTGAAACTGAGCTTCCCGTATAGCCGCGATCAGCTGATGTTCCTGATGCAGCACGACAGCGACGGCTTCAACCGTTGGGATGCCGGCCAGCAACTGGCGGTGCAGGTGTTGCAGGAACTGATCAGCCAGCATCAGGCGGGTCAGCCGCTGAAGCTGGATCAACGCCTGATCGAGGCCTTGCGCACCGTGCTGAGCGATGAGCGCCTGGATCAGGCGATGGTCGCCGAGATGCTGTCATTGCCGAGTGAAGCCTACCTGACGGAAATCAGCGAAGTGGCGGATGTCGATGCCATCCACGCGGCGCGTGAGTTTGCCCGCCAGCAGCTCGCCGAGCACCTGTTCGAAGCGCTTTGGCTGCGCTATCAGGCCAACCGTGCGCTGTCCCGACAGACCCCGTATGTGGCGGCCGCCGAGCACTTTGCACGGCGTGCCTTGCAGAACATCGCGCTGTCGTACCTGATGCTCAGCGGCAAGCCCGAAGTGCTGGCGGCCACCCTGGAACAGTTCGACGCCTGCGACAACATGACCGAACGCCTGACGGCGTTGGCGGTACTGGTCAATTCGCCGTTCGAAGCGCAGAAGGCCCAGGCACTGGCGGTTTTCGCGGAAAACTTCAAGGACAACCCGCTGGTCATGGACCAATGGTTCAGCGTGCAGGCCGGCAGCACCTTGCCGGGCGGTCTGGATCGGGTCAAGGCGTTGATGGAGCACCCTGCGTTCAACATCAAGAACCCGAACAAGGTGCGGGCGCTGATTGGCGCGTTCGCCGGGCAGAACCTGATCAACTTCCATGCGGCCGACGGTTCGGGTTATCGCTTCCTGGCGGACTTGGTGATCCAGCTGAACAGTCTCAACCCGCAGATCGCTTCGCGCCAACTGGCGCCGCTGACACGCTGGCGCAAATATGACGACACCCGCCAGGCGCTGATGAAGGCGCAGCTGGAGCGCATTCTTGCGTCCGGCGAGTTGTCGAGTGACGTATTCGAGGTGGTCAGCAAGAGCCTCGCATAACGCAGCTAACCCTTGTAGTGAGCGGGCTTGCCCCGCGCTGGGCGGCGCAGCCGCCCCAACAAGGACGCCGCAGTGTTTCAGAAAAACCGAGGTGTCTGGTTATAGGGCGGCTGCGCCACCCAGCGCGGGACAAGCCCTAATGGCTGTCAGTTTAGGCTTAACGCGGTCATTGTGGGAGGGGCGGTGCGACGATTCGACTTGCTCCCGATGGACTGCGTAGCAGGCCCATTTTTGAGGCCGCTGCGCGGCCTATCGGGAGCAAGCCCCCTCCCACAGGTTATCCATCGTCCGCTCTATCTCTTAACTGACAGGCATTAGGGCAAGCCCGCTCACTACAGGCGGGGTGGGGGTGGATGAAGTAAGCCATCGGCTGCTGCCATTTTCTGACAGGGGCCTCTGCTAAGCTGCTGCACTTTTCGCTTTGCCGGGGTCGATATGTCGCGTACCACTCGTCTACTGACGCTGCTCCAAGCCCTGCGGGGCAAGAAACGGCCGGTGACTGCTGCTGTGCTGGCTGCGCAATTGGAGGTTTCGGAGCGCACGCTGTACCGCGATATCGCCGAATTGACGGCATTGGGCGCGCCGATTTTTGGCGAGGCGGGGGTAGGGTATGTACTGCGCGCCGGTCTGTTTCTACCGCCCTTGATGCTCAATGCCGAGGAAACCGAAGCCATCGTGCTGGGCCTGCGTTATGTCGACCAGCGCGGCGATGACGTGCTGAGCCGCGCTGCCGCCAACGCCCTGGCGAAAATTGCGGATGTGCTCGACCCCGCCGCCCAGGAAGCGTTGCGCAACCCGACGCTCTTGCCCGGGCCGCCGGGTTTCGGCTACCCGGAAAACCGCGTGCCGCTCAACGTGTTTCGCGAAGCCATCAACCATCAAGCCAAGTTGCACATCGACTACGCCGATGCCAGCCAGACCCAGAGCCAGCGCCTGATCTGGCCGCTGGCGCTGGGTTTTCTCAATGAGGTGCGGGTCATTGTGGCGTGGTGCGAGTTGCGCGGGGCCTATCGGACCTTTCGTACCGACCGTGTGGCTGCTGCGGCGAACCAGGGCGAGCGCTACCCAGGGCGACGCAGTGACCTGCTGCGAGGTTGGCGCAAGCTGATGGAACAACAGGCATCCGCGCCCTTTACTCCTGACAAAAGCTGACACAAACCTGGCTTAGCATGGCGCCATAAATCACCAAAAAAGGAGCTGTGCCATGTCCCTTCCTGAGTTGGCCCCGGCCATCGCGGCCTATATCGAGGCGGCCAATACCTACGACACTTCGGCGGTTGCCCAGTGCTTTGCCGACGACGCCAACGTATTCGATGAAGGCGAGCATCAGGTCGGCACCGCCGCCATTGCACGATGGATGGAGGACACCGGGCGTCGCTACCAGCCTCGGGTCGAGGTACTCAAGGTTCAACACCGCACCGGCAAGGTGCTGGTCAGCAATGTGGTGCATGGCAATTTCCCCGGTAGCCCGCTGGAGCTGCGCTACACCTTTCGCCTCAACGAGCAGGGCAAGATTTCACGGTTGGATATCTCGCTGTAAGTCATACTGGCGGCCATGACATTCGACTCGCCGCTCGCCGCTTACCAACACGCCATCAACCAGCAAGGTTTCGTGCCCGACGACGCCCAGTGTCGGGCGGTGGACGCCTTGCAGGCTTGCCACGCAGCCTTGCACCAAGGCCGCTCGCCCATCACCGGGTTTTACCTGTGGGGCCCGGTGGGGCGTGGCAAGACCTGGTTGATGGACCAGTTCTACCAGAGCCTGAAAGTACCTGCCCGGCGCCAGCATTTTCATCACTTCATGGGGTGGGTGCATCAACGCCTGTTCCAGCTCACCGGTATTCAAGATCCCTTGCAGGCATTGGCTCGCGAGTTGAGCCGCGAAGTGCGTGTGCTGTGTTTTGATGAACTGTTCGTCAATGACATCGGTGACGCGATCATCCTCGGTCGTCTGTTCCAGGTGATGTTCGAGGAAGGGGTAGTGATGGTCTGCACGTCCAACCAGCCGCCGGAGCAACTGTACGCCGATGGTTTCAATCGCGAACGCTTCCTGCCGGGTATCGAGGCCATCAAGCGGCATATGCAGGTGGTGGCAGTGGACGGCGCTGAAGACCACCGTTTGCATCCGGGAGCCGGCCTGCAGCGTTATTGGGTTAATCAGCCGGAGGCGCTTGCCACGCTGTTCAAGCAATTGAGCGAAGGGCAGGTGGTATCCGACGGGCCGCTCAGCGTGGGCCACCGAAGTCTTGCGGCCGTGCGCTTCAGCGACAGCGTAGTGTGGTGCCGCTATGCCGATCTGTGCGAGCAACCACTGTCGGCAATGGACTTCATGCTGTTGTGCGATCGGTTCAAGGCCATTCTGCTCGGTGAGGTTCCCTGCCTGAGTGCGCAGACCCGGCCGGGCCGCATCGCCCGTGGCACCGAAGATGGTGCGCAGCGTGTCGAAGCCGGAGATCGCGAATTACCGGCCCTGTCGGTGCACGATGACAGCGTGCGGCGCTTCATCGCGCTGGTGGATGAGTGCTACGACCGCAAGGTGCCGCTGTTTATCGAGGCGCAGGTGCCGCTGCAGCAGCTCTACACCGAGGGCTACCTGGAATTTGCGTTCCGGCGCACCTTGAGCCGCTTGCAAGAGATGCAGTTGCAGCGTTTCGGCGCCGGGGAAAAATCCACTTAAAACGTAGTTGGTGCTTTTTGGAAACGCACAACCTTCGTGCTTTCTGTCGGGCATTTGTAGTTAATCTCCTTCATCTGCGTCCGGCTCCACGCTTACAATCCTCGTTCTCAAAGGGAACCGGTTCCCTTGTTGTCGCGATCGAGGAAGGCAATGGACACCCCAGATATCCTGGTGCTGCAAGCCAGCTACACAAACCCTGTGCACGCCGAGGCCATTGGCCAAGTGCTTAATCACTACGCGCAGGACCCGATGGGCGGAGGCCATGCCTTGCCGGCCGACCTGTTGGAGCAACTGCCTGCCGAATTGGCCAAGCGCCCCCACGCATTCAGCGTACTGGCGTTTGTCGGTGGCGAGCCGGCGGGGTTGGTCAATTGCTTTGAAGGTTTCTCGACCTTCGCCTGTCGCCCGTTGGTCAATGTCCACGACGTCGTGGTGATGCAGGCGTTCCGTGGCTTGGGGCTGAGCCAGAAAATGCTGCAGAAGGTTGAAGAGATCGCGCGTCAACGCGGTTGCTGCAAGATCACTCTGGAAGTGCTGGAGGGTAACGCCGTCGCGCAATCGGCGTATCGCAAGTTTGGCTTTGAAGATTCGGTCTTTGATCCGGCCCACGGTCGCATGTTGTTCTGGAAGAAGTCGCTTTAATAAACGCAGGCATAAAAAAGGCGCCATCAAGTGGCGCCAAGTTAACCTTTGCCACAGGAGCGAAGTGGCACAGGGGTATACGGATTAAGTCAGCGTTAAATCAACTTTTCGGAAGCGACTCTGAACTATTCTGTTCAACGCTGGAGGCTTTTACCGACTTGCCATCGGCGGACGCAGTCTGTTCATTCGTGCCGTGGGTTTGCTGCTGGACCAGGTTGAAGTTGTTGTAGAACTCTTTCGAACGCTCTGAACCGCCTTCGGCAAAGGCAGCGGCGGAAGTCAGGGTCATCAGGCTGGCAAGCATTAAAGTCGAAAGTTTCATGGCAGTATTCCCGTTAAGAGTGAAAGGTATCCAGTCGTTCCGTGATTAGATTCATGGAGCGACTATGGACCTATCTTATTAACTGGGGGTTAACGCGGTGATGACCCGAAGTTAACGTTTTTGTTAACTTCGGGAGTATCGGAATAATCAGTCGATGATTACTTGAGAACGACGTCTGAAGCGTCCGCGGCTTTTGGCTTGAGCAAGCTGAAATCAATCAAGCTCTTCTGCTGGCGTGCATAGGGGTCGCCAATCAAGCGGGGGCGTGGCTTGAAGCTGTCGTTGACCAGGCTCTTGCTGCGGTCCCACTCATCGAAACTCAGCCCGGCCAGGTCGGCCCAGGTGTGGATCAGCTGTGCGCTGCTGTACGGGCGCTGCAAGTCTGCGGCGAAGCTCCAGTCGTGGGTTTCACGCCACTTGGGCGAGGCGTAGGCCATGAATGGAATCGTGTACATCGGCGCTGTCGGTTTGCCCTCGTTACGGCCCAGCGTGCTGTGTCCGGCCGAGTCGTAGACATCTTCACCGTGGTCCGACAGGTACAGCAGGAAACCGTTCGGATCGGTCTTGGCGTAGTCCTTGATCAGGCTCGAGACCACGAAGTCGTTGTACAGCACAGCGTTGTCGTAGCTGTTGTAGATCGGCAACTGTTCATCGCTGATGCCCTCGGGCACGCCCTGGCGATCGGTGAATTTCTCGAAGGTTTCCGGGTAGCGGTACTGGTAGCTCATGTGCGTGCCCAGCAGGTGCACCACGATGAACTTGCGCTCGGCGGTATCGGCCAGGGCCTTGGAGAAGGGTGCCAGCACGTCACCGTCGTATTGGCGAGCATTCTGGTTGCGGTTGTTGTTCAGGTACACCTGCTCGTCGGCCTGCTCGGAGAAGGTCGTGAGCATGGTGTTGCGCTTGGTCATGGTCTGCTGGTTGGTGATCCAGAAGGTCTTGTAGCCGGCCTGTTTCATCACGCTGACGATCGACGGCGTCTTGAGGTAAAGATCCGGGTTCTCTTCGTCGGCGAAGGTCAGCACCTGTTGCAGCGCTTCGATGGTGTAGGGGCGCGGGGTGATGACGTTATCGAACACGGCCAGTTGGTCGCGCAGCTTGTCCAGCTCCGGCGTAGTGTTGCGCGGGTAACCGTAGAGGCTCATGCGCTGGCGGTTGGTGGACTCACCGATGACCAGTACCAGGGTCGACGGTTGGCCGGCCATGGTGTCCTTGAGGTTTTTCAACGGGGGAATCTGGCTGGCACTGGTCAGCATGCCTTGCATGTTGTTCAGTTGCTCGGTGTAGCGGCGATAGGCAACGATCATCTGCCACGGCACCGCCGGCTCGATGCGGCTTTCGAAGCGCTCAATCGCTTGTTCCCGGGTGTCGCTGGTGGCGAACTGCTTGACCAGTGGGTAACCGACCACGGCTACGACGATCGCGACGGCGGCCAGTATCGACTGGCCACGAGGCAGGTAGACCGGGCGCAGGCGCGTCCACAGGAAAACCGCCATGGCGGTATGGGCGATGAACGCCAATATGATCCACCAGGCAAAGTATTGGGTGGCATATTCGCCGGCTTCAGAGATGTTCGACTCGAACATGATGAAGATGACGCTCTGGGAAAATTCCTGCTGGTAGATGAAGAAATAACCCAGGCTGGCCATGGAACATGCCCACAGCACGACACCGATCAAGGCGGCGAGCAGGCGCGTGCGGCGCGGGAACAGCAACATGGGTGCCAGCCACAGCGCGCTCAGGAAGAAGGCTTGCCGGAACCCACTGAAGCCGGACGTGCCGGTCAGTTGGATGAGTAGTTGGGTAATACCCGAGAAATACCAGAAAAACAGAAACAGCCAGCCCAGGCCGGCCCAATCAAAGCCTTTCGCAGTCGTCGTGCTGCGTTTGAACATCGCCATCCAGCGCCCCATCAGTCAATGATTGCCGCGCACACGCGCACGGCATCAGGCCGCTCGGTAAGTGAGCGGCATCGCGGGTCGGAAGTATCGGGACAGGTATGTGAAAACTTTGTGAGTTTTCTGTAGGCATTGCCTTGCAACGCTCTGGCGTGCGGCGCTTAGCAGAGTGCAGGCTTGGTGCCCGACGGCTGTTCCAGCTGGGCTTGCAGTTGCGAGCGTAGGCGCAGAACCTCTTGCTGCAACT
The DNA here is from genome assembly GCF_016918385.1 of Pseudomonas sp. ICBG1301. Classification (NCBI taxonomy): domain Bacteria; kingdom Pseudomonadati; phylum Pseudomonadota; class Gammaproteobacteria; order Pseudomonadales; family Pseudomonadaceae; genus Pseudomonas; species Pseudomonas sp. ICBG1301. Next base: position 81,695 of record NZ_JAEKGB010000002.1, read on the forward strand.
GATCGCGTTCGTCTTTGAGCTGGCGCAGTTCATCTCGACGAACGGTGACGTAGAGGGTTTGCGGCGGTTTGGTCATTTGTACTGCGCTCATTGCTTACCTCGCAAATAGCCGGTAGATCGCGGTGCCGGAGTGCTCGGTTCGAGGTTCTCGGCATCAGTCGAGAGCAAGTCTGAATTCTTTTTTGGATCAAGGGAACTTTTTTATTTTTGGTGGTCGTGTGACTTTTGGTGGGGTGATGTTGAAACGATGGCGACTTTTTTGTCATGAAACTACACGGATCTGCTCTGGACTAATCCTCATTAGCCTCATTGCGCTATAAACTATGTCACACATTTTTTAGTAGTTAGGAGCATCAGCACATGCAACTGGGGATTATCGGACTAGGCCGCATGGGCGGTAACATTGCGCGGCGCCTGATGCTCAATGGGCATACCACCGTTGTATACGACCGTAACGAAGCATTCGTCAAAGGCTTGAGCGAGGAGGGCGCCACCGGCGTTGCCGACCTCAAGGCCCTGGTTGCCGGGCTGCAGAAGCCGCGTACCGTCTGGGTCATGTTGCCGGCAGGCGCGCCCACCGAAGACACCATCAACGAATTGAGCACACTGCTTGAAGACGGTGATGCCATCATCGATGGCGGCAACACCAACTATAAAGACGATGTGCGTCGCGCCAAGGCCTTGGCCGAAAAGGGCCTGCACTACGTCGACGTGGGCACTTCCGGCGGCGTCTGGGGCCTGGAGCGCGGTTATTGCATGATGATCGGTGGCGACGCGCAGACCGTGCAGCGCCTGGACCCGATCTTCAAGAGCCTGGCGCCGGGTCTGGGCAGCATCCCTCGCACCAAGGACCGCGCCGCCGATGCCGACCCACGTGCCGAACAGGGCTACATCCACGCCGGCCCTGCGGGCTCCGGCCACTTCGTCAAGATGATTCACAACGGCATCGAGTACGGGATGATGCAGGCGTTCGCCGAAGGTTTTGACATTCTCAAGACCAAGAACTCGGAAAACCTGCCGGAAGACCAACGCTTTGATCTCAACGTCGCCGACATCGCCGAAGTGTGGCGCCGTGGCAGCGTGGTCTCGTCGTGGTTGCTGGACCTGACCGCCGACGCCCTGGCCACCGACCCGAAACTCGACGGTTACTCCGGTTCCGTCGCCGACAGTGGCGAAGGTCGCTGGACCATCGAGGCCGCCATGGAGCAAGCGGTGCCGGTGCCGGTGCTGTCCACTTCGTTGTTTGCACGTTTCCGTTCGCGCCAGCAGAGCACCTACGGTGACAAAATGCTGTCTGCCATGCGCTTCGGCTTTGGCGGTCACGTGGAGACTTCCAAAAAATGACCGCCAACGGCAAGAAACCCAAGGCCGAACCCGCCCCGCCCACCACACTGTTTCTGTTTGGTGCCCATGGTGATCTGGTCAAGCGCCTGCTCATGCCGGCGCTGTATAACCTCAATCGGGATGGGTTGCTGGGCGATGGCCTGCGTATTGTTGGCGTTGATCACAATGCTATCAGTGACGCCGACTTCGCCAAGAAGCTTGAAGATTTCATTCGCACCGAGGCGGCAAGCAAGGTCAGGGGCAGTGCTGGAAACGCATTGGACCCTGAGCTGTGGGCGCAGCTGGCCAAAGGTATCAGCTACGTCGAGGGCGACTTCCTCGACGACGCGACCTACGCCGATATCGGCAAGAAGATCGCCGAAAGCGGCACCGGTAACGCGGTGTTTTACCTGGCCACCGCACCGCGTTTCTTCAGTGACGTGGTGCAGCGCCTGGGCAGCGCCGGGCTGCTCAACGAAACGGACGAGGCCTTTCGCCGTGTGGTCATCGAAAAACCTTTCGGTTCCGACCTGGCCACTGCCGAAGCGCTCAACGCGTGCCTGCTCAAGGTGATGAGCGAGAAGCAGATTTATCGCATCGACCATTACCTGGGCAAGGAAACGGTGCAGAACATCCTGATCAGCCGTTTCTCCAACGTGCTGTTCGAGGCTTTCTGGAACAACCATTACATCGACCACGTACAGATCACCGCCGCCGAAACCGTCGGCGTGGAAACCCGGGGTAATTTCTTCGAGAAAACCGGTACCCTGCGCGACATGGTGCCCAACCACCTGTTCCAGTTGCTGGCGATGGTGGCGATGGAACCTCCGGCAGCGTTCGGTGCCGATGCGGTGCGCGGCGAGAAGGCCAAGGTCGTCGGTGCCATCCGACCGTGGTCCCTGGAGGAAGCCCGGGCCAACTCGGTACGTGGCCAGTACACCGCCGGTGAGATCGGCGGCAAGTCGCTGCCCGGTTACCGCGAAGAGGCGAATGTCGCGCCCGACAGCAGTACTGAGACCTTCGTTGCCCTCAAGGTGATGATCGACAACTGGCGTTGGGTCGGCGTGCCGTTCTACCTGCGTACCGGCAAACGCATGAGCATCCGTGACACCGAGATCGTGATCTGCTTCAAGCATGCGCCCTATGCGCAGTTCCGCGACACCGAGGTGGATGAACTCAAGCCGACTTACCTGAAAATCCAGATCCAGCCCAACGAAGGCATGTGGTTCGACCTGTTGGCCAAACAGCCTGGGCCGACCCTGGAAATGGCCAATATCGAATTGGGCTTCGACTACAAGGACTTCTTCGAGATGCAACCGTCGACGGGTTATGAAACCCTGATCTACGACTGCATGACCGGTGATCAGACCTTGTTCCAGCGTGCCGACAACATCGAGAACGGCTGGCGCGCCGTGCAACCGTTCCTCGATGCCTGGAAAGAGGATGACGGCATCCAGGCCTACAAGGCCGGTGAAGACGGCCCGGCAGCCGCCGACGCCTTGCTGGCCCGCGATGGTCGTAGCTGGCACGCTCTGGGATGAATGACGCAGCGATTCATCCCATCCGATTCGTCTTGAGTGATATGGACGGGACGCTCTTGCGTCCCGATCATCAGCCCAGCCAACGCACCCTGGATACGGTACACGCGCTGCGCGATGCCGGCGTGCTCTTCAGCCTGGCCAGCGGGCGGCCGCCCAAGGCCATGTTGCATATGATCGAGGCCTTCGGGATCGATGTGCCGGTTGCGGGCTTCAATGGCGGCACGCTGATCAACCCGGACGGCAGCATCCTGGTCGCCCACCACTTGCCGGCGGAGGCGGCGTTGGTGACGTTGGCGCTGTTCTCCGGCGAGCCGGACGTAGAGGTCTGGGTATTTGCCGATGGCGACTGGTTGCGTCGCGACCCCCCAGGTCCGATGGTACAGCGTGAAGCCGATGGTCTTGGCTACGGTCCGAAAGTGGTCGAGAGCTTCGAGCCGTACCTGGATCGGGTCGACAAGATTGTCGCGGCCAGTCAAAACACCCAGTTGCTGGTGGAGCTGGAAGCACGCTTGCAGCCCAAGGTGCAGGGTTTGGCCCAGGTCTCGCGTTCGCAACCGGTTTATCTGGATGTGACGGCCATGCTGGCCAATAAAGGCGAAGCCTTGAAGACGTTGGCGGCGCACCTTGGCATACCGCTTGAGCAGACAGCCGCCATCGGTGATGGCGGCAATGACCCGGCGATGTTTCATGTGGCGGGTTTTTCGATTGCCATGGGCCAGGCGGAAGAAACCGTCAAGCGCCAAGCCAGTGTCGTCACCGGCAGCAATCTCGAGGATGGCGCGGCGCAAGCGTTTGAGCGCTTTATTCTCGCGGCGCGATAAACCCTTAAGTTCCAATGCCGAACTTGCGCTCGCTGTTCTACAGTGAGCGCAAGTTAGCGCAGCGGCTTACTTGGGCATTGCCCAGGACTGCAACTGGTAGCCATCTTTGTCGAGTTCAGCGCGGGCCTGCAACAACAAGTCTTCCAATTGTGCCGGGTCGGTGTAGGCGCTCGACGAAAGTTGTTTGCTGCCAATACGGGTATTAGTGCGGTCGATGACGCTCAGGCTGAGGGCACCATTGCCATCGTGCCAGGCTACGCACTGAAAGGGCTGGAAAGCACGGTCTGCGATCAAAAGAGCTTCGTTGATGCGGAGCGGGGCGTTCATGTGGGTCGTCTCTCTCAATGCCCATTCAAGTGAAATGCCGTCGGTTGGGCTGACCGTGCGGCGGGTTACTTGTACTGATGCACGATGGCGGGGTACGGGTCACATGTTAAAACAAGAAATTTCGACTTTTCCTGATTAGAGTCATGTAAGCGGCTGTTTTGAAAGCTGAATGAAAGTTTGCGCGCGCCGCAACTTTTTTGTAGATGCGCTGAGAAAGTGGCTTTTTGCCGCCTCCTTATAGCGAATTAGTACAAAGCCTGCGTCAAGATCTTGCTAGGGTTATCAGCAGCTGCCACAAACTATTGTTTCTAAATAACTTTAGTCATTTTGACGTCAGGGAATAGTCATGGTTGTTACACCTGTCCAGCGCCGCCTGCTCGTGGTTGACCCCTGTGACGATTGCCATGGGCTGTTACCCGGTTTACGCAGCGCCGGCTGGGAGGTGGACAGTTGCGACCTGGAAGCCGTGGGCGAGCGATCCTGCGATGTCGGCCTGCTGCGTTTGCACCCCTCGCACCTGGAACGCCCGGAGGCGGTCAAGGAGTTGATCAGCCGCAGCGGTACCGAATGGATCGCCGTACTCAGCCAGGATGTGCTGCGCCTGCAAAACGTCGGCGATTTTGTCTGTGAATGGTTTTTCGACTTTCATACCTTGCCGTTCGACGTCTCCAGGGTGCAGGTCACCCTCGGCCGTGCCTTTGGCATGGCGCGCCTGCGTGGCAAATGCCACGCGCGGGTCGACGAGCCCGAGCATGAGCTGCTCGGCGACAGCCGCCCGATCCGCGAGCTGCGCAAACTGCTGGCAAAACTGGCGCCCACCGAGTCACCGGTGTTGATTCGTGGTGACAGTGGTACCGGCAAGGAACTGGCGGCCAAGACCCTGCATCGCCAGTCACAGCGCCATGGCAAACCCTTTGTCGCCATCAATTGCGGCGCGATTCCCGAACATTTGATCCAGTCCGAGCTGTTTGGCCACGAAAAAGGTGCGTTTACCGGTGCCCATCAACGCAAGGTCGGGCGGATCGAAGCGGCCCACGGCGGCACGCTGTTCCTGGATGAGATCGGTGACTTGCCCCTGGAGTTGCAGGCCAACCTGTTGCGCTTCCTGCAAGAAAAACAGATCGAACGGGTGGGGGGCAGCCGGCCCATCCCGGTGGATGTACGGGTACTGGCCGCGACTCACGTCGACCTCGAAGCCGCCGTGGCAAAGGGCTCGTTTCGTGAAGATCTGTATTACCGGCTCAATGTGCTGCAGGTGGTGACTGCGCCGTTACGCGAGCGTCATGGTGATGTAGGGATGCTGGCCAACCATTTTTCGCATTTTTACAGTCAGGAAACCGGTCGTCGTCCGCGCAGTTTCAGTGAGGATGCGTTGGTTGCCATGGGCGAGCACCTGTGGCCGGGCAATGTGCGCGAGTTGGCCAACCGCGTACGGCGCGGCCTGGTGCTGGCGGAGGGGCGGCAAATCGAAGCCGCCGATCTGGGTTTGCAAAGCCGGCAGGCAATCGCGCCAGTGATGGCTACACTGGAAGATTACAAGCACCGCGCCGAACGCCAGGCGCTGTGCGATGTGCTCAACCGGTACAGCGACAACCTGAGTGTCGCAGCCCGTGTACTGGGCGTATCACGGCCAACGTTCTACCGGTTGCTGCACAAACACCAGATCCGCTAGGGCGGGTAAACCAAAAAGCCCCGCAACGACCCTTATCGTTGCGGGGCTTTTTCCTGTCGGGACTTTCCTTTTGAGTGTTCCAGGCTGCAAAGCAGCCCTTTGCGTCAGAAGTAGTACGGGAACTTCAGGCTGAAACTGAACGAAGGCGCATCCGGCGTGATGCCGATGGCCAGGTTCGGCACGATGGTCAGGTTGTCGGAGGCCGCAATGGTCATGCCCACGTTGAAGTAGCCGGCATTGGCATCGCTGGAGACTACCGACTGCCAGTCGCGGCCGTCCGGCTTGAGCTTGCTCTGGCGCTGCACGAGGTCGGACACCGAGAACGACATGCTCATCTTCTCGTTGAGCGCGAAGGCGACGCCGGCGCCGATCTGGAAGCTGTCGCCCAGGCGCACCTTGCCGCCCACTTTCTGGTTGACGTCGCTGCTGATATCGTCAAACGACTCCTCGAAATTGTGGGTGTAGGACAGCGAGCCAAACAACACCGCCGGGTCGAAGGTCTTGACCAGGGAAATACCAGGGGTGATCGACCAGACACCGTTACCCGTAGGCAGGCTTTCGGGCAGGAAAAGGTTGTCGTTGTCGGGTTGCTTGATCAGCTTGATGCCAAACGGGTCTTTACCCGTAGGTGCCTTGACCCGCAGAGAGACCACTGCATCCGGCAGGCTGGGAGTTTCGTCGAGGAATTTGTACGCCACGCCGAAGTTCACGTCACCCAGGGTTGGATTGCGGGTGACTGAAGCTTCCGATGTCGCGGTGGCATCGTTGCCGGCGCCGCTCGACTGGTAGGTCGACTCGCGGTACACCACCGGCGCGTTCACGTCGAACTGCCAACGGTTATCGACGTTGTAGCGCGCGGTCAGGTCAAGGGTCCAGCTATCGGACTTGATCCGGTCCAGGTTGAGATTGCCCAGGAAGATCGAATCCAGCGCCAGGAAACCGTTGAGGGTCAATTGGCGCGCATCGTAGCGGGCATAGGTAATGCCGGTTTCAACGCTGAACTTGCCATTGCCGAAAAAGCCGCTGGCTTCGTTATAAAGGTTGCTCACACTTTGCGCGGGGGCCGAATCATCCTTGAGAGACTGCCCGTAGGAACTGCCGCCGCCTGCCGCGCCTCCGGACGCCGCTGCGGCACCTGTGCCGGCGACAGCCGTGCCGCCTTTCTTGAAGTCGGCGGGCGACTTGACCAGGCGGCGCGGCGCGGGTGTTGCCGGTTGGTCTTCGACCTGGCGTACGCGCTGTTCCAGCACCGCGAGGGCTTTTTGCTGCACTTCGTAACGCTGTTTGAGCTCGAGGAGCTCCTGTTTGAGGGTTTCGACATCGGTATCTGACGCTGCATACAACATGGATGCGGGCAGGAGTGTACTCAAACAGACCACCGCACGTAGCGATAACGATCGTTGCATGAAATAAGCCGTCCTTTTAATGCTTAAGTGTCGAGGGTCAGCGTAGTTCAATAACCGAGATTGCGTAGGCCTTTGAGTTGATCCAAGTTGCAGTTCAACGCGCGATTGTTCAGACCATTGTTCATCACGACATTGAGCTGGGTCATGTTGTTGACGAAGTTGGAGTTGCCGGTCAATACCGTACCTTGCAACACATTCCCGCCGCCGATCTGCTGCAGGCTGTTGCCTTGGTTATGATTGGCCTGGATCGCCATCTGCAGGCCGCCGTTGTTGGCTGACACGCTCACGCGGCCTGCCGCGCTGTCGCCGGTGACGGTACCGCCGGCGACCAGCACTTGCCCCGATTGCACGGCATTGGAGGGGGCGAAGCCGTTCTGGCTGATGTTGATGCCCACATCGTTGTAGGCGGTGTTGCCATCGCCGGCTGTGCGTACGCTCTGGGTCACGCCCTGGCCGCTGCCTAGGCCCGCGCCGCCTACCACGTTGCCGGTACCGGTGTGCTGGTTAGTCCCGCTACCGGTGGCGCCGGTGGTCTGTACGTAGAACTGTGGGGTGATCGTGGTTTTATCGATTTGCATGCTGGCCTTGCCGGTAATGGTGTCGCCCACGGCGTTGGTCCAGGTGCTGCTCATCACAATGCCGAAGCTGATGATTCGCCCCGGCATTACGTAACGGCCACGCAGGTCGGCCATTTCCGAATCCTTGAGTTCGATCGGTTTGAACCCCGATGACGCATAAGCAGGCATTGCGGCTGCCAGACACAAGGCGGTCAGCCAGCGGGAAGTGTTCATCTTCAGCTCCTGGAGCGTCCTGCTCCTTATTGCGCTTCTAGAAGAAGTCGCTTTGGATAAAACCGAAGTCCATCAGCTCGGTATCGGCCAGAGGCTTGAACTTGTTCATCATGTTCCTGGCGGTCAGTGGGGTGGGCGGGTCGAGCAAGACATTGGTCTTGTCGTAACCCTCACCCAGCACGGCGAATACGATGCCGTTCCAGCCCTTGACGAAGTCGTCCTTCGAGTAGCGTTTATGGCCCAGCACCGGGTCGCCGATATACACCCAGTCCTTGTCGGCGCGCTGCATCACCACAAAATGCTTGTAGCCTCGAATTTCCAGCAATACCACTACGGGGATTCTCACCGTCACCAGCGTCTCAGGCGCAATTTTGTAGCCTCGGGCACGCATGCCGATGCTTTCGAGATAGCGCTTCATGTCCAGCATGGAAAAGCCCTGGGTACGCACCAGGTTCTGGTCGGCGGTCACCAGCATGCCTTTGATGACATGATCTTCGTCGACGTCCAGCCAATAGGCTTGGCGCAGGATGGTGGCGAGTGCCGCGGCACCGCAGCTGAAATCGGTTTTCTGTTCCACCAGGTTGGCGAAGCGCCGCTCACGAATACTCTCGACCTTCTTGAAGATGACTGCACCGCCAGGCATGGCGGAAACCGCCATGGTGCCCGCCCACGTAGGGCCGGTGAGCAGCATCAGGAGGGTGAGGGTCGCGAGGCGCATGATCGTATGACCTGTTGGACACTGGAATAAAAAAGGGCCTTGTTGCCAAGGCCCCATTGCATCAGAAGCGCACGCCGCTGGCGCAGACACTGCAACCCTGGCCGATCGACAGGCTGTTGCTGCCTTGGTTACCACCGCCCGATTGCAGGTTCACACCCACGTTACCGGAGTTGTGGTTAACCGAGTTGTCGAGGCTGGAGTTGTTGGACACGTATTGAGCCTTGCTGCCCCAGCCATAGCCATGGCTGGTAGCCGCGGCGTTGAGGTAGGTGTTGTTGAGCGAGTTTTGCTCGGTGTTGGAGGCTGCCGCGATGTTTTTACCATCGGCGGTGGTGATCGCCAGGTTGTTTTTACCCTGGTTGCCTTGCCCGGCCTGACCGTTGTAGCCCACGTTGCCGGAGTTATTGTTCACCGAGTTATCCAGCGACGCATTGTTTTGCGTGCCTTTGTTGGTGAAGGTGTTGTGGGTGCTGGCTTGATCCACGTCGATCACTGCAAATACCGTTGCAAAGTCGCCTTTGGCACTGGAGATAGCACCGGCGTTGTCAGCTTGGTTGCCCGAACCCGCCTGCGCGTTTACCCCAACGTTACCGCTGTTGTTGGTGACCGAGCCATCAGCCGAAGCATTGTTTTCGGTTTTGGTATCGTCGAATTTGTTGTGTGCACTTTTTTGCACGTCCGTCACGACGGAGGCAACAGTACCGGTGGGTTGAGGGGCAGGGTGCCAGCCACCCCCTGCTTGAGCAGCGGCAGCCATGAGTGCGGCGAGAGCGAAAACCAGTGGTTTCAGAGCCATTTGAGGTTTCATGGTGTTTCTCCTTGCTTCTAATTAGTTGGTTAAGTGTTGGTACGGTCTAACGTGTGCTACCAAGCGCTTACTTGATAGTGATGCCCAGGGTGTTAGCCACTCGGTTCCCCACCCCGGCACTCTGGTTCACCTGAATCACTCCTCGGCTGCCGGTGAAGGCCTGGTCGCTTGTCACGACCTGGCGGCTGCCAGTGGTGGGGGTGAGCCCTGAGTCGGTTGCCAGCGTCGTGGTGTTCTGTTGCAACAAGACGCTGTCGTCGATGCTGAGCGGGGCAGGGTTTACGCTGATCCGAACGGCATTGACTGATTGGTTATTGGCCCCGGCCGACTGGTTGAAGCCCAGTACACCGTTGCCGTTGCTGAAAGAGGTGCCCTGGATCGCCGCCTTGGCGTTCAAAGAGGGATCGACGCTGCCATCCATTCGCTGGATGTTGAGAGTGGTGGCCTGGCCGCCCAGGGTGACGGCGCGGTTGTTGGCCATCTGTTGCTGGTTGCCTGCAGCCTGGTTGATCGACAGGTTGCCGCCGTAGTCCTGCCCGCTGTTGTTGATTGTCGCGGTGTTGTCGGCCATGGCCGCAGCACTGCCCAGCAGGGCAAGTAGCACCAGGGAACGGTTCATCATTTGCCCCCCATCATGCTGCCGATGTTGTTCAGGGGGGCCATGCCGCGCTGGATCGAGTCGCTGATCTGCCCACCCACGCTGCTGCCTGCACCGTGACCGGCGGCAGAGCCGGCACCCAAGGTCGACATGCCGTTCTGAGTGGCTTGCAAGTGGGTCAAGTTGCTGCTGGATTGGACCGCTTGCACGATGCTCGAACCGCTGCTGATGCCGCCGATCGCCGCATCACTGAGCTCGCCCGTGGCGCCTATGACTTCCCGGCTTGGGTTGGCGTTGGCGGTGGTGGGGTAGGGGTCTGGCCCGAAAGGGGGGCGCCCATACATGTGACCTTGTACATCGCGGCCTGTCACGATAACGCCGTCACCCGCATAGCTCGGAACGCTGAGGCCGAAACTGAGTGCACAGCTGATCAGCAGCATGTTCATCGAAACTTGAGTGAGTGTGGCCACGGCGGCATTCCTTATTCTTCGCGCTGACCCTAAACAGCGCTGTAAGGAATAGAGCAGAAGCTGTGCCGCTTTTTATTTATCGTTGTTATTCAAAGGGTTGAGTTTTTTATAGGGCGAAGTGATGGCCAGGGTGTTTCATTGATGAAACAACAGCCCTCTGATGGGATATGCCCAGTCTTGTCTGAAGGTGTCTCAGCAATGAAACACTACGCATGACAAAACGATGAATTCGCCTAGAGTGGGCGATCCAGAGGCGCAAGGTGTTTCAAAAATGGACACTGCGGGCACGAACGAAGCGGCCTTGGCAGGTAGAAGGCTCAACCTTTGGGGGCTTTACGCGGGATGGAATTGAGGACGGGGTTGCCTTCCAGGTTCTGGGTCAGGTAGACCGGCAGCACTTTAGGCAGGGACGGGATGAGGTTGTTGACCTCGTTGATGTTGTAGATGCCACCGATGCGAATCGCCCCGGTACTGGCGTCCGCCAGCATCACCGGTTTGTCCAGGTAGCGGTTGATCAAAGGCAATGCGTCGGAAAGCGCCAGGTTGTCGAGGATCAGCTTGCCTTGGCGCCAGGCCAGCGCGGTATCGTCGGGGGCGGTTGCCTGCACGCGCGGTGTCGCGTCGCCGGGTTGATAGCTGGCCTGCATGCCAGGGTTCAGCGGTACGCTGGCGTGCAGGTTGTCGCTGGCGACCTGTACCGAGCCCTCCAACAGCGTCACCCGCACCTGGTCTTCATATTTCCAGACATTGAACTGGGTGCCGGTGACCCGCACCTGGCCTTCGCCGGCCTGCACGATAAACGGGTGGGCACGGTCGTGGCTGACGTTGAAGAAGGCTTCGCCTTTTTTCAGCGTGACCCGACGCTGGTCCTTATAGTTGCTGTAGACCAACTCTGTGCCCAGGTTGAGTTCCACCTGGCTGCCATCGCCCAAGGTGACCTGGCGCAACCCGTGCGTGGCGTCATAGCGTTCATAAGCGCTGGGCACCCAGCCCGCTTCCCAGCCGGTGAAGGCCGCCAGGGGCAATGCCACCAGGCTGATCGCCGCTGCGACCGCATAAGTGCGCCAACGGCTGCGTGGCTTGAACGGCAGCGGTACTGCCCCAGCGCTGGGCGCATGGCGTGGCAGGTGGTCGGCGACGTCCCAGATCTCCAGCATCGCGGCGTATTCAAAAGCGTGCAGGGGGTGGGCGTCGTGCCATTGGGCAAAAGCCTGACGTTCAGCGTGCGTGCAATCGCTGGCGTGCATGCGCATGCACCAATGCGCGGCCGCATCGGTGATGGCGTCATATTCGGCTTCTGAAAGGGACTTTTCGGTCATCAACTCATCCTGATTTCGCACATTCTAACCTCCGTAGCAGGATGACGAGAACTGCCATCATGGTGATTGCATTTCAATTGGGAGTGGTTCTCGTTTGTTGCCTTCCTGAGGCCTGGGTATCTCCATAACTCTGGTGCCAAGCTGGAACCTTGTGGCGAGGGAGCTTGCTCCCGTGGCAGTTTGTCAGCCGACCGGGATGTTAGGTAGATCGCGTACATATCCATTGCTGCGGTAACGGCGGCTTAGGGTTCCGCTCTTACAGCGGGTCACTTTTGGAAGGACCCAAAAGTAACCAAAAGGTCCTTGCCCCACCACTCGGCACCTCGCTCAGGCTCGGTGTGCCCGAACACAGGCTTGAATCCGTGGGCCACCGCCACGCGCCATCCATGGCGCGGGGCGGCTAACCCGGCGTCCTGCCGGGTTACCCACGGATTCAAGCCTGCGTTCGGCCAGCGTGGTTTAACGGGGCGCCTGAGATCAAGATCACAAGCAAGATCAAAAACACAGCAAACAGCGCGTCAGGGTCATCATTTGTGTAGATACCTATGCTTCTGAATGCACCGAAAAACGCAGGTTGACAGTGGGCTTGCCCCCCGGTGTTTAATCGTCGGCCTGGCTACCCAGTCTTGTTGCCCCTTCCAATCATAAAATCGGAGCTTCAGATGTCACAGGTCCATGAGCGGGCGTTGGTCCGCATCGGTTTTGCCGAGCTGGTGGCGTTGCTGCATCGGGTCTTCGTACTGCACGGTACCTCGCCGCAGGTGGCCGCGACCTTGGCCCGCAACTGTGCCGGCGCCGAGCGCGATGGCGCGCATAGCCACGGGATTTTCCGTATACCCGGTTATGTCAGCACCCTGGCCAGCGGCTGGGTAAATGGCAAGGCCGAACCGGTGGTTACCGATGTCGCCTCAGGTTTTGTTCGGGTGGATGCCGGCAATGGTTTCGCCCAGCCGGCGCTTGAGGCTGCGCGCCCGCTGCTGGTGGAAAAAGCCCGCAGTGCCGGAATTGCACTGTTGGCCATTCATAACTCCCATCACTTTGCCGCGTTGTGGCCGGACGTCGAGCCGTTCGCCGAAGAGGGCCTGGTGGCGTTGAGCGTGGTCAACAGCATGACCTGCGTGGTGCCCCATGGCGCCGACCGCCCGTTGTTCGGTACCAACCCGATTGCTTTCGCCGCCCCGCGTGCCGATGGCGCGCCGATTGTGTTTGACCTGGCGACCAGCGCCATCGCCCATGGCGATGTGCAGATCGCGGCACGCAAGGGCGAGCGCCTGCCGCCAGGCATGGGCGTGGACAGCTTGGGCCAGCCGACCCAGGATCCAAAGGCCATATTGGAAGGGGGCGCGTTGCTGCCCTTTGGCGGGCACAAGGGCTCGGCCTTGTCGATGATGGTGGAGTTGCTGGCGGCGGCCTTGACCGGCGGCAATTTTTCTTTCGAATTCAATTGGGCCGACCATCCGGGGGCACGTACGCCCTGGACGGGGCAGTTACTGATTGTGATCGACCCGAGCAAGACCGCCGGGCAAAGCTTTGCCGAGCGTAGCCAGGAATTGGTGCGCCAGATGCATGCGGCAGGGTTGCGGCGGTTGCCGGGGGATCGGCGTCATCGCACACGGGAGCGGTCGGACGCGCAGGGTATCGAGGTGGATGCCGAGGAGTTGGCGCGGCTGCGAGAGCTGGCCGGCGAATAAAACAGGCTGCGCCAGCGCTGGCGCAGCCCGATTCGATCAGTTGCGGCGACCCAGCAACAGGCCGACGACCAGGCCGAAGCCTGCGGAAATCGCCACGGTCTGCCATGGGTGGCCACCGATGTAGGTTTCGGTGGCATCGACCACCGGCTTGCTGCGTTCACGTACGTTGGACACCGAGTCCAGCGCTTGCTTGAGTTTGATGGCAACCTGCTCGCGCAGGGTTTCTCCTTCTTCACCCACCAGGGATGCGCTGCTTTTGAGCAGCTTGTCCGACTCTTCGATCAGCGCGGTCAATTCGCTGAAGGCTTGATCCTTGATTTGGTCTTCGACGGCTTGGGCAGCGGTTTTGCGGGCCATTGGGTGACTCCTTGCAAGTGGATGTGACAGTGAACAATGGAGTATCGGGCCTCGGCAAAAGTTGCAGTTTTTTTGCGCCGGGGCCGTCGAAGGCTAAATCCGGATCAGGAAGTTTCGACCTACAGTGTAAGATGTCGCCTATTTGTGCAGCAGGTAATTCAACATGAGCTTCAATCTCGCCAACAAGACCCTCGCCGAACGCGCCGAGCTGGAAGATGAAAAGTCCCGACTTTACGAGCTGTGGCAAACCAACCTGGGCAAGGCCAAGGGGGAGGCCGCGCGGCTGTTCGGCGAGCGTGCCAAGCGCAAGGGCAAGTGGGCCGAATGGGTCCGCGCGGAACTCGACGGAATGTCGCCGCCGGAGTTTTCCAATATGGTGCGCAGTGAAGTCAACAAGCTGATGGCGGCGGCTAAATAAAGCACGCCACGATCGCCTCGCGTACCTTCAGCAACAGGGGGTCGAGCTGGGCCTGGGTGCGCCAGCCCAACTCCACCGGATAGCGCGGCAGCGCCAGCGGGCAGGGCAGTACGCGCAAGCCGGTCATGCGCGCAATCGCCTCGGCGGCGTGCCCCGGAATGGTGGCGACCGCCTGGCTGCCCTTGAGCAAGTACGGCAGCGCCGCAAAGTGGCTGGTGGATGCACACACCTGGCGGCTCAACCCCTGCGCCGCCAGCCCCTCATCGGTAATCCCGATAAACCCGCCTGACGACACCAGCACATGTTCGCGTGTGACGAACTCGTCCAGGCTGATGCTGGCCTGGTCCGAGTCCACCAGGCAGCGGTAATCACCTTCTCCCAATACTTGGCGACTCAGCCGGCCTTGGGCGAAACCACCGGCGGTGATCGCCAGGTCGAGGGTGCGATCAAGCAGGGCGGCTGCGACAATCTGGCTGTGGGTCTGACGGAAAATCACCCGCAGTTTCGGTGCGCGTTGTGCGATTGCCTCCATCAGCCGACGGCCATAGGCAATCTCGAAATCATCGGACAAACCCACCACCACCGAGCGTCCCTGATACTGCTGGTTACCCGGGTCGACCATTGCCAGGCTTTGGCGACAGCGGTCCAGCGCTTCGCTGATGACCGGTTTCAATTGATTGGCGCGCAACGTCGGCGCCAGGCCACGTCCGGTACGCACGAACAATTGGTCGCCATACACCTCGCGCAGGCGTCGCAAACCCGCACTGATGGCCGATTGCGTGACACCCAGGCGCAGGGCCGCCCGGCTGGCACTCGACTCGTCGTGCAGGGCTTCGAAGGTTTTCAGCAGGTTCAGGTCGACCTGGGTAATATTCATTTGGCTCATATCATTTAGCACTGAAGTGGGCTTTATTCATGATCCAGGCTGGCGGGAAAATGGGCAACCCCCCTCATTCGGAGTGAACCTGATGCCTGTTTCGATAGTGGCAGCCCTGCAAATCGGTGCCTTGCCTGGTGGCAAGGCCGAAACCCTTGAGCAAATCCTGGCGTATGAGCAAGAAATCAAACGCAGCGGCGCACAACTGGTGGTGATGCCGGAAGCCCTGCTGGGCGGTTATCCCAAAGGTGAAGGGTTTGGCACGCAATTGGGTTACCGCCTGCCCGAAGGCCGTGAAGCCTTCGCCCGCTATTTTGCCAATGCCATTGATGTGCCGGGCGCGGAGACGCAGGCGCTGGCCCAATTGTCGGCGCGTACGGGGGCGAACCTGGTGCTCGGTGTGATCGAACGCAGTGGCAGCACCTTGTATTGCACCATGCTGTATTTCGAACCGACGGGCGGCCTGGTGGCCAAGCACCGCAAGCTGATGCCCACCGGCACCGAACGATTGATTTGGGGCAAGGGCGACGGCTCGACCCTGCCGGTGATCGACAGCGCCATAGGGCGCATCGGCGGCGCCGTATGCTGGGAAAACATGATGCCGTTGCTGCGCACGGCAATGTACGCCAAGGGCGTCGAAGTGTGGTGCGCGCCGACCGTGGATGAACGCGAGATGTGGCAAGTCAGCATGCGCCATGTGGCCCACGAAGGTCGCTGTTTTGTGGTCAGCGCCTGCCAGGTGCAGCCATCGCCCGAGGCGCTGGGTGTGGAAGTGGCCAACTGGCCGGCGCAGCGCCCGTTGATCGCGGGCGGCAGTGTGATTGTCGGGCCGATGGGCGATGTGCTCGCCGGGCCATTGCGCGGTGAGGCAGGCTTGTTGACGGCGCAGATCGATACGGACGAGCTGGTGCGTGCGCGCTATGACTACGACGTGGTGGGGCATTACGCCCGGCCGGATGTGTTTGAGTTGACGGTCGATGAGCGGGCCAAGCCGGGCGTACGCTTCATCGCTGACTGAACACCGCTCAACTGTGTGGGAGGGCCGGCTCCCACATTTGCGGCCTCATTGGCTCAGGCGTGGGTATTCCAGCCATTGCTCGCGAGTCATTTCCCAGAGGTCCCGCGGGAAGGTGCCTTCAACGAACTCGCCTTGATCCGTGCGCACCCGGCGCATCCCTTCACGCTCGGAAATCCGGCGCGACGCCAGGTTCGGCGCCGCCTTGGGCACCCTCAACAGTGGCCGCTCCAGTACGCCAAACCAGTAGTCGTTCACCGCCGCACAGGCTTCGCGCATCAAGCCTTGCCCTTGCCATTGTGGGCCGAGCCAAAAACCACGGTTGTTATCGTGTTCGTCCATCAGGCTGATATTGCCGATTAACTTGTCCGGCGCGCTTTTCAGGCGGATCGACCAATGCCATTCCTTACCACGGGCCATGGCGGGCAGGGCGATTTGTTCCAGATAGGTGCGTGCGCCATCGGCCGGATAGGGCCAGGGCACCAGGGCGTTGAGGTAGCGCACGACTTCCCAGTGCGGGAATTGCTGTTGGATGCCCTCGGCGTCGTCCAGGGTCAGTGGTTGCAGGATCAGTCGTTCGGTGAGCAAGGTCGGTTGCATGGTCGTTACCAGGTAGCCGTGTTCGGCAGGTCCAACGTGCCACGCTCCACAAAGCGCATGGTGCCGAACAACCCGCCCGCCAGCTTGCCGCGCAGCACGTAGGGCAGGTTGTTCAGGCTTTGAGTCTGGCTCAGGCCCAGGGTTTGGCGCAGTACGGAAAATGCCGACACACTCACCGGCACCATCAGCACGGTCTCGGAAAAGCGCGGCACCGAGCCTGCCTGGTCACTCACGCCTGATGCCAGCGGTCGGCCATTGACGTCCAGGTCCAGGGCGATGCCGCTGTAGTCGATGGCCGTTTCATTGGGGTTCTGTACCCGCAGCTTCACGGCGAAACGCACTTCCAGGTCCTGGCTTTGCAGGGGCTCGATCCCCACCACCGTAATGTTGACCGGGTCGCGGTGGGGGAACAGCGCGCAGGCGCTCAAGGTCAGCAGCAGTAACGATAGAACCATGAGCTTGCGCATCTGAAAGTTGCTCCTATTGCGTAACGTCCGGGTCTTGCATGACTTTGAGGGTAGAAGACTCCGGGTCGAATTCGTCTTCTTCCAGCTCTATGAACTCTTCGGGCAGGAAAATGTTCAGCAAGATCGCACAAAATGCGCCCACGGTGATCGGCGATTCAAAGATGTTGTGCAGGGCCTTGGGCAGGTCGCGCAACACTTCCGGTACGGCGGCGACGCCCAGGCCCATGCCCAGGGAGATCGCCACGATCAGCACGTTGCGTCGGTGCAGCCCGGCTTCGGCGAGGATCTTGATCCCGGCCACGGCCACGGTGCCGAACATGATCAGCGTCGCGCCACCGAGCACCGGCTTGGGCATCAGTTGCAGTACCGCGCCGATCATCGGGAACAACCCCAGTAACACCAACAGGCCGGC
This sequence comes from Pseudomonas sp. ICBG1301, assembly GCF_016918385.1. NCBI lineage: Bacteria > Pseudomonadati > Pseudomonadota > Gammaproteobacteria > Pseudomonadales > Pseudomonadaceae > Pseudomonas > Pseudomonas sp. ICBG1301. The sequence goes on from NZ_JAEKGB010000002.1 coordinate 99,326, forward strand.
GATAAAGTACGCCACGTAGCGGCTGGCCACGCCGGTCAGCTGGATCACGCCGTTGTTCTGGGCGAAGGTCACCATCGGCAGGCTGTTGAAGGTGGCGGCCATGGCCGAATTGAGGCCGTCGGCCAGCAGGCCGGACTTGATGCGCTTGATATACAGCGGGCCCTTGACCGGCTGTTGCGAAATCATCGAGTTGGCGGTCAGGTCACCGGCCGCTTCAAGCGGCGAAATCAGGAAGATCACGGCAACCGGGATAAACGCGACCCAGTCGAACGAGAACCCGTACTTGAACGGCACCGGTACGCTGATCAGCGGCACCTGGGGCAGGGCGGCCATGTCCACGCGGCCCATCCACCAAGCCACGACAAAGCCCAGGGTCAGGCCGATCACGATCGAACCCAGGCGCAGGAACGGGTTGCTGAAGCGGTTGAGGACCACGATGGTCAGCAGCACCAGTGCCGCCAGCCCCATGTTGCCCGCCGCGCCCAGGTCGCTGGAGCCAAAGCCGCCGGCCATGTCGGTGACCGCCACCTTGATCAGTGACAAACCCATCAGGGTAATGATGGTGCCGGTGACCACCGGGGTGATCAGTTTGCGCAGTTTGCCGATGAACTGGCTGAGCACCACTTCGATAAAGGCTGCAAAAAAACAGATACCGAAGATCGTCGAGAGAATTTCATCGGTCCCGCCGCCCCGGGCCTTGACCATGAAGCCGGCGCTGAGGATCACACTGATAAACGAAAAACTGGTGCCCTGCAGGCACAGCAGGCCGGAACCCACCGGGCCGAACTTGCGCGCCTGCACAAAAGTCCCCAGCCCCGAGACGAACAGCGCCATGCTCACCAGGTACGGCACTTCACTACCCAGTCCCAGAACACCGCCTACAATCAGGGTGGGCGTGATGATCCCGACGAAACTGGCGAGCACGTGTTGTAACGCGGCAAAGATCGCCGCGGTGAAGTGCGGACGGTCTTCCAGGCCGTAGATCAGGTCGGATTTATAGCGCGGTTGGGGGGCATGAGCGTCAGACAAAATGAGGGCTCGGGTCAGAAAATGGAGACGCAGGATGCCAGAAACTGCTAATCGTCAGAAGTGTAAAAAAATATTTATAAAGACCCTGCATAAACCGCCGGTGCTTGCCGATAGCCTGGGCAGGTCACCTATCAATTACAACAATGGTGACCAAGGTCTGAGCCGCGCGTTGACGCCGACGGATCGTTCGCGGCAGGGACGCATGCAAACACATCTTATGAGAGCGCATCTATGTCCCTTCGCCATCTGAATATTGCCCCTCGAGCTTCTCTCGGTTTTGCATTGATTGCCTTATTGGTCGTGGTATTGGGAATGTTTGCGGTTAATCGCATGACGTTGATGCGTCAGGCGTCGGCGGACATGGCCACCAACCAACTGCCCAGCGTCACTTATCTGGGGGTTATCACGGAGAACGTACTGCGCTTGCGTATCCTGTCATTTCGGGTGCTGGTCAACCGTGAGGCGGCGGGCCTGCAGGAGGCCGAAACCCGTATCGGTGTATTGCTTGATAAAGTGAAAACCGCTCAGGCCGGTTATGCGGTGATGCCAGCCGGCCCGGAGGAGGCGGCCTTGTACAAGACGTTTATCGTCACCCTGGACAACTACATCAAGGCCCAGGCCGAGATGCTGGCTTTGTCCAAGCAAGGCAAGCTCGATGACATGCGTACCCTGATCAACACCCGCATCAAGGACGGCACCGATCAGATGGGTGAACAGTTGAACAAGCTGATCGCGATCAATGTGGCCGATGCCCGGCAGGCCAATGATGATGCCGAGCAGAGTTATCAAAGTGCCATCATCGGTGTCATCGTGGTCTCGGTAGTAGCCGCTTTGCTGACAGTGTGTCTGGCCTGGGCGCTGACCAGGAGCATCGTCACGCCATTGCGCAAAGCCGTGGAAGTGGCCGAGACCATCGCCGGTGGCAACCTCAGCAAAGTGATCGAGGACGATGGCAAGGACGAACCGGCGCGTTTGCTCAGTGCCTTGTCCGCCATGCAAGCCAACCTGCGCCAGACCATCCAGCATATCGCCGGCTCCGCCACACAGTTGTCCTCCGCCGCCGAAGAGCTGAGTGCGGTCACCGAGGAAGCGTCCCGGGGCCTGCAACAACAGAACAATGAAATCGACCAGGCCGCCACGGCCGTCAACGAAATGACCGCTGCCGTGGAAGAGGTGGCGCGTAACGCGGTGTCGACCTCCGAAGCGTCCGGCCAGTCCAACCAGGCCGCCCGTGCGGGACGCGACCGCGTGGTCGAAACCGTCGAGGCCATCCAGACGATGACCCAGGATGTGCAAAGCACTTCGGTGCTGATCGAGGGCCTGGCGTCCCAGGGACGTGATATCGGCAAAGTGCTGGACGTGATCCGCGCGATTGCCGAACAGACCAACCTGCTGGCGCTCAACGCCGCGATTGAAGCGGCCCGCGCCGGTGAAGCCGGGCGCGGTTTCGCGGTGGTGGCCGACGAAGTGCGGGCGCTGGCCCATCGCACCGCACAGTCGACTCAAGAGATCGAAAAAATGGTCGCCGGCATCCAGAGCGGAACCGGCGAAGCTGTGCAGTCGATGCAGCAGAGCAACCAGCGTACCCATGCCACCCTGGAAATGGCTCGCGCCGCCGGTGTGGCCCTGGAGCAGATCACTCAATCGATCAGCCTGATCAACGAGCGCAACCTGGTGATTGCCAGTGCCTCGGAAGAGCAGGCGCAGGTGTCTCGCGAGGTGGACCGCAACTTGGTCAACATCCGCGACCTGGCGACCCAGTCGGCGGCGGGTGCCAACCAGACCAGCGCGGCCAGCCATGAGCTGTCGCGCCTGGCGGTGGACCTGAATGGGATGGTGGCGCGCTTCGTTATCTGACCTGCAATAAGGCCAAAAATGTAGGAGTGTGGGAGTGTGGGAGGGGGCTTGCTCCCGATAGCGGTGGGTCATTCAGTAAATCAGTGACTGGCCCACCGCTATCGGGAGCAAGCCCCCTCCCACAATTGCTCTCTTTTTTTTTCAGAGGCTATGGCTTCCAGGCCCCCGGGTTCACCAGGTTAGTCGGCTTTTGCCCAGCCAGCGCCTGCAACAGATTATCCACCGCACACTTGGCCATCGCCTCGCGCGTCTCTTGGGTTGCCGAGCCGATATGCGGCGTGGCGACCACGTTGTTCAACCGCAGCAACGGCGACTCGTGATTGAGCGGCTCACGCTCGAACACATCCAGCCCCGCCGCCCGGATGGTGCGCTGCTGCAAGGCTTCGACCAACGCCGCTTCGTCCACCACCTTGCCCCGCGAGATGTTGATGAAGATCGTCTCCGGCCCCATCCGCCTGAATGCCTCGGCGCCAATCAGCTTCTCGGTTTCGGCGGTCAGCGGCAAGGTCAGGCAGACAAAGTCAGCCTCTTGCAGCAACTCGTTCAGGCTGCGGTACCGCGCGCCGAAACGCTGTTCCACCTGCGGCTTGGGCGAGTGGCTGTGGTAGATCACCGGCATGCCGAAGCCGAAATGCCCGCGCTGCGCCAGGGCTTCACCAATGCGCCCCATGCCGATGATGCCCAGGGTTTTGCCGTGCACGTCGGTACCGAAGTGCGCCGGGCCGATGTTCTTGTTCCATTGGCCGGCGCGCACCATGTCGGCCAGCTCGACCACCCGGCGTGCGGTGGCCAGGATCAACGCAAAACCGGTGTCGGCAGTGGTTTCGGTGAGCACGTCCGGGGTGTTGCTGAGCAGGATGCCGCGCCGGGTCAGGTAGTCGATGTCGTAGTTGTCGACCCCCACCGAGACGCTGGCCACCGCTTCCAGGTGGGGCGCCAGGTCCAGCAGTCTGGCATCCAGGCGCAGGCTGGCGCCGAGCAGGCCATGGGCGCTGGGCAACGCGTCGCGCAGTTTGGCCAGGCCCGTGTCGTCCAGCGCGTCGATCAGCGTGACATCGGCCTGTTCATGCAGGCGAGCCATCAGCGGCGCGGAGAGTTTTTTGTACAGCACAACAGACTTTTTCATGAGGTTTTGACCTTCAACTCCAGGGTTGGCGCCCGTACGCGATCGCTGGCGCCGGGCTTGAGGAAAATCGTCAGCACCACCGACAGCAGCAACGCGCCGCTCATCAGCAGGTACGAGGCGCCGGGCGAGCCGGTGCTGCTATTGAGGTAACCCACCAGGTACGAACCACCGAATGAACCCAGCGCGCCCATGCTGTTGATCAGCGCCATGGCGCCACCGGCGACGTTGGCCGGCAGGATTTCCGGGACGATGGCGAAGAACGGACCGTAGGGCGCGTACATGCAGGCACCGGCGATCACCAGCAAGGTGTAGGACCACCAGAAATGTTCGGCGCCAAGCGTGTAGGAGCCGTAGAACGCGATGGAGGCAATCAGCAACGGTGGCCACACAAAGCGTTTACGCTTTTGCAGTTTGTCCGAGCCCCACGACACCACCAGCATGCCGATCACCGCCGCGAGATAAGGCAGGGCCGACAACCAGCCGGCCTCGACCATATCCATTTTCAAACCCGCCTTGAGGATCGACGGCAGCCACAACACAAAGCCGTACACGCCGATGCTCCAGCAGAAAAACTGCAGGGCCAGCACGATCACCTTGGGCGAGCGGAAGGCTTCGGCGTAGTTCTTCACCGCCTTGATGCCCACCTGCTCGGCGGCCAGGGCGGTTTCCAGATCCTGTTTCTCGCTGTCGCTGAGCCATTTGGCATCCTTGGGCCGCTCATCGGCCAGGCGCCACCAGATAAAGGCCCAGATCACCGCCGGCAAACCTTCGATGATGAACATCCAGCGCCAGCTGAAGTGCTGCACCAGGTAGCCCGAGACCACCGACATCCACAGCATGGTCACCGGGTTGCCGAGGATCAGGAACGTATTGGCGCGGGAGCGCTCGGCACGGGTGAACCAGTGGCACAGGTACACCAGCATCGCCGGCATCACGGCCGCTTCGACCACCCCGAGCATGAAGCGGATGGCGATCAGCATATAGGCGTTGGACACCACGCCCGTCAGCGTCGCCAGGCCGCCCCACAGGATCAGGCTGACAAAGATCAGCTTTTTAACGCTGCGCTTCTGGGCATACATCGCCCCCGGCACCTGGAAGAAAAAGTAGCCCAGGAAAAACAGCGCGCCGAGCAGCGACGACATTCCGGGGGTGATCATCAGGTCTTCGGCCATCCCGGAGGCGGCGGCGAAGCCATAGTTGGCGCGGTCCAGATAGGCCAGGCTGTAGGTGATAAAAACGATCGGCATGATGTACCACCAGCGGCGGGTGGCGAGTTTCACGGTATCCATGGTGTTGCTCCTGAGCTTGTTGTAGTTGTTGCAACAGGTTGTGGTGTGCGGGCTTGCCCCGCGCCGGGCGGCGGCGCCTTTGCTCAGCTCGCCTTCTGTGCCAGCGGCAGGTCTGCCCTGAACGGCAAGCCTTCCATATCGCCACGGCTCTGCACGGCACGGCTGCCGATCCAGTTACCGCGCTGCACGGCCTCGGGGAAACTGAGGTTTTCCAGCAGGGCACTGACCATGCCGACGGCGAAACCATCGCCGGCACCGACGGTATCCACCACGGTTTCCACCGGCACGGCGGCGATGAAGCCTTGGTCCATGCGGGTCCGGTAGTAAGCCCCGTCAGGCCCCAGCTTGATGGCCACGGCCTCGGCGCCCTGGTCCAGGTAGAAGGCGGCAATATCGGCCGGGTCATCAAAGCCGGTGAGCAGACGGCCTTCGCTCAAGCCCGGTAATACCCAGTCGGCCAGGGCGGCGAGGGCATTGATCTCGCGGATCATCTGCTGCTCGTCGGGCCATAGCGATGGGCGCAGGTTCGGGTCGAACGACACGCTGCGCCCGGCTTTGCGCATTTGCATCATCAACTCGCGGGACAGTGCTCGCGTGGCGTCGGACAAGGCCGCTGGAATGCCGGTGGCGTGCAGGTGGCGCGCTTGCAGCAATGCCGGTTGGATGGCCTCGATAGACAAGTGGCTGGCCGCCGAGCCTTTGCGAAAGTATTCGACCTGGGGATCGGCGCCGCCGTCTTCACGGGACTTGAGTTGAAACCCCGTGGGGTGCAGCGGGTCGACCGCTACGTGGCGGCAGTCCAGCCCTTCTTTTTTCAGGCTGTCGAGCACAAAACGGCCCAGGGAATCATTGCCTACCCGGCTCAGCCAGGCCACGTTGAACCCCAGGCGCGAAAGGCCGATGGCGACATTGCTGTCGGCCCCGGCAATGCGCTTGTGAAACTGCGCCACCTGCGCCAGGTCGCCGGTCTGTTCGGCGACGAACATCGCCATGGTTTCACCAAACGACAGGATATCGAGCTTAGACATGGGCATTCTCCAGACGGGGCTGGCCAAGGGTGGCGAGGGCGGCGACCTGCTGGGCGGTGACCTGGACCAGGTCATCGCCTTGCAACGGAAATTCCACGGCTCGCGTAATACCTTGGGTCATGTGCTTGAGCAGTTGTTCCCACAAATGCAGGTCGGTGGGGCCGGGCGGCAGGGCGACGAGCTTGCCGTCCTGGCGACGGGCCACGGCTTTGCAGTGCAGGTAGTCCACATGCCGGCCGAGCAGGCGGGCGGCGGTGAGGGCGGATTGGTCCTGCCACTGCCAGTTGCCGATGTCGAAGGTCATCTTGACCGGCAGGCCGAGGCGCTCCACTTCACTGAAAAAGCGTTGCATCGGCTCGATACGCCCACCGTGCAAGGTCTGGTCGTTTTCCACCAGGAGCCGGACCGGGTGACGGCTGAGCAGGGCGTGCAGGCTTTGCAGGTCGTTGGTGTCGGTGAAGTAACCCAGGGACACCTTCAACCAGCGCGAACCGAAAGCCAGGGCGCGATCCAGAGTCGCGGCCAGTTCAGCATTGGGCTGGGCGCGACCGGCGACCCAGAGTTCCAGGGGCGATGAGAACACTGATTCCAAATGCTGCTGCGCCGCTGCTTGCGCCAGTTCGCCCGGTTGCTCGTCGGTCAACAGTTCTTCACGCCATTCGATGCGTTGGGCACCGGCAGCGCTGAGCACCTGGACAAAACTCAATTGGCCCTGCTGGCGTACCAGGTCGGCGCCGTAGCTGGAAAGGCTGATGGAGACGGGGTATTTATGCATTGTTGTGTACCTCTGAAACCGGTTTCATTTTTTGTGCAAGGAAGGTGCAAAGAAAGGTGCAAGACATTTAAAGGCGCCGAGTAGAGCCGCGCACGATCAACTCGGGCAGGAAGTCCAGGGTACGGGTGGGGTCGCTGTCGCCGCGCAAGCGCTTGAGCAGACAGTCAAACGCACTGGCGCCGATCGCCTCGGTCGGCTGGGCGAGGGCGGTGATGCCGCTGCCCACCAGCGGATACCAGTCCAGGTCATCCAGGGCGAGCAGGCCGACGTCGTCGAACAGGTGGCAGCCCAACGTCTTGAGCGCGCGGGTGCAGGCCAGCGCGGCGATGCCGTTGGCGCAGAACAGCGCCTTGGCGCCGGGCTTGGCGAGAAAGGTGTGCAGGTTGTTTTCCAGCGCCGCATCGAGCTCCAGCACCCTGCCGGTCAACCCTGGGCGGCGGTCGATCTCGGCGATGAAACTGGCCTGGCGCTCCAGGCGCGAGCTGGTGCCGTCGGCCGCTTCACTGACCATCAACACATCGCGGTAGCCCTGCTGCTGCAGATGCTCCAGCGCCATGCGCACGGCGGCCGGGTTATCCAGGCCCACCAGGTCGCTGTGCAACGGTTCGACCTTGCGGTCGACCAGCACCAGGGGCATTTCCCGTTGCAGCTCCAGCAGTTGGTCGAGGTGATGGCCGAGGGTGTTCACGATCAGCCCTTCGATGTTGTACGAACGCAGCGCCGCCAGGTGCTGGCGCTCCTGCTCGTCATCGCGGTCGGTGTTGCACACCACCAGGCTGTAGCCGTGCCGGCGGCAGGCGGTTTCGACGCCATGCATCACCGCAATGGAGTAGGGGTTGCGGATATCCGCCACCAACATGCCGATCAGGCGTGTGCGGCCACGTTTCAGGCCGCGGGCCATCTGGTTGGGGCGGTAGCCGAGGGCTTCGATGGCTTGTTCGATGCGCAGGGCAATGGCATCGGAGAGCAGCGCGCGGTCATCGCCGATAAAGCGCGACACGCTGGCCTTGGACACCCCGGCGCGCTCGGCGACGTCGAGCATGGTCACGCGGCTGCGCTGGGCGGCGGAAAAGTGATTCACGGTCTTTGACCTGCTATTTTTATGGGTAGGGCTGAAACCGGTTTCAGGAAACCATCAAACCAGGAGAATCGTCAAGGATTTGCTTAGCCGAACAGCCCGGCGGCAATGTTGATCGAGAAACCGAGAATCGCCGTATTGAACAGAAACCCGATCAACGATTGCCCCAGCACCACCTTGCGCAGGCTGCGCGTGGCCACGCCCACATCGGACGTCTGCACCGCCACGCCGATGGTGAAGGAGAAATACAGGAAGTCCCAATAGTTCGGCGTGAGCAGCCCTTCGGCAAAGCGCAGTGCCGGCTCCTTGCCCTCCCAGGTGTAATAGAGGCGAGCGTAGTGCACGCTGAAAATCACCCCGATCAACAACCACGAGCCGATGACCGTCAACCCGGTGAAGCCGTAATGCAACAGACGCTCGGTGGGGGCCAGGTCTTTACTGCCGATCAGCTCGAACGTGATGGCGGCGAGGCTGGCGATGGCCGCGATGCAGACCATGAACAGCACCAGGCCGGCGTTTTCATCCTCGATTTCCGCGATGCGTTTTACATCCGGGGCCTTGGCGCGGATGGTCAGCCACAGCATCAGGACCAGATAGGTCCACACGCCGGCGTTCCAGCCGATGAGGATTTTGCCCAGAAGGGTGTCGGACGGTGCCAGGATGCCCACCGCAATGCCCATTACAGCGGCGGTGGAGAGGCGAGGGTGGGTGCGGGCTAGAAAGGGCATAGGTGCTCACAACTCAGGGGTTGTGAGCACCATAGCATCACTCGGTCTTATGGCGCTTGCGCACCCACTTCATGACCACCACAAAGAACACCGGCACAAACACCACCGCCAATGTCGCTGTGATCATTCCGCCGATCACCCCCGTACCAATCGCCTGCTGGCTCGCCGAACTGGCACCGGTGGCAATCGCCAGCGGCACCACGCCGAGAATGAACGCCAGCGACGTCATGATGATCGGCCGCAGGCGCAACCGCGCAGCCTTCAAGGTGGCGTCGATCAGATCGTCGCCCTGCTGGTACAGGTCCTTGGCGAACTCGATGATCAAGATCGCGTTCTTCGCCGACAGGCCGATGATGGTGATCAGGCCCACCTTGAAGAACACATCGTTGGGCATGCCGCGCAAGGCCACGGCCACGACCGCACCAAGCACACCCAGCGGCACCACCAGCAATACCGAGGTCGGGATCGACCAGCTTTCATACAGCGCCGCCAGGCACAGGAACACGATCAGCAGCGACAGGCCAAGCAGCAGCGGCGCCTGGGAGCCGGACAAGCGCTCCTGCAACGACAGCCCCGTCCATTCCTGGCCCAGGCCCGCCGGCAGTTGGTTGACCAGGCGCTGGATCTCTTGCATGGCCTCGCCGGTACTGTGACCCGGCGCCGGTTCACCACTGATGGCGATGGCCGGGTAGCCGTTGTAGCGCGTCAACTGCGTCGGGCCCTGAGTCCATTTGGCTTCGACAAACGCCGACAGGGGCACCATCTTCCCGGCGTTGTTGCGTACGTTGATCTTCATCAAGTCCGCCACCTGGCTGCGCTGGTCGCCTTCGGCCTGCACTACCACCCGCTGCATGCGGCCCTGGTTGGGGAAGTCGTTGATATAGGCCGAGCCGACGGCCGAGGACAACACATTACCCACATCGGCGAACGCAACGCCCAAGGCGTTGGCTCGCTTGCGGTCTACCTGCAACTGCACTTGAGGCGCTTCGGCCAGGGCGCTTTCGCGTACGTTGGCCAGGACCGGGCTTTTTTCCGCCGCCGCCAGCAGCTCGGTGCGGGCTGCCATCAAGCCGGCATGGCCGACGCCACCGCGGTCCTGCAAACGGAACTCGAAACCGCTGGAGGTGCCCAGGCCATCGACCGGCGGGGGCAGGATCGCGTAGGCAACGGCGTCCTTGAGTTCGGTGAAGGCCATGTTGGCGCGCTCGGCAATCGATGCGGCAGCGTCATCGCTGCCACGTTCCGACCAATCCTTGAGCGTGGTAAACGCCAACGCCGCGTTCTGCCCGGAACCGGAGAAACTGAAACCCATGATCATGGTGGTATCACCCACCCCAGGTTCTTCGGCGTTGTGTGCTTCGATCTGCTCGGCCACCTGCACCGTGCGGTTCTTGCTCGCACCCGGCGGCAGTTGGATATCGGTGATGGTGTAGCCCTGGTCTTCCACCGGCAGGAACGAGGAGGGCAGGCGGCTGAACATCCACCCCAGGCCCACCAGCAATACCACGTAGATCAGCAAATAGCGGCCGCTGCGCTTGAGCGCGTAGGCCACCCAGCCTTCGTAGCGGTCGGTGAGGTTTTCAAAGCGCCGGTTGAACCAGCCGAAAAAACCGCCCTTGGTGTGGTGTTCGCCCTTGGCAATCGGCTTGAGCAGGGTCGCGCACAAGGCGGGCGTCAAGGTCAGGGCCAGAAACGCCGAGAACAGGATCGAGGTGGCCATCGACAGCGAGAATTGCTGGTAGATCACCCCCACCGAACCCGGCATGAACGCCATCGGCAGGAACACCGCGACCAGCACCAGAGTGATGCCGACAATCGCGCCGGTGATCTGGCCCATGGCCTTGCGCGTTGCCTCCTTGGGCGACAGGCCCTCGGTGGCCATGATGCGCTCGACGTTCTCGACCACCACAATCGCATCGTCCACCAGGATGCCGATGGCCAGTACCATGCCGAACATGGTCAGCACGTTGATCGAGAACCCCAGCAACAGCATGGTCGCAAAAGTACCCATCAAGGCAATCGGCACCACCAGGGTCGGGATCAAGGTGTAGCGCACGTTCTGCAGGAACAGGAACATCACCGCAAACACCAGCGCCATGGCTTCCAGCAGGGTGTAGACCACCTTGGTGATCGAGACCTTGACGAACGGCGAGGTGTCGTACGGGATCTTGTATTCCACGTTGGCCGGGAAGTAACGCGACAGCTCATCCATCTTCGCCCGCACCAGGGTCGCGGTGTTCAGGGCGTTGGCGCCGGGTGACAGCTGCACGCTGACCGCAGTGGACGGCTTGCCGTTCAGGCGGGTGGAAAACTGGTATTCCTGGCTGCCGATTTCCACCCGCGCCACATCTCCGATGCGCACGGTGGAGCCGTCCGGGTTGGCTTTAAGCACGATGTCGGCGAATTCCGCCGGCGTCGACAGCTGGCCCTTGACCAGAATCGCTGCGGTGATTTCCTGGGTCCTGGTCCCCGGCAAATCGCCCAGGCTGCCCGCCGAAACCTGCGCGTTCTGCGCGCTGATCGCGGCGTTGACGTCGGCCGGCGTGAGGTTGAAGCCGATCAGCTTCTGCGGGTCGATCCAGATCCGCATGGCGCGCTCGGCACCATACAGTTGGGCCTTGCCCACACCGTCCAGGCGCTTGAGTTCGTTCATTACGTTGCGCGCCAGGTAATCGCTGAGTGCCACGTCGTCGAGCTTGCCGTCGTTGGACGTCAGGGTCACCAGCAGCAGGAAGCCTGCAGAGACTTTTTCCACCTGCAAGCCTTGCTGGGTCACCGCCTGCGGCAGGCGCGATTCCACCGCCTTGAGACGGTTCTGCACGTCTACCTGGGCCATTTCCGGGTTGGTGCCCGGCTGGAAGGTCGCGGTGATCGTCGCCGAGCCGAGGCTGCTCTGGGATTCGAAGTACAGCAGGTGGTCGGCGCCGTTGAGCTCCTGCTCAATCAGGCTGACCACGCTTTCGTCCAGGGTCTGGGCCGAGGCGCCCGGGTACACCGCGTAGATTTCCACCTTCGGCGGTGCGACGTTGGGGTACTGCGCCACCGGCAACTGCGGGATGGCGATTGCGCCGGCCAGCAGGATGAACAGGGCGACCACCCAGGCGAAGATCGGGCGGTCAATAAAGAACTGCGGCATGGCGGGTTATTCCTTTACGAGACGGCCCGAGGCAGGGCTGTCATCCACTTCGACTTTTTCACCGGGGCGCGCATGTTGCAGCCCTTCGACGACGATGCGGTCGCCGGGCTTGAGGCCACTGCTGACGACCCAGCGGTCCTCGATCACGGCGCCCAACTCCACGGGTTGCTGGCTGACGGTCTGTTCGGCATCCAACAGCAGCACCATCGGTATGCCGGCGCTGTCTCGGGTAATGGCGCGTTGCGGCACGCTGATGCCTTGCTTGTCGACGGCCTGTTCCAGGCGCACCCGCACAAAGCTGCCGGGCAGCAGGTCGAGGTTCGGGTTGGGGAACTCACTGCGCAGGGTGATCTGCCCGGTGCCCGGGTCGACGCTGATGTCGGTAAACAGCAATTTGCCCGGCAGCGGGTACGGGCTGCCGTCATCCTGGATCAGCGTGGCCTTGGCCTGGTCCTGGCCGACCTGCTTCAGACTGCCGGCGCGGAAGGCGCGGCGCAGGTCATTCAGCTCACGGGTGGACTGCGTCAGGTCGGCGTGGATCGGGTCCAGTTGCTGGATGATCGCCAGTGGCGTGGCTTCGTTCTGGCCGACCAGTGCGCCTTCGGTCACCAATGCGCGGCCAATACGCCCGGAAATCGGCGCGGTCACGGTGGCGTAGCCCAGGTTCAGCCGGGCGCGCTCGACGGCCGCCTTGTTAGCGGCGACTTCGGCATTGGTCTGGCGCAGGTTGGCGCGGGCATTGTCGTAGTCCTGGGCGCTGATGGCGTTGCCGTCGACCAACTGGCTGTAGCGCTGTTCCTGCAAGCGAGCCTGGAAGGCATTGGCCTCGGCTTTGCTCAGGTTGGCCTGGGCACTGTCCAGGTCAGCCTTGAACGGTGCCGGATCGATGCGAAACAGCACGTCGCCCTGTTTGACGTCATGACCCTCCTTGAACACCCGTTGCATCACCACGCCGGCCACTCGCGCACGCACCTCGGCAATTCGCGGGGCGGCGATGCGCCCGCTCAACTCGCTGGTAATGGAGAGGGGCTTGGCCTGCAGGGTTTCAATGCGGACTTTGGCCAGGGGCATTTCCGGCGCTTCGTCCGCCGAGTTGCCGCAAGCGCTGAGGGCCAGCGTCAGGGCCAGCAGGCAAAACGGCGCAAACAGATTCTTCGACATGCTCTTATCCCAATAATGACGGCTGCATCCTAAGGTCACCTGCGCCGTGGTGCTGTGAAGCTGTGTAGCGTGTCTGTGAAGAAATGTAAGGTGCGGCGCGCTCGGCGCCGCGGGCGTATATCCTTGCACAACCTTGCCGGCACGGGAGATCCGATGTGGAAGGGGGCTTGCTCCCACATGGGATTTTTGTTCGACCAATACTGTATTTTCTGGAAACACCTTTATGCCCAACATCCTTCTGGTGGAAGACGACGTCGCGCTCTCGGAACTGATTGCCAGCTACCTGGAACGCAACGGCTACCACGTCAGCGTGCTCAGCCGTGGCGACCATGTACGTGAACGTGCACGTCTCAACCCGCCGGACCTGGTGATTCTCGACCTGATGCTGCCCGGTCTCGACGGCCTGCAAGTGTGCCGTCTGCTGCGCGCCGACTCGGCGGGCCTGCCGATCCTGATGCTGACCGCCCGCGACGACAGCCACGACCAGGTCCTGGGCCTGGAAATGGGCGCCGACGACTACGTCACCAAACCCTGCGAGCCGCGTGTACTGCTTGCCCGTGTGCGCACCTTGCTGCGCCGCAGCAGCCTGTCCGAACCGCAGATGGCCAATGACCAGATCATCATGGGCAACCTGTGTATCGACCTGTCCGAACGCACGGTGACCTGGCGCGAGCAGCCGGTGGAGCTGTCCAGCGGTGAATACAACCTGCTGGTGGTACTGGCCCGGCATGCCGGCGAAGTGCTCAGCCGCGACCAGATCCTGCAACGCCTGCGCGGTATCGAATTCAATGGCACCGACCGCTCGGTGGACGTGGCCATCTCCAAACTGCGTCGCAAGTTCGACGACCATGCCGGTGAGGCGCGCAAGATCAAGACGGTGTGGGGCAAGGGTTACCTGTTCAGCCGTTCCGAGTGGGAATGCTGATTCATGTTCCGTGTGCTGATTCGTCTCTACCTGATCACCATCGTCACCTACAGCGCGGCGATCTTCCTGATTCCCAAGCTGGTCATCCAGTTGTTCGAACATCGCTACATGGACTACAACGTCGAACAGACCCGTGGCCAGCAAGCACTTATCGTCAAGCAATACCTGCGAGCGCCGGTGGAGCGCTGGTCGCAGGTCACCGAGCAGCTCGGCCGCGACTTTGCCCCGCTCAAGGTGCAATTGCTGTTGCGCCAGGACGCCAGCTACACGCCCGAGGAGGAGAAGCTGTTCGAGCAAGGCAAGCCGGTGATTCGCCTGGGGGAGTGGGGGTGGGTCGAGGACATCAGTTCACCGATCAACCAGCAGTTCGTGGTCAAGCTGACCGTTCCGCCCGACCCGATGGACATGAACCTGCTGTACTGGTCGATGAATGTGTTGATCGGCGCTGCGCTGCTGGCCTGCCTGCTGGTCTGGCTGCGCCCGCACTGGCGTGACCTGGAGCGCCTGAAAACCACAGCTGCGCACCTGGGCAGGGGGAACCTCAGTGAGCGAACGCACATTCCGCCCAGCTCCAACATCGGCAGCCTGGCGTCGGTGTTCGATACCATGGCCGATGACATCGAACACTTGCTCAACCAGCAACGCGACCTGCTCAATGCGGTCTCCCACGAGCTGCGCACGCCGCTGACGCGCCTGGATTTCGGCTTGGCGCTGGCCTTGTCCGAAGACTTGCCCCAGGCCAGCCGCGAACGCTTGCAAAGCCTGGTGGCGCATATTCGCGAACTGGATGAACTGGTGCTGGAATTGCTCTCCTACAGCCGCCTGCAAAACCCGGCGCACTTGCCGGAGCAGGTGGACGTGATGCTCGACGAGTTTATCGACAGCGTACTGGGCAGCGTCGATGACGAGATGGAAAACCCCGAGATCGTCATCGATGTAGCGCTCGACTGTGCTGTCGAGCGTTTCGCCCTCGACCCACGCCTCACCGCCCGCGCGTTGCAGAACCTGCTGCGCAACGCCACGCGTTATTGTGAAAAGCGCATTCAGGTGGGGGTGAAGGTGTGCCCCAAGGGCTGTGAGATCTGCGTGGACGATGACGGTATCGGCATCCCGCTGGACCAGCGCGAGCGCATTTTCGAACCGTTCTATCGCCTGGACCGCAGCCGCGATCGCGCCACCGGCGGCTTCGGCCTGGGGTTGGCCATCAGCCGGCGCGCCGTTGAAGCCCAGGGCGGAACATTGACCGCGTTGGCCTCACCCTTGGGCGGCGCACGGTTCAGGTTGTGGTTGCCGGCGGCAGGCGCATAATCAGGCTCCCCGATTCGACTGAGGAGCGTTCGACAATGACCGATGTTCACGCGTCTGCCCAGCAGGGCTTCTCGACCCAGGCCGCCACCTACGTCCAGGGCAGGCCCGACTACCCACGGCAACTCATCGGCTGGCTCGGCGAGGCGCTGGGGGTTGAGCCGCAGTCGACGGTGATCGACCTGGGCGCCGGTACCGGCAAGTTCACCCGCTTGCTCAGCACCTTGACGCCTGCGCTGATCGCCGTCGAGCCGATTGCGGCGATGGCGGCGCAGTTGGCCAAGTCGCTACCCGATGTGCGCCTGGTGGAAGGCACCGCCGAATCGATCCCGCTGGGGGACGCCACCGCCGACGCAGTGGTCTGCGCCCAAGCGTTTCATTGGTTCGCCACGCAAGCGGCACTCGCGCAGATCCACCGTGTACTTAAACCCGGAGGGCGCCTGGGGTTGGTGTGGAATGTGCGTGATGAGTCGGTGGACTGGGTCGCCGCCATCACTGCAATCATCACGCCTTATGAAGGTGACACGCCGCGCTTTCATACCGGGCGTTGGCGCGAAGCGTTCAACGGCAAGTATTTTTCCGCGCCTGAACTTACCTGTTTTCCCTACCAGCATGTGGGCAGCCCGCAGGAAGTGATCATGGATCGTTTCCTGTCGGTGAGCTTTATCGCCGCGCTGCCCGATGCCGAAAAGGCCAAGGTCAGGGCGCAGTTGCAGGCGCTGATCGACACTCACCCCGCATTGCAAGGGCGAGATAGCGTGGCGTTCCCGTACCAGACTCAAGCGTACGTGTGCCACCGACTAAGCTAAAAGGCATAAAGTCAGATCATATTGGTATAAGTCGTTATAAGAAAAATCGCTATCCTGCCGCCAGAAATTTATAAGGCCATGGGTAGCTGTAATGGATGTGGGTAATCTGGGGTTTGTCGTCGCTGGCCTGATCGTCGGTTTTATCGTGGGCATGACCGGTGTCGGCGGTGGTTCGTTGATGACGCCGATCCTGCTGTGGTTCGGCATCAACCCGGCGACGGCCGTGGGCACTGACCTGTTGTACGCCGCCATTACCAAATCCGGTGGGGTGTTGGTCCACAGCAAGAACCGCAATATCGACTGGAGCATCACTGGCTGGCTGACCCTGGGCAGCGTACCGGCGGTGTTGCTGACCCTGTGGTTCCTTGCCAGCCTGCACACCGATCCCAGTGCGATGAACGCGGTGATCAAACAGGCTCTCGGCGTGGTGTTGCTGCTGACGGCCCTGGCGATTCTGTTCAAGAAAAGCCTGTTGGCCTTCGCTCAACGTCATGCCGGCGATGATTACCACATGAGCCCGCGCAACCTGAACGGGCTCACGGTGGTGACCGGCGCCATCCTCGGCACCATGGTTGCCCTGACCTCCATCGGCGCCGGCGCCCTGGGCACCGTTGCGCTGTTTATCCTCTATCCCTTTCTGGCCACCCGTCGCCTGGTGGGCACCGAGATTGCCCACGCCGTGCCGCTGACCCTGGTGGCGGGCCTGGGCCACGCCAGCATGGGCAACATGGACTGGCACCTGCTGGGTTTCCTGCTGATGGGCTCGCTGCCCGGCATTTACCTGGGCAGCCACATGACCGGCAAAGTCCCGGACGGCGTGCTGCGCCCGTGCCTGGCGATCATGTTGATGAGCATCGGCTACAAGCTGGCTTTTTAAGATAAGCACCGGTCAATGTGGGAGGGGGCTTGCCCTAATGCCTGTCAGTTAAGCGATAAAGCGGACGATGAATAAATTGTGGGAGGGGGCTTGCTCCCGATAGCGGTGTGTCAGGTTCAGAAACCGTGACTGACACACCGCCATCGGGAGCAAGCCCCCTCCCACAGTGACAGCGTTAAGCCTTAACTGACTGGCATTAGGGCTTGCCCCTTACTTTTTAAGCCCCGCCGGGCCATTGCCGATCTGCCACACAAACGGCGGCTCGGTGCCATTGATCACCCAATCGCCGACAATCCGCGCCTTGTAGATCACCGGGTTGTGGGACGACACGGTGCGCGCATTGCGCCAATGCCGATCAAGGGCTTTGCCCTGGCGTACGTCCGACGCGCCCAGCGCGTTGAACAATTCAGTGGTGGCGCGCTGGATCAATGCCGACACCACCACCTGCGCCGTCGCCGATTCAATTTCAGCCGCCACATTGGCTTCGCGTTCTGCCGCATCGTCTCCCGCAAAGCGCGCCAGGTAGGCCCGTTGCGCCGGTACGGCAGCTTTCAAGGCACTGGCTTTGGCGGCATACACCCACGCGGCGACTTCACCCACCACCTGCTGAACCTGCGCGTCCTGGCTGACATGTTCGGCATTGCCATGGCTGTAGATACGCTTGCGGCTACGCACTTGATGGGCCACGTCATTGAGTGCCGCCTGGCCAATCCCGGCCAGGCTCGCCAGCAACACCAACTGGTAGAACGCCGTCTGGTATTTGAAGCGGGTGGAAAAGTCGATGACGTTTTCGGCTTCCACCTGCGCCTCGATAAACCGTGTGGTGCCACTGCCGGTGGTGCGCTGGCCAAAGCCGTCCCAGTCGTCGCTTTGCACCACGCCGGGCTGGTGCGTGCGGGTGGCGGCGATCACATCGGCGCCGGTGTCGCTGCGCTGGGCGTAGACGTCGATCCAGTCCGAAAACAGGCTGCCGGTGCTGTAGAACTTTTCACCGTTGAGCCGCCATTTATCACCGTCGGGGCTGACCTGCGTGACCACCTCACCGATGGCGACATTGCCGATTTCGGTCCAGGCACAGCCGACGAGGTCGCCGTCGACAAAACGCTTGAACCACAGGTCGCGCCCGGCACTCGGTGCTGCATTCAAGCGGTCTTCGGCAAAGGCAAAATGCCCGCGCAGGGCTTGGGGGACGTTTGAATCGGCTGCGGCGAGCTCGATCAACAGCTCGAACAACTGGGGCAACGAGGCACCGCCACCGCCGTATTCCACTGGGACCCGCACGGCGCCAAAACCGGCTTGCTTGAGCCACTCGATCGGCTCGTGGGGCAGGGTGCGGGTATGTTCGCGTGCAACCGCGCCCTCGGCGATACGCTGGAAGATCGGCCGGAACCGTGCGGCCAAGGTGGCGTAGTCAACGCCGACGGACAGCGGGTTGATGATGTGTTGCTCAGTCATGGGGAACAGCTCCTCGGCAGTGATCAAGTCCTGAGGCAATTGCACAGTCCGTGCCGGGCTTGCGGGCCAGTGTTTACGGGGCAAGCGCGGCGGCGCACTGTTGCTCCAGCAACAGCGGATCGACAAATAGACAGGTTGCGCGCCAGCCGCCGCCCGGCGTGCCAACCTGCTTTATTCGCCGCAGCGCCTGTAGTACGGGCCTTTGCCTGAGCCTGGCATGCTTGCTGCTCAAGCCCTCGTACATCCCTTGTGTGAGGTACAGCCAGATGAGTCAGCAAGCCGTGAAATTCGCCTATTGGGTGCCCAACGTCAGCGGTGGGCTGGTGGTCAGCAAAATCGAACAACGCACCCATTGGGGCATCGACTACAACCGCAAACTGGCGCAATTGGCCGAAGCGGCGGGCTTTGAATACGGCCTGACGCAAATTCGCTTTACCGCAGGTTACGGTGCGGAAAACCAGCATGAATCCGTGGCGTTCAGCCATGCGCTATTGGCGGCGACCACCAAGCTCAAGGTCATCGCCGCGATCCTGCCGGGGCCCTGGCAACCGGCGCTGGCGGCCAAGCAGTTGGCGACCATCGACCAGCTCACCAACGGCCGTATCGCGGTGAACATCGTCAGCGGCTGGTTCAAGGGCGAATTCCAGGCCATTGGCGAGCCCTGGTTGGAGCACGATGAGCGCTACCGCCGTTCCGAGGAGTTTATCCGCGCCCTCAAAGGCATCTGGAGCCAGGACGACTTCACCTTCAAGGGCGACTTCTACCGTTTCAACAACTACACGCTCAAACCCAAGCCCCTCGGCCAGCCGGAAGTGTTCCAGGGCGGCAGCTCGCGGGCCGCGCGGGACATGGCGGCGCGGGTGTCGGACTGGTACTTCACCAACGGTAATACTCCCGAAGGCATCAAGGCCCAGGTCGATGATATTCGCGCCAAGGCCGCAGCCAATCACCATGCGGTGAAAATCGGCGTGAATGCCTTTGTGATCGCCCGCGACACCGAAGAAGAAGCCCAGGCCGTGCTGGCGGAGATTATCGACAAGGCCGATGCACAAGCGGTGAATGCCTTTGGCGATGCAGCCCGACAGGCCGGCCAAGCGTCACCGGAAGGCGAGGGCAACTGGGCCAAGTCCAGCTTCGAGGACCTGGTGCAGTACAACGACGGCTTCAAGACCAACCTGATCGGCACGCCGCAGCAAATCGCCGAGCGCATTGTTGCGCTCAAGGCCGTGGGAGTGGACCTGGTGCTGGCCGGCTTCCTGCACTTCCAGGAGGAAGTCGAGTACTTCGGCCAGCGCGTATTGCCGCTTGTACGCGAGCTGGAGGCCAGGGCCGGCGTCAAACAGGTGGCCTGAGCAGCGGTTTTTCCAGGCGCAGGGCGGCGGTGTGGTCGGCATAGTAGTCGTTGATCAGGGCGAAGCGCCGATAACCGTTGCGCTCATACAAGGCGAGGGCAACCGGGTTGTCGGTGCGCACTTCCAGGCGCAGGGCGGCGCAGCCCTGCTCCCGTGCGCGGGCCTCCATATGCGCCAGCAATTGCACACCCAGGCCGCAGCCGCGCGCAGCCTGGGTGATCGCAATCGAATACAGGCGGGCCAGGGCGCTGCCGCGCCGCAACAGCAGCAGCGCATAGCCGAGCAACTGCCCGTCACGTTCAGCGACCCACAACTGCCCATGCGCTCGGCTGATCATCCACTGAAAACTGCGTAACGAAAGCCGATCGCTGGTGAAACACTGCTGTTCCAGTGCCATCAATTCGGGCACGTCCGCCAAGGTTGCAATGCGCAAAGAAAGAGCCATATGACCGCCGTAAAAGTTGCGTAACGAAACGGGACTTCTCTAAAAGATCGTGCTTAATAGAAAAGGTCGAGTTCTCTAAAGCGGATCAAATATTATGTCGGCGGTAAACAGTCATTGGCGTGAAGTATCCGAGCAAACTGTCGCGGCGACAATAACCTCCGAGGGTTATTTTTCCAGCGTGGCCAGACGTCCAAGCCAAGTTGTGATCATTGTCGAACGCAAGGAAGACTGGGCTTCCTACTTTCCCAGCGAAGACATCGTCACTGCCCAGGAATACCTGGAACAAACCCGCGAAAGCGAGCCGGGCAAGCGCGTGCAGGTCATCAACCTGTGTCGCAGCTACAAGTACCTGGGGCACGGTTACTATTGCTCGTTGCTGGCCGAGGCGCGCGGGCACAAGGTGATTCCGTCGGTGCGCACCATCAGTGAATTGACCCGGAAGTCGCTGTATGGTTTGTCCCTGGATAACTTGGATAAAACCCTCGATAAAGCCTTGAGTCATCATCTTTACAGCAATACCGAAGGGTTTACCCTGACCCTTTACTTTGGCCGAACGCATATAGACGCGTTGCAGGAATTGGCCCGCCAGTTATTTGAAACGTTCCCCTGTCCGATTTTGTTAGTTGAGTTTCGCAAACATAACGGTTGGCATATCGAAGGGGTCAAGTCCGGCGTATTGCATAAGTTGCGCGATGATCAGGAAGACCAGTTCGCCCATGCCCTCGACAACTACAGCCGCAAGATCTGGCGCCAACCGCGCTCCCGTCGATTGGCGCGTTATGACTTGGCCATCCTGCATGATCCCCAGGAGCAACTGCCACCGTCCAACGCCCGCGCACTGGAGAATTTCGTGCGGGTCGGCAGGGGCCTGGGGATTGATGTGGAACTCATCGAGCGCAAGGATTACTCACGCCTCGCCGAATATGACGCCTTGCTGATCCGCGAGACCACCAGCGTCGACAACCACACGTATCGCTTCGCCAAAAAGGCCGAGAGCGAAGGGCTGGTGGTGATGGACGATCCGGCATCGATCCTGCGCTGCACCAACAAGGTCTACCTCACCGACCTGCTCAACAGCCATCAACTGGGCATGCCCGCCACCGAGATCCTCTATAAGGAACGCCCGCAGGATTTCGAGCGAGTCGGCGAACGCCTGGGCTTCCCGCTGGTGTTGAAGATCCCCGACGGTTGTTTCTCCCGTGGCGTGATCAAGGTGGAAAGCCAGGCGGCCTTGCTCAAGGCCACTGCCGAGTTGTTCGAACATTCCGTACTGTTATTGGCCCAGGAGTTTTTCTACACCGAGTACGACTGGCGCATCGGCGTCCTCAACCGCAAGCCGATTTTTGCCTGCCAGTACTTCATGTCCAAGGGCCATTGGCAGATCTATAACCACAAAGCCATCGGCCAGGACATCAACGGCGAGTGCCGCACCCTGGCCGTCCACGAAGCGCCCAAGGCGGTGGTAGAGCTGGCGGTGAAAACCGCCAACCTGATCGGCGACGGCCTCTACGGCGTGGACCTCAAGCAATCCGGCGACAAGGTGGTGGTGATCGAGGTGAACGACAACCCCAACCTTGATGCAGGCATCGAAGATGCCTACCTGCAAGATGACCTGTACGGCCTGGTGCTGGAGGAGTTTGTCCGGCGCCTGGAGTTGAAGCGCCAGGGGCAGGTCTGGTAATACCCGGTGTTTGCCGCCTGTAGGAGCGAGCTTGCTCGCGAAAAACGTCAACGATAACGCGTGCTGCCTGAATGAACGCGGCGCCTGCGGGGTTTTCGCGAGCAAGCTTGCTCCTACAGGAGCTAGGTCAAACGGCGGGCTGCAACGTCAACACCTCGAACCCGTCCGCCGTCACCGCCACGGTATGCTCCCATTGTGCCGACAAGCTATTGTCCCGGGTCACCACGGTCCATCCATCCTTCAGGCTGCGCACTTTCGAGCTGCCCTGATTGAGCATCGGCTCCACCGTGAACACCATCCCTTCACGCAACTCCATCCCGGTGCCGGGCCGGCCGAAGTGCAGGATCTGCGGTTCTTCGTGCATCTGGCGCCCAATCCCGTGGCCGCAATACTCACGCACCACA
The DNA here is from genome assembly GCF_016918385.1 of Pseudomonas sp. ICBG1301. Classification (NCBI taxonomy): domain Bacteria; kingdom Pseudomonadati; phylum Pseudomonadota; class Gammaproteobacteria; order Pseudomonadales; family Pseudomonadaceae; genus Pseudomonas; species Pseudomonas sp. ICBG1301. Next base: position 121,786 of record NZ_JAEKGB010000002.1, read on the forward strand.
CTGTACCCATTGGCCTGCGCATGGCTCTGGATCGCATGCCCGATATCCCCCAACCGTGCGCCGGGCCTGACCTGGCGGATGCCGGCCCACATCGCCTCAAAGGTCTTTTCCACCAGCCGCTGGGCTTTGGGGGCCACGTTTCCGATCATGTACATCTTGCTGGAGTCAGCGATAAAGCCGCCTTTTTCCAGGGTGATGTCGATATTGATGATGTCGCCGTCCTTGAGGATATCCTTGGCGCTGGGCATGCCATGGCACACCACTTCATTGATCGAGGTGTTGATGCAGAACGGGTAGTCGTATTGCCCCAGGCTCGCCGGGCGGGCCTTGAGGTCGTTGCGGATGAATGCCTCGACGGCACTGTCCAGCTCCAGGGTTGAGCGGCCGGCGGCGACAAGGCCGTCGAGCAGGGTAAACACCTGGGCCAGCAGGCGCCCGGCTTCACGCATCACGGCCAGTTGTGCGGGGGTCTTGATCATCAACTGCGGCCTCGGATCAGGTCGGGTTTGTCCAGCAACAGCTTATTGATCAGTTCGTTATAGGGCAGGTGCGGGTTGAGTTCGGCGAGCAGGCCGATCTTGATCCAGAATTCGGCCTGGGCGTTGATGGAGCGGTCCATGGCGGCGCTGGCCAGGCGTAGTTGTTCGTGCAACGGGTCGGTGATCTTGATGATGCCCATAGGGTTCACTGCGTAAATGGAATATACAAAGCGTATATGTTTCATATATCGCTCGTAAAGCCCGGCGGATAAATCGAGCGTGAGCATTGACTTGCCCGCGGGTCGCCGGTTAATTTCGTTGCATGACATTTCAAGCCTTCCGCAGCCAGCCAAGCATTATTACCGTCATTCCTCATTTGGCGGGATAGCACACGGCTGCACCCAAACCCGCCCTAGAGGCGGGTTTTGTTTTTCCGACTCCTGGGCGCCTCACACAGCACCAGGAGCCACCCATGACTACCCGCCGCGCCGTCCAGGCCACCGACACGAGCCTGCTTGAGCACTACGTGAAAAAGATCCTCGCCGCGCCGGTTTATGACCTGGCGGTGCGCACGCCTCTGCAAGCCGCGCCGGCGCTGTCGGCGTTGCTGGGCAACCAGGTGTTGCTCAAGCGCGAAGACCTGCAACCGACGTTCTCCTTCAAGATCAGAGGGGCCTACAACCGCCTGGTGCAACTGACGGCCGAACAAAAGGCCCGAGGCGTAGTGACGGCGTCGGCGGGCAATCATGCCCAGGGGGTGGCGCTGGCGGCGCGTGAGCTGGGGATCCGCGCGCGCATTGTCATGCCGTGTACCACGCCGGAGTTGAAGGTGTTGGGCGTACGCTCGCGTGGCGCCGACGCGGTACTGCATGGGGAAAGCTTCCCGTTGGCCCTGGCCCACGCGCTGCAACTGGTCGAGACCTCGGGTTGCACGTTTGTCTCGCCCTTTGATGACCCGGATGTGATTGCCGGCCAAGGCACGGTTGCCATGGAAATACTGCGTCAGCAGCAGGGGCCGTTGGACGCGATCTTCGTGCCGGTGGGGGGGGGTGGGTTGATCGCCGGCATCGCGGCGTATGTGAAATACCTGCGGCCGCAAGTGCGTATCGTTGGGGTCGAATCCGAAGGCTCCAGTTGCCTGTTGGCCGCCCTGCAAGCGGGCGAGCGGGTGGTGCTGCCCAGTGTCGACGGGTTTGCCGATGGCACGGCGGTGGCGCAGATCGGTGCGTACGGATTTGAGATCTGCCGCAACTGGGTGGATGAAGTCATCACCGTGAGCAACGACGAATTGTGCAGTGCCATCAAGTTGATCTACGACGATACCCGCGCCATCACCGAACCTTCCGGTGCACTGGCGGTGGCTGGGCTACGCCGTTATGTGGCGCAACGTGATGTGCGTGGGCAAACGTTGGTAGCGGTTAACTCAGGGGCCAATATCAACTTTGATAGTTTACGACATGTTGCTGAAAGGGTCGCCGCACAAGGTCCGGTTTAATACAAGTGCGTAAGTTAAACGTTTAATCAGCGGGTTTCGACGAAAGTTTACTCGGTATAAACGGGGCATGCGTCAAGTTATATGAATCAGCCGTGTGCTTATGAGGAATGGTTACAACGCACCTTGAGTTTGCCGAGTAGGCTGATGGAGGTAAGCGTCTTCCAGGGTCGGCAAGACGTGGCAGGGCACATGCCTGCCGGACACACCATGATGTAGTTGGCAGTCTCATAAATATAAGGAGAGGTTGGTCATGCTTTCGGAATTAGAACTTCGCAGCATTATTGAAGGAAGTTTCCTGCCCAAACGGTGCGAATGCACCAAAGCCGAAGACGCTTCGCTGACGATCAAAGTCTTTGACGGCCAGGATCGTGACCGGGTGGATTTGGAAGTCAAAGGAATAAACGCGGACACACTCGACAGCAGTCGAGCGATTTGCAACCTGATCACCGGGTTGCGTGAAGACCTCCGGCAAGCCCATGCACCCGTCCTGCAAAGAGTCGGCGGACGCGGCTATTACTAGGCCGACGCCTGAGGTTGAATGATTGACGGTCGGTGGGCCTGGATAAGTCCCAGGCCCAGTGCCGTTACCGTGGCCGCTGCGAGCAGGCGGGCGGGGTGTGCATTTTCCTGGTGCTTCAACGCTTCAATTCTGGAAGTCGCAGGCTTCGGACATCTTCCGGTAGCCCACGTCTTCCACCTTGCCTGCCTTGTCCACGAATTTGATATCCGCATTGATGACCTTGCACTCGTTGGTATCGGGTTCGTGCATGGCGATCACTCTGTCGATGTTCAATGGCATCCCGTATTGATATTGCACGGGTTTGGCCGCAGCCGGCGAGGTATCGGCCTGGGCCATGCCCGAGCCTGCCGCCAGAGCCAATGTGCCGGTGAACAGGCCGGTAAACAGTAAGGTACGCAGTTTCATGATGGTGCTCCGCAAAGGGTTCGACTTCACTGTCGACCGGCGGGATTAACCATCGATTAATTTTTTCCTGGCTGACGAAACCTTCATGAACCCAACTGGTGGCGATACGGCAGGTCCGGTCCGGTCTTGCTGCAGGTCATGGCGGCGGCGCGGATGGCAAAGCCAAGCATGCTGTCCACCTGCGCGCGGGTCAGCTGTTGCAAGCCCTCCACCGAATCCAGCTGTTGCTCGGTCAACCAGGCAATCAGCGCGGCCTGGAAGGTGTCACCGGCCCCCACGGTGTCGGCCATCACCACCTTGACTGCCGGTTGCGACCACGTGCCGTGCTGGCGGCTGAACACGCTGGCGCCATCGCCGCCGCGGGTGAGGAATACCAGCTGGCAACGGTGCTGCAGCCAACCTTGCAGCACGCTTTCCGGCGATTGCTCGGGGTAGAGCAGGTGCAGGTCTTCATCGCTGACCTTGATCAGGTCGGCATGCTTGACCAGCTCGGCCACGCGGTTGCGCCATAGCTGGATGTCCGGCTGCGGGTTGAGGCGCACGTTGGGGTCGAGGCTGATCAAACGCTTGCCGCTTTCGCGCTTGACCAGGCTCAGCAGGGTGTCGCCCACCGGCTGTACCACCAGTGAAAATGAGCCGATATGCAAGCCACGAATGTCTGCGCCCAGCTCGGGTAGATGGGCGATTTCCAGCAGTCGGTCGGCACAGCCTTCACCACGGAAGTTGTACTGCGGCGAGCCATTGGCACCCACGGCAACCATCGACAACGTGGTGGGCGCGGCAAACTCCACCAGGAATTGTTCATCTACGCCCTCGTCCTTGAGCACCTGCAGCAGGCGTCGCCCCAGGAAGTCGGTCGACAACCCGCCGAACAGACCGGCCGCGATACCGAGACGGCGCAGGCCCACCGCCACGTTGAACGGCGATCCCCCGGCAATCGCCTTGTAATTGACCTTGGAAGCCTGCCCGCTGGCATCTTCTTCGCTGAAAAAATCGAACAGCGCTTCGCCACACACCAGATACATAGTCGTTCGCTCTTAAAGGGTTGCCACGAGCTGCTGGTAGCGCTCGTAAGCCTGTTGATAGGCACTGACATTGCTTGCCACCGGCAGGGTACGGCTGGTGGGGTCGACACTCACACATTTGTCGCAGAGGCTGGCCAGGGATTCGCCGGACTGGCTCCACGCGGCCTGGATCGCCGCGCCCAGGGCGGCGGCTTCGCTTTGTTCGGTGCACACCACTTCGGTGTTCATGATATCGGCGACCATCTGCCGCCACACCGGGCTTTTCGAGCCACCGCCGATCAGTCGGATACTCTGGCTTTGCAGGCCGGTCTGGCGCAGCAGATCCAGGCCGTAGCGCAGGCCGAAGGTGGTGCCTTCGACCACGGCGCGGCACAGGTTGGCGCGAGTCAGGTTGGTCATGGTCAAGCCGTGCAGGCTGCCGGTGGCGTGGGGCAGGGCGGGCACGCGTTCGCCGTTGAGGAACGGCAGCATGCTCACGCCCTCGGCGCCGACCGGGGCTTGCGCGACCAGGCTGTTGAATGCCGCCAGGTCGAGCTCGAACAACTCGCGAACCACCCCGGTGGCATTGGTCAGGTTCATGGTGCAGATCAGCGGCAGCCAGCCGCCGCTGGATGAGCAGAAGGTCGCCACCGATGCCTGCGGGCTGACGCTGGGTTGGTCGGCAAAGGCATACACGGTGCCCGATGAGCCCAGGCTCATGGTGATGACGCCCGGGGCAATATTGCCGGTACCGATGGCGCCCATCATATTGTCGCCGCCACCGCTGGAAACCACCGCGCCGGGATTGATGCCCAGGCGTTCGGCGATGGCCGGCAGCACGCTGCCCACCGTCTGGTTCGCCTCGATCAGCTGCGGCAACGCGGCCTCCAGGCGGCCGCTGGGGTCGATGTGCTGGAGCAGGTCCAGATCCCACCTGCGGGTGCGCACATTGAAGTAACCGGTGCCTGAAGCATCGCCGTATTCCGCGACGGCGCGGCCGGTCAGCCAGTAGTTCAGGTAGTCGTGGGGCAACAGGATATGGGCGATGCGGGCGAATACATGCGGGTGTTGTTCGCGGGTCCAGAGCAGTTTCGACACGGTGTAGCCCGGTGCGATCGCCACACCGAGACGTTCCAGCGAGCCTTGTTCGCCCCCCAGATACGCGAGCAGGCGCTCGTTTTCAGGCGTGGTTTCGGTGTCACACCACAGTTTGGCCGGGCGCAGTACCTGGCCCTGGTCATCGAGCAAGACCAGCCCGTGCTGTTGGCCGGAAACACCGATGCCGAGGATGTCCTGGCCATCCACACCAGCCTGTTGCAGGGCGCGGTGAGTGGCTTCGGTAAAGGCGTCGAGCCACTCCTGAGTGTGCTGCTCGCGCCGGCCGTTGGCACCGCTGATCAGTGTATGCGCGGCGGCGCCCAGGCCCAGGACTTTGCCGCTGGAAGCATCAAGGACGATGGCCTTGGTGCCCTGGGTGCCACAGTCGATGCCGAGGAACAGGTTTTGCCGGGTCATGGTGGGGTGCTCAGCATTATTGTTTGATGGTAAATGCGGTCAATGTGGGAGGGGGCTTGCTCCCGATAGCGGTGCACCAGTCAATACAGACTTAACTGACCCACCGCTATCGGGAGCAAGCCCCCTCCCACAGTTTCAAGCCGGTTTCTTCAGCAGGTGCTCCAGGGTTCGGGTGACGCCGTGATCGCGCAAGCTGGAAAAGCACCGCTCAAACGCTGCCACAAACTCAGGCGAATTGGGAATAGCCGTGCCGAAAATCTCTTCAACCGCGAGCAGGCGTCGGCTGATCAAGGCGTCATCGCTCACCAGCCCCTGGCAGAATTCGGCACGCGGGTCGGGGATCTTGTAGCTCACGCCATTCTCATCCACACCCTTCAAATACAGCGCCCAGGCGGCGACTACCAGTGCTGCGCGTTCAGTCTCCCGGCCGTCGGCAATCAGGCGATTGATCGTCGGCACGGTGAACTTGGGAAACTTCGACGAGCCGTCGGAACACACGCGCTCCAACTGGTCGGCAATCGCCCGGTTGGAAAAGCGCTCCACCAGGCTCTGTTTATAGTCGCTCAGGTTGATGCCCGGCACCGGTGCCAGGTTCGGCGTGACGTCCAGGTCCATGTAGGCACGCATATAGGCCACAAACAGCGGGTCGTTCATGGTCTCGTGCACAAACCGGTAGCCCTTGAGAAAACCCAGGTAGGTCAGCGCCAGGTGGCTGCCATTGAGCAGGCCGATCTTCATTTCTTCATACGGCGTCACGTCGTCGGTGAACTGCACGCCGACCTTCTCCCACGCCGGGCGGCCGTTGACGAAGCGGTCTTCGAGTACCCACTGCACAAAGGGTTCGCACACCACTGGCCAGGCATCGTCGATGCCATGCTCATCATGCAGTTGCAGGCGATGGGCGGTGCTGGTCATCGGGGTGATGCGGTCGACCATGGCGTTGGGAAAACTCACGTTGGCCTTGATCCAGTCGTGCAGCTCGGCGTTGTGCAGGGCGGCAAATGCCAGCAGCGCTTTGCGGGTGACCGCGCCGTTGTGCGGCAGGTTATCGCAGGACATCACGGTAAATGCCGGAGTGCCCGCCGCACGGCGTTGGGTCAACGCCGCGCAGATGAACCCGAACACCGTTTTAGGTGCGTTCGGGTGGGCCAGGTCGTGCTGGATCTGCGGCAGATGGGCCATGAACTCGCCGGTGCTGTCGTCGATGCAGTAACCGCCTTCGGTGATGGTCAGCGAAACAATGCGAATCTCGGGGCTGGCCAGTTTGTCGATCAGCGCCCGGGCACCGTCTTCGGCCAGCAGCATGTCGCTGATCGAGCCGATCACGCGCACTTCGGTGTCGTCGGTATCGCCCAGTTCATACAGGGTGAACAGGTAGTCCTGGCCGGCCAGGTCGTCGCGGGCCTTGCGATCCTCGCTGCGCAGGCCGACGCCGCAGATGCTCCAGTCCAGGCCCTCGCCGGTATTCATCAGGGCATCGGTGTAATACGCCTGATGCGCACGGTGGAAACCGCCGACGCCAATATGGGCGATGCCTTGGGTGGTGTCGGCAATCGCATAGGCCGGCAGTTTCACCTGCGGCGCCAGTTGAGTGAGGTGCTGTTTATTCAGTTTCATCACAAGTCTCGCGAAATCAGGCGGCGGCGCGCAGTGGGCGGGCCACGGCGACACCCTCGGTATCGAATAGATGGCAGTGCGCCGGGTCCAGGTGCAGGTGCAGCGTTTCGCCGTACTGGCTGGCCATGTCGCCGCGAATGCGCAGGGTCAAAGGCTCGCCGCTGGCGGTCACGACATGGCAGAAGGTGTCACTGCCCAGGCGTTCGCCGACGTCGGCGGTGACGGTCAGCGTGGTCTGGCCGGGTGCGGCGATTTCCAGGTGCTCCGGGCGAATCCCCAGGGTCACGGCACTGCCTACGCTCAAGCTGGCGCTGCTCAAGGGCAGGTTGATCAGGGTGCCGGCGTCCAGCTGCACGGCGCAGCCTTGGCTGTCGACGCGGGTGACCTGGCCTTTGAGGAAGCCCATTTTCGGCGTGCCGAGAAACCCTGCCACAAACAGGTTGGCCGGCCGGTGATACAGCTCCAGCGGCGAGCCGACTTGCTCGATGCGGCCACTGTTGAGCACCACCACCTTGTCGGCCAGGGTCATGGCTTCGACCTGGTCATGGGTCACGTAGATCATGGTCGCTTGCAGTTCCTTGTGCAGGCGTGCCAGTTCCAGGCGCATCTGCACGCGCAGCGCGGCGTCGAGGTTGGACAGCGGCTCGTCGAACAGGAAGATCTTCGGGTTGCGCACAATCGCGCGTCCAATCGCCACGCGTTGGCGTTGGCCGCCGGACAGTTGCTTGGGCTTGCGCTCCAGCAACGGACCCAGTTCGAGAATGCGAGCCGCTTCGCTGACTTTGCTTTCAACCAGTTTTTTGTCGACACCGGCCAGGTCCAGGGCAAACGACATGTTCTTGCGCACACTCATGTGCGGGTACAGCGCATAGGTCTGGAACACCATCGCCAGGTCGCGCTTGGCCGGGGTCACTTCGGTGATGTCGCGGCCATCCAGTTCGATGGTGCCTTCGGTCACCTCTTCCAGGCCGGCGATCAGGCGCAGCAGGGTCGATTTACCGCAGCCCGATGGGCCGACGAACACCACGAACTCCTTGTCGTTCACTTCCAGGTCGACGCCCTTTATGATCGAGAAGCCTTCGAAGCCTTTTTGCAGATTGTTGATTTTCAGGTTGGCCATGATGGGCCTCCATCTTCAAATTATTATCAGGAAACCGTTACTTCACGGCGCCGAAGGACAAACCGCGCACCAGCTGTTTCTGGCTGATCCAGCCAAAGATCAGGATCGGCGCACAGGCCAGCGTCGACACGGCCGACAACTTGGCCCAGAACAAGCCTTCGGGGCTGGAGTACGAGGCGATCAGCGCGGTCAGCGGGGCGGCGCTGGACGAGGTCAGGTTCAGCGACCAGAACGCCTCGTTCCAGCACAGGATCAGCGACAGCAACACGGTGGAGGCCAGGCCGCCCTTGGCGATCGGCAGCAGCACGCGGACCATTTCCTGCCACAGGGTGGCGCCATCCAGGCGGGCGGCTTCGAGGATGTCCTTGGGGATGTCCTTGAAGTAGGTGTAAACCATCCAGACCACGATCGGCAGGTTGATCAGGGTGTAGATGATGATCAGCGCAATCCGCGTATCCAACAGGCCAAAGCTCTTGGCCAGCAGGTAGATCGGCATCAATACCCCCACCGGCGGCAGCATCTTGGTGGACAGCATCCACAGCAGCGTGCCTTTGGTGCGCTGTGTTTCGTAGAACGCCATGGAGTAGGCGGCCGGCACCGAGATCAGCAGGCACAGGGCGGTAGCGCTGAAGGAAATCACCACGGAGTTCCAGGCGTACGCAAAGTAATTGCTGCGCTCGTTGATGTGCAGGTAGTTCTCCAGCGTCGGCGTGAAGATGAACTGCGGCGGCGTGGCAAAGGCATCGATTTCAGTCTTGAAGCTGGTCAGCACCATCCAGAAGATCGGGAAGAAAATCAGGATCGCGATGGCCCAGGCCAGCGTGCCGAGCAACACACTTTGCAGGCGGCGGGATTGTTGAAGCGTCATGGCGCGGCCCTCAAGGCTTGTCAGTCAGGTTTTTGCCGATCATCCGCACCAGGATGATCGCCGCGATATTGGCGATGACCACGGCGATCAAGCCGCCGGCCGAGGCCATGCCCACGTCGAACTGCACCAGCGCCTGGTTGTAGATCAGGTAGGCGAGGTTGGTCGAGGCGTAGCCCGGGCCACCGTTGGTGGTGGTGAAGATTTCGGCGAACACCGAGAGCAGGAAGATGGTTTCGATCATCACCACCACGGCAATCGGGCGCGCCAGGTGGGGCAGGGTCAGGTGCCAGAAGATCGCGATGGCGCCGGCACCGTCCAGGCGCGCCGCCTCCTTTTGTTCCTGGTCGAGGGATTGCATGGCGGTCATCAGCAGCAAAATGGCGAAGGGCAGCCATTGCCACGACACGATGATGATGATCGACAGCAACGGGTAGTGCGCCAGCCAGTCCACCGGCTCGGCCCCGAACAGCTTCCACACGGCGGCGAGAATCCCCGAGACCGGGTGGAAAATCAGGTTCTTCCAGATCAGTGCTCCGACGGTGGGCATGATGAAGAACGGCGAGATCAGCATCACCCGCACCAGGCCGCGGCCGAAGAACTCACTGGCTTCCAGCAGGGCACTGATCAGCACGCCGAACACCACGCTGATCAGCAGTACGCTGCCCACCAGTAGCAGGGTATTGGTCGCGCCGGGCAGGAAGCCCGAGTCGGTGATGAAGTAAGTGAAGTTTTCCAACCCCACGAATGAGTTTTCGCCGGGGTAGAGCAGGTTGTAGCGGATCAGCGAAAAGTACAGGGTCATGCCCAGCGGTACGATCATCCACAACAGCAGCAAGGCTACTGAAGGGCTGACAAGGAACCAGCCAGGGTTGGCCAGGCGGTTTTTGGCGGGTGTATTCATGGTATTCAAGGCCAGTACAGAGCGAGAATCGGAGTGCGGTCAGGGTGGGAGGGGGCAAACCCCCTCCCACATTGACGGTGAGATGCCTGGGTTACTTGGGGTAACCGGCCCGCTTCATTTCACGCTCGGTGGTGGTTTGCGCGGCGCTCAAGGCCTGGTCCACCGTCTGCTGGCCCGTCAGCGCACCGGAGAAGAACTTGCCAACCTGGGTACCAATCGCCTGGAACTCAGGAATGGTCACCAACTGGATACCGATATACGGCACCGGCTTGAGCGTCGGTTTGGTCGGGTCGGCGACTTTCAGCGATTCCAGCGTCACCTTGGCGAACGGCGCGGCCTTCATGTATTCGTCGCTGTAGGTCGACTTGCGCGTGCCTGGCGGCACATTGGCGATGCCGTCGGTCTTGGCCACCAGTTGGCTGTATTCCTTGGAGGTGGCCCAACTGGTGAACACCTTGGCGGCGTCCTTGGCTTTGGAGCTGGTCGGGATCGCCAGGCTCCACGAGTACAGCCAGGACGTGCCCTTATCGGTTTTCTCGTGGGGGGCGAAGGTGAAGCCGACGTGGTCAGCCACCTTGCTCTGGGTTTTGTCGGTGACAAATGAGCCGGCCACGCTGGCGTCGACCCAGATCGCGCATTTGCCGCTGTTGAACAGCGCCAGGTTTTCGTTGAAACCATTGCTGGACGCACCGGGCGGACCGGATTTCTTCATGTTGTCGACGTAGAAGGTCAGCGCGTCCTTCCACTCAGGCCCATTGAATTCCGGCTGCCACTTCTCATCGAACCAGCGTGCGCCGTAGCCGTTGGCCAGGGTGGTGATCAGCGCCATGTTCTCGCCCCAACCGGCTTTGCCACGCAGGCACAGGCCGTACTGCTCTTTGGTCTTGTCGGTGAGTTTGGCGGCGAATTCGCCGATCTGGGTCCAGGTGGGATGTTCGGGCATCGTCAGCCCGGCGTCCTTGAACAGGTCGGTGCGGTAATAGGTGATCGAGCTTTCGGCGTAGAAAGGCAACGCGTACAGCGAGCCTTTGACCGACAGGCCGTCACGCACCGAAGGGAATACGTCGTCGAGGTCGTAGGACGCCGGCAGATCCTTCATCGGCTCCAGCCAGCCTTTGGCGCCCCAGAGTGCAGCTTCGTACATGCCGATGGTCAACACGTCGAACTGCCCGCCCTGGGTGGCGATGTCGGTGGTCAAGCGTTGGCGCAATACGTTTTCTTCGAGCACCACCCAGTTCAGCTTGATCTCCGGATGCTCGGTCTCGAAGGTTTTCGAGAGCTTTTGCATGCGGATCATGTCGCTGTTGTTCACGGTGGCGATGGTCAGGGTTTGCGCGCCAAGGCTGACGGCGCTGAGGGTCATGCAGGTGGTCATGCAAGTAAAGGCAAGCAGAGATTTTGCTGTGAACTTCATCGCGCACTCCATTTCCGCGCCCAGAGGGCTACAGAAGGACAGTTATTGTTGTTGTGTCTTCCCACAGAGAGTCAGGAAGAGTGTGCGTTGATTACAGCCTTGAAATGGGGAGGTGACAAATCCTTGGGAGCACTTCGGCTGATACTTTTTTGCACTCGCGGCCGGTAACTGAAAGCTTCAGGCCAGGTTCTGCTCAGTCAACCGCTGCACCGCCAAACGCCGATAGTGGGATGGGGTCATGCCCTTGAGCTGCTGAAAGCGTCGGTTGAAGTTGGAGATGTTGTTGAAGCCGGATTCAAAACATACATCCGTCACCGCTTTATCGCCGTCGGCCAGCAGTTCGCAGGATTTGCTGATGCGCAGTCGATTGACGAATTCGATAAACGTGCGCCCGGTGGCCTGTTTGAAGACCCTTGAAAAATAGGTCGGCTTCATCCCCAGGTAGTCCGCCACTTCTTCCAGCGGCAGCTCGCGTGCGTAGTGAGCAAAGATATAGTCCACCGCGCGGTTGGTGCGGTCGATGCTGTGTTCATCCGCCAGTTGCGGGGTGGTGACGCCCGAGAGCAACTGGTAGTCCTCGCAGGCGCTGAGCACCTCCAGCAGGATGAAGAAGTGCCCCAGGCGCGCCATGCCCTGGGCGTCTTCGATACGTTGCATCAAGGTCATGGCTTGGGCGATGGTCTTTTTGCAGCGAAATTCGATGCCGTACTGTGCCCGCTCCAACAGCGGCGCCAAGGTCTTGAGTTCGGTAAAGATCTGGCTGCCGTTCTCCAGCAACTCATCGGTGAAATTCACCAGCATGTCGCGCTTGGGCACCACCTCGTCTTCCTCCACCTGGCTGATCCAGTTGTGGGGCAGGTTAGGGCCGGTGAGGAACAGGCTTTCCGGGTAGAAATTGCCGATATAGTCCCCGATAAACACCTTGCCGGAGCTGGCGACGATCAGGTGCAGCTCGTATTCCTTGTGGAAGTGCCAGCGCACCAGGGGGCAGGGGAAACCATGCTGGCGATAGATGATGGACAGGCCGTTGTGGTCGTCCATCAGCTCGTAGGAAGGGTCGGTGATTCGCGTTGCTCGGGTCATGCTGCCGTCGCTTTATTGTGGTTGCTGCGTAGGATAATGCCCCGTTGCATGCAACCTCGCCAGCCTCGGCGTTTAAGGCAGGCGGTTTTTTGCCTCAATCCACTGGGACATGTACTGGGTGCTTTTATGGGCATGGTGACGCAGCATGCTGCCGGTGAAGTTATCCCGTCGATGGGCCGCAAGCCGGCTGCGGCACTCCTCCAGGCACGCCACCAACGCCGGGCCGTGGACGTTCTGATCATAGCGCCGGGCCAGTAGCTGGCGGCCGTTTTCCTGGGCCTGGGTCCAGCGCTCGCGGTCTTGATACAACGCCACGGCCGCCGCAGCCAGGGCGGATGCACTCTGCTCGATCATGCCGGGCCAGGGTTGCTCGTCGCCCATGGCTTCGGCGCCGATCGGCGTGGTGATGTTCGGGGTGCCGCAAAGCATGGCATCCGCCAGTTTGCCTTTGATGCCGGCACCGAAGCGCAAGGGCGCCAGGCAGATACGCGCTGCGGTCATCACCTGCAAGGCGTCTTCGGCCCAGTTCATCACATGGAAACCCTGGGCTGGGTTGTGCAGGGCCGTGGCTTTGGGCGGGGTGTAGGCGCCGTAGATATGCAGCTGGACGCCGGGCAATTGCTGGCGGATCAGCGGCCAGAGGCTGTTTTTCATCCAGAGCACCGCATCCCAGTTCGGGGCGTGGCGGAAGTTGCCGATGCTGAGGAAGTGCGCACGGTCTTCAAAGGGCGCAAAGGGCTCGGTAGGGGGCGCCATCATCAGCGGGCACCAATGGAGCAGGGCCGCCGGCACCTTGAACTGCTCGGTGAGCAGGCGGATTTCCAGGTCGGAGATCATCAGGCTGATGTCACAGCGGTAAATCGCGGCGATCTCGCGCTTGGCCAGGTCGGTGTCGGCCATGCATTGGAATGCCGGTTGCAAATCGGCGCAGAACAGGGCGCTGAAGTCATCACCGTCGGGGTCAGCCTTGAGATGCTCCTTGAGGCGCTGATGGCGCGCATCGCGCAGGCTTTGCAGGTCTGAGGTTTCCAGTACGCGCAGGGCATCCGGGCAGCATTTTTCCACGCGCCAGCCGAACTGTTCTTCCATCATGAAACGGTCGAACAGCACGATATCCGGGGCCAGTTCGCGGATAAAGTCATCGAAACTGCTGTTATTGAGTTCGATGGCGCGTTCGGCAATGCCCAGTGCCGGCAGGTCGGCCTTATGTTCGCCAATGGTGGCGGGGCTACTGAAGGTAATGTCCCAACCTTGTGTAAGAAAGCTCTCCAGGATCTGCATCATATGCCCGCCTGCGGCAGAAGAACGGGGTTCCGGCCAGACGTAACCAATGACCAGGACTTTGGTGGCGGGCTGATTCATCAACGACGAGTTCCTTGAGGGGCGGGCGAAAGCGCGCAATTAAACCACAACGGCACGACATGACAATTTGTGTACGGCGGTAGGTAGCGACGGGACTTTGTGGTTAACTTCCGCCTCTCGAATTCGTTTCAATAAACCAGCATAAGGATTCTGTTCATGGCTCAAGTCACCCTTCGTGGTAACCCTGTGAAAGTTGAAGGCGAACTGCCGCAAGTCGGCTCCCAGGCCCCAGACTTCACCCTGACTGCCGCTGACCTGTCGGACGCCACCCTGGCGACCTTCGCCGGCAAGCGCAAAGTGCTGAATATCTTCCCAAGCGTCGACACGCCGACCTGCGCGACTTCGGTGCGCAAGTTCAACGCCCAGGCCAATGACCTGAGCAACGCTGTCGTGCTGTGCATCTCCTCGGACCTGCCATTCGCCCAAGCGCGTTTTTGCGGTTCCGAAGGCCTGGAAAACGTGAAGAACCTGTCGGACTTCCGCAGCGCTGCGTTCTCCGAAGACTACGGCGTAAACATCGTTGATGGCCCGCTGCGCAGCCTGACCGCGCGTGCCGTGGTGGTACTGGACGAAAACAACAACGTGCTGCACAGCGAGCTGGTTTCCGAAATCGGCCAGGAACCGAACTACGAAGCAGCCCTGGCTGTTTTGAAGTAACTGTTTCTGCGCGTGACTGTCGTTTTGCAGTAACACGCGTGATGCATGCTTGCGGCCTGGCCTAGTCCAGGCCGTTTTTATTTGCGTCTCAGATGCTTAGCGAAATAGCGGGCCGACTAAGCTCAGAAGTTAAAACTTGTAAGTCCAAGGTAAATAGCCGGTAAAGGCGCTTTTCTTAATGCGCCCCAGTGCTTATCTTTCAGCCTCCCAAAGAAGAAGCTCTCGCGCCCAATGGTTGATCAATCCATGCAATCCTCCCCCCGTAAGTCCCGCCGTTGGTTGTTCGGCCTGTTTGTGCTGCTGGTCATCGCCGGCCTGTGCTGGAAGTTCTGGCCTGGCAGCAGCCACAAGGACGCCGCCGCACCGAAGTCGGAAGGCCGCGCCGGCAAGTCGGGGATGATGCGGCCGGGCTTTGGCGGCTCCACCGGCCCGATCCCGGTGCGCGTGGCACCGGCGGTGCAAGGGGAGTTCCCGGTGTACTACAAGGCATTGGGCACGGTCACCGCCCTCAATACCATCAATGTACGCAGCCGGGTGGGCGGTGAGTTGGTGAAGATCGCCTTTGAAGAAGGGCAGATGGTCAAGGCCGGCGACCTTTTGGCGGAAATCGACCCGCGCAGTTACCAGAACGCCTTGCTCCAGGCCCAGGGCACGCTGTTGCAGAACCAGGCCCAGTTGAAAAACGCCCAGGTCGATGTGCAGCGTTATCGCGACTTGTATGCCCAGGACAGTATTGCCAAGCAAACCCTGGACACTGCCGAAGCGCTGGTCCTGCAATACCAGGGCACGGTCAAGACCAACCAGGGCGCGGTAGACGACGCCAAACTCAACCTCGAATTCACCAAGATCCGCGCCCCCATCAGTGGGCGAGTGGGCTTGCGTCAGGTCGACGTGGGCAACCTGGTGTCCGCCAATGACACCACCTTCCTTGCAGTGATCACTCAAACCCAGCCGATCAGCGTGGTCTTCACCCTGCCGGAAAACACCCTCGACACCGTGCTCGCCCGCTTTCACGCCGGCAACAAGTTGCCCGTGGAAGCCTGGGACCGTGGCGACGTAAAGAAACAGGCCGTCGGTGTGTTGCAGAGCCTCGACAACCAGATCGACGTCACCACCGGCACCCTGAAGTTCAAGGCGCGCTTCGATAACAAGGATCAGGCGCTGTTCCCCAACCAGTTCGTCAATGTGCACCTGCTGGCCGACACCCTGCACAATGTGGTGTTGGCACCGTCCGCCGCGATCCAGTTCGGCAATAACGGCACCTTTGTCTACAAGCTCGACGGCGACAAGAAGGTCAAGATGCAGCCGTTGGTGGTCGGTGATTCCGATGGCGACAACACGGTGATCAAGGAAGGTCTGGTCGCCGGTGACCGTGTGGTGCTGGAAGGCACCGACCGCTTGAAGGATGGCAGCGAAATCGAAGTGGTCAACGACAGCAGCGAAGTGCCGACCACCCCGACCGAGCACCTGCAAGGCAAACCCGCAGCAAAAGAGAAGACCGGTGCTGACGCCGGCAAGGCGCAAAAGGTCGGTTCATGAACCTGTCGCGGCTGTTTATCCTTCGCCCGGTCGCCACCACCCTGAGCATGCTGGCCATTGTCCTGGCCGGCATCATCGCTTATCGCTTGCTGCCGGTATCGGCACTGCCCCAGGTGGACTACCCGACCATCCGGGTGATGACCCTGTACCCCGGCGCCAGCCCGGACGTGATGACCAGCGCCGTCACCGCGCCCCTGGAGCGCCAGTTCGGCCAGATGCCCGGCCTGACCCAGATGGCATCCACCAGCTCCGGCGGCGCGTCGGTGCTGACCCTGCGTTTCAACCTCGACATCAACATGGATGTCGCCGAGCAACAGGTACAGGCCGCGATCAACGCCGCCACCAACCTGCTGCCCAAGGATCTGCCGGCACCGCCGGTGTACAACAAGGTCAACCCGGCGGACACTCCGGTACTGACCCTGGCCATCACCTCCAAGACCATGTTGCTGCCCAAGCTCAATGACCTGGTCGATACACGCATGGCGCAGAAAATCGCGCAGATCAGCGGTGTCGGCATGGTCAGCATCGCCGGTGGCCAGCGCCAGGCCGTGCGCATCAAGGTCAACCCTGAAGCGCTGGCGGCCAACGGGTTGAACCTGTCGGACGTGCGCACCCTGATCGCCGCGTCCAACGTCAACCAGCCCAAGGGTAACTTCGACGGGCCGACCCGTGTGTCGATGCTCGACGCCAACGACCAGTTGGTCTCACCGCAGCAATATGCCGAACTGATCCTGGCCTACAACAAGGGCGCGCCGCTGCGCCTGAAAGACGTGGCACAGATCGTCGACGGCGCCGAAAACGAGCGTCTGGCCGCCTGGGCCAACGAAAACCAGGCCGTGCTGTTGAATATCCAGCGCCAGCCGGGCGCCAACGTGATCGAAGTGGTGGACCGCATCAAGGCGCTGTTGCCGAGCATCACCGACAACCTGCCGGCCGGCCTCGATGTGACGGTGCTGACCGACCGCACCCAGACCATCCGTGCCTCCGTCACCGACGTGCAACATGAACTGCTCATCGCCATTGCCTTGGTGGTAATGGTGACCTTCCTGTTCCTGCGTCGTTTCAGCGCCACGATCATTCCGTCGATCGCCGTGCCGCTGTCGCTGGTCGGCACCTTTGGCGTGATGTACCTGGCGGGTTTCTCCATCAACAACCTGACGCTGATGGCCCTGACCATCGCCACCGGTTTCGTGGTGGATGATGCGATCGTGATGCTGGAGAACATTTCGCGTTATATCGAGGAGGGCGAGACGCCACTGGCGGCGGCACTCAAGGGTGCCAAGCAGATCGGCTTCACCCTGGTCTCCCTGACCCTGTCGCTGATCGCGGTACTGATTCCGCTGCTGTTCATGGCCGATGTGGTCGGGCGGCTGTTCCGTGAATTCGCCATTACCCTGGCGGTGGCGATCCTGATTTCCCTGGTGGTGTCCCTGACCCTCACGCCGATGATGTGCGCACGTCTGCTCAAGCGCGAACCCAAGGAAGCCGAGCAGGGCCGCTTCTACAAGGCCAGCGGCGCCTGGATCGACTGGCTGATCGAAGCCTATGGGCGCAAATTGCAGTGGGTGCTCAAGCATCAACCGCTGACCTTGCTGGTGGCCGTCGCCACCCTGGGCTTGACGGTATTCCTGTACCTGGTGGTGCCCAAGGGTTTCTTCCCGGTGCAGGACACCGGCGTGATCCAGGGGATTTCCGAGGCGCCGCAGTCGATTTCCTTTGCGGCCATGAGCCAGCGCCAGCAGGAGTTGGCCAAGATCATCCTGGCTGACCCGGCGGTGCAAAGCCTTTCGTCCTACATTGGCGTAGATGGCGACAACGCCACCCTCAACAGCGGCCGCTTGCTGATCAATCTCAAGCCCCATGGGCAGCGCAACTTGAGCGCGGCCCAGGTGATTACCCGCCTGCAACCGCAAATCGACAAGCTGGTGGGGATCCGCCTGTTCATGCAGCCGGTGCAGGATCTGACTATCGAAGACCGCGTCAGCCGCACGCAATACCAGTTCAGCATGTCCTCACCGGACGCCGAGCTGCTGGCGCTGTGGAGTGACAAACTAGTGCACGCTCTCAGCCAGCTGCCGGAGCTTACCGACGTCGCCAGTGACCTGCAGGATAAGGGCTTGCAGGTGTTCCTGGTGATCGACCGCGATGCGGCCTCGCGCCTGGGCGTCAGCGTGTCGACCATCACCGATGCGCTGTACGATGCGTTCGGCCAGCGGCAGATTTCCACCATCTACACCCAGGCCAGCCAATACCGCGTGGTCCTGCAGGCCCAATCCGGTGAAACCCTGGGCCCGGCGGCGCTGAACCAGATCCACGTGAAAACCACCGACGGCGGCCAGGTGCGGCTGTCGAGCCTGGCCCATGTGGAACAGCGCCAGGCCCAACTGGCGATAGCCCACATCGGCCAGTTCCCGGCGGTGATGATGTCGTTCAACCTGGCCCCTGGCGTCGCGTTGGGCAAAGGCGTGGAGCTGATCAACCAGACCCAGAAGGACATCGGCATGCCGATCGGCGTGCAGACCCAGTTCCAGGGGGCGGCCCAGGCCTTCGAAGCGTCACTGTCGAGCACCTTGCTGCTGATCCTGGCGGCGGTGGTCACCATGTATATCGTGCTGGGCGTGCTGTACGAGAGCTACATTCACCCGATCACCATCCTGTCGACCTTGCCGTCCGCCGCCGTGGGGGCTTTGCTGGCGTTGCTGCTCAGCGGCAATGACCTGGGCATGATCGCGATCATCGGCATCATCCTGCTGATCGGTATCGTGAAAAAGAACGCGATCATGATGATCGACTTCGCCCTCGACGCCGAACGCAACCAGGGCCTGGACCCGCAGACGGCGATCTATCAGGCGGCGCTCTTGCGTTTCCGGCCGATCCTGATGACCACCCTGGCCGCGTTGTTCGGCGCGGTGCCGCTGATGCTGGCCACCGGCTCCGGTGCGGAGTTGCGCCAGCCGCTCGGGCTGGTGATGGTCGGTGGTTTGCTGGTGAGCCAGGTCCTGACCCTGTTCACCACGCCGGTGATCTACCTGTACTTCGACCGCCTTGGCCGTCGTTGGCGCAAAGAGCCGCAAAGCCTGGAGCCGGTTGAGTCATGAACCTGTCCGGACCTTTCATCCTCAGGCCGGTCGCTACCATGCTGCTGAGCCTGGCGATCCTGTTGCTGGGCGGCGTGAGTTTCAACCTGTTACCGGTGTCGCCGCTGCCGCAGATCGATTTCCCGGTGATCGTGGTGTCGGCCAGCTTGCCCGGTGCCAGCCCCGAGGTGATGGCATCGACCGTGGCGACGCCGCTGGAGCGTTCGTTCGGCGCGATTGCCGGCATTACCACTATGAGCAGTTCGTCGAGCCAGGGCTCTACGCGGGTGATCCTCGCATTCGACTCCGGGCGTGATATCAACGGCGCCGCACGGGAAGTCCAGGCGGCGATCAACGCCTCGCGCAATCTGCTGCCCAGCGGCATGCGCAGCATGCCGACCTACAAGAAGATCAACCCGTCGCAGGCACCGATCATGGTGCTGTCGCTGACCTCCGATGTGCTGCAAAAGGGCGAGCTGTACGACCTGGCTTCGACCATCCTGTCCCAGAGCCTGTCCCAGGTGCCGGGTGTGGGCGAAGTGCAGATCGGTGGCAGCTCCCTGCCTGCGGTGCGTATCGAGCTTGAGCCCAAGGCCCTCGACCAGTATGGCGTGGCCCTGGATGACGTGCGCAACACCATCGCCAATGCCAACCAGCGCCGGCCCAAGGGCTCCCTGGAAGACAGCGAACGCAACTGGCAGATCCAGGCCAATGACCAGTTGGAAAAGGCCAAGGACTACGAGCCGCTGCTGATCCGCTACCAGAACGGTGCTGCCTTGCGCCTGGGCGATGTGGCCAAGATCAGCGATGGCGTGGAAGACCGCTACAACAGCGGCTTCTTCAACAATGATGCGGCGGTGCTGCTGGTGATCAACCGCCAGTCCGGCGCGAACATCATCGAGACGGTGCGCCAGATCAAGGCCCAGTTGCCGGCCTTGCAAGCGGTGCTGCCGTCCAGCGTCAAGCTCAACCTGGCCATGGACCGCTCGCCGGTGATCACCGCCACCCTGCATGAAGCCGAGATGACCTTGCTGATTGCGGTGGCCCTGGTGGTGCTGGTGGTGTACCTGTTCCTGGGTAACTTCCGCGCCTCGCTGATCCCGACCCTGGCGGTGCCGGTGTCGTTGGTGGGGACCTTTGCGGTGATGTACCTGTTCGGCTTTTCGCTGAACAATTTCTCGCTGATGGCGTTGATCCTGGCCACCGGGCTGGTGGTGGACGATGCCATTGTGGTGCTGGAGAACATCTCCCGGCATATCGACGACGGCGTGCCGCCGATGAAGGCGGCCTACCTGGGCGCCCAGGAAGTCGGCTTTACGTTATTGTCGATGAACGTGTCGCTGGTGGCGGTGTTCCTGTCCATCCTGTTTATGGGCGGTATCGTCACCAGCCTGTTCCGTGAGTTTTCCATCACCTTGTCCTCGGCGATCATTGTCTCGCTGGTTGTGTCGCTGACCTTGACCCCGATGCTCTGCGCCCGTTGGCTCAAGCCCCATGTCAAAGGGCACATGACCGGTTTGCAGCGCTGGAGCCAGCGGGTCAACGACCGCATGGTCGCGGCGTATGCCACCAGCCTGGACTGGGTGTTGCGTCATCGGCGCCTCACACTGCTGAGCCTGTTGATCACCGTGGGGGTCAACATTGCGCTGTACGTGGTCGTGCCCAAGACCTTCATGCCGCAGCAGGACACCGGCCAGTTGATCGGGTTTGTGCGCGGTGACGACGGGCTTTCGTTCGGCGTGATGCAGCCGAAGATGGAAACCTTCCGCAAGGCCATCCTCAAGGACCCGGCCGTGCTCAGCGTGGCCGGGTTTATCGGCGGCAACAACGGTACCAATAACGCGGTGATGCTGGTGCGCCTCAAGCCCATTGCCGAGCGCAAGATCTCGGCCCAGGCGGTCATCGAGCGTTTGCGCAAGGATGTACCGTTGGTGCCGGGCGGGCGCCTGTTCCTGATGGCCGACCAGGACCTGCAATTTGGCGGCAGCCGTGACCAGAGCAGTGCGCAGTATTCCTACATCCTGCAAAGCGGGGATCTGGCCGCGTTGCGCACGTGGTTTCCGAAAGTGGTGGCGGCGTTCCACTCACTGCCGGAACTGACGGCCATCGACGCCCGTGAAGGCCGTGGCGCCGCACAGGTGACATTGATCGTCGACCGCGACCAGGCCAAGCGCCTGGGCATCGACATGAGCATGGTCACGGCGGTGCTGAATAACGCTTACAGCCAGCGGCAGATTTCCACCATCTACGACAGCCTCAACCAGTATCAGGTGGTGATGGAGGTCAACCCGAAATATGCCCAGGACCCGATCACCCTCAATCAGATGCAGGTGATCACCTCCACGGGTGCGCGGGTGCCGTTGTCCACCATCGCTCATTACGAAAACAGCCTGGCCGCCGATACCGTGCGGCACGAGGGCCAGTTCGCCTCGGAAAACATCGCCTTCGACCTGGCGCCTGGCGTGACGGTGGAGCAGGGCACTGCCGCCATCGAACGAGCGGTGGCCAAGGTCGGTTTGCCGGAAGATGTGATCGCCAAGATGGCCGGCACGGCCGATGCGTTTGCGGCGACCCAGAAGGGCCAGCCGTTCATGATCCTCGGCGCGTTGGTGGCGGTGTACCTGGTGTTGGGCATTCTGTATGAAAGCTACATTCACCCTCTGACGATCCTGTCGACCTTGCCGTCGGCGGGGGTGGGCGCATTGCTCTCCATCTACCTGCTGGGCGGCGAGTTCAGCCTGATCTCCTTGCTGGGGCTGTTCCTGTTGATCGGGGTGGTGAAGAAAAACGCGATCCTGATGATCGACCTGGCCCTGCAACTGGAACGTCATGACGGCATGAGCCCGCTGGAATCGATTCGCAGCGCCTGCCTGTTGCGCCTGCGGCCGATCCTGATGACCACGCTGGCCGCCATCCTCGGTGCCTTGCCGTTGCTGCTCGGCGCCGGCGATGGTGCGGAAATGCGCCAGCCTCTGGGCCTGACGATCATCGGCGGGCTGGTGTTCAGCCAGATCCTGACCCTTTACACCACTCCGGTGGTCTACCTCTATCTCGACCGCGCGCGCCACCGTTTCAACGCCTGGCGCGGCGTGCGTACCGATGCTGCCTTGGACACTGCGCTATGACCGATTCAACCTTTGCCCAATTGGCCATGAGCATGCCCCGTGGTTCCCGCCTGGCCGGCCTGGTGCTCTGCGGCGCTTTGCTCAGCGCCTGTGCCATCGGCCCGGACTACAAGCGCCCGGACGTTGCCGAGCCCGCGCAATTCAAGCAAGCCCAGGGCTGGCGCCAGGCGACCCCCAGCGACGCCCTGGCCCGTGGGGCCTGGTGGGAGTTGTACGGTGATCGCCAACTGAATGAACTGGTGGAACGCCTGAATAATTCCAACCAGACCGTAGCCCAGGCCGAAGCGCGCTTTCGCCAGGCCCAGGCCCAGGTGCGCAGCGCCCGTGGGGCGTTTTTCCCCACGGTTGACTTGAGCGTCGGGAAAACCCGCGCCAGCCAGGGCACCGGCAGCAGCAGCGCCAGCCTCAGCAGCTCCAGCAGCGGCATCCGCGACACCCTCAACGCCCAACTGGGGGTGAGCTGGGAGGCGGATGTGTGGGGCAAGCTGCGCCGTGGCCTGGAGGCCAACGAAGCCACCGCCGAGGCCAGCTCGGCGGACCTGGCGGCGATGCGTTTGAGCCAGCAGTCAGAGCTGGTGCAGGACTACCTGCAACTGCGCGTCATGGATGAACAGACCCGCCTGTTGCAAGCCACGCTGGAGACTTACCAGCGCTCGCTGAAAATGACCGAAAACCAATACCGCGCCGGTGTGTCGGACAAGGCGGCCATCGCCCAGGCGCAAACCCAGCTCAAGACCACCCAGGCCAGCCTGATCGATCTGATCTGGCAGCGCGCGCAGCTGGAAAATGCCATCGCCGTATTGATCGGCGAAGCTCCGGCCAACTTCAACCTGGCGGTGAGCAAGAGCATTCCGACGCTGCCGCAGGTGCCGGTCAGCGTGCCTTCACAGTTGCTTGAGCGTCGCCCGGACATTGCCTCCGCCGAACGTTCGGTAATCGCTGCCAACGCCAATATCGGTGTGGCCAAAGCCGCTTATTACCCGGATTTGACGTTAAGTCTGGCGGGCGGTTATTCCAGCAGCACCTATGCTGACTGGATCAGCCTGCCGAACCGCTTCTGGTCGGTGGGGCCGAAACTGGCCATGACTCTGTTGGATGGCGGCCAGCGCTCGGCGGAAGTCGACCGTACCATGGCCTCTTATGATGAGACCGTGGCCAAGTATCGCCAGACGGTGCTCGATGGTTTCCGTGAAGTTGAAAACTACATGGTGCAGTTGAAGGTGCTGGAAGATGAGGCGGTAGTCAGCAACGAAGCGCTGCAATCGGCCCGCGAATCGCTGCGCTTGACCGAGAACCAGTACAAGGCGGGGCTGATTGGTTATCTGGATGTGGTCACGGTGCAGGCGACAGCCTTGAGTAATGAACGCACCGTGTTGACCTTGCTGCAGACTCGGCTGGTGGCGAGTGTGCAGTTGATAGCGGCGTTGGGCGGGGGATGGGATGGGCATACGTCGGCAGAGGGCAAGGACTGATAGGGGGCGAACCGTTGTTGCGGTGCCGGGGCCCCGGCGGCCGGCTTTTTGGAGCGACTGGAATGTAGAAGCGAGCTTGCTCGCGAAAAACCTCAACGATAACGCGTGTTGCCTGAATGAACGCGGTGCCTGTGAATTCTTCGCGAGCAAGCTCGCGCCTACAGGGGCAAATGCCACTAGTGGCATTTTGACGATTAAGCGAGCCGCCGATAATTTTTCTCGCTACAATCGCCGCCTTTTCCATCTGGTACGGGTTTTTTTCAGCCCCGTCGGTTCTGAGAAAACCCATGCTCATCGGTAGTTATTCTCCCTCTCTGGTGGTGATTTCCCTGTTCGTGGCGATCCTGGCGTCCTATACCGCGCTGGACATGGCCGGCCGCATCGCGACCACCCAGGGTCGTGCGGTGTATTTATGGATGACCGGCGGCGCATTGGCGATGGGCGTGGGGGTGTGGTCCATGCACTTTATCGGCATGCTGGCTTTGCGCCTGCCGTTTGCATTGGGATTCGACGTCGAGATCACCGCGCTATCGTTGCTGATTGCGGTCTTGTCCAGCGGCTTTGCCCTGTGGCTGGTCAGCCAGCAACGCCTGCCTGTTTGGCAACTGGGGTTCGGTGCGTTGGTGATGGGCGCGGGTATCAGCAGCATGCACTACACCGGGATGGCGGCGATGCGCATGACCCCGGGCATCGACTACGACCCCAGCCTGTTTGGCGCATCTTTGCTGATCGCCGTGGTGGCCTCGGGCGCTGCGTTGTGGATCGCCTTCAACCTGCGGCGTAATACGCCGTATGTCCGCTTGGCCCGCGCAGGCGCGGCAGTGGTCATGGGGGTGGCCATCGTCGGCATGCACTACACCGGAATGGCGGCCGCCCAGTTTGCCGAAGACAGTTATTGCGGCGCCGCATTGTCGGGGTTGAGTGGCAAAGGCCTGGATAATCTGGTGCTGGTCACCAGCCTCTCCGTACTGATCATCGCCTTGTTGACCTCGTTGCTGGATGCTCGCCTGGAGGCGCGTACCGCCGTGCTGGCCGACTCCCTGACGCTGGCCAACCAGGAACTGACCCACCTGGCCTTGCACGACATGCTCACCGGGTTGCCCAACCGCATGTTGCTTTCCGACCGCATCCAGCAAGCGATGCAGACGGTGAACGAGCAGGGTGGCTGCTTCGCGTTGATGTTTATTGACCTGGACGGTTTCAAACCGGTCAACGATGCCTTCGGCCACCACATGGGTGACCAACTGCTGCGCGAAGTGGGTGTACGCTTGCGCGAAGACCTGCGCAGCCAGGACACCCTGGCTCGTATCGGTGGCGATGAGTTCGTGCTGCTGGTGCAACTGATGCAACCAGACGACGCCATGAGCCTGGCCGCGCGCCAGGTCGACCTGATCAACCGGACGTTCAGGGTGGCCGAGCATGACCTGCAGATCTCCGCCAGCGTCGGTATCGCGTTGTTCCCAGGCAATGGCAATAGCCCCGAAGACCTGTTGATGAACGCCGATGCCGCCATGTATCACGCCAAGGGCATGGGCAAGAATGGCTACAGCTTCTTCGATGTCTCGATGAACACCAATGCGCGCAAACAACTGCAGTTGTTGCAGGACCTGCGCAACGCAATCGAACAGCAGCAGTTGCGCCTGCATTACCAGCCCAAATTCGATGCGCTCAGTGGTCGGGCGGTGGGTGCCGAAGCCTTGCTGCGTTGGGAGCATCCGCAACAGGGCTTGTTGTTGCCTGCCACTTTTATCGAATTGGCGGAAAAGACCGGCTTGATCATTGCCATCGGTGACTGGGTGCTCAATGAAGCCTGTCGGCAGATGGCCCTCTGGCGCGCCGAGGGCTATCAGGATTGGCGGATCGCGGTGAACCTGTCGGCATTGCAGTTCTGCCATGCCGGGTTGGTCAAGAGTGTGGCCGCCGCCCTGGCCCGTCACCAATTGCCGGCCAATAGCCTGACCCTGGAAATCACCGAGACCACCGCGATGAGCGACGCCGATGCCAGTATGGCGGTATTGCAGCAGCTCTCGGACATGGGCGTCGACCTGTCCATCGATGACTTCGGCACCGGCTATTCCAGCCTGATGTACCTCAAGCGCCTGCCGGCCAACGAGTTGAAGATCGACCGGGGGTTCGTGCGTGACCTGGAACACGACAGCGACGATGCGGCGATCGTTTCGGCGATCGTCGCGCTGGGTCAGGCCCTGGGCTTGCGCATCGTTGCCGAAGGCGTGGAAACGGATGTTCAGCAAAGCTTTCTGACGCGCCTGGGCTGCAACGCTCTGCAGGGCTACTTTTTGGGCCACCCGTTACCCGCCGACAGGTTCATGGCGGATATCCGGCGGGCCGAAGACGCGGCAGCGCCTGACAAGAACGAGGTGTGACAGGTATTCTGGATTCAACCCTAAACGTTTGGTTGAATCAGGAGGCAGCACCCATGGATAAAGTCGTCATTATCACCGGAGGTAGCCGAGGGATTGGCGCCGAGACGGCACTGCTGGCTGCCCGGCAGGGTTATCGCATCTGCATCAACTATCAGTCGGATGAAGCCGCGGCCCTGCGCGTGCTGGAACAGGTCCGCGCGCTAGGGGCGCAGGCGATCGCCGTGCGGGCGGATGTCAGCATTGAAGATGAGGTGATCGCGCTGTTTCATCGCGTGGATACCGAGCTGGGCCGTGTCACCGCGCTGGTCAACAACGCCGGTACGGTGGGGCACAAGTCGCGGGTCGATGAGATGTCCGAATTCCGTATCCTGAAAATCATGAAAACCAACGTGCTGGGCCCGATCCTGTGTGCCAAGCACGCGCTGCTGCGCATGTCGCCAAGGCACGGAGGGCAGGGCGGCAGTATCGTCAACGTGTCGTCGGTGGCGGCGCGGCTGGGTTCACCGGGTGAGTATGTCGACTATGCGGCGTCCAAGGGCGCTCTGGATACCTTCACCATTGGCCTGTCAAAGGAAGTGGCGGGCGAGGGCATTCGCGTCAATGCGGTGCGCCCCGGCTACATTTTCACTGACTTCCATGCCCTCAGTGGCGACCCGGACCGCGTCAGCAAGCTGGAGTCCGGTATCCCGATGGCCCGTGGCGGGCGCCCGGATGAGGTGGCGGAGGCGATTATCTGGCTTTTGTCGGATAAAGCGTCCTACACCACCGGTACGTTTCTCGATTTAGGCGGTGGCCGGTAAGGCCGCTCAACCTCAGGAGTGCAAAGACTTCAATGCTGAATAGCCTTTGGTGGAAAACTCTTTCAGTACGCTGGCTTCCGAGTTATCCACGGTGTTGAAACCATTGCTGGAAAAGCCATCAATCTGCCCGTTGCGGCTATGGCTTTTGTTCAGTTGGCGGTCGTCCAGGTTATCGATGAACCGCAATACCTTGTCCAGGTCGTACGCCGCGTTAGCTCTGGCCTCAGGATCGGTGTTGGCGGCTGTCCAGTCGCCGACCTGCTGTTTCAGGTCATCGAGCAAGTGATAATTGTCGCGGTTGTCCAGAAAGTTCCTCAGTACAGGACTGCGATCGATGATTGTGTCCGCCGAGCGATGATCACCGTCGGGGCGTCCCATCGGGCCGTTCATTTCACGGACTTGTTTCTGTTCCTCTGCGCGCATGTAGTTGGGAGGAATCGGAAGTGACCTGAGGTAGGTAGGAGAAGAAACAGTCATGGGAAGTCTCAGCTTTCAGTGAAGGATTGCCCACCCTTTGATGTGGGATGGGCGTGCTTCCTTATGTGGTTCATTTCGCAATGTGGTTCCCGTTCAAAACGACCGCACAATCTTTCCCAACGTCTCCATGGCCTTCTCTGAAGCCTCGGTCCAGGGGCTGCCGTAATTCAAGCGGATACAATTTCTGAAGCGCTGGGTTGCCGAAAAAATCGGCCCCGGCGCGATGCTGATGCCTTGGGCCAAGGCCATCTGGAACAGCTTGAGCGAATCGGTCTGCTCCGGCAGTTCCAGCCACAGGAAATACCCGCCGGCCGGTTGGCTGACCCGCGTCTGTGCGGGGAAGTAACGGGCGATGGCGGCCAGCATGGCACTCTGCTGTTCTTCCAGGGCGTAGCGCAATTTACGTAAGTGCCGGTCATAGCCGCCGTGTTGCAGGTAGTCGGCAATCGCCGCCTGCGCCGGCATGGAGGGGCACAGCGAGGTCATCAGCTTCAAGCGCTCGACCTTCTGTGCAAAGCGCCCGGCCGCCACCCAGCCGACGCGGTAGCCCGGCGCCAGGCTCTTGGCAAACGAGCCGCAGTGCATCACCAAGCCTTCGGTGTCGAAGGCTTTCGCCGGTTTGGGCGGCTGTTGCCCGTAGTACAACTCGGCGTAGACATCGTCTTCGATCAACGGCACCTGGTGGCTGCGCAACAGTTCCACCAACGCCTGTTTCTTGGCTTGCGGCAGTATCGCGCCCATGGGGTTCTGAAAGCTGGTCATGGTCCAGCAGGCTTTGATCGGGTAGCGCTCAAGGGTTTGTGACAAGGCATTGAGGTCGATGCCGTCACGCGGGTGCACGGGGATTTCCACGGCCTTGAGTTTCAAGCGTTCCAGCACTTGCAGGCAGGCATAGAACGCGGGCGCCTCGATGGCTACCAGGTCGCCCGGTTCGGTCACGGCTTGCAGGCAGAGGTTCAGGGCTTCGAGGGCGCCGTTGGTGATCAGCAACTCCTCCATGGGCAGCATCAGGCCGCCGACCATGTAGCGCAGGGCAATTTGCCGACGCAGTTGCGGGTTGCCCGGCGACATGTCGGTGACCACCAGGCGCGGGTCCATCGCACGGCTGGCGCTGGTCAGGGAGCGCGCCAGGCGTGGCAATGGGAACAGCATGGGGCTGGGGAAGGCCGAGCCGAAGGGCACGGTGTTCGGGTCCTTGATGGAGTCGAGTACCGAAAATACCAGTTCGCTCACATCCACTTCGGTGGACTCGTGCACGTGTTCGCTCACGACCGGTTCGGAAAATGGGCGGGGGGCGTGGGTGTTGACGAAGTAGCCCGAACGCGGTCGTGCGCGGATCAGCCCGCGGCGCTCCAACAGGTAGTAGGCCTGGAACACGGTGGATGGGCTGACGCCGTAGGTCTGGCTGGCATAGCGCACCGATGGGACGCGCTGGCCGGGGCCGAGGACGCCGGTGCGGATCAGTTCTGCGATGTCGTCGGCGAATTTTTCGTAGCGTTTCATGGGGGCCTTGGTGATTTTTTAGAATGAACACGGCTAAAAGTGTGGGAGGGGGCTTGCTCCCGGTGCCAAGTTGAAACCTGTGGCGAGGGAGCTTGCTCCCGTGGCGGTCTGTCAGCCGACCGGGATGTGGGTCGTGTACATATCCATTGCTGCGGTAACGGCGGCTTTTGGTTCCGCCCTTACGGCGGGTCACTTTTGGAAGAGCGCCAAAAGTAACCAAAAACGCTTTGCCCCACCACTCGGCACCTCGCTCAGGCTCGGTGTGCCCGAACACAGGCTTGAATCCGTGGGCCGCCGCCACGCGCCATCCATGGCGCGGGGCGGCTAACCCGGCGTCCTGCCGGGTTACCCACGGATTCAAGCCTGTGTTCGGCCAGCGTGGTTTAACGGGGCGCCTAAGATCAAGATCAAAAGCAGATCAA
Source organism: Pseudomonas sp. ICBG1301 (assembly GCF_016918385.1). Lineage (NCBI taxonomy): Bacteria > Pseudomonadati > Pseudomonadota > Gammaproteobacteria > Pseudomonadales > Pseudomonadaceae > Pseudomonas > Pseudomonas sp. ICBG1301. Next base: position 151,025 of record NZ_JAEKGB010000002.1, read on the forward strand.
AAGCAGATCAAAAGCGCAGCAGTCAGTGCCATCGTTTCAACACTGGGTTTTCATCGGTTCATCGGCGCCACAAAGCGGCTATCGGCGGCGCTATGGATCCAGGGCTCGTCGATGTCCGTCACCTTGAAGCGCAGGGTCTGCGAGCTGGTGGTCGGTTTGTCCGCCAGCAGGACCACCGACACCGGTATATCGCTGATTTCCCCCGGTGCCAGGCTGATCTCGGTCTTGCCTTGCAGCTGGAAGCCTGCGGCGTCTTCCAGTTCCAGGCGGTAGTCCTGGCGCTGTTGGGTCTTGTTGATGACCTTGAGGCTGTAGATGTTCTCGATCAAGCCCTGGCTGTTCTCGCGGAACATGCCACGGTCCTTGGTGACGTCCAGCGACACCATCGGCCGCCCCACCAGGGCCACCACCAGTGCGGCGATCATCACCAGCAGCACGGCACTGTAGCCGATCAGGCGCGGCCTGAGCAGGTGGGTTTTGCCGCCTTGCAGTTGATGTTCAGAGGTGTAGCTGACCAGGCCACGGGCATAGCCCATTTTGTCCATGATCGAGTCGCAGGCGTCGATGCACGCCGCGCAGCCGATGCATTCCATTTGCAAGCCGTCGCGGATGTCGATGCCGGTGGGGCAGACCTGTACGCACAGCTGGCAGTCGATGCAATCGCCCAGCCCGACGTCGGAGGGTTTGACCTCGCGTTTGCGCGGGCCACGGTGTTCGCCACGGGCCGCATCGTAGGAAATGGTCAGGGTGTCCTTATCGAACATCACACTCTGGAACCGCGCATAGGGGCACATGTGCATGCACACCGCTTCGCGCAGCCAGCCCGCGTTGAGGTAGGTCGCGCCGGTAAAGAACAACACCCAGAACAGACTGACCCCGCCCATCTGCAGACTCAGCAGTTCGGCGGCCAGGGGGCGGATCGGTGTGAAATAGCCGACAAAGGTCAACCCGGTCAGCACACTGATGCCCAGCCATAAGGTGTGCTTGGCCGAGCGCCGCGCCAGTTTGTTGAGACTCCAGGGCGCCGCCTGCAGCTTGATGCGCTGGTTGCGTTCGCCTTCGGTGACCTTCTCGCACCACATGAACAGCCAGGTGAACGAACTCTGTGGGCAGGTATAGCCGCACCACACACGACCGGCGAATACGGTGATGGCAAACAGCCCAAAGGCGCAGATGATCAGCAACGCCGACAGCAGGATGAAGTCCTGGGGCCAGAAGGTCGCACCAAAAATGTGGAATTTACTCTCCGCCAAGTCCCACAGCACCGCCTGGCGCCCGCCCCAGTTCAGCCACACGGTGCCGAAAAACGCCAGGAACAGAAAGCCTGCACCGGCCATGCGCAAGGTGCGGAACAGGCCGGTGAAGCTGCGGGTATGGATCAGGTTGTCGCTGGATTTGGCCTTCACCTTCTTTGGGTGGATGGGCTCAAAGGTTTCCACGGTAGGGATTCTTTCGCTCATGGTCGTTCGCTCATCAGCCTCCATCAGGCCAATGAACTATGCGCGTGGCGCTGTTTGCATAACAGACTCAGCTGTGGCGATAAAAAGCGGATCAGATGGGCTGTGACGCAACGTCTGCGACAATCTGCTGCACCCAGTGCCATGCACAGTGCAGCGGTGATTCAGCCCAGCTGGATACAGATCAGTCAAATCACCGAATCATCATCCGTCGCCTTCACATGCTTGCGACCATCCTGGGCGCCTGCGACGGTCAAGGCATCCGCCTCAGCTTCGGTGATGTAGAGGCGCCGGTCATGGAGTTGCACATAGGACATGGACTTTGCGCTGTCTGTGCTCACGGTCACGTCGGTGGCGTCGAGACGTTGCTCCTGGCCGCTTTCGTCGATCTTGAAGTAACAGGTCTGGTGCTCGATACGGACGGGCATGCTGATTTCCTTTTTTTTACCCCGGATAACCTTTAGGGCTAGCGGTTTGCCTGGGGTTCAAGGCAACTGACTGGCGGTCGCTGCTGTCCATCCGGTAACCATCATAAAAAAAGGACAAGCTTCATGGACACGTGGTTGCACGAAGTGTGGCGCACCCTGTTGGCCGAGTTTGCCGATATCGGCGACGCCAGGCAGCTCACCCAGGTCACTGTACGGCTGGTGATTGCCGCGATCCTGGGGGGCATCCTCGGTTTTGAACGAGAACAAAAAGGCAAGGCGGCCGGGGTCCGCACTCACATGCTGGTGGCCTTGGGCGCGGCCTTGTTCGTGCTGGTGCCGCAGATGTCCGGCAGCCAGGCGGACGCCATGAGCCGGGTACTGCAGGGGGTCATTGCGGGGATTGGCTTTCTGGGGGCCGGCACCATCCTCAAGGGCAAGGAAGATGAGGAGGGCCAGCACGTCAAAGGGCTGACCACCGCCGCGGGCCTGTGGATGACCGCCGCGATTGGCGTGGCGGCGGGGATGGGGCGTGAGTCCACGGCGGTGCTCAGTACGCTGTTGGCCCTGGCGGTGTTCAGCATCATGCCGCGGATCGTCAAGCTGCTGGACAAGGGCTGACGATTACCGGCGGCAGGGTGGTCGGCGGTTCTTCCACCGGCGGTGGTTGGGTTTCCGGTGGTTCTTTCTCCGGGATCGGCTCCGGCTCTGTCGGCGGCAGGGTCGGTTTGTCGATATTCGGGTCCGGGGTTTGCGCCGGGATCGGGATAGTCATCGGTGTGGCCTCCTTTGTGCTTTGCTCTATCGGTGGACAGCCACCCGGGCGAATTGATTCCCCGCCCGATGGCGGCATATCCGCCTGAACTTTTAACCCAGGCCCAGGCTCGGACCTATGACGGCCCGATCCAGGCTGAGCACTGGGCGTCTGGCCATTAGGATCAAGCACACAAGCGCGTCCACAGGGCGTTAGGGGGAGAGGCTCGATGACTGCTGAAACACAGGCTCCAGAAGATTCCCGATTACCGCTGTCCCAGGCGCTGTTATTGCCCCGGATCGCGATTGAGAGCACCACACCTGTGATCGACGGCGGCGAGTTTGCCGTGAAAGCCGTGGTCGGGCAGCGCGTCAACGTCACCAGCAAGGTGTTTGCCGACGGCCATGACCAGCTTGCGGTGCTGATCCGCTGGCGCGCCCTGGATGAGCAGAGTTGGCACAGCGTGGTGATGACGGATGTCGGCAACAACGGCTGGGAAGGCGCGTTCACCGTCACGACCCAAGGCCCCCACGAATTTTGCATCGAAGCCTGGATCGATACCTTCGCCAGCTTTTGCTATGAGCTGCGCAAGAAGCATGAGGCCGGGGTGCCGGTCAGCCTCGAGTTGCAGGAGGGCCGCAGCCTGGTGCTGCAGGCCGCCGAACGCAGTGACAATGAGCTGCGCGACCGCCTGATGCTGCTGCATCACGAACTCTCCGGCTTGCTGGAAACCGAGCAGGTCGCGCAGTTCCTGCACGAAGACAGTGCACACCTGATGACCCAGGCCGACCATCGTGCCTACCTGAGCATCAGTAAGATCTATCCGATCGACGTGGAGCGCGAGCGCGCGCAGTTCGCCAGCTGGTACGAGCTGTTTCCCCGCTCGATCACCGACGACCCCGCGCGTCACGGCACCTTCAACGATGTGCACTCACGCCTGGCGATGATCCAGGACATGGGCTTTGACGTGCTGTACTTCCCGCCGATTCACCCGATTGGTCGCAGCCACCGCAAGGGTCGGAACAACGCGTTGACGGCAGGCCCCGATGACCCTGGCAGCCCCTACGCGATTGGCAGCGAAGACGGCGGCCACGAGGCGATTCACCCGCAATTGGGCAGCCGCGACGACTTCCGCCGCCTGGTCCAGGCAGCTGCCGAGCATGGGCTGGAGATTGCGCTGGACTTCGCCATCCAGTGCTCCCAGGACCATCCGTGGCTCAAGCAGCACCCGGGCTGGTTCAACTGGCGCCCGGACGGCACGATCAAATATGCCGAGAACCCACCGAAAAAATACCAGGACATCGTTAACGTCGACTTCTATGCCGCCGATGCGATCCCTAGCCTCTGGACCGAGCTGCGCGACATTGTCGTGGGCTGGGTGGAAGAGGGCGTGAAGACCTTTCGCGTGGATAACCCGCACACCAAGCCGCTGCCGTTCTGGCAATGGTTGATCAGCGACGTGCGCGCCCAGTACCCCGAGGTGATCTTCCTGGCTGAAGCGTTCACCACGCCGGCGATGATGGCGCGCCTGGGCAAGGTCGGTTATTCCCAGAGCTATACCTATTTCACATGGCGTAATACCAAGGCCGAGCTGAGCGAATACTTCACGCAGTTGGGTCAATCGCCATGGCGCGAGTGCTATCGGCCGAACTTCTTCGTCAACACGCCTGACATCAACCCCGGCTTCCTGCATGAGTCCGGCCGCCCCGGCTTTTTGATCCGCGCCGCGCTGGCCACCATGGGCTCGGGGTTGTGGGGCATGTATTCGGGCTTTGAGCTGTGTGAAGCCGCGCCGGTGCCGGGCAAGGAAGAATACCTGGACTCCGAGAAGTACGAGATCCGCCCACGGGACTTCACCGCGCCCGGCAACATCATCGCCGAGATCGCCCAGCTCAACCGCATCCGTCGCCAGAACCCGGCATTGCATACGCACTTGGGGTTGAAGCTGTACAACGCCTGGAACGACAACATCCTCTACTTCGGCAAGCGCACTGAGGAGGGCGACAACTTCATCCTGGTGGCGGTCAACCTTGACCCCTATAACGCCCAGGAAGCGCACTTCGAACTGCCGTTGTGGGAGCTGGGCCTGCCGGACGACGCCCAGACCCAGGGCGAAGACCTGATGAGCGGCCATCGCTGGACCTGGTATGGCAAGACCCAGTGGACGCGGCTTGAACCGCATATGCCGTTCGGCATCTGGCGCATCAGCGTTGCTTGAGTCCTGTGGGATCCGGCCTGCACAAATAGCCTATTCAGGAGTTTCCAATGGCGAAGAGACCCAGTTCCGCGACGTTCATCAAAGACCCACTGTGGTACAAGGACGCGGTGATCTATCAGGTTCACGTCAAATCCTTTTTCGACGCCAATAACGACGGCATCGGCGACTTTGCCGGGCTGATCGACAAGCTTGACTACATTGCCGACCTGGGCGTCAACACAATCTGGCTGCTGCCGTTCTACCCCTCGCCACGCCGCGACGATGGCTACGATATCGCCGAGTACCAAGGCGTGCACAGTGACTACGGCACCCTGGCCGACGCCAAGCGTTTTATCGCTCAAGCGCATCAACGCGGGTTGCGGGTCATCACCGAACTGGTGATCAACCACACCTCCGACCAGCACCCCTGGTTCCAGCGCGCGCGCAAGGCCAAGCCGGGTTCGGCGGCGCGGGATTTCTATGTGTGGTCCGACGACGACCAGAAATACGATGGCACCCGGATCATTTTCCTCGACACCGAAAAGTCCAACTGGACCTGGGACCCGGTCGCCGGCCAGTATTTCTGGCACCGTTTTTACTCCCATCAGCCCGACCTGAACTTCGATAACCCGCAAGTCATGAAGGCGGTGCTGTCGGTGATGCGGTACTGGCTCGACATGGGTATCGATGGCTTGCGCTTGGACGCCATTCCCTACCTGATCGAGCGTGATGGCACCAACAATGAGAACCTCCCCGAAACCCACGCGGTGCTCAAGCAGATCCGTGCGGAAATCGACGCCCATTACCCTGACCGCATGCTGCTGGCGGAGGCCAACCAGTGGCCGGAAGACACGCAGCTTTACTTCGGCGAACAGACCGGCGATGACGGCGATGAATGCCATATGGCCTTTCACTTCCCACTGATGCCGCGCATGTACATGGCACTGGCCCAGGAAGACCGTTTCCCCATCACCGATATTCTGCGCCAGACCCCGGAGATCCCCGCCAATTGCCAATGGGCGATTTTCCTGCGCAATCATGATGAGCTGACTCTGGAAATGGTCACCGACAAAGAGCGTGACTACCTGTGGAATTACTACGCGGCCGACCGTCGTGCACGGATCAACCTGGGGATCCGTCGGCGCCTGGCGCCGCTGATGGAGCGCGACCGCCGCCGGATCGAGTTGCTCAACAGCCTGCTGCTGTCGATGCCCGGCACGCCGACCCTGTATTACGGCGACGAAATTGGCATGGGTGACAACATCTACCTCGGCGACCGCGACGGCGTACGTACGCCCATGCAGTGGTCCATCGACCGTAACGGCGGGTTCTCGCGTGCCGACCCGGCCAGCCTGGTGTTGCCGCCGATCATGGACCCGCAATACGGCTACCTGTCGGTCAACGTCGAAACCCAGACCCAAGACCCGCATTCATTGCTGAACTGGACCCGGCGCATGTTGGCGGTGCGCAAGCAGTCCAAGGCGTTCGGCCGGGGCAGCTTGAAAATGCTCTCGCCGAGCAACCGCCGCATTCTGGCTTACACCCGCGAATACACGGGGGAAGACGGAAGTACCGAAATCATCCTGTGTGTGGCCAACGTGTCACGCAGCGCCCAGGCCGCCGAGCTGGACCTGTCGGCGTTCGCCGGCATGGTGCCGGTGGAGATGCTCGGGGGCAACGCGTTCCCGCCCATCGGCCAACTGCATTTCCTGCTGACCTTGGCGCCCTATGGTTTCTATTGGTTCGTGCTGGCGGCGCAGAACCAGATGCCCAGTTGGCATGTGGAACCTGCGCAAAGCATGCCCGACTTCACCACCCTGGTACTGAAAAAACGCATGGAAGAATTACTCGAAGAACCGTGTCGCACCACCCTGGAACAGACCGCGCTGCCGACCTGGTTGCCCAAGCGGCGTTGGTTCGCCGGCAAGGACGCGACCATCGACCGTGTGCATATTGCCTATGGCGTACGTTTCGGCGATCCCGCGCACCCTGTACTCCTCAGCGAAATCGACGTGACCAGTGGCGGCCAGGTCAGCCGTTACCAGTTGCCGTTCGGCTTCTTGCCCGAAGACCAGTTCACCAGCGCCTTGCCCCAGCAACTGGCCATGGCCCGCGTACGCCGGGCGCGTCAGGTTGGGCTGGTGACCGACGCGTTCAGCCTTGAGCACTTTGTGCGCGCCGTGATCCAGGGGTTGCAGGCCGGTTCGGTGCTGAATACCGCAGAAGGCGATCTGCGGTTCGAAGCCACCGAGCATCTGGGCAGCCTGGGGCTGACGCAGAGCGCCGAGGTGCGCTATCTCTCGGCCGAGCAGTCCAACAGCTCGGTGGTGGTGGGTGAACACCTGGTGCTCAAGCTGATCCGCAAGGTCAGCAGCGGCGTGCACCCGGAACTGGAGATGAGTGCTTACCTGACGGCCGCCAACTACCCCAATATCTCGCCGCTGTTGGGCTCGGTGATCCGCCGCGATAGCCAAGGCCAGGACAACCTGTTGATGATCGCCCAAGGCTATTTGAGTAACCAGGGCGATGCCTGGGCCTGGACGCAAAACAACCTGGAGCGGGCGCTTCGCGATGAGCTGGTTCAGGCCGTGTCCGAGCAGGAGCAGCATTACAACGCCCTCGGCGAACTCAAGGACTTCGCCGGTTTGCTGGGGCAACGCCTGGGTGAAATGCACCAGGTACTGGCCAAGCCGACCGCCAACCCAGACTTCAAGCCTGAAGCCACCACGCTCAAGCACACCCAGGCCTGGGCCAAGGATGTCGGCGCACAAATCGAGCGTGCGCTGCAATTGCTCAAGCTTCATCAACAACAGTTGAACCCCGCCGACCAGGCGTTGGTCAGTGAACTGCTGGCGCAGAAAAAGGCCATTGCCGGGCATGTCCAGGCGCTGGCGAAAGCCACGGCGGGCGGGCTGCGGATTCGCGTGCATGGCGATTTGCATCTGGGCCAGGTGCTGGTGGTCAAGGGGGATGCGTTCCTGATCGATTTTGAAGGGGAACCCGCGCGGCCGTTGCATGAACGGCGTGGCAAGCACAGCCCCTACAAAGATGTGAGCGGCGTGTTGCGCTCCTTTGATTACGCGGCGGCGATGGCCCTGAATGTGCAGGGGCAAGGCGTGGATAACTCGCCTGAAGCCGAGCAGGCGCGCAAACGCGTGACCGATCGCTACCTCAAGGAGGCCAGGCAAGCGTTCACCGAGGCTTATCAGGTGGCGACGTCTACACTGGCGCATGACTGGCAGGATGCCGGTGGCCAGGACGCAGCGCTGACGTTGTTCAGCCTGGAGAAGGCCGCGTACGAAGTAGCCTACGAAGCGGAAAACCGCCCGAGCTGGTTGCCGGTGCCCTTGCAGGGGCTGCACAGCTTGCTCAATGGGCTTGTACCTATATCGAAAAATGCACGCGGTGGAGAGATGTCATGAGTTATACGCACAAAGAACCGCTGCAGCCCAAGTTGACTGCAATGCCGGCGTCCAGGGACGTCGAAGCGCTGGTGCGCGCCGAGCACCCGGACCCGTTCTCGATCCTGGGGCCGCACGATGACGAGCAAGGGGGCCAATTTATCCGCGCATTTTTGCCGCAGGCCCTGAGTGTCCAGGTACTGAGCCGTGATAGCGGCGAGCCGATCGGCAGCCTGGACCAGACCCAGGTGCCGGGGCTGTTTGTCGGGCAGTTCGGCACGCGCCAGGCCTACCTGCTGAAAATCCACTGGGCCGGTGGTGAACAGATCACCGAAGACCCTTACAGTTTCAGCCAGTTGCTCCTCGGGGAAATGGACCTGTACCTGTTTGCCGAAGGCAATCATCGTGACCTGGGCAGTTGCCTGGGCGCCCAGGTGACCACGGTCGATGGTGTGCAGGGCGTGCGTTTTGCCGTGTGGGCACCGAATGCCCGGCGCGTATCGGTGGTGGGCGATTTCAACATCTGGGACGGCCGCCGCCACCCGATGCGCCTGCGCCATCCTTCGGGCGTATGGGAAATCTTTATTCCACGCCTGCAACCGGGCGCGGCGTACAAGTTCGAGATACTCGGCGCCCACGGGATTCTGCCGCTCAAGGCCGACCCCGTGGCCCTGGCCACCCAGCTGCCGCCGGACACGGCATCCAAAGTCGCCGCCCCCTTGCAGGTGGACTGGCAGGACCAGGCGTGGATGCAGTCACGCAGCGAACGGCAGAAGAGCAGCGCCCCGTTGTCGATCTACGAACTGCATGTGGGCTCCTGGCAATGCGAGCTGGACGAGGCGGGCGAAGTAGCCCGCCAATACGGCTGGCGTGAACTGGCCGAGCGGTTGATTCCCTATGTGCAGTCACTGGGCTTCACCCATGTCGAGTTGATGCCGATCATGGAGCATCCATTCGGCGGCTCCTGGGGCTATCAGGCGTTGTCGCAGTTCGCGCCGAGTGCCCGATTCGGTTCGCCGGAGGATTTCGCCTATTTCGTCAATGCCCTGCACCAGGCGGATATCGGGGTGATCCTGGATTGGGTGCCGGCGCATTTTCCTACCGATGCCCATGGCTTGGCGCAATTCGACGGCACGGCGCTGTACGAATACGCCAACCCCCTGGAAGGCTTTCACCAGGACTGGGACACCCTGATCTACAACCTGGGGCGTACCGAGGTCCATGGTTTCATGCTGGCTTCGGCCTTGCACTGGCTCAAGCACTTTCATGTCGATGGGCTGCGAGTGGATGCGGTGGCGTCGATGCTGTACCGCGACTATTCCCGCAAGGCCGGCGAATGGGTGCCCAACCGCCACGGCGGTCGGGAGAACCTGGAAGCCATCGACTTCCTGCGCCACTTGAACGATGTGGTCGCACTGGAGGCGCCAGGGGCGCTGGTGATCGCCGAGGAGTCCACCGCCTGGCCGGGCGTCAGCCAGCCCACCCAACAGGGCGGCCTGGGTTTCAGCTACAAATGGAACATGGGCTGGATGCACGATTCGCTGCATTACATCCAGCAAGACCCGGTGTACCGCGCTCACCATCACAACGAACTGAGTTTCGGCCTGGTGTATGCCTGGTCCGAGCGCTTTATCCTGCCGATCTCCCACGACGAAGTGGTGCACGGTAAACACTCGCTGATCGACAAGATGCCCGGTGATCGCTGGCAGAAGTTCGCCAACCTGCGGGCCTACCTGAGTTTCATGTGGATGCACCCGGGCAAGAAACTGCTGTTCATGGGCTGCGAGTTCGGCCAGTGGCGCGAGTGGAACCACGACCAGCAACTGGACTGGTACTTGTTGCAGTACGCCGAGCACAAAGGTGTGCAGAAGCTGGTGGGTGACCTGAACCGCCTGTACCGCGAGGAGCCGGCGCTGCACGAACAGGACGATGTACCCCAGGGCTTCCAGTGGCTGATCGGCGACGACGCGATCAACAGCGTCTATGCCTGGCTGCGCTGGAGCAAGGAGGGCCGGCCGGTTCTGGTAGTTGCTAACTTCACCCCCGTGCCGCGCGAAGCTTATAGCGTTGGCGTACCGTTTGCCGGGCGTTGGAGCGAGGTGATCAACAGTGACGCCGACACCTACGCCGGCTCCAACTATGGCAATGGGGGCGCCGTGTTCACCCAGGAGGAACCACGCCATGGGCAACCGGTGTCGCTGTCGTTGAATTTGCCGCCGCTGGGGGTGTTGATTTTGCGTCCTGAAGGGCTTTGAGGGCTCTGGCATCGGAGAGACGGTTGTCCCAGCTGCTGGCCGGATGCCACAATGCTGGCTTTATCATGGCAATCGAAGCAGGCTGACTTCATGAGCAACCTTGGGCATGGGCTGGACCCGGATTGCGTGATCGAAGAGCAGGTGCGAACGGACCGTTTGCACCAGCTGTTTCGCCAATCGTTCGCCGCGATCTTCGGCAGTTTCCTCGGCGCCGCCATGCTCTGCTGGTTGTGTTGGGACCGCTTCAACCACCAGGTCATGCTGATCTGGTTGGTGGCGTTGTCGGCGTCCTCGCTGTTGCGCCTGAAAATGTTCATGGACTGGTTTCGTTGCCCTGATATCGACCGCACACCCGCACGCTGGGAACGACGTTATGCGGTCACGTTGATGTTGTCGGCCGGGATCTGGGGCATGGGCGCGTTGGCGGTCATGCCCCCCGACGACCGTGTGTCCCAGGTGCTGGTGATGTTGTTCACGGTGGGCATGTCGGTCAGTGCGGTTTCGTGTTATTCGGCCTATCGCTACATGACCCTGGGCGCCATGGCCCTGGTGTTATTGCCATGTACGCTGTGGTTGCTGTTTCAGCCGACCCTGATGCAGGTGGGGGTGGCAATCGCAGTGCTGGTGTTTTCGACCTTCGTGGTCAGTGCTACGCGTAAATTTTCCGATGCCCTGGAAAAGGCCTTTCGCCTGACCCGGCAAATGGAACGCGCCCATAACGCCTCCACACGTGCCGCCCAGACTGATGAACTGACCGGGCTGATGAATCGTCGTGCGTTCTTCGAACACGCGCAGCAGCGGTATGCGCAATGTCGCGATAACCAGCAGCCGGTGTGCGCATTGATGATGGACATGGACCATTTCAAGAGCGTCAACGACACCTACGGCCACCAGGCCGGTGATCACGTGCTGCGGCAGATTGGTGGGGTGATCAGTGCATCGTTTCGCCATTCGGATGTGTATGGTCGCCTCGGCGGCGAAGAGTTTGCGGTGTTGCTGCCCAATACGTCGCTGGAAACCGCGCGCGATATCGCCGAGCAATTGGTCAAGACAATTTCAGGCCTGACGGTCGAGCCGGTGCAGGGCCTGACGGCCAGTCTCGGCGTGGCCCTTGTACGCAGCCCCGATCAGGATCTGCACAGCTTGATGAACAGTGCAGACAAGGCGCTGTATCGCGCCAAGGCCATGGGGCGTAACCAAGTGGCTGTGGCGGAGTGGGGCGCGGCGGAGTAGGGCTCAGTCCCGGCGCATCGATTTGGCCAGCGTCCATGCCACCTGATCGGCGGAATAGGGCTTGGCCAGGAATTCGAAGCCCTCATAGCCACTGTCGGCCAGCTCTTCGCTGTAGCCTGAGGTGAGCACCACCGGCAGGTCCGGCCGTCGCTGACGCAGCAGCTTGGCCATGGCCACGCCGGTCATGCCGGGCATCACCACATCCGAAAAGATGCCGTCGAAGGCCATCGCGTCCTCACCCGCCAGCGCCAGTGCCTGTTCGGCATCGGTAGCCCAGGTGGTCCGGTAGCCCAGGTCCTGGAGGATCTGGTTGGCGAAACGGCCGACTTCGAGGTTGTCTTCGACGATCAGGATATGCCCCATGGCCATGTCCCGCAGTGGGCTGTGTGCCGGGTCCGGCGCCGTGTGCTGGGCGACCGGCGCTTCCACCTCGGGCAGGTAAAGGGTAAACACCGTACCTTGGCCCAGGGTGCTGGCCACGTCGATGTTACCGCCGGACTGCTTGGCAAACCCGAACACCTGGGACAGGCCCAAACCTGTGCCTTTGCCGACGGCCTTGGTGGTAAAGAACGGTTCGAAAATACGCTCGAACGTCTCACGCGGGATGCCCGTGCCCGTGTCGGTGAGGGACACCGTCACGAACGGCTGTTGGACTGGGGCATCGCCACGGATGCGCGGCAGCGCTGAGACGCGCGCGACGCGCAGGGTCAGGGTGCCTTGGCCACCCATGGCATCGCGTGCGTTGAGGGCAATGTTGATCAGCGCGGTCTCGAACTGGCTGGCGTCGACACACACATGGCATGGACGCGCAGGCACTTCGACCTGCACATGAATGCGTGAACCGGTGACGCTTTCGAGCATCTCGCCGATATTTTGCACGCGCCGGCTCAGGTCGAAGGCTTCCGGGTTCAGCGGCTGACGGCGGGCGAACGCAAGCAACTGGCTGGTGAGCTTGCTGGCTCGCTCGACGGTGTCGGAGACGGCGCCGAGGTAGCGCCGGCGGCGTTCCTCGGACAGCCCTGGCTGGCGCAGAAAATCCACGGACGAGCGAATGATCGTCAGCAAATTGTTGAAGTCGTGAGCCACGCCACCGGTCAATTGGCCGATGGCTTCGAGCTTTTGCGATTGGTGCAGCGCGGCTTCAGCCTGGGTGAGTGCGAGGGTGCGCTCTTGCACCCGTTGTTCCAGGGTGGCGTTCAGTTCGGTGATGGCCGCCAACCCTTCGCGCACGGCAGCGTCGGCGCGTACGCGTTCGATATGTGCCCAGGAGCGTTCGGTGACTTCACCCACCAGCGCCAGGTCATATGGCGACCAGACGCGCTGGGTTTTGTGATGCACCGCCATCAGGGCCGTCAGGCGACCCTGCTTGATCAGCGGGAAGCACACCGTCGCCGTGGCGCCCAGGGCCTGGTAGCGGGCCGACTCCTCGGGTGTGAACTCTAGCCGGTTGTCGCGAATCATCAGGGGTTCGCCCGAGCGCAGTTTGCGCACTGCGCGTGCCCCAAACGAGGCCAGGCGATAGCGCCCGACAATGCTGGGCGAACCGGGCGCGGCCCAGTTGCCGCGAATGGTGAAACCGTCTTCATCGGCATCCATATCGGCATAGGCGCAATTGGAGACCTGCAAGTGCTCGGCCAGCAGGCGCGTGGTGAGGCTCATGATCGCCTGCGCGTCGGTGGCGCCGGCCACGGCATTGCCGATGGCATCCAGCGCGGCGAGGCGGCGGGCGAGGAAAACGGTGGTGGTGGTTTCGGTGACGGTGTCGAGCAGGCCCACGACCTTGCCTTGGGAGTCGCGGATCGGGCTGTAGCAAAAGGTGAAATACGCCTGCTCAGGGCCGGCGCCACGCTCGATCACCAGGGGATAGTTTTCGATGTAGGTGGCATGGCCTTGATAGGCCGCGTCGGCGATCGGGCTGATTTCGTGCCAGGCCTCTTGCCATATCTCACTGAACGGGCGTCCGAGGGCAAACGGCTTGTCGCCCAGAATCGGCACAAAGGCGTCATTGTACAGCGTCGTCAGGGACGGCCCCCAGACGATGGCCTGCGGGAAGCTTGAAGCAAAGCACAGCGCGACCGTGGTCTTGAGCACGTCCGGCCATTGCTCCAGCGGCCCCAGTGGGGTATTGGCCCAATCATGGCGGCGCACCTGCTCGGCCATGTCGCTGCTGCTTTGCAGCCAATTCATCATTGCACTAACACCTTGTTTGCCACGTACTGTCGATGCCTGAAAGGCAGCCTGACAAGCAACAGACCGGAATCAACGCGGCCAGTTCAGCGCGATTATCCAGGAGATGGCAATTTGATGTCGTCTTTATTTGAGTCGACACCCGCCCAGCATGCCGGGCGGGTGTGCCGCTACTGTTGTGCGCCGAAATCCGCCGTCCAGTAGATCCCCGCATCACTCTTCGGGTCCATGGCGTAGGCCGCACCCAGCTCGCGGAATTGCGGGTTCATCAGGTTCGCGCAATGCCCTGGGCTGGCGAGCCAACCGTCTACCACCTTGCGTGGCGTATCGAGGCCGGCGGCGATGTTTTCGCCGATGTTCTTCGCGCTGTACCCGGCCAGTTCGGCCCGATCGCCCGGAGTGCGGCCGTCGTGGTCCAGGTGGTCGAAGAAGTTGCCGTTGGCCATGTTGCGGGTGTGGCTGTTGGCAGCTCCCGCGAGGTCGTCATTCCACGTCAGTGGCGTGGTCGCGTTGAAGGCCTGGGTGCCGCACTGGCGCGCCTGGGCGCGGGCGGCATTGATCAGGTTAAGCAGTTGCTTGCCTTCGGTCGACCAGTCACCCAGGCCGCTGGTCAGCAGCGGTCGGGCTAGCACGATGCGCCAGTCCTGGCCGCTGTTGCTCACGCCGATGTCGACGAATTGCGGGTCCAGCACTACGCGGCAGAAGCTCTCGCGCACGGCTTTCATCGCCGCTTGCGCATCCTTGGGCCCGGACAGGCTGATGGCTTGCACGTTGACCATCGGATACGCCGCCCGCGCCAGCGATTGCTGCAAATCGCCGACATTGGTCGCCGGCAGTACCAGCCGTGTGTCGCTGGTCAGCGGCGGCAGTTCCTGGGAACCCTGGTCACCACAGCGTTGCACCTGGCTGCGGTACTGGTTGATCTGTTGTACCAACTGACTTTCTTCATTCGCCATCGCGCTGGCGCAGAACACCGTAGTGGCGGCCAGCGTCGTCAGGCCCATCATCAATGACAGAACGCGCATGGACGTTACCCTTGAGCTTGAAAGTGCCCATGATGCGCGATCCGGGTGCATCCATGCACCCATTGATCTGAACTTTTTGCCTCAGTTCTTGAATGTCGAGTGTTTGCGACCCTGGTCGCACAAGGCGAACACCACTACCAGCAACGCCGAAACAGCGAGGATGATCACCACGCCATCGGTGGAGTGGGTGGCCGACGCCGCCACCATTGACAGCGCACCCAAGGGTGCCAGGCCGCCGGCGATGGCGGTGCCGATTTCACGTCCGGTGCCGAAGCCCGAGGAGCGCGTCTGGGTCGGGAACTGGCGGCTCAGGAACGAGCCCTGCGGGGCAAACATCATCGGTGCGAGAATGCCGGTGCCAACGCCGATGGCGAGGTAGATCATCAGGCTTTCGCCACTGTTGAGCAGGGCCAGGAACGGGTAGGCGAACAGCAGCGAAAACACCCCGCCGAGCATCAGTACGGTCTTGCTGCTCCACTGGTCGCACAGCCAGCCGAAGCAGGGCACCGCGACGATGGCGATCAGGCTGGCGATCGTCACCGACAATGAAGTGACATGCACATCGACACCTTTGAACTGGGTCAGGTAGGCCAGGGAGAAGGTCTTGAAGATGTAGCTCAGGGCGTTATAGCCAACGGCCACAAAGAACACCACCGCCAGCCCCTTCAGGTCGTTCTTGAACAAGGCCTTGAGCGGCGAAGCCTTGACCTTGGCGGCCTCTTGGCTCAGTTCCTTGAACTGCGGGGTTTCCGGAATGCTGTTACGCACCCACAGGCCGATCCCCACCAGCCCGATGCTGCACACGAACGGAATGCGCCAGCCTCCGGCCAGCAGGAACTCATTGCCGTTCATGGTGAGCAAGTACACGGTGAGTGACGACAGCAACAGGCCCAGGTTCAGGCCCAGCGCCGGCCACGCCCCCTGGCTGCCGCGTTTGCCCTGGGAGGCGTGTTCATAGGACGTCACTGCGGCACCCGACAGCTCGGCACCGGCGCCCAGGCCTTGAATGATGCGGATAAACACCAGCACGATCGGCGCCCAGATACCGATGGAGGCGTAACTGGGGATCAGGCCGATCAGTGTGGTACACACGCCCATCAGGCAGAAGGTCAGCACCAACACTTGCTTGCGGCCGAACTTGTCGCCCAGGTAACCAAACAGGATGCCGCCGAACGGGCGGGCGATAAAACCGATGGCAAAGGTGGAGAACGCCATCAGCGAAGCGGTCTTCGGGTCGCTGTTATCGAAGAAAATCTTCGAGAACACAATAGCCGCCATGGTGGCGTACAGGTAGAAGTCATACCACTCCAGCATGGAGCCGAAGATGGTCGCGGCGGCGACTTTGCGCAGGCGTTTGCGGGTTTGCTCGGGCGTTTCGTGGGTGGCGATAGAGACGGGGGCCGTCATGCTGTACTTCCTTCTGAGTCTTTATAGTTATTGTCAAATGGACGCGTATTGCCGGGTGCTACTGGGGAGTGAACAGGCGGTCGGCGATCATTGCGCCGATGGGCATGGCTGACGTGGCGGCCGGCGAGGGCGCGTTGCAGACGTGCAGCATTCGTGGGGTTTGGGCGAACAGGAAGTCGTGCACCAGGCTACCGTCGCGCATCACCGCCTGGGCGCGAATACCGGCTTCGCAGGGCAACAGGTCGTCGAGGGTCAGCGATGGGCAGTATTTGCGGCACTGCTCCAGATAGCCGGACTTGAACAGTGAGTTCTTCATCTCGGTGGTGCCCGAGCCGAGGTTTTGCCAGAGGGTTTTCCAGAAGCCGGGGAAACTGGCGTACTGCGCCACGTCGCGCCAGTTCACCGAGAACTTGCGGTAGTTCTCGCGGCCCAGGCCCAGCACCGCGTTCGGGCCGACGGTCACGCTGCCGTCGATCATGCGGGTCAGGTGCACGCCGAGAAACGGCAACTCCGGGTCAGGAATCGGGTAGATCAGATGGTTGACGAGGGTGTTTTTCGACGCGGGCAGGCGGAAGTACTCGCCACGGAATGGGATGATCTGGTGATTGATCGCTACCCCGGCCAGGGTGGCCAGGCGGTCCGACTGCAAGCCGGCGCAGACCACCAGGTGCCGAGCCTGCCAGGTTTCGCCGAGGGTGCTGACGCTGACTTTGTCGGTGTCCTCGTGGATCGCGGTGACGGTGCGTTCCAGGCAGATCTCGCCGCCGCCGCGACGGATCACTTGGGCCATGGTTTCGCACACCTGGCGGTAGTCGACGATGCCGGTGGCGTCGAGAAACAGCGCGCCCAGGCCGACGATGTTCGGTTCGCGCTGACGCAACTGGTCGGCGTCCAGGCGTTCGACGTGCATGCCGTTGAGCTGGGCGCGGGCGTACAGCGCTTCCATCCGCTGCATTTCCAGGGCGCTTGAGGCCACCAGCATCTTACCGCACACCTCGAACTTGATGCCGTGCTCGGTGCAGAACTGTTTGGTAGCTGCGGCGCCGCGCTTGCACAGGTCTGCCTTGAGGCTGCCTGGTGCGTAGTAGATGCCGGCGTGGATGACACCACTGTTGTGACCGGTCTGGTGCCTGGCCAGCACCGGTTCTTTTTCCAGGATCACCACCGAAGCGCCCGGTTGGCGCTTGAGCAGCTCCATCGCGGTGGCCAGGCCGACGATGCCGCCACCGATAATGCAAAAGTCGTGAATCATTGCGTGAAATACCTACCGTTATACATTTTGGTCTGCTTATCAGGTTGTCAGACTAATGTTTTTGTTAAAAAAAGGGCGTGTCCAGGACACGCTATTCATAGGATCAGGCGGTAGTCGGCAGTTCCAGGCTCAGGCGCCGGGCTGCGGCTCGCAAATGCGCCTCGGCACTGGCGGCGGCGCGTTGCGCATCACCGTCGGCAATCGCCTGGTAGAGCCGTTGGTGTTCCTGCGTCGCATCAGCGGAGCCGGTGGCAAAACGCGACGCCGAGTTTTCCCAGGCGGTTTTGCGGGCGCTGGCCAACTGGCTACGCAGGAAGTCGTGGAAGGCCACGAAGTAGTCATTTTTACTGGCGTCGGCAATGGCGCGATGGAATTCCACATCGGCGATGGCGGCGGCTTCGAAGTTATCGCGGTTGTCCTGCATGGCTTGCAAGGCGCCTTTCATGCGCTGCAGGTCGGCCTCATCGCGGCGCCGGGCAGCGATTGAAGCGGCTTGGGTTTCGATCCACAGACGCACCTCGAACATTTGCGCCAGGTCCGGACGGCGGCCATCTTGCTGTGGAAAACGGAACACTGTGCCGGCCGGCGTCTGTGAAATGAACGAACCCAGGCCCCGTCGTGCGGTGATGACGCCATCGGCCTTGAGCTGTGCGATGGCTTCGCGCACCACGGAACGGCTGACGTTGAGCTGCTCGGCCAGTTGTTGCTCTGTGGGCATGCGGGACTCCGGCGGCAGTCGGCCGGAATCGATTTCTGCGCGAATTGCGCTGACAACCCGTACGACCAGCGAGTCGGGGCGTTGGAGCTCAAGCATGGGACAGCCTTGTTGATCAGGTTGTCAGACAATAGTCGTTACGATTTTACCTTGTCAATATTTGTGTCGTATTACGACCGCCAACAGGATCAGCCCCAGTGCGACGCTGAAGGTCGCATGCAGGCCGTTGACGACCGATTGTGCGGGGGCATTCGTGACATCCGGCGTGGCCCAGGCAAACACTGCGCCGAGGGCCGAAGTGCCGATAATCAGGCCCAGGTTGCGCGACAGGTTCAGCAGGCCCGAGACCGTGCCTCGGTGGGTCGCGTGCACGTCGCTCATCACCGCGGTGTTGTTGGCCGCCTGGAACAGGCTGTAGCCGCAGGTCAAAACCACCAGTGCCGTCAGGTACGCCGGCAGGCCGCTGGCGCATGACAACAGCAGGGCGCCACAGAACAACAAGCCCAGGCCGGCAAGGGTCATGCGGCGGCTGCCGAAGTGGTCGGTGAGACGGCCCGCCGGTACGCCGGCGCAGGCCGCCACGCAGGGGCCAACGGCCATGACCAGGCCCATCCAGGTCGCATCGAGCCCCAGGCCACGGGACAGATAAAACGGGCCGACGACAAAGGTCGCCATGATCACGGCGGCAATCAGTGCACTCATCGCCAGGCCGGCGCGCAACGGCCCGTCGGCCAGCGCGACACGCCAGCGCAGGCCGGTGGCATCCGATCTGCGCAGCCGATCAGCCGGCAGGTAGCGATAGGCGAGGGTGGTCGCCAGCAAGCCCAGTGGCAGGCCGACCAGAAACAGCGCCCGCCAACCCCACAGGCTGAGCAGTACTCCGCCGACGCTCGGACCCAGGGCGGTACCCAGCGCCGACATTGTGCCAAGCAACCCCATGACACGGCCCGTGTGCGCTTTGGTGACGGTGTCGCCGACCAGCGCCAAGGTCATTGCCATCATGCTCGCCGCCCCCAGCCCCTGCAGTCCCCGTGCGACCACCAGCCATGGCAGCGACGGCGCGGCCGCACACAACCCGCAGGCCAGCGCAAACAGCAGCAGCCCGATCAGCAATAAGCGTCGGCGCCCCACGCGATCACCCAGGCTGCCGGCCGCCACAATCACCGCCGTGATTGCCAGCAGATACACCAGTACCACCCACTGCACGGCATGAAATGACGTCTCGAACACCTGCGCCAACGAGGGTAAGCCGACATTGGCAATGCTGGTGCCGAGCGAGGCCAGCAACATGGACAAACACAGGCTCCAAAGAGCGCCTCGGGAGGAGGTCTGCATGGACGATTCCTTGAATGAATGCGGATGTCACCAATCTACGACCTCGTTTAACATGGCGGAAGACGCATGCCTTGCAGTTAATACGTGCGTATAACGCCTTGTCAGGAGTGCCGATGCCCGATCTCAATCTGCTGATTACCCTGGACGTCTTGTTGAGCGAAGGCAGCGTCGCCGGTGCCGCCAAGCGCTTGGGCTTGAGCCCGTCGGCCATGAGCCGGGCACTGGCGCGTCTGCGCGAAACCACCGGCGACCCGTTGCTGGTCCGCGCCGGTCGCCGACTGGTGCCCACGCCACGTGCCCAGGCATTGCGCGAACAGGTCGGCAGCCTGGTGCAGCAGGCCCAAGGCGTGCTGCGCCCCGCACAATCCCTGGATATGCGCCGCGTGACGCGCAGCTTTACCCTGCGCACCAGCGAGGAGTTCGTCGAAAGCTTCGGCCCGGCGCTGCTCGCGCGCATCGGCCGGGACGCGCCGGGCGTGCGGCTGCGCTTCATCAATAAAACCGACAAACACACGGACTGGCTCCGCGACGGCAGTGTCGACCTGGAAACCGGCGTGGTCGACGCCGGCGCCGGCCCTGAGGTGCTGACCCAGGCGCTGTTTCGCGACCGGCTGATCGGGGTGGTGCGCAGCGGCCATCCGCTGAGCCAGGGTGAAATCAGCGCTGCGCGTTTTGCCGAAGGCGGCCACGTGTATGTCTCGCGGCGCGGCCAGGACCGTGGCCAGATTGACGATGCCCTTGAAGCGCAGGGCTTGAGCCGGCAGATCTGCACGGTGGTGGCGGGGTTCTCCACCGCTGTCGCCCTGGCCCGCGCCAGCGATCTGATCGCCAGCGTGCCCGAACGCTACACGGCCAATCAGCCCGAGGGGCTGTTCCGGTTTACCTTGCCGGTTGCGCTACCGCCTTTCACCGTGGCGATGCTCTGGCACCCACGCCAGGACGCCGACCTGGCCCATCGCTGGCTGCGCGGCTGTTTGCGTGAGGTGTGCCTGCAACAGGTACAATCGCCGTTGCCTTGACGCGAAACCCCAGGAATTTGCATGTTCAGCCTTACCCGTTACACCACGCCGTGCCCCGAAGCCATCAATGGCCAGATCCTGCAGATGGTGGTGGACAACCTCACCGACATCAGCAGTGTAGCGCTGCCGCCGAGCAACTTGCTCTACAACATCTACCAATACGCCATCGGTTTTGAGGTGCACCTGTACCTGGAGGCCTTGGATGGGGCCAAGGGCATTGCCGTCGAACTGGTCGTGGCGATGGAAGAGGAACAGGTGGTGGGCTTTTGCCTCTATCTGCCGGTGAAGGATGATCCGCACGCCTGCGGCATTGCCTTCATGGCCGTGCAAGCCGGGTATCGGCGCCAGGGGATCGCGGGGGCGATGCTGCAGGACGTACTCGCACGCTACCCCCATGCCGAGCTGGCGTGCGCCGTGGAAAAGGTCGCGACCTTCGAGGCCATGGGGTTTCAAGTGCGCGGTGCGCGTGGCACGCAGGTGCTGATGAATACTCGCGACTACGGCACCGACGGCCTGATGGGCGTGCTGGATGTCGCGGCCATCTACCGCTCGTTGGAAGTGCGGCAGATTCACACCTACCTGCTGCAAAAACACGGCAAGCGCGCCATGGTCGATGCCGAGAAGCAGCGCGATCGCCATCTGGATCAATTGGCGCGCAAGGTGCAGTTGTTTCTACAGGCTCGCAGCTGAAACACACGCCCTTGCGGCAGATGTGCGTTTAACTGCGACTGACCATCGCCAGAATCGTCGCCAGCAGTTCCTGTTGCGCCTCTTCACGGCTGAGTTCGCCGCTGGCGGCGGCCTGGGACAGGGCTTCCGCTGCCCCCAGCATGGCCCGCAGCCCGGCTTGGGAGACCTGCTTGCCAGGAGCGAATGGTGACAGCGCCTCACGGCATTTATCGAGGAAGATCGCCTCGTATCGTCGCTTGAGCGCCTCCAGTTCCGGCGAGCTGCTGAGTGCGGCGATCACCCCGGGAATCTCCCGCCCCTGCAATAACACGCAATCGACGTAACACGCGGCGATCACACCGGCCCGATCTTCCAGGGTAGCCGCGCTGGCTTCGATGGCCTCGGCAAAGAGCTGATTCTGCCGCCCGTCAAAATCTTCATACAGCGCAGCCAACAACCCCGCCCGCGTGACGAAATGGTCATACACCACCGGCTTGGTGACACCTGCCAGTTCCGCCAGGCGACCCAGCGTGAGCGCGTCGGTGCCTTCTTCGCGCACCAGTTGCCAGGCCACGTCGAGCAATTGGCGAAAGCGATCTTCGCGAGACAAGCGTCGACGTGGGGCAGGGGATTCATGACTTGACATGCTTATATACCAAACGTAACTTACTAGAGGTAACTTACTAAAAGTAATTTAGATGCAGCCTAAACCGAAAGGGAGTCATTGTCATGCACGCTTTGATCGTTGTTGCTCACCACGACCCGGCATCGCTCACCCACAGCCTGGCGGCGCAGGTCGCTGCTGGCCTCACTGCGTCCGGGCACAGCTATGAAATCGCTGACCTTGCGGGCGAAGGCTTCGATCCGCGCTATACCCTGGCCGATCACCGGGTACATCGCGCCCGTGCCACCCCACCGGCTGACGTGCTTGCCGAACAGGCGCGTATCGACCGCGCGGATGCGTTGGTGCTGGTGTTTCCGATTTATTGGTGGTCGTTGCCGGCTTTGCTCAAGGGCTGGGTGGACCGCGTGTTCGTCAACGGTTGGGCGATCGATTACGGCCCGGATTTGTCGGTGGTGAAAAAGCTGCGCCATGTGCAGGTGCACTTGCTCGCAGTCGGTGCGGCGGATGAGGGGGCGTTTGAGCGGCACGGTTACGCCCAGGCCATGCGCACGCAAATCGACTACGGCATCTTTGATTACTGCGGGGCGCAGGTGGTGACATCGCAGCTGTTGCTGGAATCGGAAAGTGGCACTGCGCAGGCGCATTTGCAGACGGCGAAGGCCATCGGGCAGAGGGTGTTTGAGGACGAGCCGGTCGCCAGCTGATTCAGCCTTCGCGAAACAGGTCGTGGGCATCCAGCAAGCGGTAGGCAATTTCCGGGCGTTTCTCCATGCCGCGACGAATCGCCGCCGGGATTGCCTGCCGGGTCTTGCGACACATACCCGGCAGTTCATCGATGACGATCTGGATCCCGCGCATGCTCTTGACCTCGGTATGCCCCGGCGCGATATGCAGGCGGATGCCCAATAACTCGTACATCCGCTGTTGCATGTGTTCCAGGTCTTGCAGGCTCTTGAGGTCTTCGAGGCGTTCGATCAGGCGTTTCTCTTCCTGGCGCGTCAGATGCAGGATACGTAAGTCGGCACCGGGCACGTCCAGCAATTGTTCGCGATCGCAAACGCAGGCGCCGGGTGGGCAGGGTTGGCGAATTGTCATGTGCACGACCTCCCCATTCCGACGCCGCCGGCTTCAGTAGCTCAGCGTAACCCCAAGGCTACCCAGGGCCTTCCAGTATTCAGGATAGGTCTTGGCCACGCAGTCGGGGTCTTGGATGCGGATACCCGAGACTTTCAGCCCGGCCAGGGCAAAGCACATGGCGATGCGGTGGTCGGCGTGGGTGTCGATCAGCGCCGTGCATGCGGTGCCGGCGAGTGCCGGGTCGCTTGCCACCAACAGATCGTCGCCTTCGATGGTCGCCAGGCCCGGGCGGATTTCGTTGAGGCCGTCGTGCAGGGCCTGTACGCGGTCGCATTCTTTCACGCGCAGGTTGGCCAGTTCCGTGAAGCGGACCGGCGTGTTGTTGAAGGCGGCGAGCACCGCCAGGGTCGGGATCGCGTCCTGCATCTGCGAGCCGACCACCTCGGCCTGCATGTTCGGGAATTGCGCGATCACGGCCTGGGCCTTGGCGTCCGGCTGGGTGAAGTCCTGCGCCGCCACGCCGATATCGATGCGACCACCGGTCAACACTTCAGCGGCCCACAGATAGGTGGCGGCGGAGGCGTCGGGTTCGATCAGGTAGTCATGCGCGGCATAGCCGGTCGGAGCCACGCGCCAGGTGCTGTCGTCAACCACCTCGACCTGCGCGCCGAAGGCCCGCATGCAGTCCAGGGTCAGGTCCACGTAGCCACGGGCGCCGATGTCCTTGCCGGTCAACGCCACGTCTATCGGTGCTTCGCCGCAGGCCGCGAGCATCAGCAGGGCCGACACGTACTGGCTGGACAAACCGCCATCGATCTCGAAACGCTTGGCTTGCACCTTGCCCACGCCGTGTACCGTCACCGGTGGGCAGCCGGTGGGGCTGTCGACGCGGATACCGTTCTGGCCAAGGGTCGCCAGCAGCGGGCCGATCGGGCGTTTTTGCATATAGTCGTCGCCGGTCAGTACCACGGTGCCTTGCACGGTGGCCACGGCGGCGGTGAGAAAACGCATGGCGGTGCCGGCATTGCCGAGGAACAACGGTTGTGCAGGCAGCTGCAATTTGCCCGTGCTGGTGACGACAAAGGTGGTGTCGTCCGGCTCATCGATGGTCACGCCCATCTGGCGCAGCGCCACCGACATATGGCGGGTGTCATCGCTCTTCAGCGCACCACTCAGGCGGCTGGTGCCCCTGGCCAGGGCCGCCAGCAACAGGGCGCGGTTGGTAATGGACTTGGAGCCGGGGGGCGCGACCTTGCCGTTCAGGGGGAAGTTGGGCGGTGTCACGGTCACGGTTTTCTGCGAACTCAAGGTACAAGGCTCCTGGTCAAGGCAAGGTGGCTGGCGCGGCCAACGGGCGGACCCGAATAATCGGGTATAGGCGCAGTGCTTGTCGAGCGGGGATCACCGCCCAGCGGCATTTTCCGCAGTGCGCTCGGTGCTCGGGTGGTTCGAGCAGCTACCGGTCCCAGGACAAGACCTGTAGGTGGATGCCCCCTTGCAAGGTAGGCACATACCCAAATCCGACGCAGGACAAATGCGTCTGCTCAATGGGACGTGCGTGCCATGTAACTTTTCTTACGCTGTGGCTCGGTGGACAAGCGCGGGTGGTGGGGTAAGTTCAGGTCGCTCCCCATCCCGGGGAGTTTTCAATCAAGGAGTGACTGAAATGAACAAATCCCAGACTCAACTCAAGCATGGTCGCGTCGTGAACCCGGCCAGCCGTGGCTCGGTCGCGGTAGAACGCGGGCTGCTGGGCAACTGGCAAGTCAACGAGATGGAAGGTGGCAAGAACTTCCCGGCACTCAACGCCGGGCCGTTCCCCACGCCCTATCAAACCGATGACCAGAGCGTCACGCCGCCTGCCGATGGGCACATCCTGAGCGGCGGCAAGACAGACGATCGCGACTGCCTCAACTTCACCGATGAAGAGATGAGCAAGAAGCTCAATACGCCGTTTACCTGGCCGTTGTTGAACGTCGAGGCCGGCCAGGTGTTCAAGGTGCAGTGGGAATACACCGCGCCCCACGTCACCCGGGGCTACCGCTGGCTTATCACCAAGGATGGCTGGGACCCGAAACAGCGCATCAGCCGCGCTCAGTTGGAAGCCAAGCCGTTTTTCGAGGATTTCTACACCCAAGTGCCGTACTACCAACATGCCGACGCGCTCAAAGCCAAGGTCGAGCATCAGGTGACGCTGCCCAAGGGCAAGAAGGGCCGGCACGTGGTGGTGCTGATGTGGATCGTGGCCAACACCGGCAATGCGTTCTACCAGGCGTTTGATCTGGACTTCAAATAGGCCGGCTTAACGCTTGGCCAACCAGTAATCATGTAGCGCCCGCGCAGCCGGTTCGATTTCGCTGACCCGCTGTTGATGGGCGCCTACATCAAGGTCTGCCGGCAACTCGAAGTTATCCTGCTCGGCGCACCAGGAGATCTTCTCCAGCGCCGCGGCTTCGGCAGCCGGCAACTCTGGCCAGTTGCCGATGGCCGCACCACGGATGTAACCAAAGCACCACTCTTCGGCGAGCGTGACGGCTTGGCCCTGATGTTCGGTGTCATCGAAACGTGCCTTGAACGCCTGGGCGTCGGTCGCCAACTGCGCCGCCAGTGTATTCATATGCCGTACGCACAGTTCCAGGAAGCGCTGGGCCTCGTCCACGCTTTCCCAGTCGGGATTTTGCCCACCCCAGATCGCCGGAAACCATTCGCCGACTTCCACCTGCGCGGGGCTGGAGACCAACGCCGTGAAATAGCCGTCGAGTTCGGCCAGGTTCAGCACCGAATGATCGTCGCCGTACTTGAGCAGGGTGTCTTCGACGAATTCGAAATCGGCGGGGGCGAGGGGTTGGGCGTGCATGGGCATATCCTTTAAGCGTCGAGCGCTGCGGGTGGGCAGCTTAGAGCGCGAAGGATGGCGCTTAGGCGGGCTTTTTTCCAGTGTTTTCCCCGCGTTGGCACAGCTTGCTCACGCACACCGAGCCGATGACGGCCAGGATGATCGGCACCAGAAAGTCATGCTCGATACGGGTGAATTCCGCCACCAGCACAATGGCGGTCAACGGCATGCTCATGCTGGCCGCCAGGAAGGCCGCCGCGCCGATGATTGCAAAGGCACCCAGCGGTACGCCGGGGAGCACCAGGCTCCAGGCACCGCCCAGGATGATCGCCAGTAATGCGCCATTGGCCAGGCCGGGTGTCAGCAGGCCGCCCTCGGCGCCGGCGCGCAAGCTGGCAGCGGTGACCAGCACCTTGGCGACCAGCAACACGGCGGCCAGGCCTATGCCCAGTTCATTATCGAAGCCCAGTTGCGCCGGGCCTTTGCCGTTGCCGAGGATCTGCGGCAGCAGCATGGCCAACCCGCCAATCAGGCTGAAGTTGAGCAGCGCCAGCACCGGCAGGCGCCACCCACGTGCCGCATGGGCCCTGGCGGCGCCGGTCAGGCGGGTAAAGGCGTAGGCGGCCACGCCGAACACCGGTCCGCACACCACGGCCCAGGCGATCAGCGCCGGGCTCAGCACAAAGTGCGGCACGACGTATTGCGCTTCCGCCCCCAGCCCGAGCCATGCCACCGCTGCGCCGATAGCCGACGTGGCCAACGCCATCAGTGCGGCCGGCCAGCTGAATGCGCCCACCAGCACTTCCAGCACAAACACCGCGCCGCCCAACGGTACGTTATACACCGCCGCCAGCCCGGCGCCCGCACCACAGGCGACGAGCAGCCGGTGCATCTCCGGCGTTAGTCGTGCGCGTTGGGACAGCCACGTGGCGGCCAGCGCGCCAACCTCACGGGGCGCCACTTCACGGCCCAGGGGCGAGCCGAGCGCCACCGTGATGATCTGCAAGACGGCGTGGGCGAGGGTGGTCTTGGCCGGCATGATCGGCAGGCTTGCCGACACGGCCTGCTTGACGCTCACCAGCGGGCGGCCATAGCGATAGAGCGTCCACCAGCCCAGCCCGGCCACCACCCCGCACACCATCAGCACGTGCAGGCGGCGTTCGGGTGTCGCGGCGGTCACGCCCCACAAAAAGGTTTGATGGCTGACCAGGCTGTCGAGGCTGTAGCCGTACGCCAGGTGTTGAATGCCGTGCAGCAACAGCGCCAGGCACATCCCGCCCAAACCCGCGCCGATACCGGTCAACACGACCACCAGGGCCAGCGTCAGCGACGAACGAAACGTGGGCGGCATAAGGTTGCTCCAGGCGAGGGCCCTGATGGTATAACCGATCAGTCGCGTCTGCGGGATGAAATGTATCGGTACTGCATGCAGGGCGCGCCTGCAACATTGCATTACTTTGCCAGTCCCGTTTTTGGCCGATGCGCCGTCGCGCACCCTTGTTATAGTTCGAGCCTTATCACTCGCCAGTCAGGGATCACTGCCATGTCCGAATACCAAGCTTTCGTCGTCGAACTCACCGGCAACGTTGCCCATGTGCAGATCAACCGCCCGGAAAAGATCAACGCGATGAACGCGGCGTTCTGGACCGAAATCATCGACATCTTCCAATGGATCGAAGACACCGATGCCGTACGTGCGGTGGTGCTCAGCGGCGCAGGCAAGCATTTCTCGTCGGGCATCGACTTGATGATGCTCGCCTCGGTGGCCAACGAGTTCGGCAAGGATGTCGGGCGCAACGCACGTCTGCTGCGGCGCAAGATTCTCGAACTGCAAGCCTCGTTCAATGCCGTCGACAATTGCCGTAAACCGGTATTGGCGGCGATCCAGGGTTATTGCATCGGCGGTGCCATCGACCTGATCAGCGCCTGTGACATGCGCTATGCCGCCGAAGGGGCGCAGTTCTCGATCAAGGAAATCGACATCGGCATGGCCGCCGACGTCGGCACCTTGCAGCGCCTGCCGCGCATTATCGGTGACGGCATGCTGCGCGAGTTGGCCTACACCGGCCGCCAGTTCGGAGCCGAAGAAGCGCGTGACATCGGCCTGGTCAATCGTGTGTATGCCGACCCGGAAAGCCTGCTGGCCGGGGTGATGGAAATCGCCCATGAGATCGCCGCCAAGTCGCCGATTGCCGTGACCGGCACCAAGGCCATGATCAGCTACATGCGTGATCACACGATCAATGATGGTCTGGAATACGTTGCCACCTGGAACGCGGCTATGTTGCAATCCAACGACCTGCGCGTGGCCATTGCGGCCCACATGAGTAAGCAGAAACCCGAATTCGTGGATTGACTGACATGACCCCAGGCTGGATTACCACAACCCTGCTCGACAACGACACGCCAGGCGGCTGGGCCGTCGCCCGCAGCCGTGACGGCTTTTTGCATGACAGCAATGGCCCGCTGTTTCCCAGGGAGTGGCTCAAGCGCCAGGACCTGTCGGTGTTCGCCGAGCATGGCATCGGCCACCTCGACGGTGAACCGGTGTACTTGCTGGAACTCAACTCGGCCGCCCAGGTGCCGGGTTGCAGTTGGCAGGGCTTGCGCGGCTTTATGCTGCAAGGTGATCACACGCTGTACAAAGTGCTGGGCTACGCCGCGCAGATCGGCACCTGGGCGCGGGAGCACCGGTTTTGCGGCAGCTGCGGCCAGGCCATGGTCCAGGTGCCACGCGAGCGTGCGATGTATTGCCAGGCCTGCGACCTGCGCAGCTACCCACGGATCTCGCCGAGCATGATCGTGCTGGTGACCCGTGGCGACGAGATTCTACTGGCGCGTTCGCCGCGCTTTGTCACGGGCGTCTACAGTACCCTGGCCGGGTTTGCCGAGCCGGGCGAGTCGGCCGAAGACTGCCTGATCCGCGAGGTGCGCGAAGAGGTGCAGGTGGAGGTCAAGAACATCCAGTACATGGGCAGCCAATGCTGGCCGTTCCCGCATTCGATGATGCTGGGGTTCCATGCCGAATACGCCGGGGGCGATATCGTGCCCCAGGCCGACGAAATCGAAGATGCGCAGTGGTTCAACATCCATGAGCTACCGCCGTTGCCGGCCTCACGCTCGATTGCGCGTTACCTGATCGACCTCTACCTGGCGCGTCGTCTAGGCCACGCTGAACCAGTGCTGCCAGGCTAGGCGTACCGTCAGGCCGAGCACCACGGTGATAAACACCGGCCGAATGAATTTGGCGCCGCCGCTGATCGCGCTGCGCGCGCCAAAGAACGCGCCGCACATCACCGAAAGGCCCATGGCCAGGCCGACGATCCAGTCCACCGAGCCATTGATGATAAACACCGTCAACGCCGCCGCATTGCTCACGAAGTTCATGCTGCGCGCCACGCCGCTGGCCTTCACCAGGTCGATCGGGTGCAGCAGCATGGTGCTCACCGTCCAGAACGCACCGGTGCCGGGGCCGGCCACGCCGTCGTAGAAGCCCAGGCCGAAACCTTGGGTGGCTTGCCATTTCTTCTTGATCGGTGCATCGGCATCCAGCGGTGCCTTGGGGGTGCCGCCGAACAGCAGGTACACGCCACAGGCGAACACGATCACCGGGAGCATTTTGTTCAGGGTTTCGGCAGGCAGGTAGTGGGCGACCACGGCACCGGTCAGCGCGCCGACCAGCGTACCGATGATGGCGTGCACCCACTGGCGCGGGTTGAACAGCTTGCGTCGATAGAAGGTGAAGCTTGCCGTGGCGGAGCCGAAGGTCGAGCTGAGTTTGTTGGTGCCCAACACCAGGTGCGGCGGCATGCCGGCGGTGAGCAGGGCCGGCGTGGTGAGCAGCCCGCCGCCGCCGGCGATGGCGTCGATGAAACCGGCAATGAAGGCTACGACGGCGAGAATAGCTAGGGTGGTGAGGTCAACGCTGAGTTCGAAGGGCATGGGCAGGGCTTATTATTGGCAGGGCGCTAAGCGAGAGGCGGTCATCTTACCCGTGTGATGCACCCAGATCCAAATGTGGGAGGGAGCAAGCCCCTCCCACTTTTTCGAGCGTGATCAGCTGTGGCGTTTGTCGAGCCATTCCAGCGCGGTGCGCCACACGCAGATCCCGAGGAAATAAGCCGACATCAGCGACCACAACCCGAACGTCCACGGGTTGGTATTCGGGTAATCCACCACCATCAGAAAGCTGCACAACAGCCAGATCGTGGTCACCGCGATATTCAGCGGCATGAAACGCTTCACTCGAAACGGATGCAGAAACTTCATCGGCGTCACGGTCAGCAGCGCCAGGCCAATCACCGTCAACAAGGTGACCCAGGCTTCGGGCTGGATGATATACACGCACAACGCCACCACGTTCCACGCAGCCGGGAAGCCGACGAAGTAGTTGTCCTTGCTCTTCATGTTCACATTGCAGAAGCAGAACAGCGACGACACCAGGATCACCGACACCGTAAACAGATGGGTAAAGTCTGGCAGGTCGATATAGCGGTAGATAAACAAGGCCGGAATGAACACATAGGTCAGGTAATCAATCACCAGGTCCAGCACCGAGCCATCAAAGCTGGGCAACACCGTGCTCACATTGACCCGTCGCGCCAGCGAGCCGTCGACGCCATCGACTACCAGCGCCAGGCCCAGCCACAGCAGACAGGCCTTGGGCGAGTTTTCCAGCAGTGCCAGGGTCGCCAGGAAAGCCAGCACCACACCGGTGGCGGTAAAGCCGTGGGCGCCCCAGGCTTTGAGTCTGGCTACATGCAGGGTCGATATCACGGGCGGATCTCCAAAAGGTGAAACAGGGCAGCCGACAACGTGACGCCGTCGAGTCTGGCCAGGGAATGCAGTTATCGACCGGGAAGGGGGGGATAAGGTTCACCACCCCGGCGTATCCCTTAGCGTAGCAAGCGTAAGACGTTTCGGCATCAGCCCTGACGGAACACCAGGGCCTTTAAACCGCTTTGAGGGTCGACGTCGGGGAATTCCGGCGGGTTTGCCAGGCGTTCCACAAAGCGCAGGCCCGGCGCTTCGCGAGTTACGCCCTCAATCAGGAAGTCTTCGCCGAAGGCCGGGTCGTTCATGCAGGCCAGCACCGTGCCCTGTGCTGTAAGCAGATCCGGCAGGCGGCGCAACACGCGCTGATAGTCCTTGGTCAATAAAAAGCTGCCTTTCTGGAACGACGGTGGGTCGATGATCACCAGGTCGTAGGGGCCGCCGTTGATGACCTTGGCCCAGGATTTGAACAGGTCGTGGCCCAGAAACGTGACTTTGCTCAGGTCATGTCCATTCAGGCGATGGTTGTCGCGGCCACGGCTGAGGGCGCCACGGGCCATGTCCAGGTTCACCACATGTTCGGCGCCGCCTTCGATCGCCGCCACCGAGAACCCGCAGGTATAGGCAAACAGGTTGAGTACCCGCTGGCCCGTGGCCTGTTCGCGTACCCAGTTGCGGCCGTAGCGCATATCGAGGAACAGCCCGCTGTTCTGTTTTTTACCCAGGTCGATCAGGTAGCGCAGGCCACCTTCGGTAATCGTCAGCTCATCTACCGCGTCGCCCACCAGCCATTCGGTGGTGCTTTGCGGCAGATAACGGTGTTGCAGGGCGATGGTGTAAGCACCCAAGTGCGTCTGCAGCAACTGTTTCAAGGCTTCCAGCTGGGCAGGCTCCGGCTCCTTGAACAACGCGACCAGCACCACGCCTTGCAACCAGTCCACGGTCAGTTGCTCCAGGCCCGGCCAGCAGCGGCCACGGCCGTGAAACAGGCGGCGGGTCTCCGCCGGTGGGCTGGCCAGGGCGGTGAGCAGGTGAGCGTGCAGGGTGGCGAGTGCGTCTGGGGTCATCGTCGAGCGTCGGTCATTGAGCGGGCGGCATTTTAAACACAGTTGGGTGGTTTCGGGGGGCTTGAGCACGATGTGCTGGTAAAAAGCCGATTGGCAGTGATTCATGCTCAAACCGCTGCAAACCGCGCCTGATAACAGGCAAAAAATCCTCAAGCACCCACATAAACTGGAAAAAAAGCCCGGAGGTGCTCATGAACGGTTTCGCAAGTGCAGTCAATCACACGGCGTTGGATCAGCAAGAGCTGGACGAATGGCGTGACGCCCTGGCTTCACTGGCCTCCCACGCCGGGCCTGCGCGGGCGCGGCAGATCCTCGACCTGCTCGCGCGCGAGGGCAGTGCGCCGCACATCGACTGGAAGCCGCGCCACGGCACGCCGTATATCAACAGCATCAGCGTCGAGCAGCAGCCGGCCTTTCCCGGCGACCTGGCCACCGAAGAGCGCCTGGCCTCGTGGGTGCGCTGGAATGCCTTGGCCATGGTGGTGCGGGCCAACCAGGCCTACGGTGAACTGGGTGGCCATATCGCCAGCTACGCCAGTGCCGCGGATTTGTTCGAAGTGGGCTTCAATCACTTTTTCCGTGCCCGCAACGAGCATTTTGGCGGTGATCTGGTGTTCTACCAGCCGCATTCCGCGCCAGGCATCTATGCCCGGGCCTTCCTTGAGGGGCGCTTGAGCGAAAACGACCTGGCACACTATCGCCAGGAACTGGGCGGCGCAAAATCCGGCGCACGCGGCCTTTGCAGCTATCCGCACCCTTGGTTGATGCCGGACTTCTGGCAGTTCCCCACCGGCTCCATGGGCATCGGCCCCATCAGTTCGATTTTCCAGGCGCGTTTCATGCGCTACCTGCAGCACCGCGGCCTGCAGGACACCACCGACCGCCACGTGTGGGGCGTGTTCGGTGACGGTGAAATGGACGAGCCGGAAAGCATGTCGGCGCTGACCCTGGCCGCCCGTGAAGGGCTGGACAACCTGACCTGGGTCGTCAACTGCAACCTGCAACGCCTCGACGGCCCGGTGCGGGGCAACGGGCGGATCATCGACGAACTGGAGGCGTTATTCGCCGGCGCCGGCTGGAACGTGATCAAGCTGGTGTGGGGCTCGGACTGGGACGCTTTGCTCGCCCAAGACACCGACGGCTCGCTGGTCGATACCTTGTCGAACACCGTCGACGGCCAATTTCAGACGTTCGCCGCCAAGGACGGTGCCTACAACCGCGAACACTTCTTCGGCCAAAGCGCGGCCATGGCCAAGCGGGTCGAAGGCATGAGCGATGAACAGATCGACGGCCTCAAGCGGGGTGGCCACGATATGCTCAAGATCCACGCGGCCTACCACGCCGCGCGCCGGGTCAAAGGCAAGCCCACGGTGATCCTGGCCCAGACCAAAAAGGGCTTTGGCATGGGTGAGGCCGGGCAGGGCAAGATGACCACTCACCAGCAGAAAAAGCTCGATCGTGAGGCATTGATCGCCTTTCGTGACCGCTTTCGCTTGCCGTTGACGGATGAGCAGACCGAATCCCTGAGCTTCTATAAACCTGGCGATGACAGCCTGGAAATGCGCTACCTGCACCAGCGCCGCGCAGCCTTGGGCGGTTATGTGCCGAGCCGTGCCCAGCAGGCAGCGCCGGTCAGTGTGCCGCCGCTGACGGGTTACGCCGGTTTCGCCACTGGCGCCGACGGTAAGGAAATGTCCACGACCATGGCCTTTGTGCGCATGCTCACCAACCTGCTCAAGGACAAGGCGCTCGGCCCGCGCATCGTGCCCATCGTGGCGGACGAGGCGCGTACCTTCGGCATGGCCAATCTGTTCAAGCAGATCGGTATTTATTCCAGCGTCGGCCAGCGTTACGAGCCGGAAGACATCGGGTCGATCCTCAGCTACCGCGAAGCCACCGACGGGCAAATCCTTGAAGAAGGCATCAGCGAAGCCAGCGCCATCAGCTCCTGGGTCGCGGCGGCCACCAGCTATTCGGTGCACGGTCTGCGCATGCTGCCGTTCTACATCTATTACTCGATGTTCGGCTTCCAGCGCGTCGGCGACCTGATCTGGGCCGCCGCCGATCAACGCGCCCGGGGCTTTCTGCTGGGGGCTACCGCCGGGCGCACCACCCTGGGGGGCGAAGGCTTGCAGCATCAGGACGGCAGCAGCCACCTCACGGCGGCCACCGTGCCCAATTGTCGCGCCTACGATCCGGCGTTTGCCGGCGAGTTCGCAGTGATCCTCGACCACGGCATGCGGCAAATGCTCGAGCAGGATGTGGATGAGTTCTACTACGTGACCCTGATGAACGAAAGCTACCCTCAGCCCAGCCTGCCGGTGGGCGTGCAAGCGGCGATCATCAAGGGTATGTATCGCCTGGAAGGCGCTGCCGAGGCACAAGTGCGCCTGCTCGGGGCTGGTACGCTGGTGCGCGAGGTCCAGGCGGCGGCACAACTGCTGGCGGACGATTGGCAGGTGGCGAGCGAAGTGTTCAGCGTGACCAGTTTCAGCGAGTTGGCCCGGGATGCACGGGAGGTGGAACGGTGGAATCGCTTGCATCCGCAGGGCGTCAAACGTGTCAGTCACCTGGCCGAATGCTTGCCCAAAGGCGCGCCGGTGATCGCGGTGTCCGACTATGTACGGGCCGTGCCGCAGATGGTGGGCTCGTATCTGGACTCCAGCTACACCGTGCTCGGCACCGACGGCTTTGGGCGCAGTGATACACGGGCGGCGCTACGGGATTTCTTTGAGGTGGACCGCCATCACCTCGTGCTGGCGGCGCTGACGGCGTTGGTGGAGCAGGGCAGTTTGCAGCGCGAAGTGTGCCGGCAGGCGATTGAGCGATATGGCTTGCAGGCGGAGCGTGACCCGTCCTGGATCGCCTGAAAACCCATGTGGGAGGGGGCTTGCTCCCGATGGCGGTGTATCAGTCACAAATATATCGACTGACACACCGCCATCGGGAGCAAGCCCCCTCCCACATTTTATTTGTGTTGCGGGTCAGACTGTGGCGATCAACGCCGGCTCGAATGCGTCCTGCAGAAATCGTGGCGCGATATACCGCTCGTAATGCGCTTCGGACAGCAGGAAAAACTCCCGGTCAATCGCATCCCGCAGATCGGCCAGGCTGCGCTCACGAAATTCCGGCAGCAACGCCAGGCCATAGGCCTCCAACTTGGAAATCACCCGCGCCCCCCGGGCAATCAGCTGGTATGCCCAGCAATAGGGCGACTGGTGCGGCACGAAGCGGATCTTGCGGGTTTCCAGTTGCTGACGCAGAACAGACGCGTCAAATACCTCCAGCTTGCTGGCCATTACCTGCACCAGCAGTTGCTCCAGGCGCAGCCAGACTGCCTGCTTCTCCTCGGCGTTGTAGCCGTTCCACTGGATCACTTCATGGTGATATCGCTTGCAGCCCCGGCAGACCAGGTCCCCGTAAACGGTGGAGCAGAGGCCGACGCAGGGCGTCTTGATGGTTTGATTGGGCATCCGTCTTGATCAATCCCAGCTCAGCGCGCCGCCGGTCTGGTACTCGATCACCCGAGTCTCGAAGAAATTCTTCTCTTTCTTCAAGTCCATGATCTCGCTCATCCACGGGAACGGGTTGGTGGTGCCTGGGTACTCTTCCTTAAGACCAATCTGCGACAACCGACGGTTAGCGATGAACTTCAAATAGTCTTCCATCATCGCTGCGTTCATCC
This sequence comes from Pseudomonas sp. ICBG1301, assembly GCF_016918385.1. Taxonomy (NCBI): domain Bacteria; kingdom Pseudomonadati; phylum Pseudomonadota; class Gammaproteobacteria; order Pseudomonadales; family Pseudomonadaceae; genus Pseudomonas; species Pseudomonas sp. ICBG1301. The sequence continues at coordinate 186,419 of NZ_JAEKGB010000002.1, forward strand.
CCAGCACGCCGCGAGGCATGGTGTCGCGAGCGTATTCGATCTCCAGCTGCGTCCCTTGCAGGATCATCTGGGTCGCTTCTTCCTTCATCTCGGCATCCCACAGGTGTGGGTTTTCGATTTTGATCTGGTTGATCACGTCGATACCGAAGTTCAGGTGCATCGACTCGTCGCGCAGGATGTACTGGAACTGCTCGGCGACGCCGGTCATTTTGTTGCGGCGGCCCATGGACAGGATCTGGGTGAAGCCGCAGTAGAAGAAGATGCCTTCCAGCACGCAATAGTAGGCGACCAGGTTGCGCAGCAGTTCCTTGTCGGTCTCGACGGTGCCGGTTTCGAACTTCGGATCGGAGATCGAGCGGGTGTATTTCAGGCCCCAGGCGGCTTTTTTGGCGACCGATGGGATCTCGTGGTACATGTTGAAGATCTCACCTTCATCCATGGCCAGCGATTCGATGCAGTACTGGTAGGCGTGGGTGTGGATCGCTTCTTCGAAGGCCTGGCGCAGGATGTACTGGCGGCACTCCGGGTTGGTGATCAGGCGGTACACGGCCAGCACCAGGTTGTTGGCGACCAGCGAGTCGGCGGTGGAGAAGAAGCCGAGGTTGCGCATGACGATGCGGCGTTCGTCGTCGGTCAGGCCCTCGGGGTTTTTCCACAGGGCGATGTCGGCGGTCATGTTGACCTCTTGCGGCATCCAGTGGTTGGCGCAGCCGTCGAGGTACTTCTGCCAGGCCCAGTCGTACTTGAAAGGCACGAGCTGGTTGAGGTCGGCGCGGCAGTTGATCATGCGTTTTTCGTCAACGGCGACGCGGGCGGAGGCGCCTTCGAGTTCGGCGAGGCCTTCGGCGATGTCGAGTTTGTCGAGGGCGGCCTTGGCGCGCACGATGGCGGCGGAGTCACTGGCGGTGACGGCGCGGGCTTCAACTGCGGCGGCAGCGCCGGCGCCGTCGAGGCGGTCCATGTTGGCTTCGGTGGCGTGGCCGGCGTTGGCGCCCCTGATCACCGCTGCACCGGTGTCTTCGTTGTCGACTTCATCCCAACTCAGCATTGAAATTCTCCTTCCTGGTGCTCGAAAAAATAGGGGGTTGCAGGCTTCATGGCATTGAAATACTGCGCAGAGTGTGGTGGGGAAATTCCAATTCTGCACACTATATAGTGGTCTGTTCTGTTTGTGGGCACACTATATGGTGTGTAGCAGGCGGGGTCAACGCGCAGGAATGCGCGCAGGGGTCGCAGGGCTATGAGAAAAACTCACACCCCCATGACTTTTAATGGTTACGGCCGCTTCCAAGCTCAATGCTAAAAATTCGCCAACAAGCTCCCCATAACAACAATGAGCGTTTGCGAAAATGAAAGCACTTGATCTGTACATCGGCGAAGGCTTCGAAGGCCCAGGCGTCAATGCTGCCCATATCAACATTCTCATCGGCCCACGCAATGGCCCGGCCGGCCAGGCGTTCGCCAACAGCCTCGCGTCGCCAAGCCAGGGCCATTGCCCGTTCATGGTGATCGCCCAGCCGAACATCCCGGTCAAACCCATGACCCTCTACGTCAACAAAGCCGCCATCGGCAGCGACCTGCACGGCAATGCCACCTGGGGTGCGTCCCAGGCCGGGATCGCCAAAGCGGTGCTTGAGGCGTTGCTGGACGGCACCTTGCCGGCCGAGGCCGAAGACGAATGGGCGATTGTCACCGCCAACTGGGTCAACCCGGCCTGCGATGATCTGGACGCCGTCTACCTGAACAACTACAACGCCTGTCGCACCGCGATCCGCGCCGCCCTGAATGGCACGCCGTACACCGCGCAGTTGGCCGATGTGGTCAATCACATCAGCAATCCTTTCTACACGCCGAAAGCCTGAGGAGACTGCCATGCAATACATCCGTTTGGGCAACTCCGGCCTGCAAGTCTCACGCCTGTGCCTGGGCACCATGAACATGGGCACCCCGGACTGGAAACCGTGGATTTTCGACGAAAAGCAAAGCGAGCCGATCGTCGCCCATGCCCTGGCCAACGGCGTCAACTTCATTGACCTGGCCGACTTCTACTCCGCCGGTGTCGGCGAAGAAGTGGTTGGGCGCATCCTCAAGCGCGTGGCGCGACGTGACGAGATCGTGGTCACCACCAAGGTCGGCTACGGCACCCGCAGCGGTATCAACGCCAGTGGCCACTCGCGCAAGCACATCATGGACAGCATCGACGCGTCGCTGAGCCGTCTGGGCATGGATTACGTCGATGTGTTCATGCTGCATTACTTTGACGTGAACACCCCGGTGGAAGAGACGATGTGTGCGCTCAACGACATCGTGCGCTCCGGCAAGGCCCGCTACATTGGCGTGTCGACCATGCTCACGGGGCAGCTTGCCAAAATACTGATGGCCTGCGAGCGCAACGGTTGGGTCAAGCCGATCAACATGCAGTTGCAACTGAACTGCGCCTACCGTGAAGAAGAGCGCGAGATGATCCCGTTCTGCCGAGACCAGGGCCTGGGCGTCTCGGTGTTCAGCCCGCTGGCGCGTGGTTTGCTCACGGGTGAGGTGCAATCGACGCGCAACCAGACCGATTTCTTTACCCAGCAGATGTACAGCGACCAGGCCTCGTTCGATATCGCCCATTCGGTACAGCGTGTGGCCCGTGCCCGTGGCGTGTCCAACGCGCAGATCGCCCAGGCGTGGGTCGCCAACCATCCTGGCGTCGACGTCATGCTGGTCGGCGCCGATACCACCGCGCAATTCGACAGTGCGCTGGCGGCCCTCGACACCCGCCTGGATGCCGAAGAACTGCACGAACTGGAGCGCAACTACACCCCGTGCGATGTGATCAATGACTACACCGCCGGCAAGCGCATCCTGCGTGAGGCCCGCCCGGGCCTGGACCGTTTCAACCTGACCGAGGCCGTGGCATGAACCCGCTGATCCGTACTGGCAACTACATCGATGGCCAATGGTCCAGCGGTGGCCCCACCTATCCGGTACTCAACCCGGCCAATGGCGCGCTGATCGTTGATGTGCAGCGCGCCGCCGCTGAAGAAACCCAGCTGGCCATCGATGCTGCCCACCGTGCCTTGCCGGCCTGGCGCAAGCTCACCGCCAAGGAGCGCAGCCAGCGCCTCAAGCGCTGGAGCGAGCTGATGCTGGGCAACCAGAAAGACCTGGCTCAGCTGCTCAGCCTGGAACAGGGCAAACCCCTGGCCGAAGCCATGGGCGAAGTGGTCTATGCGGCAAGCTTTCTGGAGTGGTTCGCCGAAGAAGCCAAGCGCGCCTATGGCGATGTGATCCCGACCCACAAGGCTGATGCACGCATCATCGTGACCAAGGAAGCGATTGGTGTCGTGGCTGCGATCACGCCGTGGAATTTTCCCCTGGCGATGGTCACCCGCAAAGTCGGCCCGGCACTGGCGGCCGGTTGCACGATGATCCTCAAACCGTCGGAAGAAACGCCGTTGTCGGCTTTTGCCTTGGCGGTGCTGGCCGAGCAGGCGGGTATTCCAGCCGGTGTATTCAACATCGTTTCGGGTGACGCCGTCGCCATTGGTGGTGCGCTGCAAGCGTCTGGCGTTGTGCGCAAGCTGTCGTTCACCGGGTCCACTCGCACCGGCAAACTGCTGATGCGCCAGGCCGCCGACACGCTGAAAAAAGTCTCGCTGGAACTGGGCGGCAATGCGCCGTTTATCGTGTTCGACGATGCTGACCTGGACGCCGCCGTCAAAGGTGCCATGGCCTCCAAGTTCCGTAACACCGGGCAGACCTGCGTGTGCGTCAACCGCTTCTATATCCAGGACGGCGTGTACGAGGCCTTTACCCGTAAATTGGCCGAAGCGGTCAGCGCCATGCGTGTGGGCAGTGCGTTGGACGGCGACACCGAGCAAGGCCCGCTGATCAACGCAGCCGCCTTGGCCAAGGTCGAAGCCCACGTGGGCGACGCGTTGGAGAAGGGCGCCAAGCTGCTCTGCGGCGGCCGTCGCCATGCACTGGGCGGCACCTTCTTTGAGCCGACGATTCTCACTGAAGCCAATGGCGACATGTTGATCGCTCAGGAAGAAACCTTCGGCCCCGTGGCGGCGTGCTTTCGTTTCACGGACGAAGCCGAGGTGCTGCAACGGGCCAATGACACGCCGTTCGGCTTGTCCGCCTACTTCTACAGCCGCGATATCGGCCGCGTCTGGCGCATGGCCGAGGGCTTGGAGGCGGGCATGGTCGGCATCAACGAAGGGATCATTTCCACTGAAGTCGCGCCGTTTGGCGGTATCAAGGAGTCGGGCCTCGGCCGTGAGGGTTCCAAGTACGGCCTGGAGGATTATCTGGAGATCAAATACCTGTTGATGGGAGGCCTGTAGCCTCTGATTTGAACCGGTGCCCGCAGGGGCACCGGCTGTTACTCCGTCAAAAACAACAATATGGAGAACACCATGACTGTACAACCCGTCAAAATCGACGATCTGCCGATCGGTCGGTTTCACCTCAAGATTGCCGGCCTGACCTTCGGCGCGCATTTCACCGACGGCTATATTCTTGGCCTGATCGGTATCGCTTTCACCTTGCTCAGCCCACAAATGCAACTCGACGCCTTCTGGCAAGGCTTGATCGGTGCTTCGGCCCTGATCGGTCTGTTTTTGGGCAGCCTGTTTTTCGGCTGGATCTCCGACACCCTCGGCCGGCAGAAAATCTTCCTGGTCAGCTTCGTACTGATCACCGTAGCGTCGGTGATGCAGTTCTTTGTTGAAACGGCCATAAGCCTGTTGCTGTGTCGTATCTTGATCGGCATCGGCCTGGGCGGCGATTTCAGCGTGGGCCACGCCATGCTTGCCGAGTTTTCACCGAAGAAACATCGCGGTGTGCTGCTCGGCTCGTTCAGTGTGATCTGGACCTTCGGCTATGTGGCCGCGACCTTTGTCGGCACCGCCATGCTCAGCCTCGGCGACGACGCCTGGCGCTGGATGCTGGCGTCTTCGGCGATCCCCGCCGGGTTGATCCTGCTTGCCCGCATCGGCACCCCGGAATCGCCGCGCTGGCTGGTCAACCGTGGGCGCATCGCCGAAGCCCGCGCCATTGTCAAAAAACACCTGGGCGAGCACGTGCTGCTGGATGAAGAACCGTCCGCGCAGACCCGCTCCGGCTATGGCGTGTTGTTCAGCCGTGAATACCGCAAGCGCACGGCGTTCAACTGCCTGTTCTTCGTGTGCATCGTGATGCCGTACTTTGCGATCTACACGTTCTTGCCATCGATCCTGCAGAAGATGGGGTTGTCCCAAGGGTTCGGCACTGAGTTGCTGCTCAACTTGTTGCTGATTGTCGGCGCGCTGCTCGGTATCTGGTGCACGGTGAAGTTCTCGCGCCGTGGCTTTCTGATCAACTCGTTCATCATCCTCGCGGCGGCACTATTCCTGCTGGCGGTATTGCCGGGTAGCCTGGCGTGGTTGATGGTGCTGACGTTTGGCGTGTTTACGCTGGTGTTGTCGGCGGTCAGCAATCTGGTGGGTGTGTTTCCGGCGGAAAGCTTTCCCACCGAGGTACGTGCCAGCGGCATCGGTCTGGCGACTGCGGTCAGCCGTTTGGGCTCGGCGATCAGTACGTTCCTGTTGCCGGTCAGCGTGGCCGGGATCGGCTTGAGCCCGACCATGGGCATTCTGGCGGCGATCCTGGTGTTCGGCGCAATCATTTCCTGGGCCTGGGCCCCGGAAACCAAAGCGCTGACGCTGAGCCAGGCGTGCAAGGCGCAGAGCCCGGTCGATCAGCACGCGGTGGTCGGCGTGAAAAGGGCGAATGCTGTCAGGGTGTAGGTGTATCCGGGGTGGGTGAGTGCCTGTCAGGGATTGCTCACACGCCCCAACCACTCAGTAAACAGACCAACCTTGGATAACCCCTGCTTGTCCGCTGCCACATCCAGCCAATAGCCATACGGCCCGATCACCTCCACCGGGGTGATCGGCAGCAAACTGCCGTTGGCGAGTTCGCGCTCGATCATTTGCCGGTCGATCACCGCCAGCCCACCGCCGGCCAGGGCGGTGTGGATCACTTGGTCCAGGGTGCTGAATTCCAGGCCCCGGCCCGCATCGATATCGTCTCGGCCCATCGCCGCCAGCCAGTTTTCCCAGACTTTCAAACGCTTGCCGTCGTGCAGGATATGCAGCAGCGGGAAGCGTCGCAGGTCGGGCGGTTGGCCGTCGATAAACAGCTCCGGGCTGGCTACGGCGATATGGCGCTCCATCACCAATAACTCACTGTGCCAATGCGGGTCTGCGTCCAGACCGAAGCGAATGCGGCAGTCGATCTCGGCCAGGCTCTCCTGGTGGCTCTGGTGGGTGACGCTGAGGTTGATATCCGGATAGTGCTCACAGAACCCGCGCAAGCGCGCCGACAGCCAGCGTGTGGCCCAGGTCGGTGGTGCAACGACACGCAGGCGCTGGCGCAGGTTGGGTACGCGCACGGCCTGCAGGGCGCGTTCGATATGGTCGAAGGCGTCGCTCAGGTGTGGCGACAAGGCGAAGCCGGCCTCGGTCAGGGACAGGCCCTGGGGCGTGCGGACGAACAGGGCTACGCCCAGGTAGTCTTCCAGCTGCTTGATCTGGCGGCTGACTGCGCCTTGGGTGACATTGAGGCCCACGGCGGCCTGGCTGAAGCTGCGGTGGCGAGCGACTTCTTCGAAGACGCGAAGCATGTTGAGTGCAGGGAGGTGGCGCATGGTTCGGGTTCCACACATTGTTTTTATAGTGTTTTCACTAGCCTCATCGCAGGCAAGCCAGCTCCCACATTTTTGACCGCGCCGCCGATCAAATGTGGGAGGGGGCTTGCCCCCGATGGCGTCAGTGCTGACGCCGCCTATTAGAAGTAGTAACCGATGTTCATGTACAGCTGATTTTCCCACTGGTTACTGCCCCCTGCGCCCAGGCTCTGGGTGTAGCTGCTGCCACCGATGTAGGGGTCGTTCTTGCCGATCAACCACTCCGTGGCGATCCACAACTTGCTGAACGAAAACGAGGTACCGAGGATCACTCGTTGCGAGGTCTTGAAGGCATCGTCGGATTTGTCGAAAGCGCTGTAGTTGGCATACAGCTTCACGCCGCTGATCTGGTCGAACAGGTATTTGCCGGCCACGTCATAACTCAGGTCCGCTACATACAGATTGCCGCGGCTGGCGACGTTGAAGGTGCCGTCATAACCGCCCAGTGTGACCACGCCATTGGTGCCCTCGTTGCGCGGTGACATCTGTTGGCGCGCCGCCTGCAACTGCAGGCCCCATGGACCGTTTTTGCCCAGGTAGTGGATGGCTACGGCGTTGCGTCGGCCGTCATTGCCGGTGTCCTTGTTTTCCAGGGTCGAGGTCAGGCCCGACAGGCCGACTTCGGATTTCCAGCCGCCCAGGTCCATGGCTTTGGCGACGCGCACCACCACGGTGTTGCGCTCCTGGTTATTGCTGCCGTCGGCGACATAACTGTCGGCTTCGGAAATCACACTGGAATAGGTCACGCCCTTGCTGGTGCCTTTGCCTTGCCACGCCGGGCGCAGGTAATAACCGGCCTGGATGTTCCAGTCGCCACTTTGCTGGATGTACTTGGTGCCGACCTGTTGCACATCTTCCAGGCCGATCACGTTGCCCAGGGTTTCATAGAAGGTACTGCCGAAATACGGCTGCAAGCCGAACGGCACGGTGTTCAAGCCCACTTGCACTTGCTGGTCCGGGTTGAACTTGTAACCTACCCAGGCGAATTTGGCGAACTGGATGTCGCCGTAATTCTTGGTGTACTGGTAAGGGTAAGAGCGCCCATAAAATCGGTACTGTGCCTCACCAATCCAGGTGTCGGAGTTGTACTTGGCGCTGAGAAACACGGTGTCGAGCCCGAACTTTTGAATATCGCGGTCCGGATCGTAGTCCCAGCGCGCACGCACGGCGCCGCCAAGGTCGAGGTTGTCGGTGACCTGATAGGCCATGGCCGGTACCGCCAGGGCGCCGAGTACCGGGATGAGGGTGAAGTAGCGTGTCGTTGGTCGCATGTTTTTACTCTCGTTTTTAGTTTTTTTTGGGCAACAGCAGCCCGTTGCCGCAGCAAATGCTGCGACGCAGGGAAAAGGCTTGGACTCAGTGCGCGTTGGGGTGGATCAGCCTCAAGGGCGGCCCGGCGGCGGGTAACTCGCAGGCGCCGGGTGCCGCCGCGAGAAGGGCCTGGGTGTAGCTGTTCCGTGGCCTGAGCAAGACCTGTTCGGCGCTGCCGTATTCCACCACTTCGCCTTGCCGCATCACCGCAATGTGGTCGCTGATCTGCGCCGCCACGCGCAGGTCGTGGGTGATAAACAGGATGCTCAGGTTCAACTGCTTCTGCAGTTCGGCCAGCAACTCCAGCACTTGCTTTTGCACTGACACATCCAGTGCCGACACACTTTCGTCGGCGATCAGCACTTCCGGGCGCATGGCCAGGGCCCGGGCGATGCCGATGCGCTGGCGCTGGCCCCCGGAAAACTGCCGGGGCTTGCGCTTGAGGGCGTCACGCTTGAGGCCGACCTGTTCGAGCAAGTCACCGGCTTCGGTCCACGCATCTTTGGCGGACAACCCTCGCAGTCGCGCGGCGCGGGCAATGATGTCGCCCACCCGGTGGCGCGGGTTGAGCGAGCCGTACGGGTCCTGGAAAATCATCTGGATGCGGCGCCGATTGGCCGCCAGGGCCGAGCCGCGCAAGCCCAGGAAGTCGCTATCGCCGACCCACACATGCCCACTGTCGCTGTCTACCAGGCGGATTGCCGCCTTGACCAGGGTGCTTTTGCCTGAGCCGGACTCACCGACGAGCGCCAGTGTCTTGCCCTTTGGCAGGTTCAGCGACACATTGCGCAGCGCCGCCACTGAGCTGCCGCCGACGTTATAGGTTTTGGTCAGGCGCTCGATACGCAGCGCCATTTCGCCGTCGGCACAAGGTGTGCGCAGTTCGGGATGCAGCGCCGGTACCGCGGCAATCAGCTTGCGTGTATAGGCGTGGGCGGGGGCATTCAACACTTGGTCCCGTTCGCCGATTTCCACCAGACGGCCACCTTCCATGACGGCGATGCGATCGGCAATCTGCGCGACGACCCCGAAGTCGTGGGTGATAAACAGAATGCCGTGTTGACCGCGCCCTCGCAGGTCGCGCACCAATTTCAACACTTGGGCCTGGGTGGTCACGTCGAGGGCCGTCGTCGGTTCGTCAGCGATCAACAAGTCCGGGTTCATTGCCAGGGCCATGGCGATCACGACCCGTTGGCATTGGCCGCCGGACAGCTGGTGGGGGAAACTGTTGGCGATGCGCGGCGGGTCGGGCAGTTGGGTGGATTCGAGCAGCGCGAGCATGCGTTCCTGGCGTTCGCGCTGAGGCATCTGTGGCGCATGGATATCAAAGATTTCCTCGACTTGTTTGCCGATGCGAATCGCGGGGTTCAACGCAGCCATGGGTTCCTGGAAAATCATTGCGATGCGGTTACCGCGCAGTGCGCGCAAACGGCTTTCATCCAGGCTGCAGATGTCGTCACCGAGAAAGTCGATCACCCCACCGGCATGCCGCAGACCCTTGGCGTAGTCGCCCATGATCGCCGCCGACAGGACCGACTTGCCTGAACCGGACTCGCCTATTACGCAGAGGATTTCGCCCTTGCGCACCTCCAGGCTGATGCCGTGCACGGCGTGGCGGCGGTCGGCGCCGGTGGGCAGTTCAATCGTCAGGTCTTGCACACGCAATACGGGTTCTGGGTTCATGTTCAACTCCTTGCGCCTTGCTGGGCGTGTTCATCCAGGCCGTCCGCGAGCAGGCTCAGGCCCAGCATCAGCGTGGAGATGGCGATGCACGGAAAGATCACCAGGTGCGGAAAGGCGATGGCCATGGCGCGGCCGTCGTTGATCATGCCGCCCCAGTCCGGGGTCGGTGGCGGCAGGCCGAGGCCGAGAAAACCCAAGGCGCCGATCATGATCGCGGTGTAGCCGATGCGCAGGCAGAAATCGACTATCAAGGGCCCGCCGCAATTGGGCAGGATCTCCACCAACATGATGCGCAATGAACCTTCGCCTTGGGTGATGGCGCTGAGTACGTAGTCGCGCGAACGAATGTCGATGGTCAATGCGCGCATGATCCGGAAGATGGCCGGGGCACTGGTGAAGGTCACCGCAATCAGGATGTTCACGGCCGAGGCGCCGAGGGCGATGATGATCACGATGTACAGCACCAGTACCGGGAACGACAGCACGGTGTCGGCCACATACGACAGCACCGCGTCGACCCAGCCATTGAAGTAACCGGCACACAGGCCCATGGCAATGCCGACGGCGAACGCGGTGAGGGTGGCGAGGATCGACCAGAACAGCACCGTGCGCGTGCCCCAGATCAACCGCGAGAGAATGTCTCGGCCGATCATGTCGGTGCCCAGCAGGAAGCTCTGGCCGTTGTCGCCGGCCGTCATTGGCGTGAGCAGTGGCGTGAAGCTTTCCAGTGGATCATGGGGCGCGAGCCACGGCGCCAGCAACGCGGTCACCACCCAACTGCCGACCAACAGCAGGCCGAGCAACGCCAAGGGGTGCTTGAAGGCTTGAAGACGGTTCATCGGGTACCTCCGCCGAGACTGCGCAGGGTGATGCGCGGGTTGAGCCAGGTGTAGGCCAGGTCCGAGAAGATCTTGGTGATGCCCACGACCACCGCACTGACCATCGCGCAGGCTTCGATCAGGTACACGTCATGGTTCAGCGATGCGGTGTAGAGCAGCGAGCCGAAGCCCTTGTAGGCGAAGAACACCTCGACCACGATGACGTTGGACAGCAGCCACGGGATGTACAACATGATCACGGTGATGGGGGCGATCAGCACATTACGCAGCGCATGGCGCATCACGATGCGTGCGGTCGAGGCGCCTTTGAGGCGGGCCGTGCGGATGTACGGTGACTGCATCACTTCGACCATCGACGCCCGGGTAATGCGCGCCAGGTAGCCGATGCCGAACAGGCACAGCACCATCAACGGCAGGACCAGTTGCACCGCGCTGAAGCCCTCGCTCATGCTGCTGACGCCGGGCAGCCAGTTGAGCCAGAACACAAAGAGTGCCGAGACGAACACCGCGCTGGCAAAGTCGGGAATCGACGTGGTGACGATCGACAGGAACGACACCAACCGGTCAAGCAGCGAGCCCTGGCGAATGCCGGCCAGCACGCCCAGGGTCAGCGCCACGGGCACCATCACCAGCAGGGCCAGCCCGGCGAGGGTCAGAGTCTGTGCCAGGTTGGGCAGCAACAGTTTGATCACCGACTCACGAAAGTACACCGAGGTGCCCCAGTCGCCGCTGACAAAATCCTTGAGCCACAGCAGGTAGCGCCACACAAAGGGTTGGTTGTAGCCGTGTTCCACCAGCCACGCCGTACGTTGGTCGGCGGCGGAGTAGGGGCCGAGGACGTTGATCGCGACGTCTTCGATGTTCAGTTCCAGGGCCAGGAACACGATCAGTGACACCGATAACAGGGTTGCCACCAGCGCCAATAATTTACGCAACAGAAAATGAGCCATGGGTGCATGCTCCGACGAATGATGGGAGACCTGCCCGCCTGTGCGGGCAGTGTTGACTCAAGCGCTCAGCCAGACGTTACCCATGGGATAGAAGTCAGAGGGGTGTACCTGGAAACCCTGGACCTTTTTGCTCACCGCCGTGAACTTGTCACCCCAGAACGGCTGCACGATCACGCAGGCGTCTTGCAGGATCTGCTCGACGCTTTGCATGGCCACCGCGCGTTGCTGCGGGTCGATGATGCCCATGGCCTTATCCAGCGCGGCATCGAAAGCCGGGTCGCTGTAGTGGCTTTCGTTCCAGGCGCCGCCGCCGCGATAAGCCAGTTCCAATGACATCACTCCGAGCGGGCGATGGGCCCAGTAGGTGAGGCTGAACGCGGCCTTGTCCCAGATCGGCCAGTATTGAGCGGCGGGCACCACTTTGAGGTTGATGCGTATCCCGGCTTCCAGGCAATTCTGCTGCAGGATCTGTGCGCAGTCCTGCTCATAGCGTCCCTGGGTATTGCCGACGATCAGGTCGATGTCCAGGCCATTGGGAAAGCCGGCTTCGGCGAGCAATTTCCTGGCTTGCGCCACGTCGCGGTTGCGCTTGGGCAGCGGGAAATATTCAGGATGGGAGGGCGCTACATGGTGGTCCTCGCCCAGGGTGCCCATGCCACGGTAGGCGATCTTCAGCATCTGCGCGTTGTCGGCGCACAGCACCACGGCTTTGCGGATGCGCAGGTCGGTGAACGGTTTCTGGTCGCAGGCCATGCGCATCACGACGGTTTGCGCGGATTTGCAACTGAGCAACTGTGCGCCGGGCAGGCGCTTGGCCAGGTCCAGTTCGGCCACGGTCACCCGGTACAACACGTCAACCTGGCCGGCCTGCAAGGCCGCAAGGTGAGTGGACACGTCGGTGCCCATGTCGATGTAGCGCAGTTCGTCGAGGTTGGCGGGCTTGCCCCAGTAATCGGCACGCTTGGCGAAGGTGGCCTGCTTGTTCACCGCGAATGAGACCAGCTTGAACGGCCCGGTGGCCAGCGGATTTTTCGCCCAGTCATCACCCGCCTTGAAGCTGCGGTGCACAATGGCGCAGGTGAAGGCGTTGAGCATCTCCGGGATCGCCAGAATGGGCCGTTTGAGGTGCAGGCGGAACTGGTAGTCCCCGACTTTTTCGAAGGCTTTGATGTCCTGGAACGCAGTGCGGTTGACCGACTTGGAGTCGGCGGCAATCCAACGTTCGATGTTGTGTTGCACGTCGTCGACGTTGAAACGCTCGCCGTTGCTCCACGTCACGTCCTGGCGCAGGTTGAAGGTCCAGGTGGTGAGGTCTTCGGACGGGCTCCAGCTTTCGGCGAGGTAAGGGTGGGTGATGTTGTCGGCGTCGACCCAGGTCAGGTATTCCAGGGAATTGCGCAGCAGGTTCGAAGCTTCGATCCAGGTGATCAGCATCGGGTCCTGGATTTCCTGGATCGCACAGGCAAAGCGCAGGCTGCCGCCTTGGCGCGCGGGCGTGGCATCAGCGGCCTGAGCCTCGTTGCCCAACAGGGCCGAGCCCAGGAAGGTGCTGGCGCTGGCGACGGTAACGCCCAGCAGTGCGGCGGTACGCAAAAATTGGCGGCGGTTTATCTCACCGCTTTTGACTTGGGCACACAGGTTGTCAACGGCTGGATGCGGCAGGGTGCCGCCCAGGGTAGTCAGGTCTTTCATAAGCCTCTCCGGTACTTGCGAATATGCGTTTTTGTTGAACCGCAAGGGTCAGTGGCAGGCGCAGCAACGGCGCAGCACGGACCTCTGTGAAGCCGGCAGAAGAACAAGGCAAAACGAAGTCAGGAGGCGGGCAATGGGATAGGACATAGGGCAGCTCTCATGTTGTTTTTATTAGAGATGCCCGCAGTTTTGTCATTTGCGCAACGATGGACAAACGACAAATTCTGCGCAGTAACCTTCTATAAATGCATGTTACAGATCCGTCCCAGGGCCGCCTGTATGGCTGGATCGGTTCAGCGTGGCAACAGGCGCGCATCGAATGGGTAATCGGAGAGCAGCTCGATGCCGTGCTCGTGAATGTAGATCTGTTCTTCGAGCTTCACGCCTTCGCCGCCGTCGTCGTGGCCAATGTAACTCTCCACGCAGATGGTCATGCCGGCTTCGAACACACCGTCGTAACCCAGCGCATCGATGTCCTCACGGTGCACCACATAAGGGTATTCACCGGTCATGCCAACCCCGTGCACCAGCGCGAAATAACGATTGTTCTTGTAATGCTCGGGAATCTTCCAGGCCATCTCTGCGTATTCCTTGAAGCTGCGTCCGGCCTTGAGCATTTCAACGTTGGTTTGCACCTGCTCATAGGCGAGTTTGTACAGCTCCTGCTGTTTGGCGGTGGCCGCCTGGTCGCCGCACAGGAAGGTGCGGGAAAAGTCCGCGTAATAACCGAAGCGCCCAACCACATCGGTGTCCAGCGCCACCAGGTCACCGGCTTCGATCGGCCGCGTGCTGCATTCCTGAAACCATGGGTTGGTTCGTGGGCCGGATGACAGCAGGCGTGTTTCCACATAGTCGCCGTCGGTGGCGATGACATGCTGGTGCAGGTGCGACCACAGCTGGTTTTCGGTGATGCCGGGCACCAATCGGCTTTCCATCAGGCGCACTCCGGCTTCGGTGGCGCGCAGGCTGGCGCGGATCATCTTCAGCTCATTGGGCACCTTGATGCAGCGTGCTCGCTCCAGCGGCTCCTGGGCGTCGAACACTTGATAGCCGAGGCGTTGCAGCTCGAATGCGGCGGCCGAAGTGGCACTTTCAATCGCAATGCGTTTACCGCCACCGCACTGTCGCACCAGCTCATCAATCTCGGCGGCCCAGTCGGCGGTGACGTTGCTCAGGAAGCTGTCGCAAAAATAGTAGGAAATCGCTTTGGCCGGGCGGACTTCATCGACGGTGTTCAGGTTTTCGGCCAAGTGCAGGCAGCCGCCGAACTCGAAGACCACCACCGGGCCTTCCGCCGGGATAAACGCATAGCGTGCCGGGTTGCGGGCCGAGTACACCTGCATGTTGCGCGAGCCGGTGGCGTAGCGCATGTGGGTCGGGTCGAACAGCACACAGGCGGCGTAGTCGCGTTTTTTCAGTTCGTTGCGTACCCGTTGCAGGCGGTCCAGCTGGATCTGCTGGATCTCGTCATAGGTGGGTTCACAGTCGGCGGGGTTGCGGTTCGGGCCGGACAGACTCATGGGGATTCCTCGCAGGGCAAATACGGTTTTTTGAGTTTTTGGAGAGGTCAATCAATCGAGCAACTGGTCGCTGCGTACCAGGTTGCGTTCGGCTTGCAGATGCGCTTCGGACAGGCGTCCGTAAAGCTGTTTGGTACGTTGGGCGCGGCCGATGATCCCGGGCTTTTCCGAGTAGGCGAAAATCGCCGTGTTGCGTTCGATGCTGCCTTCCACGCGGGTCACGCGGTGCACCGAGAAGCGGCCCTTGAAGATCTGCAAGTCGCCGGGGTTGAGCTCCAGTTCCTGCACGCGCGAGCGGTCTTCACCGCGCACCACTTTGCCGACGGCACCCAGGTTTTCCTGGCTGCGCGAGCGGATCATCGGCGCGTACTCGAACCGGCCGCCGGCCTCGGGCTTCTGGGTCATCATGCTGACGATGAATTCGTTGGTGTCGAAGTGCCAAGGCTGTTCGGTGCCCTCGGGCATGACGTTGATCACCAGCCCGGCGAAGGGGTCGGCGTATTCGAAAATCTCCGGTTCATCCAGGCAGGCGCCGATAAAGCGTTTCATCATGGGGGAGACGTACAGCCGGTGAATGATCGCGTCAGGAGCGATCATGTCGCGGGTCACAAAGCCGCTGGTGCGCTCCATGAATGTGCGACGCGGATCATCCTGGGGCAGGCTGGGGTCATCCTCGGTGAAGTAGGCGTTGACTTTGCGCACCGAATAAAAGGTCTTGCCCGACAGCGCCTGGCCTTCCTGGCGCGCCTGCTCCAGTACTTGTGGGCGCAGGAAGTTCTTCAGCAGGCAGCAACCGTCCTCAGCCAGTTCGGCGCGGGCGTGTTCAATGAGTGTGCGTAATTGAACATGGCCCGAATCATGTATGGGATAGAGTTCGGTATTAACGATGTCGCTGATATCGCCGGTTTCGGCATCGGCAAGTTTAAGACTCATACACGGCTCCTGAAGTCGGTGGTGGTGTTGAGTCGATAGTTGCGTAAAGCGGTTTGAAGTGGAAATTACAAGTTGTGATCGAATCCATCGGCAGGGGCGATAGTTATGTCAGGCGAACTGGATGGCAGCTTACTTAAAGTGTTTGTGGCAATTATCGAGTGCCAGGGTTTTTCGGCTGCCGCCGAGCGCCTGCATAAAACTCAGTCCACCGTCAGCCAGAGCTTGCAACGACTCGAAGAGATTGTCGGCGCGCCACTGATCCATCGCACCAGCCGCTCCATTGGCCTCACGCCAAGCGGGGAAACCTTTCTGATCTATGCCCGGCAAATCCTCAAGCTGCACGTCGAGGCGATCAGTGCCGCGCAATTGCCCAACGAGCAGGTGTGTATCCACTTGGGCATGCCCGAGGATTACGCCGAATACTGCCTGGGCGGGATGCTCAAGGATTTCCAGGCACAGTTTGCCCAGGTGCGTCCGGATGTCTGCTGCGAAATGTCGACTGCGCTGGTCGGCCGCTTGCTGCGCGGCGAGCTGGACCTGGTGTTAGGCGTTGAGCATGCTGGCTTGCAGCCCGGGGAGTACCTGTGCGATGAGCCGCTGGCGTGGGTCGCGGCACCGAGCTGGAGTGCGGTGGGGCGCCAGTCGGTGCCGCTCGCGGTATACGCCGAGGGCTGCGCATTCAGGGCCAATGCCGTGCAGGCGCTGGCCCACGCGGGGCGCTCTTGGCAAGTGGTCTACACCAGCCAGAGCCCGCGCGGGATTGCGATTGCCATCGAGCAAGGATTGTCCGTGGGCGTCATGGCGCGGCGTTTAGTGCCGCAGGGCTGGCAGATTCTGGACGAGCGCCAGGGCTTTCCGCCGATTGCCCCGGCGCGCCTGATGTTCTGGCGCTCAACCGGTTGCCAGGTACCGGAAGTGGACGCACTGGTGCAGATTCTACAACGTCAGTTAGGCGATTCAGGGAGTCGGCAACACCGGCACTTCGACAGCCTTCGCACGAGCCATACGCTTGAGCAATAGCAGGCTGGCCAGCACCCAGCCGGTGATCCAGGCATGCACCACGGCAAACTCGCCGCTGACCTGCAACAACCCGCCGCACAGTGCATTAGCCGCGGCGCTGGCCAGGCCATAGCTGACCATGCTCAGGCTCACCACCTGCAGGCTGTGCACCGGGTTCAGGCGGGCACTGAGGTAGGCCGCCATCAAGCCCCAGGACGGGAAATAAAACAGAGCGAACAAGGCGGCTGCCCACACACTGAGCAGCAGGCTGGGATGGCTCAGCAGGCCGAGCATGGCCAGGCCGAAGGCACCGATACTCAGCGCCATGACCCTCAGCGCGCCCCAGCGATCGGCCAGCGCCCCGAGCAGCAGCCCGCCGACGGCGCCTCCGATGCCGATCAGCGTCCACAGCGTACCGGTCACGGTGGCGCTGGCCTGCAATTGATCGCTGGCAAACGCCGATAGAAAATTGAGAAACGGCCCACTGATCGCGCCGATAAACCCGCTGAGCAGCACAATCTGCAGGGCCACCGGTTGCTCAAGGCACAGGCGCAGCCATTGCCTGGCGACCTCGCTGAAGGTGGGCGGCGTCGCGGAGCGGGGCGCCTGCTCTGCGTGGGGCGCCAAGGCCCAGAGCGTCAGCAGGGTGACCAGCAGCGTTAAACCTGCGCAAATCAACCAGAATTGGCGCAAGGTCAAGCCCTGCAAGCCTGCAATCAGCAGCCCGTTCAAGCAGATTGCAAAGGCCGCTCCCGACGATGCCAACCCTAATACACGACTACGGTGGCTGGCGGGGATCACCTCACGGGCCAAGGCTGCAATCGCGTTCCAGTTCGACACCGCGCACGCCGACACCAGTGCCAGGCACAGCGCAAACGGCAGCACCCACGGCGTGGCGACGGCCAGCGCCAGCAGGACCGGGCTCAATACGATCGTCAGGCGCACCATGGTGCGCGGGTTTACCCACGCGGCGGCGATGCCGCTGGCAATCGAAGCGCCCATGTAGAACAGTTGCAGCAGCGCGGCAATCAGCGCGGCCTGGCTGTAGCTCAACTCAAATAACTCACGGATCTGCGGCAATAACGCCGAATACAGGAAAATACTGAAACCGTGGGTGGTTGCATTGCAGGCGGTGAACACAAGTGCCAGCAGCCCGATACTTCGTCGCGATGAGAAAGTTGTTGTCGACATGCTGCGGCCCGAAGTTAATAAGTGAGTAAGTTTTCAGCCAGACTAACTTTTGTGGCAGGTCAGTCACCAATGCTTAATTGTCTTAGTGTGCATGCGTAATACGCGTGCTATTTATTCGATAACGACGCTAACCGTCGAAAAACGACGCGGGAGATTAAAACCGAGTGTTTTTCAGCGATGCTGGGTGCTACCGCTGAACTGATACAAAAAGGTATGTTGTGTGAAAATTTTCCTGCGGTGCCGTGGGAATTCGCTTCCTTGTCAGTTGCTGTCGAGTGCCCTCCATGAAACGTAAAATGCCCGGTCTCAATGCCCTCAAAGCCTTCGAAGTCGCCGGCAGCACCGGCAGCTTTACCCGGGCAGCGGAATTGTTGAACGTGACCCAGAGCGCAGTCAGCCGCCAGGTGCGCCAGCTTGAAGAACAATTGGGCGAGAGTCTGTTGGAGCGCCGCCATCATCACCTCGAACTCACCAGCGCCGGGCGCGTGCTGCTGCGCGCGCTGCACCAGTCCTTCGACAAGATCGAGCTGACGGTGCGTAGCATCCAGCAGAAAACCCACTCCAACCGCCTGCACATCAACGCACCGCCGACGTTCACCAGTCGCTGGTTGATGCCGCGCCTGGGGCGCTTGCGTGAGGCGCACCCTGAGTTGGAACTGAGCATTACCACGTGCTTGCAAGACAGCCTGGCACAGACCAGTACGCTCGATTGCGCGATTCGGTTTGGCAATGGTGAGTGGGACGGGCTGGACAGTTCCTTGTTGATCCAGGAGCGGCATATCGCGGTGTGTGCGCCCTCGCTGTATGCCCGCGAATGCAGCGATGGCGTGGATCTGAATCGCATGACCTTGCTGCATGTGCTGGCCAATGAGGACCAGCGTTACCTGACCTGGAAGCACTGGCTGGATGCGGCGCGGATTCATGGGGTGGATACGCAGGGCGGGTATGAATTCGACCTGCTGGACCTGGCGATCCGGGCGGCGACGGATGGGTTGGGGATTACCATCGCGGATTGGCATATGGTCGCGGCGGAACTGGCCAGTGGGCAGTTGACGCAGGTGTTGAATGTGCATGTGGAGGGGCATCAGTCGTATTGGCTGGTGACCCGACCCGAGCAGACGGATATGCCGCAGTTGCAGGTGTTCGAGCGATGGTTGCAGGAGGAGATCTGGTTGGCACAGCGGCAGTTGGAGCCGTCTACGGCGGCGGGTTGATTACCCCTAACCTGCATTTTTCGCATGTTACCCCACCCAATAAGTCGTTTGCCCGCCCTCCATACAACGACAAAACTGCATGTCACTCGCAAAACAACAACGTTGGGCAAACCACATGCAATTCGAGCGCAATTTCTACAACGGCCAGTTCGTCGAACCGGCCAGCGATGCCCTGATCGCCGTCTACAACCCTGCCGATGAAACCCTCGCCGGTCACGTCAGTGCCGCCAGCGCCGACGAGGCCATCGCTGCCGTCGACGCGGCTGCCGTCGCCCAGAAAACCTGGGGCAAGCTCACCAGCATCGAGCGCGCCGAGCACCTTCGCGCCTTGGCCGATGCCCTGGACAGCCACGCCGTAGCCATCGGCACGGCCCTGGCCAGGGAGTCCGGTAAAAGCCTCAGTGACGCGAGCAACGAAGCACGCTACGCCGCGCAGATCACCCGTTACCATGCCGAATGGGCGCGCCGTATCGAAGGCGAGATCATCCCCAGCGACACGCCGGACGAAAACCTGTTCCTGCAACGCGAACCGATTGGCGTGGTGGCTTGCCTGATTCCGTTCAACTATCCGGTGTATACCTTGCTGCGCAAGATCGCTCCGGCGTTGATCGCCGGTAACACGGTGGTGGTGCGCCCGAGCAACAACACGCCGCTGTCGGCGTTTGAAATCGCCAGAGCGGTGGTCAATGCCGGGATTCCAGCCGGTGTGATCAACATCCTGACCATGGATCACGCCACCGCAGCCAGCGTCTGCACGCACAAGGCGGTCGGCCTGATTACCCTAACCGGCAGCGTGAATGCCGGGCGTATCGTGCTCGATTACTGCAAGGCCAACATCGCCAAGCCGTCCCTGGAACTGGGCGGCAAGACGCCGGCGATCATCGAAGCCGATGCCGACCTGGAAAAGGCCGCCAGCGCCATCGTCGCGTCCAAGACCACGCACTGCGGCCAGCTGTGTACGGCGGTGGAGCGGGTGTATGTGCACGAGGCGGTCCATGACGCGTTCCTCGCACTGCTGAAAACCAAAATCAGCGCAGTGAAATTCGGCGACCGTGCCAACGACGAAAGCCTGATGGGCCCGCTGGCCAACGCCAGTTCCCGCAAGAATATTCACGCCATGGTCGAGCGCGCCGTTGCCGCCGGTGCTGTACTGGAAACAGGCGGCGTGCTGCCCGACGGCCCTGGGCATTTCTATCCGCCGACCTTGCTCAGCCATTGCCGCCAGGACATGGAAATCATCCAGGAAGAAATCTTCGGCCCGGTGCTGCCGGTGCTCAAGTACCGCGACATCGATGAGGCGCTGGCGATGGCCAACGACCACCAGTTCGGTCTGTCGTCGGTGCTTTACACCGAGAACTACCGCACGGCAATGAAGGTGGCGAACGCGATCGAGGCCGGCGAGTTGTATGTCAATCGGACCCCGGCGGACCCCTACCAGGGTTTTCACGCCGGATGGAAACGCTCAGGGCTGGGCGGCGACGACGGCAAGCACGGGATGCTGGAGTTCACCCAGACCCGCTTGGTGGTCATGAAGTACTGAGCCAAGCACACCGCTGCACCTTTAATAAAAACAATTATCAGGGCACCCGCGCATCGGGCGCCCGAGGTCTACACGATGTCCAAGCCTGCACCTGTTGCCCAGGGTTCCGTTGCCGTGTCCGTGGCAAGCAGCGACAAAGCCAGTCGCTATTTCCAACTGCTATTACTGGTACTGGCGGCGGGGGCGATCTACCCGATCCTCTACCTGCGCCAGGTCTACCAGACCACCATGCTCGATGTGTTCCAGATCAACCACAGCGAGCTGGGTTATCTGTACTCCATGCTCGGCACGGTTTTTTTGCTCAGCTACTTGCCCAGCGGTTGGCTGGCCGACCGTCTGCCGCCGCGCTTTTTGATCTTTTTCTCGCTGGTCGCGACCGGTGCATTGGGCTTGTGGTACGCCAGCGTGCCGTCGATGACCGGCTTGATGATCATCTTCGCTTGCTGGGGGCTGACCACCGGCCTGACTTTTTGGGCCTCGGTGCTCAAGCGCGTGAAGATGATTGCGCACCCCTCTGAACAGGGCCGTTTCTTCGGCATTCTCGACGGCGGGCGCGGCCTGGTGGAAGCCTTGTTGGCGACCGTGGCCCTGGGGCTGTTTGCCTATGCAACCGAAACGCAAAGCCGGTCGGCGGCTGAAGGTTTCAAGCAGGTGGTGTACCTGTACTCGTTTATCTGCATCGCCATCGGCTGCGGATTGGTCTTGCTCAAAGACCCCAAGTCCCTGGCCGAAACGGCAGCGGTGGAGAAGGGCAAGTTCAACCTGATCACCGACCTGACGACATTGGTGACGATCCCTGAACTGTGGCTGGTGACCGCCATCGTGTTCTGCGGTTACCACATGTTCTGGGCCACCTACAGTTTTTCCGACTACCTGCAAGGCAGCGGCATGACCGCCGTGATGGCCGGCACCATCACGACCATCAAGCTGTGGATGCGCCCCATCGGCGGCATCGGTGGCGGTTGGCTGGGGGACAAGTTCTCGAACATTTCGGTGCTGATTGTCGCGTTGGTGCTGGTGACCCTGGCCATGCTCGGGCTGATCGTCTTCCCTGCGTTCAACAGCCTGGGCCTGCTGATCGGCACGGTGATCTTTATCGGACTGATGACCTACGCGATTCGCGGCCTGTACTGGGCGATCCTCGACAGCTGCGACATTCCGCTACGCATCACCGGCCTGGCCATCGGCATTGTGTCGGTGGTGGGTTACTTGCCCGACACCTTTATCCCCTTGATCAACGGCTACTTGACCGAGACCTACCCGGGCAAAGCCGGCTACACCCTGTATTTCGGCTACATCGCCTTTATCGGCGTGCTCGGGACCCTGGCGGCCCTGACCTTGCGCGCCCGGATCAACCGTAAAAAATTCAACCGGACAGGTGCCTGAGATGAAAATCGTCGCCCTTGAAACCCATATCGTTGCCGTACCACCGCCGCACATTGGCGGGATGTACTGGCTGTTCGTCAAGCTCAAGACCGACTGTGGCATTGAAGGCGTCGGCGAGATTTACGCCGCCACCTTCGGCCCCAAGGCCATGCTGCCGATCATTGAGGATGTGTTCGAGCGCTACCTGCTCAACCATGACCCGCACCACATCGAGCGGTTTTTC
The DNA here is from genome assembly GCF_016918385.1 of Pseudomonas sp. ICBG1301. Taxonomy (NCBI): domain Bacteria; kingdom Pseudomonadati; phylum Pseudomonadota; class Gammaproteobacteria; order Pseudomonadales; family Pseudomonadaceae; genus Pseudomonas; species Pseudomonas sp. ICBG1301. The sequence continues at coordinate 208,621 of NZ_JAEKGB010000002.1, forward strand.
CGTCAGGCCTATTCCAGCGGTTTCACCCAGCGCCCGGACCTGACCATGATGGGCGTGGTCAGCGGCCTGGAAATGGCCTGCTGGGACATCATCGGCAAGGCCGCCAACAAGCCGGTCTACGAGTTGCTGGGTGGCAAGGTCAACGAGCGCTTGCGTTCCTACACCTACCTGTACCCGGTCAACAGCAAGGGCGAGTATGACTATGACGACCCGGACCTGGCGGCCGAATGCGCCATCGAGAACATGAACAAAGGCTTTACCGCGCTGAAGTTCGACCCGGCCGGACCGTACACCGCTTATTCCGGTCACCAGGTCTCGCTGCAAGTGCTGGAGCGTTGCGAGACCTTCTGCCGCAAGATCCGTGAAGCGGTGGGTGACCGGTGCGACCTGCTGTTCGGCACCCACGGGCAGATGGTGCCGTCGTCGGCCATCCGCCTGGCCAAGCGTCTGGAGAAATACGACCCGCTGTGGTTCGAAGAACCGGTGCCGCCAGGCCAGGAAGACGCGATGGCCCAGGTTGCGGCCAAGACCAGCATCCCCATTGCCACGGGGGAGCGCCTGACCACCAAGTACGAATTTTTCAAGCTGCTGCAAGCCGGCGGCGCTTCGATTCTGCAAATGAACGTGGCGCGCTGTGGCGGGCTGTTGGAAGCCAAGAAGATCGCGAGCATGGCCGAGGCTTATTACGCGCAGATCGCGCCTCACCTCTACAACGGGCCGATTGGCGCGGCGGCGAGTTTCCAGCTGGCGACCTGTACGCCGAACTTCCTGATCCAGGAAAGCATCATGACCTGGGGTGGTTTCCACGCCGAGGTGCTGACCAGGCCGCTGCAATGGGAAGACGGCTACATCATCCCGTCCACCGAACCCGGGCTTGGCGTGGAGCTGAATATGGACGTGGTGCGCAAGCATACGCCGTATACCGGCGAACGCCTGCACCTGCAAATGGCGCCAACCCCGGCTGACGTCAAAGACACTTCGCCCGCCAAGGGCTAAAAAACGACTTACGCGGTAACCGTGAATGACATATGACTACATCATCGCCGGTGCTGGCGCCGCAGGCTGCGTCCTGGCCAACCGGCTGTCCGCTTCGGGCAAATACTCCGTGTTGCTGCTCGAAGCCGGCGGCAAGGACAGTTCCTGGTGGTTCAAGATCCCGGTCGGTTTCGCCAAGATGTATTACAACCCGACCTTCAACTGGATGTACTACAGCCAGCCGCAAAAGCAGTTGGCCGATCGGGCTATCTATGCGCCTCGCGGCAAGGTACAGGGTGGCTCGGGCTCGATCAACGCAATGATCTACGTGCGCGGCCAGGCCCATGACTTCAATGACTGGGCGGCGAATGGCAACGACGGCTGGAGTTTTGCGGACGTGCTGCCGTACTTTCGCAAGCTGGAAAACCACCCCTTGGGTGACACCGAGTATCACGGTGGCAGTGGCCCCATCAGCATCACACCGATGAAGGGCCATACCCACCCGATTTGCAACGTGTTTCTCAAAGGCTGCGAGCAACTCGGTTATGGCTTGAGCGATGACTTCAACGGCCCGAACTTTGAAGGCGCGGGCCTGTATGACGTCAACACGCGCAATGGCGAGCGCTGCTCCAGCAGTTTTGCGCACCTGCATCCGGCGCTGGGCCGTACCAATTTGACGGTGGAACTGCACGCATTGGTCGACCGCGTGCTGTTCGACGACCAGCAGCGCGCCACGGGCATCAGCGTGACTCAGCACGGCGTGGCTCGCACCTTTACCGCACGCAAGGAGGTCATCCTGTGTGCCGGTGCGGTGGACACGCCGAAAATCCTGCAATTGTCCGGTGTGGCGGATCAACAACTGCTCGCTGAACACAATATCCCGCTGGTCAAGCACCTGCCGGCCGTGGGCGAAAACCTGCAGGACCACCTGTGCGTCAGCTACTACTACAAGGCCAATATCCCGACGCTGAACGACCAACTTGGCTCGCTGTTCGGCCAACTGAAGCTGGGCCTCAAGTACCTGTTCACGCGAAAGGGCGCGCTGGCGATGAGCGTCAACCAGGCCGGTGGGTTCTTCCGTGGAAACGCCGAGCAGACTGACCCGAACCTGCAGCTGTACTTCAACCCGCTGTCCTACCAGATTCCGAAAAACAACAAGGCCAGCCTCAAGCCCGAGCCGTACTCCGGATTCCTGCTGTGCTTCAATCCGTGTCGGCCCACCAGCCGCGGCACCATCCGCATAGCCTCGAAAAACCCGCGTGATGCAGCGCTGATCGACCCCAACTACCTGAGCACCCAGAAGGACATCGATGAGGTGATCCAGGGCAGTCGATTGATGCGCAAGATCATGCAGGCGCCTGCGCTCAAGGGCATCACGGTGGCCGAGGTTCTACCCGGCGCGGCGGTGCAGAGCGATGAGCAGATGCTGCAATACTTTCGCGAAAACAGCGGCTCGATCTACCACCTCTGCGGCTCCTGCGCCATGGGCTCGGACCCGCGTACATCGGTGGTGGACAAGCGCTTGAAGGTGCATGGACTGGACGGATTACGCATTGTCGATGCGTCGATCTTCCCGAATGTGACTTCGGGCAATACCCATGCGGCGGTGTTGATGGTGGCGGAGAAGGGCGCGGATCTGATTTTGCAGGATGCTTGAGGCAGCCACAGTGACAGCGTTGCGCCTCGCCTGGCTGGCATTAGGGTCCGACCGCCCGCTACTGGATCAGATCACGTGCGCTCGCTGCAATTGCGTCAGGGACAACGCTTTGAGCTGCGCCAGCATTGGATCACGGCGGTCTCTGGGGTGCGGCAGGTCCACCGCCAAGGCCTTGCGAATGCTGCTTGGCCGGTTGCCCATCACCAGCACCCGATCACTCAAGTACAGCGCCTCGTCCACGTCGTGGGTGACCAACAGCAACGCGATGGCGTGGTGCTCGGCCAGTTGCAGCAGCAAGTCCTGCAGCTTCATGCGGGTAAACGCATCCACCGCGCTGAACGGTTCATCCAGCAGCAAGACCTGCGGTCGCGAATACAGGCCACGGGCGATGGCCACTCGTTGCGCCATGCCCCCGGACAATGCCTTGGGCAGCGCCTGGGCAAAGCCCTTGAGGCCGACTTCCTCGATCAATTGCGTGACCCAGGCTTTATCGTAGTGGTTGTCGTCGCTGAAACCGATGTTCTGCTCCACCGTCAGCCAGGGCATCAGGCGCGGTTCCTGGAACACAAATGCGACTTCTCCATCCGGGCTGCGCAGTTCTCCCTGATAGTCCTTGTCCAGCCCGGCGACGATACGCAACAGCGTACTTTTGCCACAGCCGCTTGGCCCCAGCAGGCTCACGGTTTCGCGAGGTTGCAAGACCAGACTCACGTCGCTCAACACCACGGTGTCGCTGAAGCTCTTTCGCTCCACGCGCATATCCAATAACGGCGATACAGTCACTGCTCCGCTCCTTGACCGTTGAAGGTATCGCGCCACGCCAGGCAGCGCTTTTCCAGCGCCGCGAGCAGGCCATCGCTGACCTTCCCCAACAGCGCCAATACGATGATCGCCGCCAGCACGATGTCCGGCCGTGAGGTTTCGCGCCCATCGCTGAGCAGGTAGCCCAAGCCCTTGGTGGCTGCGATCAGTTCAGCCGCCACCAGGAACATCCACGCCAGGCTCAAGCCGCTGCGCAAACCGGTAAACAAGCCGGGCAGGGCGGCGGGCAGGAGGATGCGGCGTACCAATCGGCGTCGACTGAAGCCATACATTTGGCCCACTTCCACCAGCTTGCGATCGATATCGCGAATGGCCGCGACGCCATTGAGGTACACCGGGAAGAACGCGCCAATCGCGATCAGCACAATCTTCGAGGTTTCATCGATACCTAGCCACAACAGCAACAGCGGTACCCAGGCCAAGCTCGGGATCGAACGCAACCCGGCGAACGTCGGCTCCAGGTAAGCTTCGGCCTCACGGCTCAACCCTACCCAGGCGGCAAATACCAGGGCCAGCCCGGCGCCGATGGCAAAGCCCAGCAGCACCCGGCCCAGGCTGGCGCTGATGTGCTTCCACAGCGCGCCCTCGGCCAGCTGCGTCAGGGTCACGGCAATTTCGCTGGGCGCCGGCATCTGGTACGACGGCAACCAACCCACCCGGACTACCCCTTCCAGGATCAGCAGGATCAGCACCGGCAACACCAGGCCCTTGAGCCTGCGTGGCCAGGCGCTGCGGTTGATCACCTGCGGTGGCGTCAGCGGCAAAATCTGGGTCTTGCTGGTCATCCCGCGCCCCTTATTGACTGAACGAGGTGTCGATCAACTGGTCGATCACCTGGTCCACGTTCACCCCGCGCCGCACCAGTTCTTCAGACACCAGGATCGGCGCCGCGGCCTTGGATGACACGACATCCTTGCTGCTCAGGAACGGTGTGCTCAAGTCGGTGCACGACAGTTGCAACTTGGCCACTTCCAACGGCAAGCCCGACTCGTCGGCCAGCAGCTTGGCGAATTCATCCGGGTGCTTCACGGCCCAGTCGCGGGCTTTCTCGTAGGCGCCGAGCACTTTGGTGATGGTTTGCGGATGCTCCTTGGCGAACGTCTCGGTAACGCTGACCACGCCATAACTGTTGAAGTCCTTGTTGCGATAGAGCAGGCGCGAACCGGCCTGGATTTCACTGGCGGCCATATGCGGATCGAGACCGGCCCAGGCGTCGACGTCGCCTTTCTCCAGGGCGGTGCGGCCATCCGGGTGTTGCAGGTGCACCAATTCCACATCGTCCTTGTTCAGCCCGGCCTTTTGCAGGCTGCGCAGGGTGAACAGGTACGGGTCGGTACCCTTGGTGGCGGCGATTTTCTTGCCCTTGAGGTCGGTGAGATTTTTAAGCGGCGAGTCCTTGCGCACCACCAGGGCCGTCCATTCGGCGCGACTGTATACGTACACCGATTTGATCGGGCTGCCATTGGCGCGGCTCAACACCGCAGACAGGCTGGCGGAAGACGCGAAGTCGACGCCGCCGCTGTTGAGGTACTCCAGTGACCGGTTGCTACCCTGGCTCAATACCCAGCCGACCTTGGAGTTCGGCAAGGCCTGCTCCAGCCAGCCGAAATGCTTGAGCACCAGGCTGACGGGCGAATAGTAGGCGTAGTCGAGGTTGACTTGGGCCGGATCTGTCTCGGCGGCAAACGCCTTTGGTTGCAGGCACAGCGCGAGGGCGAAGACGCCCAATAAGCGTTGGGTAATGGGTTTCATGGAACCGCTCCGAAAGGCATGGGAAGGAAATTTTCTTATGCTTAGAAAATTAGTCGGCATGTTCCATCATGCTTTTCGGGAATATGCAGTCTCTGTGCCAGCGGGTTCGGCAGCGTATTGGCGGGGGGTGGCGGGATGATTACTGTGCTGAGAGGGGCAGATTGTTGAATCACTGTTTGCTGGGCAACACTTCTAAATATATCCATAAGGAATAAATAAATAGTTATATATTCCTTTTGTGTTTTTCTCCGTTGCTGCATCTTGAGGGCCTGCGCATTCGTGCGGATTGACCCAACAGCTAAAGGAAAGCCGACATGACCATTAAAGCGATCAACGTGCGCAACCAGTTCAAGGGCGTGATCAAGGAAATACTGCAGGGTGAAGTGGTGTCCGAAATCGACGTGCAGACTGCATCCGGCATCGTCACTTCGGTGATCACCACCCGTTCGGTGCGTGATCTGGAATTGAAGGTCGGCAGTGAGGTCATCGCTTTTGTGAAGTCGACGGAAGTGTCGATCGCCAAGCTCTGACCGCGCGTTCCCACGCCTTGTGTGGGAACACCGCCCAGGCGCTCTGCGTGTCAGCGATGACGCAGGGCGCGCTCCATGCGTTGCACGCCTTCTTCCAGCATCGACCGTGGGCAACCGAAGTTAAGGCGCACGAATTGTTGGCTGTCATCGCCGAATTCGATCCCCGCACTCAAGCCGACCTTGGCCTGTTCCAGGAAGAATTGCTGCGGGTCGTCCAGGCCCAGGGCGCTGCAATCCAGCCAGGCCAGGAAGGTGCCTTGCGGGGCATGCATCACCACGCCCGGCAGGCGGGTTTGCACGGCGTCGAGCAGGTAGTCACGGTTGGCTTGCAGGTACTTGACCAAGGTCTCCAGCCATTCTGCGCATTCGCTGTAGGCGGAGCGGGTGGCTTCCAGGCCCAGGGGGCTGACGCTGTCGACCATGCCGCAACGCGCGTTGTTGAAGCGTTCGCGGACCTCGGCGTTCTGCACCACGGCAAAACAAGTCTTCAGGCCGGCCACGTTGTAGGCTTTGCTCGCCGACATCAACGTGATGGTGCGCTGGGCAATCTCAGGGCTGAGGCTGGCGGTGGGGATGTGGCGGCGGCCGTCGAAGCACAGCTCGGCGTGGATTTCATCGCTGATGATCAACGCGCCATTTTCCAGGCAGGCGTTGGCCACGGCCAGCAGTTCTTCGCGGGGGAAGACTTTGCCGATCGGGTTATGCGGGTTGCTCAACAGCAGCGCGCCGGCACCGTTCAGTGCCTTTTGCAGGGTCGCCAGCGGGGTGAGGTATTCAGCGCCGACCCGTTCAAACGGTACTTCGATGCGTGGCAGGTTCCAGTGGCCGGGTGCCAGGCGAATCGGGCGGTAGTTCGGGGTCTGCAGCACCACCGCCTGGCCCGGTTGCACAAAGGCGTGCAGCGCCATATTGAAGCCGGGTTCGACGCCGGGCAGGAACAGCAACTCGTCCGGCTGCACCCGCCAGGCGTACTTGGCCCACAGGTCGGCCACGATGGCTTCGCGCACATCCGGGCCGGCCACGCTGTAGCCCAGAACCTGCTGGTCCAGGCGCTCGTGCAAGGCATGCAGCACGGCCGGTGGTGCGGCAATATCCATGTCGGCGATCCACATCGGCAACACGTCAGGCGGGTAACGGTTCCACTTGGTGCTGCCGGTGCCGAGGCGTGGGTGGATCGTGTCGAAATCAAAGCTCATGGGCGGCTCGTATCAGGAAGGCGGGCAAACAATGGCGCCGATTCTAGCGCCATTAATTTTATAGGCCAGTGCTGATTGCCGCAGACAGTTGTTGGTGGGCCTGTTCCAGGGCGTGATTGACCGCTGCTTCACCGCGCACCATGGCCGGCAGGTAGGCAAAGTCCACCGAGCGAATGCCGATCGTCGCCAGGACGGTGGTCAGGTACGGCGTGAGAAAGTCCGGCTCGTGGCCTTTGCGCGCATTGCCGGAGCTGACCAGCACAAAGGTGCGCCGGTCGTGCAACAGGCCGACCTTTTCAAACTGCGGGCTGACCGTGAAGCTGCGATGGATGCGCACCACATGGTCGATCCAGGCCTTGAGCGCTGCCGGCACGGTGAAGTTGTGTACCGGGGTGCACAGGATCAGCAGGTCGCAGGCTTCCAGTTCAACAATCAGCTGTTCCGACATTGCCGTCGCGTCGCCATTCAGGCCGCCAGGCGTGGTCAGGGCATCGGCGTATTCGCGGGTCAGCGGCGGCAACGCCTGGCCGCCGTAGTCGCGTTCGGTGACCTCGGCCTGCGGCAGCAGGTCGCGCAGCAGGGCGCGGCCCAGTTTGAAGCCGTGTGCGGCTTTGCCATGGGGGCTGAAGCTGAGTAACAGGGCACGGGTCATGGGTTCAGATCCTGGGAGAAGTGCATGCCAAGCGGTAACAGGCCCTGGCGGAAGTAGAAGCGCTGGGCCAGGGCCATGTGCATACCGGTGTCCAATACCAGGTAACGATAACCGCGTGCGCGGGTTTCTTCGCGCACGCGGTCCAGCAATTGTTCGCCGAGGCGACGACGTTGCAAGGCCGCATCGACGACCAGATCGTCGACATAGATGAAGCGGCCATACAAGGTGTTTTCCGTCAGCCGGTAACCGATCAGGCCGATCACCGTACCTTGTTCTCGGGCGGCCAGCAGGTGGTAGCCGTTCTGCTGTTGGCGTTGGACCTGCTCGGCAAAGGTGACGGCATCCTTCAGGTGCGGGCGCAGTTGCTGCATTACCGCAAAGCTTGCGATGCAGTCGGCTTCAGTCTGCATCGGCACAAATTCGACCTGTTCATGCATGATCTTGATTCACCCGATGGGCTTTGACGGCGGCCGGCACCTTGCGAAAGCTGATGGCGACGCGGTTCAAGGCGTTCATCAGGGCGATCGCCAGGGTCAGGTCGGCCACTTCCTTGTCATTGAACAGCGCCGAGACCCTGGTGTAATCGGCGTCCGGCACCTGGGTCTGCGCCACCTGGGTGACCACCTCGGCCCAGGCCAGGGCCGCACATTCACGCGGCGTGAACAGCGGTGAGGCCTCATGCCAGGCGGCGACCAGCATCAGCTTCTCCAGATCGATGCCCTGTTTGAGCAGGTCGCGGGAGTGGGAGTCCAGGCAATAGGCACAGCCGTTGAGTTGGGAAACCCGCAGGTACACCAGGTCAATCAACTCTTTCTCCAGGCCGCAGCCGTGGATGTAGCGGTGCACTGAACCGAGGGCACTGTAGCCCGCAGGAGCGGCTTGGGCGTAATCGAGTCGGTGTTTCATGGGCGATCCTGTGTGGAGTAAGTGATGCGTCATTTTCAGTGGCTGACGGATCGCTCGACAGGGGCATGATTGGACAAGTGGGTTGGGACATGATCAGACTTCGCCGTGTATCCCTGTCGAGCCCGCCCGTGATGTCAGCCTTGCCCAAGTACCAGGAAATCTACCGGCGTTTTCGCTTGGCCATTGACCAGGGCCAGTTCGGCCCCGGTGACCGCGTGCCGTCCGTGCGCAGCTTGGCGCTGGAGCTCAAGGTGGCGCGGGGCACGGTGGAGACGGCCTATCAACTGCTGGTCAGCGAAGGTTTTTTTGAGGCCCGCGGTCAGGCGGGCACGGTGATAGCCGCGTCGCTGCCGACGGTGTCGGTCAAGCCGTTGCCGGTGGTTGAGCCTGTGGTACGCAGCCCCCTGGCCTTGCAGATGGGCCTGCCGGCCCTCGATGCCTTCCCGCGTAAGCTGTGGGCGCGGCTGGTGACCCAACAAGTGCGCCGCACCGATGCCGACAGCCTGGCGATGGGTGACGTGCGCGGCGCCCAGGCGCTGCGTGTGGCCATCGCCAACTACCTGGCGTTGTACCGCGGCGTGCAGTGCGCGCCACAGCAGGTATTTGTCTGCGCCGGTTATGCCGGATGCCTGACGCTGCTGTGCGATGCGCTGCAGATGGCAGGGCAACGCTGCTGGTTCGAAGACCCTGGCTACTTGCATGGGCGCCAACTGTTGACCCATTGCGGCGTGGATTTGGTGCCGGTGCCGGTCGATCGTGATGGCCTGGACGTAGCGCAGGGCATTCGACGCGACATGCAGGCGCGGCTGGCAGTGGTCACCCCGGCGCATCAAAGCCCGTTGGGTGTGGCTTTGAGCCGGGAGCGGCGGCAGGCCTTGCTGGCATGGGCCGGGGAGCAGGGCAGTTGGGTGGTCGAGGATGATTACGACAGTGAGTTTCGCTACCGGGGCCAACCGCTGGCGGCGCTCAAGAGCCAGGATCACGATGACCGGGTCATCCATGCCGGGAGTTTCAGCAAGATGCTGTTTCCCGGGCTGCGCCTTGGCTACCTGGTGGTGCCCACCGCCCTGGTGGCGGCATTTGAGTGCAGTGCCCAGGCGTTGCAGCAGCGCAGCGCGCAGTTATTGCAACTGACCACGGCAGACTTCCTGGAGCAGGGACATTTCACCCGGCATCTGAAGAAGATGCGCCAGTTATATGCGCAGCGGCATGGGTTGCTGGTCAACGCGTTGGCAGTGCATTGCGCGGGTCTTTTGCGGGTGGATGAGCAAGCAGGAGGGATTAATCTGCTGGTGCGCCTGGAGGTGGCGGTATCGGACCAGGCCGTGGCTGAGGCGGCGAACGCGGCGGGCCTGGCGGTACAGGCGCTGTCGGTGTGGACCCTGGGGGCACATCGCGAGCAGGGCTTGTTGATGGGGTTCACGAATGTCGCCACGGCGCAACAAGCGTCGGAGCTGGCCTTGTTGCTGCGCGGCGTGATCGAGTCGTCATCGTTCTGTGACCGACAAGTTCTGTAATAAAAACGCCATTGCGCTGGGGATTAAAACCGGGAAGGGCTATTTTGGTGCACCTCAATAACTAGAGTAGCCATGGATGAAATACCAACCCTTCAGCCGTACTTTGATTGCTACTGCACTGGTGTTGACCGTCAGCGGTGTGCAAGCTGCGTCCCAGGCTCCGGTGGCCGGTGAAAATGGCATGGTGGTCACCGCCCAGCATTTGGCCACTCATGTGGGCGTGGATGTGCTCAAGGCCGGCGGCAACGCGGTGGATGCGGCCGTTGCGGTCGGCTATGCGCTGGCGGTGGTGTACCCGGCGGCGGGCAATCTCGGCGGCGGCGGTTTCATGACCGTGCAACTGGCCGACGGGCGCAAGACCTTCCTCGACTTCCGCGAAAAAGCCCCCCTGGCGGCGACCGCCGACATGTACCTGGACAAAGATGGCAAGGTCATCGACGGCCTCAGTGCCAAGGGCCATTTGGCGGTCGGGGTCCCCGGCACCGTGTCCGGCATGGAACTGGCGCTGAGCAAATACGGCACCCTCAAGCGCGCCCAGGTGATTGCCCCGGCGATCAAACTGGCCGAAAACGGCTTCGAACTGGAGCAGGGGGATATCGACCTGCTGCACACGGCCACCGGTGAATTCGAAAAAGACCCGGACCTGCGCGGGATCTTCCTGCACAACGGCCAACCGATGCAGGTCGGCCAGAAGCTGGTGCAGAAAGACCTGGCCAAGACCCTCAAGGAAATTTCCGCCAAGGGCAGCGACGGTTTCTATAAAGGCTGGGTCGCCAAGGCGCTGGTGGATTCCAGCCAAGCCGGTAAAGGCATCATCACCCAGGCCGACCTGGACAAATACAAGACCCGTGAACTGGCGCCCATCGAGTGCGATTACCGGGGTTACCACGTCGTCTCGGCGCCGCCGCCAAGCTCGGGGGGCGTGGTGATCTGCCAGATCATGAACATCCTCGAAGGCTACCCGATGGCCGACCTCGGCTATCACTCGGCCCAGGGCCTGCATTACCAGATTGAAGCCATGCGCCACGCCTACGTGGACCGTAACAGCTACCTGGGCGACCCGGACTTCGTGAAGAACCCGATCGCCCACCTGCTGGACAAGGACTATGCCGCCAAGCTGCGTGCCGCCATCGACCCGCAGAAAGCCGGCGACTCCCAGGCGATCAAGCCAGGCGTATCGCCCCATGAAGGCAACAACACCACGCACTATTCGATTGTCGACAAGTGGGGCAACGCGGTCTCGGTGACCTATACCCTCAACGACTGGTTTGGTGCCGGCGTGATGGCGAGCAAAACCGGGGTGATCCTCAACGATGAAATGGACGACTTCACCGTCAAGGTCGGCGTGCCGAACATGTACGGCCTGGTCCAGGGCGAAGCCAACGCCATCGCACCGGGCAAGGCGCCGCTGTCGTCGATGAGCCCGACCATCGTGACCAAGGATGGCAAGGCGGTGATGGTGGTGGGCACGCCGGGTGGCAGCCGTATCATCACGGCCACCTTGCTGACCATTCTCAATGTCATCGACTACAAGATGAACATTCAGGAGGCGGTGGATGCGCCACGTTTCCACCAGCAGTGGATGCCGCCAGCCACCAACCTGGAACGGTTTGCCGTAAGCCCCGATACCCAGAAGATCCTGGAAAGCTGGGGCCATCAGTTTGCGGGCCCTCAGGATGCCAACCACTTGGCGGCGATTCTGGTCGGCGCGCCGTCACTGGAGGGTAAGCCGGTGGGTAATAACCGCTTCTATGGGGCGAATGATCCGCGTCGCAATACTGGCCTTTCACTGGGCTACTGATCACATCGCAACACCTGCCTGTTAGTGGGCTGTAGTGAGCGGGCTTGCCCCGCGCCGGGCGGCACAGCCGCCCCAACAGGGACGCCTCGGTTTTTCAGGAAGACTGCGGTGCCTGGATTGGGGCGGCTGCGCCGCCCAGCGCGGGGCAAGCCCTAATGCCAGTCAGTTAAGGCTTAACGCGGTCATTGTGGGAGGGGGCTTGCTCCCGATAGGCCGCGCAGCGGCCTCTGAAGGGCGCCCAAAAGTTGGACACCCATCCGACCTTTGGGGCGCACTTCACTAAAAAATGGGCCTGCTACGCAGTCCATCGGGAGCAAGCCCCCTCCCACAGGTTATCTATCGTCTGCTCTATCGCTTAACTGACAGGCATTAGGGCAAGCCCGCTCACTACAAGAGCTGTTTGACGGCTTTGAACGCGGCGAGTCGGCGTTCTTGCCAATTTCCCTGGATGACGACGAAGGGCTGTTGATGCGCTTGCATCCATACCAGGCTGTCCTGGAAAAATACCCGTCGATCCGCCAGCTCGGGTTGGCAGCGTTGCCCGTCGGCGGTCCATTCCACATGCTCGGGTGAGAGCAGCAGGTGCAAGTCGTAGTGCCGGGCCAGCAGCTCAGTGTCGAGCCATGCCGGGTAGTCGCCGAACAGGGTCTGGCTCCACAACCGATTGGTCAGCAAGTGGGTGTCGAGGATCAGCAAGTCGGGCTGTCGGGCGCGGGCGGCGTCTTCCCAGGCCAGTTGGCCGCGGGCAATGGCGGGAATATCGGCCAGGGTCGTGTCGCGCTGGTGATGGTCGATGAAGTCGCGCACATATTCGCCCACCATCAGCCCACCAAAATGCGCTTGCAGCTCGGCGGCCAGCCAGCTTTTGCCACTGGATTCGGGGCCTGCCAATACCACCACCTTCATGCGTGCAACGCCGGGTCGGCGCGCCATTCACGCCAGCCTTGCACGGCGATCACGGTGAACAGCGCATAAAGCGCGGCGGTGAGGTACAGGCCTTTGTAGAGGAACAGGCCGACAAAGATCACGTCCACGGCGATCCACAAGGGCCAGCATTGCACGCGTTTCTGTGCCATCCACATTTGCGCCACCAGGCTGAAGCCGGTGAGGGCCGCGTCGAGCCAGGGTTGGGCGGCGTCTGTCCAGTGGGCCATGGCGGCGCCCAGCAACAGGCTGAACAGCGCACCGACCGCCAGGCTGGTCATGATCGCGGGCCAGCCCAGGCTGGTCACCTGGCGGCCTTGCTTGACCTCGCCGGCGCGGGTCCATTGCCACCAGCCGTAGAGTTGCAGGGCGGCGTAGACCACCTGCAGCAGCATGTCGGAATAGAGCTTCACATCGAAGAATACCCAGGTGTAGAGCAGCACCATCACCAAGCCGATGGGCCAGCACCAGGGGTTTTGCTTGACCGTCAGCCAGACAGCGATCACCCCCAGGGCGGCGGCGAACAATTCAAGCCCGGACATGGCGGTTCCTTGGGAGAGTCGAAGAGGGCGGGGATTGTAACGTCAAAATGAACACCGACCAATGTGGGGGCTTGCTCCCAATAGCGGTTCACCGGTCACTGACCTTTCAGCTGACCCACCGCCATCGGGAGCAAGCCCCCTCCCACAGGTTGAAACGAGCTAGACCTTGAACTGGCGCAGCAGGCCGTCGAGTTGTTCGCTCAAGGCGCGCAAATGTTCGCTGGCCGCGCTGGACTGTTGCGCCGCCAATGCGGTGCTGTGGGACAAGCCGGCCGCCTCGGTGACGTTCTGGTTGATGTCTTCCACGACATGCGCCTGTTGCAGGGTGGCGCTGGCGATTGAAGCGTTCAGCCCGTTGAGGTTGTGCAGTGCCTGGCCGATCGCCGTGAGGCTGGCCCCGGCCTGGCCGGCTTGTTCAATTGTCAGTTGCGAGGCGCTGTGGCTGTCGCTGATGACCTTGACCGCCGCTTCCGAATGGCCTTGCAGACGCTCGATCATGACCTGGATTTCAGCAGTGGATTTCTGCGTACGCTGGGCCAGCAGGCGGACTTCATCGGCCACCACCGCAAAGCCTCGGCCTTGCTCGCCGGCGCGCGCGGCTTCAATGGCCGCGTTGAGTGCCAGCAGGTTGGTCTGGTCGGCGATGGAACGGATCACCTCAAGCACGCTACCGATCTGCGTGCTTTCGCTGGACAGCGTGCGGATCACTTCGACGGCCTGGCCGATGGTGCCGGAGAGTTGGTCGATCTGTTGCAGGCTGCCGTCGATATTCACCTGGCCCTGTTGTGCCTGCGCCTGCGCGTCGCGCATTTCGCTGGCGGCGTGCTCGGCGTTTTTCGCCACATCCTGCACGCCATAGGTGACTTCGTTGATGGCGGTCGCCACCAGTTCCATCTGCTGCGACTGTTGCTGGCTGCGGTCATGGGCCTGGCTGGCATTGGTGCCAAGCTCTATGGACGACTGGCCCAGGGCATTGGCGCACGTTTGCAGCTGGCCGACCACCTGGCTCAGTTTTCGCGTGAAAGCATTGAAGTGCTGGGACAGTTGTGTGACTTCGTCGCGCCCGTGGGTGTCGAGGCTGCGGGTCAGGTCGCTTTCGCCACTGGCGATATTGGCCATGGCGTTCACGGCCTGTTGCAACGGGTTCACGATGCTGCGGGCGATCAGCAGCACCAGCAGCGCCATCACCAGGGCGATCGCCAAGCAGATGAACGAGGCTTTCCACACCTGCACCTTGAATTCGGCCTGGACGTCATCCACGTAGACGCCGGAGCCAATGATCCAGCCCCACGGCTCGAACAGTTGGATATACGAGGTTTTCTCCACCGGGGCTTCGGCGCCGGGCTTCGGCCAGCGATAACTGACGATACCCGCACCCTTGGCCTTGGCCAGGCTCACGAACTCGTTGAACACCGCAAACCCGTCCGGGTCGCGAATCGCCGACAGGTTCTGGCCATCCAGCTTGGGGTTGGCCGGGTGCATGATCATCACGGGCGTGAGGTCGTTGATCCAGAAATAATCATCGTGGTCATAACGCAACCCGCGCACCGCGCTCAGGGCTTGCTGCTGCGCCGCTTCGCGGGTCAGCACGCCGGTTTTTTCAAGATTCTGGTAATACGCCAGTACGCCGCTGGCGGTCTGGACCACATGCTCGGTCTGTTGGCGCTTGGCCTGGTAGAGATCGCCATGGATCTGCTTGAGCATCAGCAGGCCCAAGGTCAGCAGCATCAGCACGGCGACTATCAGGATCAGCCAGAGACGGCGGCTGATCGACATGTTGCGCAAACTGTTCATCGTCCTGTCACTCCATGCTTTTTATAGTTGTAGCGCTGCTTCGCCATTTCCGGCGTGTCTGATAGGCTTTCGGCGCGTAATCGGAAAACCTGAGTACTGCCTGATTTTTCACGCAATTTTTGCAGCCCGGCGTGGATGATCCAACGCCTGGCCGCAAGCTCACTCAACATCATTGAATCACTGGAAAAAACAACGGGGTGTGCCTCGCGCATGACCTTTGGGGGAAATATGGATTTTTGGACCGCCATACAGGCATTGATACTGGGCGTGGTGGAGGGGCTGACGGAGTTCCTGCCGATCTCCAGCACCGGTCACCAGATTATCGTAGCCGACCTGATCGGTTTTGGTGGCGAGCGTTTTGAAGCGTTCAACATCATCATTCAGTTGGGCGCGATCCTGGCGGTGGTGTGGGAGTTCCGGCGCAAGATCCTGGACGTGGTGATCGGTTTGCCGACGCAGCGCAATGCCCAGCGCTTTACCGTCAACCTGATGATCGCCGTGCTGCCGGCCGTGGTGTTGGGGGTGATTTTCGCCGACCTGATCAAGCACTACCTGTTCAACCCGATCACCGTGGCCACCGCGCTGGTGATCGGCGGCGTGATCATGTTGTGGGCCGAACGTCGCCAGCATGCCGTGCATGCGCACAGTGTGGATGACATCACCTGGAAGGAAGCGCTCAAGGTGGGCCTGGCCCAATGCCTGGCGATGATCCCGGGCACGTCGCGTTCCGGTGCGACCATCATCGGCGGCCTGTTGTTCGGTTTGTCGCGCAAGACCGCTACCGAGTTCTCGTTCTTCCTGGCCATGCCGACCATGGTCGGTGCGGCGGTGTATTCGGGCTACAAGTACCGTCACCTGTTCCAGCCGGATGACCTGCCGGTATTCGCGATTGGTTTCGTCACCTCGTTCATCTTCGCGATGATCGCGGTCAAGGCGTTGCTCAAGTTCATCGCCAGCCACAGCTATGCGGCTTTTGCCTGGTACCGGATCGCATTCGGCCTGGTGATCCTGGCGACCTGGCAGTTCGGTTGGATCGACTGGTCCGCGGTCAAGCCATGAGCCTGCAGCACCCACGCTTGAAGGCGGCGATCTTTGCACTGCTGTGCGCCGCGCCGTTGTTGGGAGCGGCGCTGCTGGGGTATCGCGGCGAGACCCTGATCCCGCTGGTCGCCTATGGGGTGGTCAGCGTGGTGGCGTTTTTCCTGTACTGGAGCGACAAGCGCAAGGCGCAAACCGATGCGCGCCGCATCCCGGAAAACATCCTGCACGCTGTCGAGCTGGCAGGCGGTTGGCCGGGCGCGTTGATCGCTCAGCAGGTGTTTCGCCACAAAACCCGCAAAGTGTCCTATCAGGTGCTGTTCTGGGTGATCGTGCTGTTGCACCAGGTGTTCTGGCTGGACCAGCTGTTCCTGGGCGGTACCTTGTTGTCAGTCCTCTAGCCGCAGCCCGACCTGCGTGCGCTTGGGCAGTTTGCTGACCACCAGTTGGTGGGAACGCTGCAACAAGCCACGCAGTTCATCAGCGCCCAGCGGGTAGGGCGTGTCCATGATGATCCACTGCGCGCGGGCCAGGTACGGCGCCGGGTGGATACCCGGGCGATCGACATGGCCCAGGAACAATTCCTTGTCGACCTTGAAGGCCAGCGACGCACCCCGCAGGTTTTGCACGGCGAACATCTTGTTGCCGGCGATCGAGAACACCCGCACGCCACCCCATTTGTAGTCTTCCCGTGCTCCGGGCAGGCCCAGGCAAAACCTCGCGACTTGTTCTTCGTTCATCTTCATAGCAGTCGGTCTCCGCAACCTCTGAAGCCTTCTTCGAGGTAATCAATCCAGGCCCGAATGGCCGGCAGTACGCCACGCCGATGCGGGTACACCGCCTGCAACCAGCCCCCCGGCAGCGACCACTCGGGCAGCAGTTGCACCAGGCGGCCGCTGGCCAGCTCCTCCTCGCAATACATCATCGGCAATACGGTAAAACCCAGGCCCATGATGGCACTGGCCTTGCGCACGACGAAGTCGTCGATGCCCAATCGGGCTTCCATCACCAGCTCGTGGGGTTGCCCTTGTGGGTCAAGAATGCGCTGATGCACCATGCGGTCCGCCTCGAGGGCGCCCAGTATCGGCAGTTGCTTGAGGTCTTCAAGGGTGTTGATCTGCCTGCCCTGGATAAACGCCGGGCTGGCCACCAGCACCGTCTGGGCCTGGCGCAGGCGCTTGGTGACCAGCAGCGGGTCTTCATCGCCGTGTTCGCGCACGCGCAGAGCTACGTCGATACCTTCAGCCACCAGGTCGACACGGCGATTGACCAGGGTCATTTCCAGTTGTACCAGTGGGTGGGCGGCGAGAAATCCGGCGACCATGTCCGGCAGCATGTGCTGGGCCATGCCCACCGGGCAACTGACGCGCAGGCGGCCACGGGGTTCGCTGGACATGCTGGCCACGGCCTCATCGGCCATTTCCGCTTCGAGGAGCATGGCCTGGCAATGGCGCAGGTAGCGCTCACCCACGGCAGTGAGGGTCAGTTGCCGGGTGGTGCGCTGCAGCAGGCGGGCGCCCAGGCGTTCTTCCAGCTCGGCGATGCGCCGCGACAGGCGTGATTTGGGAATGCCCAGCACACGGCCTGCCGCCGCGAAACCGCCGGATTCGACGACTTTGGCGAAATAGTAAAGGTCGTTGAGGTCTTGCATGATCAACCTGTTGTCCTGTCAGTGGGACGAACTATCCGCGTCTGGTGCAGGCAAATCCACTAAAAATGTGCGCCTGCCATCAGCACATACTTCACATGCACATACTCTTCGATCCCGTAATAGCTGCCTTCGCGCCCGTAACCGGATTGCTTGATGCCGCCAAATGGCACCGACGCGGTGCCCACCGAACCGGAGTTCAAGATGACCATGCCGGCCTCAAGCCCGCTTGATAGTCGCAGTGAGCGACCCAATGCGCGGGTGTAGGCGTATGCCACCAGGCCGAATTCGGTCTGGTTGGCGCGCCTGATGGCTTCCTCTTCATCCTCGAACGCATAGATGGCGAAGACCGGGCCGAAAATTTCCTCGGTGGCCAGCGGTGAATCATCCTGCAACCCCGTCAAGATCGTGGGTTCGTAGAACAGGCCGCCCTTGGCGTGGGGCTTGCCACCCATCAGTACATCGGCGCCGGCGGCCTTGGCCTGCTCCACCAGGCGCACCACTTTGTCGAACCCCGCCTGGTTGACCAGCGGCCCGACCACAAACCCCTCGCGCAGGCCCTGATCCACTTCGATATCGGCCACCGCCGCCTGCACCCGCCGCAGGAACGTTTGCAGGATGCTGCGTTGCACAAAAATCCGGTTCGGCGAAATACACACCTGGCCGCAGTTGCGCAGTTTGGCGCTGACTAGACCTTTGACCGCCTCATCCAGATTGGCGTCGTCGAACACGATAAACGGCGCGTTGCCGCCCAGTTCCAGGGTCATTTTCTTGACCGTCGCGGCGCATTGCGCGGCGAGCAGTTTGCCGACCGCAGTAGAGCCGGTGAACGAGATCTTGCGGATGCGCGGGTCGCCGGTGAGGATCAGGCCGATGGCCTTGGGATCGCCGACCACCACTTCCAGCACGCCTTCAGGGATGCCGGCCTTGCGCGCGTACTCCAGCAGTTTCAGCGCCGTCAGCGGGGTGTCTTCAGCGGGCTTGATCACCATGGTGCAGCCGGCGGCCAGGGCCGTGGCCACCTTGCGGGTGATCATCATGAACGGGAAGTTCCAAGGGGTAATGGCGGCGACCGGGCCGACGGCTTCCTTGGTCACCACCACCTGGGCGTTGCGATCGTGGGTGGGCAGGGTGTCGCCGTAGACGCGTTTGGCTTCTTCGGCATACCACTCGATAAAGCCCAGGCCGTAGTCGATTTCACCACGGGCTTCGCTCAGGCATTTGCCGTTTTCGCGGCACAGCAGTTCGGCGAAGGCTTCCTTGTCGGCTTTAACGCTGTCATGCCAACGGCGCAGGATGTCGCTGCGTTCGCTCGCAAGCCTGGCTGACCAGGCAGGGAAGGCCGCGCAGACGCGGTCGAGCGCAGCCTTGACTTCGTCCGTGGAATGCGTGGCGACGCGACCGATTTCTTCTGCGGTGGCAGGGTTGTAGACGATGAGCATGGGGCAATCTCCGAGGGCTGAAAGGGCTGTTTCAGGCTACGCAAGGGAGTGCGTTGGGCGAATATCCATTCCAATGTGCTGATTGCCTATTCCTATGAGCGTGTAGCCAGGCTGCCGTTTGCGCAGTACCGTGCGGTTTTCCCCCAGGAGCCTCAGCCCATGGGCCGTACACAGAAAATCATCGAGCTGATGGGCCGCCTGGCGCCTGTCGAAGGCTATAACCTCAGCGTGCTGGATGACGTGCGCTTCCTGCGCTCCAACCGGCCGCTGCATCGGGTGCCGGTGCTGTATGACCCCGGCATCGTGATCGTTTGCCAGGGCTCCAAGCGCGGTTATCTGGGCAATGAGATTTACCGGTATGACGCCCAGCACTATCTGGTGGTCTCGGTGCCGGTGCCGTTCACCATGGAAACCGAGGCCAGTGAAGAAGAACCGATGCTGGCGGTGTACCTGAGGCTGGACTTCACCCTGGCGGCACAATTGATGCTGGCGTTGGCGGACTTTCCCGCACTGCTGGAGGCCGAGCCCCGGGGCATGTACTCATCGCCCATGGATGACCCGCTGAGCGATTCATTACTGCGTTTTCTCGAAGCGATGAGCGCGCCGATGGACGCGAAAATCCTCGGCCCCATGCTGATGCGCGAGATCTACTACCGGATCCTCACCGGCGAGCAGGGCGGTTCGATGCGTGCGGCGCTCAATCGTCAGGGCCAGTTCGGCAAGGTGGCGCGGGCGATCCGCAAGATCCATGGGGGTTATCACCAGCACCTGGACGTGGCGGCGCTGGCGCAAGAGGCGATGATGAGCGTGCCGAGTTTTCACGCGCACTTTCGCACCGTGACCGACACGTCGCCGATGCAGTACCTCAAGTCCACGCGCCTGCACCAGGCGCGGTTGTTGATGCTGCGCAGCGACATCACCGCCGCCACGGCCTGCGCCCAGGTCGGCTACGAAAGCGCCTCGCAATTCAGTCGTGAGTTCAAGCGCTTCTTCGGGCGCACGCCCCAGGAAGAGATCCAATGGATGAAGCGCACCTATGCATTGCCGGCGCCCACCTCGGCTTCGATTTACGTATCGTCCCATTAATAGGACGAACAATCGCATTTGTACCATCTAATCGAGTATTGGCTTCATGTGTAGGATTAACCTCACTTGGTCGCCCCACCGCGATCCTCACTTGGAGATTCCGCATGAAACTGTTGCATATCGATTCCAGCATCCTCGGCGACAACTCGGCCTCCCGTCAGCTCAGTGCTGCCGTGGTCAAGGCGTGGCAAGCGGCTGAACCCGGTGTGGAAGTGACTTACCGTGACCTGGCCAGCGAAGGGATCAACCATTTTTCCGGCGCCACCCTGGGTGCACTGGGCACACCTGACGATCAGCGCAGTGCCGCACAAAAGCAGGAAGCCGACCTCAGTGCTTCCACCCTGGCCGAGTTCCTGGCAGCCGATGCCATTGTCCTGGCGGCGCCGATGTACAACTTCACTATTCCGACCCAGTTGAAAGCCTGGATCGACCGTATCGCGGTGGCCGGCCAGACTTTCCGCTACACCGAAGCCGGCCCTGAAGGCCTGTGCGGCAACAAGAAAGTCATCATCGTGTCCACCTCGGGCGGCCTGCATGTCGGCCAGGCCACGGGTGTTGCTCACGAAGACTATCTGAAAGTGCTGCTGGGCTTCCTGGGCATCACTGACATTGAATTCGTCCGCGCCCACGGCCTGGCCTACGGTGACGAGTTCCGGACTAAGTCCCTGAACGACGCCAACGTAGTCATCAACGAACAATTGTTCGCTGCCGCGTAAGACTTGTGTAAATTTGCGCCTGCCTCGGTTTCAATCTGAATCCGGGCGCCTAAACTCTGTACTCTGATCGTGCGAGAACGATGGAGTACGGAGTTTTTTCGTTTTGCCGATGTCACTCATTTGGCCCAGGTTATGCATTCGTGGGTTTATCACCTGGACTTTTAATTCGACATGTCGGTTCTCATGCAGCAAAGGTGGACATCCCCATGATGCGTCTTTGTGCTGTTTTGGTTCTTTCTCTGCTCGGCGGCCTGGTTTCAGTGCACGCCGCGCCTGCACCGCACCCGCATTGGAGTGTGGGCTTTCATCGCATGACGTTTCTCGATCCGCTGGATTCGCAGCCGATGAAGGCTATCGCGTTCTATCCCTCCAGCGGCCCAGCCCTGGGCGTTGAACATATCACTCGGCTGGGGCCGTATGACGTTGCCGCCACTGAGGACGCGCGGGTTGCCATCGGCCGTTTCCCGATGCTGATGCTGTCCCATGGCAATACCGGCACACCGCTGGCCCTGCATGACCTCGCCACGTCTCTGGCGCGCAAAGGTTTTGTGGTGGTAGCGGTGCTGCATCCCGGCGACAACTACAAGGATCACAGCCGGCTGGGCACCGTGAGCAATTTGTATGGCCGGCCTATCCAGATTTCTGCGGCGATTACGGCGACCTTGAACGAACCGATGCTGTCGCCGTTCGTCAATGTCGATCAGGTGGGTGTCATCGGGTACTCGGCCGGGGGCGAGACGGCGTTGATCCTTGCCGGTGCCAAGCCCGACTTCGATCGCCTGCGCCGCTATTGCCAGGAGCGTCCGGAGGACCGTGATGCCTGCACCACCAAAGGTGAGCTGGTGGTGGACCGTGACGACCTGCAACCGCAAGCCGACCCGCGTATCCATGCGTTAATGCTGATGGCCCCGCTGAGCCTGATGTTTGGCCGCCACACGCTGGCGGACGTGCATGTGCCGGTGCTGCTCTATAGCGGCGATGGCGACAAACTGGTGGCCGTGGACAAGAATGCTGCCGCCCTGGCGCGCAAACTGCCGCAACCACCGGATTTCAAACTATTGGCCGGGGCAGGGCACTTCGTCTTCATGGCGCCGTGCGACAGCGATCAACAGATGGCGATGCCGGCCATCTGCACCGATGCGGATGGCGTCGACCGCGAAGGGATTCACCGCAACCTGATTTCCGAGGCGGGGCGCTTTTTCACGAACACCCTTGGCCAGGCGACCCGCGCCGGTTTGCAGACCGCCGATCAGTAGGCGCGGCGCTTGAGCTGCAAGGTCACGGCCAATGCCGTGATCGATAGCAGCGCGGCGCAGAAGAAGATCCAGCCGTAGCCAAGATTCAGCGCTACGGCCCCCATCAGCGGGCCGGCAATCGCCAGGGCCAGGTCAAAAAATACCGCATACGCGCTCAAGCCTGCGCCACGGCTGCTGTTGGGCACTTGCTTGATGGCTTCCACGCCCAGCGCCGGGTACACCAGCGACAAACCGAAACCGGTCAGCCCTGCGCCAATCAAGGCGGCACCGGTGGACGGCGCGAGCCACAGCAGTGTCAGCCCCAGCGTCTCGATGGTCATGCAGGCGATGGCCGCCCTAAAGCCGCCGAAGCGGCTGATGGCGGAGATAAACACCAGGCGCGACAGGATAAAGCACACGCCAAACACGGTGAGACAGTAGGCCGCGCCCGCCCAGCCGCGGTTGAGGTAATACAGGGTGATAAAGGTGGTGAGCGTGCCGTAGCCGATTGACGCCAGGCACAGGCTCGCCCCAAACGGTGCGATACGACCGAACACCGCCCAGAACGGCAATCGCTCGCCGCGCACCACGGGCACTGAAGGTTTATTGCGAATCAGCCAAAGCCCCAGCGCCGCCAGCACCGACAAGGCGACGCCCAGGCTGGCATAGCCATAATCGGCCACCATCACCACACCCAACGGCGCACCGATGGCAATTGCGCCATAGGACGCGATCCCGTTCCAGGAAATCGAACGGGCCGTATGCTCGGCGCCTACTGCCCCCATGCACCAGCTGATGGTGCCCACGCCGATCAGACCTTGGGCCACGCCCAGCAACAGCCGGCCGGTGATCAGAATGCCCAGGCTCAGGGCGGGCATGCTCTGTACCCATGTGGCAACAAGCGTCAACACGCCACTGACGAAAATGCCGGCCAGCCCCAGCACAATGGCGCGTTTGGTGCCCACGTTATCCGACATACGCCCGGCCATGGGGCGGCTGAGCAGGGTGGCCAGGTACTGCGAGCCGATGGTGATACCGGCGACGACTGCGCTGAAGCCCAGTTGTTCATGCACATAGCCTGGGATCACCGCGATCGGCAGGCCGATGCAGATAAACGCGATAAAGGTGTAGAAGACGATGGAGACGATCTGCAAGGTGATCGACAGGGAGGAAGGGGCAGTGTCGGACATGGGCACTCGTTCGCGGGCGGGCGGTGAATGCATCATGGCAAGGGCCCGGGACAAAAGAAAGCACCCTATCTATTCTTCAGCCCTGCGATGAGCGGGCTCACCCCAATAAAAAAAACGCCGCATTCTGTCTGAAAGAATACGGCGCCTGTTGTAGTGAGCGGGCTTGCCCCGCGCTGGGTGGCGAAGCCGCCCTAAATCCAGACACCTCGGTCTTCCTGAAAGACCGAGGCGTCCCAGTTGGGGCGGCTTCGCCACCCAGCGCGGGGCAAGCCCGCTCACTACGGGGGTTAAAACACCACGCCCTGGCTGCGCAGGTAGTCGTCATAGGTGCCGCTGAAGTCGATGACGCCAGTGGCGCTCAACTCGATGATGCGGGTGGCCAGGGACGATACGAATTCACGGTCGTGGCTGACGAAGATCAGCGTGCCCGGGTAGTTTTCCAGCGCCAGGTTCAGCGCTTCGATGGATTCCATGTCCAGGTGGTTGGTCGGTTCGTCCATGATCAACACGTTCGGCTTTTGCAGGATCAGCTTGCCGAACAGCATGCGACCTTGCTCACCACCGGAAATCACCTTCACCGACTTCTGGATCTCGTCGTTGGAGAACAGCATGCGGCCCAAGGTTCCACGGATCATTTGCTCGCCCTGAGTCCACTGGCCCATCCAGTCGAACAGCGTGACGTCGTCTTCGAAATCATAGGCATGGTCCTGGGCGTAGTAGCCCAGTTCCGCTGCGTCGGTCCACTTGATGCTGCCGGCATCCGGCGTCAGTTCGTTGACCAGGGTACGCAGCAGGGTGGTCTTGCCGATACCGTTCGGGCCGATGATCGCGACGCGCTCGCCCGCTTCAACCTGGAAGCTGAAGTCCTTGAACAGCGGCTTGCCGTCGAAGCCTTTGGCCATGTTTTCGACGATGACCGCCTGGCGGTGCAGCTTTTTGTTTTGCTCGAAACGAATGAACGGGCTCACACGGCTCGACGGCTTGACCTCGGCCAGTTGGATCTTGTCGATCGCCTTGGCGCGGGACGTGGCCTGCTTGGCTTTCGAGGCGTTGGCCGAGAAGCGGCTGACGAAAGATTGCAGCTCGGAGATCTGCGCCTTCTTCTTGGCGTTATCCGACAGCAGCTGCTCGCGGGACTGGGTGGCCACCGTCATGTACTCGTCGTAGTTGCCCGGGAACAGGCGCAGCTCGCCGTAGTCCAGGTCAGCCATGTGCGTGCACACGCTGTTCAGGAAGTGACGGTCGTGAGAGATGATGATCATCAGGCTGGAGCGCTGGGTCAGGATGTTCTCCAGCCAGCGGATGGTGTTGATGTCCAGGTGGTTGGTCGGTTCGTCGAGCAGCAGCACTTCCGGATCGGAAAACAGCGCCTGGGCCAGCAACACCCGCAGTTTCCAGCCTGGTGATACTTCGCTCATCGGGCCGAAGTGCTGTTCCAGGGGAATCCCCAGGCCCAGCAGCAGTTCACCGGCGCGGGATTCGGCGGTGTAGCCGTCCATCTCGGCGAATTCGGTTTCCAGCTCGGCCACGGCCATGCCGTCTTCTTCGCTCATTTCCGGCAGCGAGTAGATGCGGTCACGTTCGGCCTTGACCTTCCACAGTTCCTCGTGGCCCATGATCACGGTGTCGAGCACGGTGAATTCTTCATAGGCGAACTGGTCCTGGCGCAGCTTGCCCAGGCGTACGTTCGGCTCCAGCATGACCTGGCCACCGGACGGATCGAGGTCGCCGCCGAGGATTTTCATGAAGGTCGACTTGCCGCAACCGTTGGCACCGATCAAACCATAACGGTTGCCGGCGCCGAATTTGACCGAGACGTTCTCGAAGAGCGGCTTGGCGCCGAACTGCATGGTGATGTTAGCTGTGGAGATCAATTACTTTACCTATCAATGAGTTGCAAGCATTGCGGCAGGAGCCTTCAGGCATGCATCAACAGCGACATCAAGGCGCGAAACCCGGTCGCTGAGCAGAAAATGGGGGATGTGTGTTGGAATTTGGCGCGCATTGTCGCATATGTCAGGCGACAGTTGTATGGCACTCGAAAGATGGTTTTGCCAGGGTCTCCGGCATCGCCAGCCAGAGCAGCACCAGTGCAACTGCGGCGACAAACGCCAGGGTCAGGAACGCAGCATTGTAGCCGGCCTGCTGGACCACGAAGCCGGCAAGGCTGCTGCTTAACGCCGCGCCCAGGCCGAATACTGTGGACAGTGCGCCCAGGCTGAAGTTGAAGCGCCCGGTGCCTTGGGTCAGGTCTTTGACGATCACCGGGAACAGCGCACCGAAAATACCTGCGCCGATGCCGTCGAGCATTTGTACCGCCACCAGCCAATAGGGATCGTTGGACAGTGTGTACAGCACACCGCGCAACGGCAGGATCAGGAACCCCGCCAGCAGTAACGGCTTGCGGCCCCATATATCGGCTTTCAGGCCCACCAGCCAGGCCATTGGTACCATCACCAATTGTGCGGCGACGATACAGGCCGAGGTCAGGGGCGTCGCCATTTGCAGGTTGATCTGGGCCAGCTTCTGGCTGACGAGTGGCAGCATGGCGGCATTGGCCAAGTGAAACAGCGCGCAGCAAACGGCGAACAGCAACAGCGGACGGTTGGCCAGTAATACTTTCCAGCCGGATGGCGCTTCGTGGTCCTGCGCGTGGGCTGGGTCGAAACCCCGGGCCACCTCGTGATCGATCGCCGTGGGTGATACGCAACTCACGGCTACCAGGCTGGCTATCGCCATAAAAGCCATCAGGTAGAACACCACGACAGGGCCGAACAGGTAGGCCAGGCCGCCCGCCAGCATGGCCGCGACGGCATTGCCGGCATGGTTGAACGTTTCGTTGCGCCCGGTGCGACGGGTAAAGGCGCGTGGCCCGGTGATCCCCAGGGAAATCGCGGAAATCGCCGGGGCGAATACGGAGGCCGCCACCGCGCTGGCCGCCTGAGTCAGCGCCACCCAGCCGAACGAGCTGACAAAAGGCAATATCAGGCAACTCGCGGTCACGAGGATGGCGGCGATCGCAATCACAGCGCGTTTGCTATGCGTGCGGTCAACCAGGGCACCCGCCGGGCCTTGGGTGATCAGAGCGGCGATACCCGCCAGGGTCATGACGATACCGATACTGGCCGGGTCCCATTTATGCACCGCTAACAGATAGATCGCCAGATACGGCCCAAGCCCATCACGCACGTCTGCCAGGAAGAAGTTCAGGCTGTCCAGAGAGAGGGTGGTACGCAGGTCGGTGTGATGAGCCACGATGAATTCTTCAGCGGCAGTGCGCAGGGGTTGAGCACTCATTGGGCTAATGACCTGTAGCCGTCGAGATTAGTTCGGCATGTCCAGGGGTTTTATCTGACATGAAACTGGCTTACTTTCCGAACCTCGCCGCACTGACTTCTGGAGACGCAATGGATATGCCCTCGGCCGAGCAGGCTATCAAGAGCAATAGGCACGCCTGGGATGAATCCGCCCGGCTGCATAAAGACACCGCCACCTGGAAGGCGACGCTGGCAGCGGTTGCTCGCGCCGACTTTTCCTGCCTTGACCCGACGATCACCCAACTGCTGCAAGAGGTCGGCGTTGTCGGCAAGGACGTGGTGCAGCTTTGCTGTAACAATGGCCGCGAGTGCCTGTCGTTATTTGGCCTGGGGGCTCGTTCGGTGGTGGGGGTCGATCAATCCCGTGAGTTTCTCCAGCAGGCCCGGGAACTGGCCGATGTTTCGCCCCACTGTCCGCAGTTCATTGAGAGCGACATCCACCATTTGCCTGAAGCGCTGATGGGGCAGTTCGATGTAGCGCTGGTGACCATCGGTGTATTGGGCTGGATGCCGGATGTGGCGCTGTTCATGCGCCATGCTGCGAGTGTACTCAAGCCAGGCGGTGTTCTGGTGATGTATGAAACCCATCCGTTCCTTGAAGTATTCGATCCCGCGGCCGTCAACCCAATGTTGCCGGCCAGTTCGTATTTCCAGCGTGATCCCTTTGTATTGCAGGAATCCATCGTTTATGAGGGGCGAGGCGCCCTTGATGGTCCGACGTCGTACTGGTTTGTGCATACATTGGGAAGCGTGGTGAGCGGCGCGATTGCGGCGCAGCTGCAGATAGGCCATTTGCAGGAGTACCCGCACTCCAATCGTGAAGAGCTGTACGATCAATACGAGAATCAACGCGCGCAATTGCCGCTGTGCTTCACCCTGACCGCGACCCGGCGTTCCGCCTGAGCCGGTTTGCCGAAGGCAAAAAAAAGCCCGCGCGAGGCGGGCCAAGGGATTCACTGGAGTAGGTAAGCGTCAACGTATCGCTTGGGAAGTGAAGGCTA
This sequence comes from Pseudomonas sp. ICBG1301, assembly GCF_016918385.1. Lineage (NCBI taxonomy): Bacteria > Pseudomonadati > Pseudomonadota > Gammaproteobacteria > Pseudomonadales > Pseudomonadaceae > Pseudomonas > Pseudomonas sp. ICBG1301. The sequence continues at coordinate 236,362 of NZ_JAEKGB010000002.1, forward strand.
TGTGAAAAAGCTGTCGAGCATTCGGATGTACGCCCATTCAACCGCGCCGCACAAACGTTCGCATGGTTTGCCCCGGGCCGGTGCTGAACACCGTCGGCCTGGGCATACCCTCATCAGCTGCGATAAAGACGAAATGATCGCCGTCGAGCCGGTAGCTGGCGGATAGCTGTTTGCCTGCATCCGCACCGACGGAGTCCACCCAGGTAATGCTTTTGGGGTGGGTGCTGGCGTCCAGGGAAAACCGGCCGGCCAGCAGGACATCGCCATCGACCGTCGTCACTTGGAAGCTGTCCCCTGCAATAGTGGTAATGGCACCTGGCGCACTGTGGGCGTCGGCGGGGTTGAGCACGCCGCTGTCTTCAAGGGCAGTCTGTTCCCAAGTACCTTGGAGGGCCTGATAGTCGGAGTGGGGATGGGAGGGCATGCAAATTCCTTTTCTGCGCGTTGAAGAGCTAGTTATATCGGATGAAAAACGATAATCCAGACGACGTGTGGGAATTTTTCTTTAGAAGACAGCGATTTGACAGCTTTTTCATGTTGTATTGGCTACGCTTCCAAGGGCATTGACCCTACATGAATGTTGTAGTTGATGTTTGCTTATATAAGACAGAAATAAACGCCAGCTTCGTAGGATCTTTCATCGGACTCAGTGGTCACATTGCCATCGGTCTGTTGTGCCAGGGCGTTGTCCCTGATTTTTAAAGTCATAGGGCTTTGAAGAGTGATGGCATTTTAGTGTCAATTTTGAGGTGTTCTTATTTTGAATCGTACTTCCCAGCTTCCGCCCGCTGTCGCTTCCGATGAAATCGATCTATTTGAATTGTTCCAGGGTATTTGGCGGCAAAAAAAGCTGATCGTGGGTTGTACGCTTCTGGTGGGTGTTTTGGGAGCGGGTTATGCCTTCCTGGCGCCGAAGACTTATGAAGTCAGCAGTGTGCTTCGGCCTGCGGCGATCAACGAGCTGGATGCCTTGAACCGCTCTGAGGTCTACAAACTCCCGCCCGCCGACGCTCTATTGAAAGTCGGGGCTCAGTTGGATTCGTACGAAGCCCGCCTGGGTTTTTTCAAGGAACATGAAGAGTTGTTCAAGGCTTTCAAGAAGCCTGGGCAAACCCTGGAACAGAGCTTTGAAGATTTCAACCGCAACTCTGTCAACTTGATCCTGCCGGACCCGAAGAAGTCCGACTCGCTGAGCAACTATATTCGCCTGGAGTTGCAGTACCCGACGGACGTTGACGGTGTGAGCATTCTCAACGGCTTCGTCGATTACGCCATCGCAGCCGAGCGTGAGCAAGTCGGCGCAGACCTCAAGGTCATTGTTAATAACCGTTTGACTGAACTCAAGGGCAAGATCGACGCAGCCCGCGCCAACTACGATACCGATAAGGAATCCAAGATCGCCAAGCTGCTTGAGGCTGATCGACTCAAGCGTGCGCAATTGCAGGATGAGCTAGGTGCCTTGCGTCTGCAGTTGAAGATGGAGCGCACCAATCGCCTGGCCGAACTGGCCGAGGCCATCTCCATTGCCAAGTCCATGGGGATCAAGACACCGACCACGCCGTCCTCCATGGCCGATGACTCGCGTGGCGGTTCGAGTCAGGTCATGCGTACCGAGGTCAACAATCAGAAGATCCCGCTGTACTTCATGGGTACCGAAGCCTTGGAAGCAGAGCGCTCCGCATTGCAGCAGCGAACCAGTGATGATTTCACCAACCCACGTATTGCGGAAATCGGTAAGGAACTGCAACTGCTCGAGTCCAACCGGGAAGTCGAGATCCTGAAAAAGCGTGCGAATGAAGATATTTTCCTGAAGGATGTCGAGCCGCTACGCGCTGAAGTTGCGCGTTTGCGTGGTCTTAACATCGATATGAGCAACCTCAAGTTGGTCACGGTCGACCGCCGCGCCCAGGAGCCATTGGCACCGGTCAAGCCCAAAAAAGCCTTGGTCATTGCGTTTAGCCTGGTGGGTGGCCTGTTGCTAGGGTTGGTGATTGCGCTGATCCGCTACCTCATGCTCAGCCGTCAAGGCGCCATTGCCTACGCGGCACTGGAAGACAGCAGTTTTTCCCGCCGCGAACGCAAAGACGATCAACCCTTGGCGTAAAGACCTGCGTGAGTGGGTGGGCGCGAGCGCCTGCCCACAAATTCTCCAGCACATTCAGTCGACAGCTTTTCACAATTCTTAGTTAACCTTTGGTTACAAACTGTGGCTAAATACCGGCCAATGGTCACACGTCGCAGGAGCTTGCGTGCCGTGTGCCACTTGTACGTGAATTGTGATTTCAGGTGCTGCCTTTTCATCCTTGGCTGATATGGGCCACAGGAGCAGCCTGTTCTCTCCCTGACTTGTGACGAATCCCTTGAAACTCATCATTGTTCTTCTCTACGTTGCCTCTATTGCGTATGTCCACCTGCGTGGCCGGGTGCGGCACAAGCTGGGCCGCCAACTCAGCGATCACTCGACGTTCCTGGCGCCGATCAACTGCTTTCTTTATCTGTTCTCCAAGCAGCCAAGCCGTCCTTTTCTGTCAGCCAGTGACTTTCCGGACCTGAGCCCTTTGCAGGAGCATTGGGAGGAGATCCGCAAGGAAGGTCAGAACCTGATGCAGGCAGGGGCGATCAAACGCTCGGATCAATACAACGACGTGGGTTTCAACTCGTTCTTCAAGTCGGGTTGGAAGCGCTTCTACCTCAAGTGGTACGGCGACAGCCACCCATCGGCGATGAAGCTGTGCCCGCGTACCACGGAGCTGGTGCAGAGCATCGGCTCGATTAAGGCCGCCATGTTCGCCGAGCTGCCACCGGGGTCCAAGCTGGTGCGTCACCGCGACCCCTACGCGGGTTCCTACCGCTACCACCTGGGCCTGGATACACCCAATGATCCGGCGTGCTACATCAATGTGGACGGTGAAAGCTATTACTGGCGCGATGGCGAGCCAGTCATGTTTGACGAGACTTATATTCACTACGCGGAAAACGCTACGCAGCAGAACCGCATCATTCTGTTCTGTGATATCGAGCGCCCGATGAAGTATCGCTGGGCGGCCGCGTTCAACCGTTGGTTCAGCCGCAATGTGATGGCCGCTGCAGGTTCGCCCAATGACGACGGCGACAAGACCGGTGGCTTGAACCGTGCCTTTACCCGCCTGTACAAGATTCGCCTGCGCGGCAAAGAGCTTAAAAAGCGCAATCGTGCGCGTTACTACCTGGAAAAGTGGGCAATTTTTGCAGGTTTGGCGCTGATCTTCATTCTCATCTGAAACCTGGCGGCGGCGCGAATCACTGCGGTGGTTGCGCGCCCAGCCTGTCCCACATCTTTTTGCTGATCCGCTGCCGGTTGGCATAACCGGCCCATGGGTCGTTCTTCAAACCTTGCAGGCGTTCCTGCAGGTTCGCCACCGTCCACTGCTGGGCGCCTTGCAATCCCTTCAATTCATCCCGACTGATCGGCACCGACACGGGCAGGCCAGGTCGTGCGCGGGCTGAATAGGCGGCAACGGTACTGGCGCCACGGGCGTTGCGCAGGTAATCGACAAAGATCTTGCCGACCCGGTTTTTCGGGCCGCTGGTGGCCGTGAAGCGTTCAGGCAGTGACCGGGTCATGAACTGTGCGATGGCCTTGGCGAACGCTTTGACGGTGTCCCAGCCGTCCCTGCGTGCCAATGGCACGATCAGGTGCAAACCTTTGCCGCCGCTGGTCTTGACGAATGCGTCGAGCCCCAGCTCATCGAGTACCGACAGCGTCAGTTGCGCCGCCTCCAGCATGTTTTTCCAAGGCAGCGCCGGGTCCGGGTCAAGGTCGAGTACGAATTGGTCCGGTGTTTCGATCTTGTCCGTGGTGGCGCCCCAGGTGTGCAGTTCGATCGTGCCCATCTGCACGGCGCCGATCAGCGCGTCGGTGGTGCGGATCTCCATCAGGCGCGCATGGCCTGGGTCCAGCGCAGGTTCCAGGTGCTTGATATGTGGAATGGCCAGGCGCTCTGAGTGCTTCTGGAAGAACTGTTCGCCCTCAATGCCTTCTGGCGCCCTGAGCAGCGACACCGGCCGGTGCCGCAGGAACGGCAGAATCCAATCACTGATCTGTGCATAGAACTGCGCCAATTGCTGCTTTTGCGTGCCGCTCTGCGGGTCTATGACGCGGTCGGCATGGGTGATGTTCAGCTGACTACGCGGGGCGCGCTTTTGCGCGGAGCGTTGTGCCGGGACGGCGACAGGCGCGTGAGAAGGCTGGGTTCGCGCTGTGTGTTTACCCACCGAAGCGTTGCTGATAACGCTGTTCGGTTCGGCCTCGACGATATCGTAGTCGGTGGCCGGGCGTGCCTGCGGGTCCTTTTCCTTGATCAGCAGCCATTGTTCCTTGGCGCCACTGCCCTGGAGGCGGGTACGCACCAAGGCCCAGTCGCCGGAGAGCTTTTCACCGACCAGGGTGAATTTCAGCCTGCCGGCGCGATAGGCTTTGTGCGGGTCATCGTGGGGCTGCCAGATGCCCCGGTCCCAGACGATCACATCGCCGGCACCGTATTGACCGGCCGGGATACTGCCTTCGAAGGTCCCGTAGCTCAGCGGATGGTCTTCGACATGCACCGCCAGGCGTTTCTGGCTCGGGTCCAGGCTGGGGCCTTTGGGCACAGCCCAGCTTATGAGTACGCCGTCCAACTCCAGGCGAAAGTCATAGTGCAGGTTGCGTGCGGCGTGCTTCTGGATGACAAACGACAGGGCGCCTGCCTCTCGCGTGTTGCCTGGCGCTCTGCCGGAGGGCTCTGCGGTGATCTCGAAGTCGCGTTTACGGTTGTATTCGCTCAGGGGCTTGGGCATGGCAAGGGGCTCCTTTGGTCGGCTCAGGAAGCTTTGCGCGGTTTTTTGGGGGCGGCTTTTTTCGCCGGTTTGCCGGCCAGGCTGCGTTTGAGCAATTCCGTGAGGTCAATCACGTCGGCGGTCTTACGTTCCTCGCTGCCTTCGCTGGATTCCACGTCTTCGATCTTGCCGGCCTTGGCCTTCTTCGCGACCAGCGCCATGATCTTGTCCTGGAAGCTGTCGCGATAATCGTCCGGTTGCCAGTCGGCGCTCATGTCCTCCACCAAGCGCTTGGCCATTTCCAGCTCGCCCTTGGCCAGGCTTGGCTTGGTGACGTCGCTGGGCAATTCCAGTTCGTCCAGGCTGCGCACTTCGGCGGGCCAACGCAGCATGACCAGCACCAGGGCCGATTCCAGTGGCATCAGCGCCGCCAGGTGCTGCTTGGTGTGCAGCACGACATTGGCCAGGGCGACCTTGCCGGTTTTCTTCAGGGTTTCGCGCAGCAGCGCATAGACTTTGCCGCCGCGTTTGTCAGGGGCCAGGAAGTAGGGCGTGTCAATGTTTTGCAGGGGGATCTGGTCGCTGGCGACAAAGGCGATGATTTCGATGGTCTGGGTCGACTTGGGGTGAGCTGAGCGGATTTCTTCTTCGCTGAGCACCACGTAGCGACCCTTTTCATAGGCCACTCCCTTGACGATGTTCTCTTTGGTGACCTCCTTGCCGGTGGTCTTGTTGATGCGTTTGTAACCCACCGGGTCCATGCTGCGTTTGTCCAGCCAATCAAAATCGACGCCTTGTGAAGACGTCGCCGAGACCAGGGAGACAGGGATGTGGACCAGTCCGAAACTGATGGCGCCTTTCCAGATTGCTCGTGGCATAAGTGCGATTCCTTGAGAAGTGCCGGTCTTCTGGTGACTGGCCGGCTCGGGAAAAAGTTTCGACGGAGGGATGCACGGACAGATCGTGTTACACCTGATCAGAAAGTATTTAGTTACGAATGCCGAACCCTAGGCGTAGCGTGTTATCGAAAGCACGTGTTGTCCGCTTCAGAGAGGCATAGTCATGAACCGTTGTGTACGTCATTTCGCTGCATTGGCGTTGGGCCTGGCGCTGGTGCCCTTGGCCCAGGCGCAAAATCTGCCCGGCCACTTTGATACCAACAACAGCCCTATTCATCGGGCCAACCCCAACAGCATGCAGGGCACGGTGCCCAATACGCCGCCCACTCGGGGTATCCCGGCCGTTCCCAGCGGCCCCGCGCCGACCCTGGAAAACGGCGGTATCGGCAATCGCTATCCCCAGCGCGACAGCGCCCCCAGCCGGCCCGCGACCGAAACCAAAGCACCCACCTATGATGCCAACGGCAATCGCCGGTAAGGACGACGTCTTATGTTTCTACGCAAAACCCTGCTAGCCGCGATGTGTGCAACCACGCTACTTCCATTGACGGCCGTGTTTGCGGCGCAGGCTCAACAGTTTCCCAGCGAGCAGGGCAGCATCAGCGTCACGCCCGTCGCCAAAGGGCTGGAGCATCCATGGGCCGTGGCATTCCTGCCGGATAAACAAGGTTTCCTGGTGACTGAGCGTCCTGGCCACCTGCGGTTCGTCAGCCCGGACGGCAAACTGTCGGCACCGCTGACCGGCGTACCTCAGGTGTGGGCCAAAGGGCAGGGCGGCTTGCTTGACGTCGTGCTGTCACCGGACTTCAAGCAGGACCGCCTGGTGTATCTGTCCTACGCCGAAGGCGGTGGCGAGGGGGGCAAGGCCGGTACCGCCGTCGGGCGTGGGCGCCTGGCCGATGACTTGAGCGGCTTGAAGGACTTCAAGGTCATCCTGCGCCAGGAACCCAAGTTGTCGACCGGTAACCACTTCGGCTCGCGCCTGGCTTTCGACCGTGATGGCTACCTGTTTGTGACCTTGGGTGAAAACAACGATCGCCCGACGGCCCAGGACCTGGACAAGTTGCAAGGCAAGGTGGTGCGCATCTTCCCGGATGGCCGGGTGCCGGAGGACAACCCCTTTGTCGGCCAGCAGGGCGTACGCCCCGAAATCTGGTCGTATGGCCAGCGTAACCCGCAGGGTCTGGCAATGAACCCGTGGAGCGGCACGATCTGGGAAAACGAACATGGGCCTCGCGGTGGTGATGAAATCAACCTCATTGAGCGTGGCAAGAATTACGGTTGGCCGCTGGCGACTCACGGCATCGACTATTCGCTGACGCCGATCCCGGAGGCCAAGGGCAAGGAAGTGGAAGGCACCGTGGCGCCCCATCACGTCTGGGAGAAATCACCGGGCATCAGTGGCATGGCGTTTTACGATGCTGATCGTTTCAAACCCTGGCAGCACAACGTGTTCATTGGTGCCTTGGCCAGCCAGGAACTGATACGCCTGCAGTTCGATGGCGACAAGGTGATCCATGAGGAGCGTTTGCTCGGCGGCTTGAAAGCCCGCATCCGCGATGTACGGCAGGGCCCGGATGGCTATCTGTATGTGCTCACGGATGAGGATGACGGCGTGTTGTACAGGGTTGGCCTGAACCAGGACTGAGTGTGTTGCCGTGCAATGCCAGTCAGTCAGGGCTTGCTGCTGTCACTGTGGCGAGGGAGCTTGCTCCCGTTGGGCCGCGAAGCGGCCCCAGTTTTTGGTTTGAAAAGACTGGGCCTGCTACGCAGTCCAACGGGAGCAAGCTCCCTGGCCACAGGTTAACCGTCGTCCGCTCTAAATGTTTAGAGCCCTAGTTCGGACAGCCCCGGATGATCATCCGGACGTCGGCCCAGCGGCCAGTGGAATTTGCGCTCGCTTTCCTGGATCGGCAGGTCATTGATGCAGGCAAAGCGGTTCGCCATCAGGCCGTTTTCGTCGAACTCCCAGTTCTCGTTACCGTAGGAACGGAACCAGTTGCCGGAGTCATCGTGCCATTCATAGGCATACCGCACCGCAATCCGGTTATCGGTAAACGCCCATAATTCCTTGATCAGCCGATAGTCCAGCTCCTTGGCCCATTTACGGGTGAGGAAGCCCTTGGCTTCTTCGCGGTTGTGGGCAAATTCGGCGCGGTTACGCCATTGCGTATCCAGGGTGTAGGCCAGGGATACTCGCTGTGGATCGCGGGAGTTCCAGCCGTCTTCGGCCAGGCGAATTTTTTCGATCGCCGACTCGCGGGTAAAGGGCGGCAAAGGCGGGCGTGTTTCCGGGAGAGATGACATTGGGCAGTTCCTTGACACAATAAGGGTTATCGAGAGTTGCCGGATTTACGCGTTCTCAAGTCCTAATAACGTTCGCGCCATGCATTGCGCATTATCAGCGGCTGTTGAATCGCCCATCACCAAGGCAACGGTTATCGCACCATCGATCAATATCAGCAGTTGCGCGGCCTGCTGTTGCGGGTCGGGGGTGCCATGTGCTTCACACAGTTCAAGTGCGTACTCGAACAGTTTCTGTTTATGGGCTTTGGCCAACAGCCGCACCGGGTCTTGCGCGTCACCGGTTTCGCCGCTGGTGTTGATGAAGGCGCAGCCACGAAAGTCCGCGGACGCAAACCAGGTTTTCAGCGCACTGAACAGCGCCAGCAGGCGCTCGCCGCTGCTTTCGCTGCGTTCCACTTCTGCGCGCAGCCACTGCATCCAGCGCTCATCGCGGCGTTGCAGGGCGGCGATCACCAACTCGTCCTTGTTGGCGAAGTAGCGATAAATGCTTTTTCTCGACACACCGGCGGTTTTCACCAAGAAATCCATGCCGGTGGCGGCGATGCCGTGGCGATAGATCAACTTCTCGGTGACGTCGAGGATAATGTCGCGGGTTTCACTGGGAGTCATGTCGTTCATGTGGCTAACAGTAGAACGATCGTTCTTCTTGGTCAATAAACTTTTTCAATGCCTGACTGCGAGACCTGAGCGCACCCATGGTGTAAGCTCGTGGCCTCTTCGGATTCGACCCATTGCGAGCCTTATGCCGTCGTTCTTCAAACGCTCCCTGTTGCCCAAACTTCGCGGTTTTCCAATCACCCCCGGGGCCATTGACGTGCTGTCCGGCGCCGAGGCGTTCCGGCGTTGCCTGCTGGAAAAGATTCCCCAGGCCACTCGGCGTATCTACATCGTTGCGCTGTATTTGCAGCACGACGAAGCGGGGCAGGAGATTTACGACGCGTTACATGCCGCCAAGGCCGCACGGCCGGAGCTGGACATTGTGGTCGTGGTCGACTCGCTGCGTGCACAACGGGGCCTGATCGGCGCCGGCAAGCAACCCGGCAACAGCGCCTGGTACCAGGCCATGACCCAAAGCCATGCCAGCGAGGTGCCGGTTTACGGCGTGCCGGTGCAAACCCGCGAACTGTTCGGCGTGTTGCATCTCAAGGGCTTCGTGATCGACGACAGCGTGTTGTATAGCGGCGCGAGCCTGAACAACGTGTACCTGCACAAGTTCGACAAATACCGTTATGACCGCTACCACTTGATCCACAGCCAGCCGCTGGCCGACTCCATGCAGCATCTGGTGGAGCATGGCCTGGTCGCTTCCAAGGCGGTGCATCGCCTGGACCTGCCCAACCCGCCCACCACCCGCAGCCTGCGCAACGACATCGGCGACCTGCGCAGCCGCCTGAAACATGCGGCCTACGACACCACCGCCGGGCAGTTGCCCAATAACCACCTGGCCGTCAGCCCGTTGCTGGGCGTGGGCAAGAACAACCCGCTGAACCGGGTCGTCCTAGAACTGATCGCCAGCGCCCAGCATCAGCTGACCATCTGCACCCCGTATTTCAACCTGCCACTGCCTGTGACTCGGGAGCTCAACCGTGCCCTGGCGCGAGGCGTGAAGGTCGACATCATCGTCGGTGACAAAACCGCCAACGATTTCTACATCCCGCCCAGCGAGCCGTTCAAGGTGATCGCGGCGTTGCCGTACCTCTACGAAATCAGCCTGCGCCGCTTCGCCAAGCGGCATCAGCCGGTGATCGACAGTGGCCAGTTGAACCTGCACCTGTGGCGCGACGGCGACAACACCTACCACCTCAAGGGCATGTGGGTCGACCAACGCTACACCTTGCTCACGGGCAATAACCTCAACCCGCGAGCGTTCCGCCTCGACCTGGAAAACGGTTTGCTGATCGATGACCCCCAGGGCCAATGGCTGGCGCCGCGACGTGCGGAGCTGGCGCAAATTTTCCAGCACACCACGCGGATTGCCGGCTATCAACAGTTGCAGTCGCTGGTGGACTACCCCCCGGCCGTAGGCAAGTTTTTACGGCGGGTCAGTCGGGTGCGGATTGAGCGGTTGTTGTACCGGATTCTGTAAGCGCTGAGCGTCACAAGATAATTCCCGGTTTCTGCCTGCATCTTTTTGGGACTTGGCTTACGAAAGAGCCCAATTGCGACTTGTAGATTTCCTCTCGACAGTTCTTACGGACGAGAACTCTCACCATTCTGACTGGTAGAGAGGAAATAGAAATGTCGCTTATCCAGGTAAACCCTTACAACCGGTTCTCCCACCTGCCTCCTGCGTCGGATGGGGCGGTGCCGAATCCGTCAACGCGAGACAAACGTGGCGCCACGGCTGCCGTAGCTGAAGCGCCACGCCGATTCCCCTCCGAAGAAAACGCGCCCAAAGGCGATGCAACCCTGCAGACCAAGGTGGGGCGCTGGCTGAGTTCAGGGGTTGCCCCTGAGCCGCTTATCCCGCGAAATGCCTCGATTGGGCCGTTTATCAGTCAATACCAACAGGCACTCAGCGAGCCGCCAGTGCAGGACTGGTTTCGCGCCAAGGGCTTGAAGATCTCTACGGTGCGCGTGTTCAGCGACAGTGTGGTGGGCGTGGTCAGTCGCGATGGAAAAGACACCTTCGTACGGTTTACCACCACCGATGGTTCCGGCTGGTGGGAGGCCAGTGGCAAGCTTCGCAAGGTGCAAAAAATACTCTCGCCGAGTGACTTGGGGATTCCCGCCAACATGCCCTCCGAGCCGATCCCGCGGGATATCATCCTGGATTTTTATGGGGTGCAACCTGCGAAGAACGAGCAGGCGGCACCCGCGCTGGGGGCACAGCTCAAGCGTAATGGCTGGCCGCCCATCAGCGTTGAGAAGCGCCAGCAGTGGCGCGACGCTTTTACCCGCACAGTGACGGCGAACAGCGATGCAACCGCTCGCAGCGGTTTGGCCGAACAACTTCGCCAGCGCTTGCGAGGCCTGAAGGAGGGCGAGGCTCTGCGGTTGGATGAGCAAGCCTATGTGGCGCCACCGGGCTCTTCTCTGGAGCGCAACAGCCAATTGCCACGCCAAGCCTTTGTCGAGCTGCTCGCCTCACCAGCGTTTCGGGACTTTCTTGAGAAAATCGGCCTGGACAGCGTCGGTGACCGTTTCAGAATCAGTCAGGGCGAGCTTCAACAGTGTGATGCGAAGGGCACGTGGCGGTCCCTGCAAGCCTACTTCGATGACGAAGTTGGCAAGAATCCCGACCCTGGCGTGCAGGCAATGAAGAGCCGGTTACAAGCCTTGGTCGAGCAAAGTCAGAAAACCGGCAACGCCCTGTACTCCACCGATACTTGGGATATGCGCCAGGCACTGGATTTCTTTGGCCTGAGTTCGCCCACGACGCTCGAGCAAGGCCGCGACGTGCAGGCTTGGCTCGACACGCGATGGCCTGAGCCGCCGCTCACCGCTGACTACGCAGCTTTGACCCCCTACACCTGGACACCGGGCGCATTGACGGAGGCTGACTGTGAAGTGCTAACGACTGGCGCGGCGAGCGTCGCCGGTTTGTTCGATAGCTTCCTGGCCACCCCGGACCCCTGGCAGGCGTTGTCTGCAGACCCTGACCGGCGGTTGACCGCTTTTTTTGATTCGCCCGCTGCCGTGACCCAGGCCGAAGCCTTGGCCAAGGAACTCAAGCTTTTCGACGTGGCTGATGGTCAGCCGTTACCCAGGGCGCAGCGTCATGCGTTGCTCGCTACGGCGCTCAAGCTCAACCTTCAGGGCAGCCTGCCGGGCAAACCAGGAGAAGTAGCCGGCTACGCGATTTATCAGCCTGCCAATTTCGGGCGCACGCAAAAAGAGGTGCGTGCCGACATCGAGCGGCACCTGCGGGAAAAAGGCGCCAGCGCTGAAAGTGCGCCGTTTCTGGCGCATATGTTCCTGGCACAGGCTGCGCCGGAAATGTTGCTCAAGCCCGACCCACAACTGCCTGCCTCAATACCCCAAGTACTCAAGCAAAACCCCGATGACGTGCGGATGGGTTCCCCGGCATGGCTCGCCATGCGTCTGGGCTGTGGGATCGCCGAAGCGCTCGCCGGGCCAGGCAGTTCGCGGGCGATGAACGCAACGCAAGTCAATGCCCTGGCACGCTTGCAACCGCAAAACCCGGAGCAGGAGGCGTTGATCAAAGGTGTGGGCACCCTGCCTTTGTTGGAGTGGGCCGTGATGGCCGGCGTGTTTCCCAAGCCGTTGGACGGCAAATACACCGCGCAAAACTACCAGGCGGCTGCACAAGCCTTCACCGAGCAGCAAAACAGCCTCCGCGACGCCTTCCAGACGCTGACGGCCGAGCCGCCCTCGATGACCCGCCTGCTTGTCGAGCAATTGACGCTACTGTTTCCCGAGATGAGCGAAGATGAAATCCGTGGCTTCACCTTGCGGCGGGTGGCGGATCCCAGGCAGCACGGCCAACCCCATGAGGTTTTGTTGACTGAGTTTCTTCTGGCGGAACAAGACTCGCCGGGTGCGCTGGTCGCGTTCAACACGTGGCTGAACGAATACCGCGCCGGTAAAGCGAAGTACAAGTTCGAACATCCACGCATTTCCCAGGCGGATTTTGATGAGCGGATCAAAAAACTGCCGAAAATCGCACCGCTGGTAGCGCCCGCCATCGAGCGCTACGTGGCTGATTGCCGTGCGGCCCAGGCCACGGTACTCAAACTCATGTTTGCGCAGTTGCCGCTGGAAGACCGTAAGGCCCTTGAAGTGGGGCAAATCGAATTCTTCAGTTTGCGCGAGGAGACCGGCGAGGCCATTGAGGACGACGAAGGCGCCGATTCCAAGGTGGCCGAACACAAGGGCACGCATGGCACGTTGATCCGTTACGAGACCGGCGCCGTCGAGCCTCGGTTCGGGTATTTCGAGGTGTTCCCCGGCGCCATGCGTATCGTCAAGCGCACCGACTTGAACTACACGCTGCCGCTGGGCGGGCAGGTCGAACTGGGACAGAAACCCTATGGCCCCTTTGCCTATGTGCGGCAGGAGTTCCGACACACAAGACCTGCCAGCTTTGATTTCGCGGCGTATAAAACCGGCAGCGAGCCGAAAGCCGGCGTGCAGTCATCGGTCATCATCGAAAAGGCCGCGACCGACCTGCCTGCCACGTTGATACCCGGACATCCAAAGCACGCACAGCTGCCGGTGCCCACGACGTTCAGCAGCGCAAAGATCGGCCGCATTGTCGAGGGCGTACTGAGTAACAGCTTTGCCATGCCGCGTGAGCCTTTGCTCCGCTATGCCAACCAGCCCACCGACTATCAACGTCGCCGGGCATTCCCGTTTGGCTCCGAGGACGTTTTCGGCCCTGAAAACCTGCGGATGGTCTTGGGCCTGCTGCCGTTTGTCGGCGCCTTCGCCGATGTCGCGGAGGGCAAGACGGCGCAAGGGGTACGCGGCATATTGATCGATTTCGCCTCGTTCGCAGTGACCGGTGGGTTAGCGGGTGTGAAGAGCTTTTACAGAGGGCTGAAAGTGGTATTGCCATTTAATGGCAGGGCATTTTCCATGCAGGGGTTCGCGGGGGCCTCGCCGTTTTTTCGCAGCGTGCTCAACCCGTTGGATGGCGCCATTGGGGTATTGAAAACGGGGCAGAAGGTGGCGGCTTTCGGTAAAAACTTCATGCGCGGAGAGTTGCGCGCCCTGGGGGCGGATATCTACCTGCCTGCAACCGTGTTTGAAAAGTGTCGCTGGGGAGCAGGCGTGTACTCCAGCGTCAACGCAGAATCCGGCCAACCGGCTGGCAGCCGCGCCGGCACCTGTGCCGGACGCCCGTTGTACGCCGTGCAGAAAAACAACCTGTGGTATGCGATCAACCCGCACACCTTCAAGCCTGAAGGGGCGCCCCTGCAGGGCTTTCAGCCGTCGGCCGCCTGACCTCACAGACGCCTTCGCCGCGACAGTGGCGAAGGCGTGCGCAAAGGTCAGTTCAAGCCCAACTTGCCGCGCAGGGTCGACAGGTCTTCGGCCAAGGTATTGACCGGGCCGACCAGGGCCTTGCGGTCGTTTTCCTTGACCTTGTCGTAGGTCTCAAAACCGCCATCCTTGGTTTTGTACTTGGCCAGGATCTTGTCCACGGTGGCGAAGTTCTTGTCGACTTTGGCCAGGAAGGCCTTGTCCTGCTTCTCGATCTGGCCACGGAACAGATCGACGATTTTCTTCGCGCCGTCGACGTTGCCCTGGAAGTCATACAGGTCCGTGTGACTGTAGCGGTCCTCTTCGCCGGAGATCTTGGTGGCCGCGACCTCTTCGAGCAGCGCAGCAGCGCCGCCGACGACTTTCTCGGGCGGGAAGGTCAGGCCTTCGACGCGGGTCTGCAGGTCCTTGACGTCGCCGTTCAGCTTATCGGCCAGGGCGCCCAGGCCCTCGGTGGTGTTTTTGGAGAACAGCGCGTATTCGATACGGTGGAAGCCGGTGAAGTCTTCGGCTTCAACGCCTTTCTCGTGATCGTCGACACGCGAGTCGATAGACGCGTCGAGGTCGCTGAACAATTCGGCGATCGGCTCAATCGACTCGTAGTGCACGCGGGTCGGCGCATAGAGTTTCTTGGCGGTGGCCAGGTCGCCTTTCTTCACGGCGTCGGTGAACGCCTGGGTCTGGGTGACCAGTTCACCGATTTCTTCGGTGACGTAGATCTTGTAGTCCGACACCGGGCCTACCAGGTCCAGCGGCGCAGTGGCGGCGAAAGCGGCCAGCGGCGAAAGGCTCATTAACAACGACAACGCGATAGACGACTTCTTCATGGGACGTATCCGCTCTGGGTTTGTTTTAGGTATTGGCAGTGGTTTGAGGGTGCGAGGCCGCGAGCAGCGTACGCCCGAGGAAGTCCTTGGGCCCCGTGACGCCCGGCAAGGTGAAGAAGTACCCGCCGCCGACCGGCTTGAGGTATTCCTCCAGGGGCTCGCCGTTGAGCCGGGTTTGCACGCTGATAAAGCCTTTCTCCAGGTCAGCCTGGTAGCAGATGAACAACAGCCCCATGTCCAGCTGACCGTTTTTATTGACGCCGTTGGAGTAGTTGAACGGCCGACGCAGGATCAGGTTGGCCTGGGTCTGCGGCGTACGCGGGTTGGCCAGGCGGATGTGGGCATCGAGCTTGGTCAACTTGCCTTCCGGGTCTTTGCTGTAGTCCGGCACCTGGCTTTCGTGCTGGCCATCCATGGGCGCGCCCGTGGGTTTGACCCGACCGATAATGCTTTCCTGTTCCTGCAGCGGGGTACGGTCCCAGCGCTCGACGAAATTGCGGATGATCCGCACCGCCTGATAGCTGCCGTTGGCGGCCCAGGCCGGTTCATCGCTGCTCGGTTGCACCCAGACGATCTGGTCCATGGCTTTGTCGTCGTTGGAATTCGGGTTGGCCGAACCATCGCGAAAACCGAGGAAGTTGCGCGCGCTCTGGGCCGGTTCGCCGGGTTTGGCCGGGGCCTGGGGCGGAACGCTGCCTTCCTGTTTCCAGCGCACCAGCAGCAGGTCCGGCAGGTTTTTCACGATGTCGCGCAGGGCGTGGATATTGGTGTCGGTGGTGTTGGAGGAAAACTGCAGGCTCAAGTCGCCATGGCACTGCGCCGGCTCCAATGCATCATTGGGAAAGCCGACCATGCGGATCAGGCGCTTGGGCTTGACCGCCGCCAGGCCGAAGCGCTCATCGAACAGCGATTCACCCACCGATACGGTGATGGTCAGGTTGTCCGGTGTCACCACCGGGCCGAGAATGCCGGAGTCGGTCGGCGGCAGTTTCGGGTCGACTTGCGGCACGGGGCCGCCGGTCATCAGGAAGTGGATGCGTTCGTTCAGGGTACGGAACAGACGCTCCAGGTCTTCGCGGTCGCCGGCCAGTACATCGAACGCCACTACCATGCCGCAGGCCGGGCGCGGGGTGACGATGCCGGTTTGGTGTTTGCCGAAGAAATCCTGGTGGTCCTGGGTCTTGTCGCTGCGCGGTGCGGTGGTGACTTGCTCGGCTGCGGCGGCCATGGCCGGGCAGGTCAGGGCACTGCCGGCAATCGCCGCGCCGGTGGCCGCCATGCCCAACAGGACACGACGACGTTGGAGGTTGGTGTGTTCAGAATCACTCATGTGTGCGGTCGTCTTCACTGCAGGCCGGAAAGGCCAAGGGCGGGGTCGATTCCATCGAGTGCAACGGCCAGAGCCTTGGCCTTGTCGGCGATCTGCTTGCGCTGATCGGCCGTAACGCTGTCGTAGCGGCTGAATTGACCGTCGACTTTGAAACCATTGAGTTCGGCATCGAACGCGTCGAGCGCGCTGTCGACCTTGGGCAACAGGTCGGCAGCGGATTGGGTCAACAGTGGGCGCATCAGGTCGACCACCTTGCGTGCCACCGCAAGGTTGGCGGCAAAGCCGTTCAAGTCGACGTGGCTGTAGCGTTCTTCTTCACCGCTGATCGCACGCGTGTCCGCCAGGCTGTTGAGGTTGCGTACCACGATGCCGACCAGTTGTTCCGGTGGCAGCGACTGCGTCAGCAATTGTTGCTTGAGCTGGGTGACATCGCTGACCAGGCGTTGGGCAACCGGTGCCAGGCCGTCCAGGTTGTGCTGCTGGAACAGGCTGTATTCCAGGCGGTGGAAGCCACTGAACGCGGGGTCTTGCTCGCGCTTTTCAAAGTAGTCGGCACGCGCGTTGATGGCGTTCTCCAGTTCGGCCAGGCGCTGGGAGGCGGGCGCCAGCCGTTGGTAGGCTTCGCGGGCCGGCACATACAGCGCCTGCGCCTGGGCCAGGTCACCGGCGTCAATGGCTTGCTGCAGGGCGGTCACGGCCTTGACCAGCGTGCTGCCCTGGCTGCTCAGATACACGCGAAACTCCGACAGTGGGCCGATAAACGCCACCATCGACGGCTTGGCCTTGGCCTGTGCGTCGGACTCGGCAGTCGGCGTCACATGCAGGGTGCCGCGTGGGTTGCTCAGCAGCCCGCAGGTGATGGCGTAGTCGCCGGGCAACAGGTTGGCGTTGATCACCTGGCTCAAGCCGGGCGCGATGTTTTCGCGCTCTTCGACCACCAGCACACCGTCGAGGATTTCCCATTCCACCGCACGGTCGGAGCGGTTGATGATACGAAAGCTGGCACGCCCGGCGGGCACGGTCAGCGCGTTGGGTTCACAGGCGTGGCTGTGGATGGTCACGGCGATTTCATTGTGGTTGCTCTGGCGTTTGGCCGCGGCCAACTGCGAGGCGTAGTAGAACAGGCCACCGGCGGCGATCATCACGACCACCGAGCCGGCCACGGCCCAGCGCAGGGCGCGGGACGGTGGGGCCGGTTGAGGGGTTGGGTTGGACAAGAGGCGGTCCTTACTGGCTGGAAGCGGAGGAAGGTTTGGTAATGGGTTTGGCGGGCGCCGAAGGCAGGAAGAACATCACCAGGGCCACCACCAGATAAATCAGATAAGCGCCCAGGGTGCTGACGGTCGGCGCTTCCTGGTAACCGAACATACCGGCCAGCACCGAGCCCAGCGGGCTGTCCATGGGCAGCGCGGCGCTGAAGTCAAACAGCACGGTTTGCAGGTGATTCCACACGCCGGCTTCATGCAAGGCCTGCACTGAGTTGGCGAGGATGCCGGCGGCGACCACCAGAATGAACAGGCCGGTCCAGCGGAAGAACGCGCCGAGGTTCAAACGCATGCTGCCGGAATAGATCAGCAAGCCGACCACAATCGCCAGGATCAAGCCGAGCAGGGCACCGATCGGCGCGCCGGGGCCTTCGCTCTGTTGGAACACGGCCAGCAGGAAGAACACCGTCTCCAACCCCTCACGGGCCACGGCGAAAAACACCATGGCGATCAGCGCGAACACTTGGTGTTTTGAACCAGCGAGGGCGTGGTCGAGGGACTCATGCAGGCTGTGCTTGATGGAGCGTGCGACCTTGCGCATCCAGAACACCATGGAACTGAGGATGCCCACGGCGATCAACCCTACGACGCCTTCGAAGAGCTCCTGTTGTTTCTGCGGGAACTCAGCGCTGACCAGCTCCAGGCCACCGCCTACCAGCAGGGCCAGGGCGGCGGCGAGAAATACGCCGATCCACACGGCGGGCATCCATTGGCCACGGCCGGTCTGTTGCAGGTAACTGGCGATGATGCCAACGATCAATGCGGCTTCAATGCCTTCGCGCAGCATGATTAAAAAAGGAACAAGCATTCGGCACCGCAATCATGACTGGATGGGATGGCAATTTGTAACATAATGATACTCATTGCTAAACAAGAAATATTGACTTTCGCTGAACCGAGGCTGAACGGTGGTGGCGAATCGCAAGCGCCTTTATGATGCAGGCCTTGCTTATGCGCCGTTGAAAAGCCCATTCCCCATGGCGGAAAAAGACACCATCTCCATCCATCTTGTGCGTGAGGCGCTGCTGCAGAGCTGTGCGTGCGACATGGCGATTGCCGAAGTACTGAGTAAGGCCGGTATCGACCCGGCGGCGTTGGAGCAGGGCGACGCCCGTGTGCCGGCGACGGCGTATGCGCGGTTGTGGCGTTTGTTGGCGCGGCGCATGGACGATGAATTTTTCGGAATGGACCCGCGCAAGCTCAAATCCGGCAGCCTGGCGTTTCTCTGCCGCGCCGCCATCGCGCAACCGACCCTGGCCGACGGCCTGGAAACCGCGCTGGGGTTTCTGTCGCTGATGCTCGAGCGGTTGCCCGCGCAACTGGTCCGCCAGCAGAGTCTGGCGGAAATCGTGTTGGTGGAACCCGAGGCGCAACCCAATCGGGCATTTACCTATTTTACCTATTGGATGATTGTCCACGGGGTGGCGTGTTGGCTGGCGGGGCGCCGGATTCCGATCCTGGCCATCGAGTTGCGTTGCGCGCAGCCGGACTTTTGCGACGATTACCAAGTGATGTTTTCCGACAACCTGCGTTTTGATCGGCCACGCACGCGCATGATCTTTTCCGCAGACTGCCTCGACCTGCCGATCAAGCGCAGTGACGAGGAACTCAAGCGCTTCCTGGCCCACGCGCCGGCCAACATCCTGGTCAAATACCGCGACCCTGATAGCCTCGCCAATCGCCTCAAACACGACCTGCGCCAAATGCCCCCCGAGACCTGGCCGGAAACCGAGGGTCTGGCGACCCGCCTATGTATTTCCGCCTCCACCCTGCGCCGCCGTCTGGCGGAAGAAGGGCAGACCTACCAGGGCCTCAAGGACAGCGTGCGCAAGGAACTGGCGATTGTCTGGCTGGCCGAACCGCAGATCAGCTTCGCTGAAATCGCAGCGCGGCTGGGGTTTGCCGATGCAAGTTCATTTTATAAGGCATTTCGTAAGTGGTCGGGGTCCAATCCTGGGCATTATCGAAGTTTGATTCTGAATGAACACAGCCGGTTTTAGTTGCCGCCCTGCGGGACTAGGAAATAACTGACCAAGACTTTCTCCTGGGTATGACAGCGTTGGCTTATTTGATGATAGGACGCGTCTGGCATATTCAGGGTTATAAAACGTGCATTGTAGGTAGGTGATTCCTACCTGTAGTTCTGTCTGAGGGGTTGGGGGATAGGTAGGTCACTTGATCAACCTGTCGTTCAACTGTGAGGATGGAAATCATGAAAAGGTTTTTTGCCTTTGCCGTTTTGATGTTGGCTTTTATGTCCTTTCAAGCGTTTGCTGGGTGTTGGTCTATTACGGACACCTATACGGGAATACTGGAAGGAGAAAGCGAAAAAGTGGCCTACGGACCCTTTACCATAACCTCCGCGAATGGGTGCCTGAATGCGAACATTGATGCAACCATTACTGCGGTAGACCGCGGAAGGCCACCTCAGCTATCGATACATAAGGAAATAGGTTCGTCGTGGGCCCAGGTGGCAGGAAATACGGGTAGTAATGTTTTGTATAGCGGTTCATTTGGTACTTATCGGGTGATGATAAAAAATCCTGATGCTGCACCTAAAGTCTACTTGGGAACTGTCAAGTACGGTCGCTGAAGAGCGTGTCAGCAGTGAGCCCAAGCTGTTGATGGGCTCACTGCTGGCTAAGTGTCGCAATCATGCCTGATCATCCACAGAAAGCTTAGGGTTGGATGAGTTGGCGAAGTGCATGAGGGCACCGATAGCATGATTGGCTGCGACCATTGCCTGTTTCCATCTCAGATTATCCTGTGTAGCGTGACCGGGGAATTCCTCGAGAAATTTAGCATACTCTTCTAACTTCTCATTGAATAACGCGATGGCGTTAAATTTAACGTGCGTATTTGCCTGATTGCCATTGGCATCGAACTCTCCATTTCCGCTTATGAACATTCCAAATGTCATTACGTCAATCGCTCCGCTATCGTAAAGTTCTCTGCCTACTTTCTTTAGTTCGCGTGTACTGATCGATGCCATATCGTAAGTTTTCAAAAAATCCTTTAACTCGGCAACCTTCTTGTTGTCGCTAGTTTTCAGTATCTCGGTTGCCTTGGCATCGTCCGTTATAGAAAATGCGTTTTTGACTTCTTTAGGGTTTTTGATGAGATAAGGGCTGGTGGCCTTTGACCGTTGTGCGAGTTCAATCGTGGGTACAATTGCCATGGTGATGACCTCCGTTATCACTTGCCAATATTTACTGCGCAGCCTGATACTAGAATCAATCGCCTCAATAGTCATAGCTTAAGTAGGCTGTGAAGAATATTTAGAAGTTGCCTACAGAACCCTACAATCGGTTCTGACAGCTTGATCCGTCACCGGCTTTCCGGGTCAGAAGCAGCGCCAACTGAGCCTCCTGAGAATTCGGGCCTACCCAAGACTCTTGTTCTCTAAATCAATCTTTTGTGTACCCGCCAGTAACGTTAAACCCACACCGAACAAACCAATAAAACAGGCGATTGCAACTATAATTAAAGTTAACGAAAAACCATATTTTTCGAGTAATCCACCGAAAACAGTATAGGAAAATCCAATAATAACTGAGTTGACTAGGTTCGCAACGGAGAGACAGGATGCTCGGATTCGCGATTCGACATTATCGTGGATATAGGTTTCATATGATGTCTCATAAATAGCGGGAAGCGACATGATCAACAGAAAGATCGCAATTGAAGCGGTTGTTCCGATATCCATTGATAGGACCAAAAGAAGAGGTGTAACAATAATGGTTGTAGTGAAAGCAATTATCCCGAGAGAAAATCTGGAGCAAATAAACCCAGCAAACATGAACATGATTGCCGAGATGCCTTCAATGGCAGCATAAATGCCTGCAATGAAAGGTATCGCTAAACCCTGCAAGGAGAAAAATGGCTGCCCATAGATAAATAAAGGAATCGTTGAAAGTTCGAGTAAAGCGAATCCAATAAATAAGGGGATGAGGAAGGCGCCGTTTTTAGAGCGAAAAAATTTAACGAGCGAGGTAAAAATTCCTTCTGCTTTTTCATGAGTGACGTCGATCTCTTTATCGTGGGATAAAGAAATGGACGGGAATTTTATTTCGGGAATGAACGTTACGACAATAGCCCCCATAAGCTTTGAGATCGCAAAGGAAACATAAACACCATTCCAGGACCATGTGTCTTGTAATACACCACCAACCAGCATGGACAAACCTAACGATATCGCACCAATAGCACGCGCACGCGATAATATTTTAGGGTAATCTTCAGCCCGATTTTCAGCCAATAAGTTATCGTATAATAGCGCCCGATCCGAGCCCGAGCCCATGGCAATGCTCGCGCCGAACAGGCAAAAGATAATTGCGAAAGGAATGAAGTCTGAAAATAGTAAAAAGCCAACCCCGCTTGTAAACAACCCTAAAAAGCCGATTATAAGCGAACATTTGCGACCATATCGATCTGCTAGCAAACCAGAGGGGATTTCTAACGCCACTGAAGAAAAGAATAAAAAGGATTGAAGGATGCCTATTTCTCCCTGGTTGATTCCAAGTTGAAGCAGGTAAAGTACAAATAGACTTCTCTGAACATCCATATTCATTAATATCGACAACGAATAATACAGGTTGTCGTTCTTGTTTTTTTGAAGTTTGTACGCGAACATTTTCTGTGGGTTCAAAAGGGCTGGGGCTTAAGTTTAAGGCTAATGCATCTGGTTTTGAGTCATCAAATTTTGTAGTTCTATGTGTCAACACATATGAGTCATAAAAAATAGCAGCCGCAATAAGCACTCTCTAAGCCTCAACACCAGACACAGCGCGGTATTAGGACCTTACTTACAAAAGACTTCTCATCTGACTTACAGTAACAACCTTCAACATTTTAGGCCCCCCAAAACAAAAAAAGCCCCGCGACCGAATGGACCGCAGGGCTAAAAATTGGCTGGATGCGACCAACCAAAGGAGCGCTTTACATCATTTGGCGCTGGCGACCACCGTGTCCGGCTGCCAGCCGCCACCCAGGGCCTTGTAGATCGCGACAATCCCGCGATACAAGTCAACTTCGGCCTGGGCCTGGGCGTCTTCGGCGGCCAGGCGTTCGCGTTGGGCGTCGAGCAGGACCAGGAAGTCCACGGTGCCTTCGCGGTAGCGGATCGCTGCGAGGTCGGCGGCGGCGCGGCTGGATTCGCTTTGACGGATCAGCGAAACCAGGCGCTGCTGGCGTTTGCCGTAGTCACTGAAAGCATTTTCCGACTCTTCCAGCGCCAGCAGCACTTGCTGCTCATACGTTGCCAGGGCGCCATCGGCTTCGGCGTTGGCGCCGCGCAAGCGGGCACGCACGCTGCCGAGGTCAAAGGCGGCCCAGGTAATGCTCGGGCCGAGGGACCAGGCGTTGGCGGCCGCTGAACCAATCTGCGAACCGCGCCCGGCGGTAAAGCCGAGAAAGCCGCTGAGGCTGACCCGTGGGAACAGGTCGGCCTTGGCCACGCCGATACGTGCGGTGGCGGCGGCCAGTTTGCGTTCGGCACTGAGGATGTCCGGGCGACGTTGCAGCAACTGCCCCGGATCGCCGATCGGCAATGCCTTGGCGATCGCCGGCAGGTCTTTCGGGCTCAGGTCCACGCTCAGCTTGTCGGGGCGCTGGCCGAGGAGGGTGGCGATGCGGTTGCGCTCGCGCACTTGTTCGGCCTGCAATTGCGGCACGCTGGCTTCAACCGCCGCCAGGCGGGCGTCTGCGCGTTCCACATCGAGCTGATCGCCCACACCGGCATCACGCAGGCTGACGGTGATGGCGCGCGATTCCTGCTGGTTCTTCAGGTTGTCCAGGGCAATGCGTTCACGCAATTGAGCGCCGCGCAGTTGGCCGTAGGCGTCCACCAGTTCGGCAATCATGGTGACTTGCAGTTGGTACAGGTCGGCTTCGGCCACTTGCTGGTCGGCGTCGCTGGCCTCCAGGTTGCGGCGGATGCGGCCGAACAAGTCGACTTCCCAGGCCATGTCCAGCCCCAGGTCGTAGCGCTCGCTGTTGACGCGCTTGGTAGTCTGACCCGGGATCTGGCCTTTACCCACGTCACTGCTGGCCCGCGAGGTCACCACCGGCATGATGTCGGTGGCCACGTCATCGCGAATGGCCCGCGCCGCCCGCAGACGGGCGAAGGCGACGCGCAAGTCACGGTTACCGCTCAGTGACTGGGTGACCAGTTGGTTGAGGGTCGGATCGTCGAACTGCTGCCACCAGATGCCTTCGTATTTGGCATGGTCATAGCTTTTGGTGTCGGCGGCGGCCGTGATATTGGCCGCCTCCAGCTTCTCGGTTTTGTAGTCCGGGCCGACCGCACACGCGCTCAGTGCGAGTACCAGCAGGCTCGGCAAAAATACTTTCACACTCATTGCTGTGTCTCCAGCTTCAAGGCCTTGGCCGCTTTGCGCGTTTCGCTGCGCTCCACATAGCGACGGATCAGTACGTAGAACACTGGCGTCAGCAACAGCCCGAAGAAGGTCACCCCGATCATCCCGGAGAACACCGCCACGCCCATGGCATGACGCATCTCGGCACCGGCACCGCTGGACAACACCAGGGGCACCACACCCATGATGAAGGCGAACGAGGTCATCAGGATCGGCCGCAGACGCAGACGGCAGGCTTCCAGTACCGCAGCGAGCGGGTCGAGGCCTTCCTGCTGTTTATCCTTGGCGAACTCGACGATCAGAATCGCGTTCTTACAGGCCAGGCCCACCAGTACGATCAAGCCGATCTGGGTGAAGATGTTGTTGTCGCCGCCCGAGATAATCACCCCGGTAATGGCCGACAGCAGCGTCATCGGTACGATCAGGATCACCGCCAGCGGCAGGCTCCAGCTTTCGTATTGGGCGGCCAGTACCAGGAACGCCAACAGTACGCAGAGCGGGAATACGAACAGCGCGGTATTGCCCGAGAGGATTTGCTGATAAGTCAGGTCGGTCCACTCGTAGGTCATGCCGTTGGGCAGTTCTTCTTTCAGCAGTTTTTCAATCGCCGCCTGAGCCTGGCCGGAGCTGTAGCCCGGTGCGGCGTTGCCGTTGATTTCGGCGGTGATAAAGCCGTTGTAGTGCATTACACGGTCCGGGCCCGAGGTGTCGCTGACCTTGATGAAGGTCGCCAGCGGGATCATCTCGCCTTTGTTGTTACGCACTTTCAACTGGCCGATCTGGTCTTCATCCAGGCGGAACTGCTGGTCAGCCTGCACGTTGACCTGGTAGGTACGGCCAAAGCGGTTGAAGTCGTTGGCATACAACGAACCCAGGTAGATCTGCAGGGTGTCGAAGATGTCGCTGATCGCCACGCCGTGGGTCTTGGCTTTTTCGCGATCGATGGCGGCATCGACCTGCGGTACGTTGACGGTGTAGCTGGTGAACAGGCCAAACAGCTCCGGCACGTTATGGCTCTTGGCAATGATGTTCTGGGTTTCTTTGTACAGCTCGTCATAACCCAGGTTGCCACGGTCTTCAATCTGCAGGCGGAAGCCGCCAATCGTCCCCAGGCCCTGTACCGGCGGCGGTGGGAAGATCGCCATGTAGGCTTCCTGGATGCTGCTGTACTTGCCGTTCAGCGCACCGGCAATCGCACCGGCCGACATGCTCGGGTCTTTACGCTCGTCGAACGGCTTCAAGGTCACGAACACGATGCCGCTGTTCGGGCTGTTAGTGAAACCGTTGATCGACAGGCCCGGGAACGCCACCGCCGCTTCCACGCCCGGTTGTTTCAGGGCGATATCGGACATGCGCTTGATCACGTCTTCGGTGCGGTCCAGGCTCGCGGCGTCCGGCAATTGCGCGAAGGCCACCAGGTATTGCTTGTCCTGGGCCGGTACGAAACCGGTTGGGGTGTGGGCAAAGCCCAGCCAGGTCAGGACGATCAAACCGGCGTACAGGAACAGCGCGATAGCACTGCCACGAATCACGCGGCGCACGGTGCCGACATAACCATGGCTGGCCTTGTCGAAGAAACGGTTGAACGGTTTGAACAACCAGCCGCCGAGCAATTTGTCGAGGAACCGGGAGAAGCCGTCTTTCGGAGCGTCATGCCCTTTGAGCAGTACCGCAGCCAGCGCCGGCGACAAGGTCAGCGAGTTGAACGCCGAGATCACCGTGGAGATCGCAATGGTCAGCGCGAACTGCTTGTAGAACTGCCCGGTCAAGCCGCTGATAAAGGCCGCCGGCACGAATACCGCGCACAGTACCAACGCGGTCGCGATGATCGGGCCGGTCACTTCGCTCATGGCTTTTTCGGTCGCCGGGAACGGGTCCAGGCCCAGCTCGATGTTCCGTTCGACGTTTTCCACCACCACGATGGCGTCGTCCACCACGATACCGATGGCCAATACCAGGCCGAACAGCGACAACGCGTTAAGCGAGAAGCCGAACAGGTGCATCACCGCAAAGGTACCGATCAAGGAGACCGGCACGGCCACCAACGGGATGATCGAGGCGCGCCAGGTCTGCAGGAACAGGATCACCACCAGCACCACCAGAATCAGTGCTTCGAACAGCGTGTGTACCACCGCTTCAATCGAGCCGCGCACGAAGATGGTCGGGTCATAGACGATGCTGAAGTCCATGCCTTGCGGGAAGTTCTGCTTGAGTTCCGCCATCTTGGCGCGGACTTCGTTGGAGATTTCGATCGCGTTCGAGCCCGGACGCTGGAAGATCGGGATCGCCACCGCCGGCTGGTTGTCGAGCAACGAGCGCAGGGCATATTGGCTGGAACCCAGTTCCACCCGTGCGATGTCTTTCAGGCGCGTGATTTCACCGTTTTCGCCCGAGCGAATGACGATGTTCTCGAACTCTTCCTCGGTTACCAGGCGGCCCTGAGTGTTCACCGACAACTGGAAGCTGGTGGCATTCGGAGCCGGTTGCGCACCCAGTGCACCCGCGGCCACTTGGCGGTTCTGTTCGCGAATCGCGGTGACCACATCGGTCGCGGTCAGGTTGCGCGAAGCGGTCTTGTTCGGGTCCAGCCAGACGCGCAGGGAATAGTCGCCCATGCCGAACAACTGCACGTCACCCACGCCGCCCAGGCGTGCCAGCTCATCCTTCACATTGAGCAAGGCGTAGTTGGACAGGTAGAGCATGTCGTAACGCTTGTCCGGGGAGGTCAAGTGCACAACCATGGTCAGGTCGGGAGAGGCCTTGTCCACGGTGATACCGATGCGCGTCACTTCCTCAGGCAGCTTCGGCTGAGTCCGGGTCACACGGTTCTGTACCTGTACCTGCGCGTTGTCCAGGTCGGTGCCCAGGGCAAAGGTGATGGTCAGGGTCAGCTTGCCGTCGGCGGTCGACTGCGAGGACATGTACAGCATGTTCTCGACGCCGGTGATGGCTTGCTCCAACGGAGCGGCCACGGTTTCACCGATGACTTTGGGGTTGGCGCCGGGGAAGTTGGCGCGTACCACGACGGTCGGCGGCACCACTTCCGGGTATTCGCTGATCGGCAGTTGGAACAGCGAGATCGCACCGGCGATCAGGATCAACAGCGAGAGCACCGCTGCGAAGATCGGCCGCGAAATGAAGAACTTGGAAAAATTCATCTTGAGTCGTATCCCTTAACCGCGTGGAGTCGCGACGGCTGCGAGCTTGGGCGCGGCTTTATCCGGCGCCACTTGCTCCAAGTTGCTGGCTTCAAGCGCTTGTCGTTGTTGTGCCAAGGCGGCGAGGGTTTCCTTGCTGGCCATCGGGATGGTTTCCGGCGCTACCGGCGACCCCGGGCGAATGCGCTGCAAGCCCTTCACGACGATGGTGTCGTCCTTGTTCAGGCCGCTGCGCACGATGCGCAAGCCTTCGATCTTCGGCCCCAGTTCCACCGCACGATAGGCCGGCTTGTCGCCGTCCATCACCAGCACGAACTTCTTGCCCAGGTCGGTGCCGACCGCCTCGTCGTTGATCAACACGGCGGAGTAGGTGCCGCTGCCGACCAGCTTCAGGCGGGCATACAGGCCAGGGGTGTATTCGCCCTTGCTGTTATCGAACACGGCGCGACCGCGGATGGTGCCGGTGGCCGGGTTGACCTGGTTGTCGACAAAGTTCATCTGGCCCAGGTGCGGGTTGCCGGCTTCGTTGGACAGGCCCAGGTACACCGGGGTGGTTGCGCCACGACGGCCTTCGCGGGCCAATTCGGTGTACTTGAGGTACACGCGTTCATCGGCGTCGAAGTAGGCATAGACCTTGTCGGTGGAGACCACGCTGGTCAGTGCGGTGACATCGGCAGTCACCAGGTTGCCGGCGGTGATTTCGGCACGGCTGACGCGGCCGCTGATCGGTGCGGTCACGCGGGTGAAGCTCAGGTTCAACTTGGCCAGGTCCAACTGCGCCTGGATGCCGGCCACGGCGGCGCGAGCTTCCTGGGCGGCGGTGGTGCGCGAGTCGGCCAGTTCGGCGGAAATCGCATTGCTCTGACGCAGGCGTTCGCCACGTTGCGCTTCATTATCGCTGCGGGTGGCGGCGGCTTTGGTTTGGGCCAACTGGGCTTCAAGGCGGCGCACTTCGGCCTGGAACGGACGCGGGTCGATCTGGAACAGCAGGTCGCCTTTCTTCACCAAGGCGCCTTCGGTGAACGCCACCTGATCGATCTGGCCCGAGACTCGCGGACGAATCTGCACGGTTTCCGGGGCTTCCAAGCGGCCGGTGAACTCGTCCCACTCGTTGACCGGTTGTTCCAGCACCTTGGCCACGCTGATTTTGGCAGGGGGCATGGCGGCCGCTTGTTCCGGGATTTTGCCGCATGCGCTCATCACCACCACGGCCAGGATCGCCAAGGGGAAGCGCAAATGTTTGAGTGACTGTTCCATGAGGTGCATCCGCCAATGTATTTGAGATGGGCGGATCATGCGCGGCGATGTGCTATGTCACGAATCGAATGAAGCAAAGGTAACTATCATTCGGAATGATATAAGCGCGAGATTAGCCCTCTAGCATGGGGGTTTCGTTAGGGTGCTATCAATAGGCGTGATGACAAAAGACTTTTGCACGCTGCGCAATCAGTCTACGCAGCGCACATGTCTGGCGGTGTGGCAGGGTGTGTTTTGGCTAAAGTGCGCCCAACTGCTTCATCAGTGTGAGGTTGTCTTCGATGTGCCAGTTGGCGGCGATCTTGCCGTCTTCGATCTGGTAGATATCGGTGGCGATGAAATCCACCGACTGGCCCGTGCCCTTGATCTCGCCAAAGGTGCCGGTGAAGTGCCCGCGAAAATGCAGGTGCACCACGACCCGGTCACCGGCGATGATCATTTGTTCGATCTCACAGCTCAGGTCGGGCACCGCGCCACGAAAAGCCCGGGAAGCCAGCAGGGGGCCTTGGAGCCCTTGTTTGCGCCCTGGCGGTGGGGTCTTGTCGATGAAGTGATCGGCCAACGCTGCGCGGGCCAGGGTTTCATCGCCGGTATGCCAGAACGTGTCGTAGCGCCGGGCGACGTTTTCCATGGTCTCGCGTTGGCTGGTGGTGAGGCTTTTGTCGACCACAAGTGTTCCGGGTTTGACCAGCTCGATGTTTGCGGCGACGGCCGCACCCGACAGGGCCAAACCCAAGGCCAGGGCAGTGATTCGATAGTGTTTCATTGGGCTGTTTCCTTGAATGCAAAAGGGGGAGGCTTCAAATCGTCTCGGTTTCCCGCAGGCTGAGCGGACTCTTGAGGGTGTAGTCGGCGATGGCGTCCTTGCGCATGAAGGCCACGCCCGGATGACTGCTGGCGTAGCGCAGGAACTCGTCTGAGCGGTTGGCCACCGGCTTCGAACTGCATCGAGATCGACACCACCAGCCGCGTGTCGCCGGGCCAGAACCGGCCGTTTGGCGGGCTTTGGGCCGGGGCAGGCGAGGAGGCTGGCGCCGTATGGGCGCTGGCCGGATTGAGTAATGCGCCTGCGGCAAGTACGGCTGCGCCTGCACCGGCCTGGGCCAGGAAGGTGCGCCGCTGAGGGTCAGGTGGCGCAAGTGGGTTGCGGGGGGCATTCATCGGGGCCATCCCGGATTGAATGATGGGCACTGTCGGGTCACTGGAAGGCATCGCTTCACTCCACGCTGTAAACGGATGGATGCAACCCTATGCCTTTAGGTTTATTTTGATAATCAGGCAAAAATCAAAAACCATCTTCGGAAATACCGAACAATGCTGCTAAAGAACCTTGAACTGTTTTTGCTGATCGTCGAGAAAGGCGGGTTATCGGCGGCCGGCAGGGAGCTGGGGCTTTCGCCCGCGTCCGTCTCCGAGCGGCTGGCGCAGTTGGAAGGTTTCTACGGTGCCAGCCTGCTGAACCGCACCACGCGGGCAATCAACCTGACCGACGAGGGCCGACTGCTGGTCGAGGGCGCGCGCCAGTTGCTGGCGCAAGCCGATGAACTGCACAGCAGTATTCGCCTGGGGGTGCACCAGATCTGCGGGCCGATCCGCCTCAGCGCTCCCGTAGACCTCGGGCGCCAACTCATTGAGCCGATCCTGGCGCAGTTCATGGAGGAGCATCCGCAAGTCAGCATCGACCTCAACCTGAGCGACGGCTACGTCGATCTCGTCAGCCAGGGCATCGACTTTGCCGTGCGTTATGGGGCGTTGGCCGACAGCACGTTGCACGCCAGGTCGATGGGTGAGAACCGCCGCGTCGTATGCGCCTCGCCACAGTACCTGGAACGCAATGGCACGCCGCTGCACCCCGAAGACCTGACCCGCCACGAATGCCTGGTGATGCGCTTTGGTAGCAATATTTCGCGCGAGTGGACCTTCAAGCGTCACGGGCACACCCATCGGGTCCTGGTGCGCGGCCGCAGGGTGGCCAACGACGGCGCGTTGGTGCGGCAGTGGTGCCTGGCCGGTCATGGCATCTGCCTGAAATCGGTATGGGACGTCAGCGCCGACCTCGCTGCCGGACGCCTGGTTGAGCTGCTCAAGGACTACGACCTGGGCAGTACCGCGTTGAACATCGTCTATCCGCCGACCCGGGTTCAGCCGCAGCGGGTGCGGATGTTGATCGAACGGATCGTGGCGCGCTTGTCGAGCGTCGATGCGACGGTGGTTTGAGGCTGAGAGGTACCGAAGGCCATGCGGATGTACCGCCCGTGCCTACTCGTACCGGTTGAGGGTTTCAGCCCGCACATAGGTGCGCAACACGTGATCCCACAGCGGCGACGACACCCCGAAGTTCTTTTCGACACCCTGGCGATGGTGCAGATCATGATTGGCCACCAGCCCCGGAATAAAACGGTAGGCCCAATGCTCGGGGCGGTGCATCACGTAGTGCACCGAGATGTAAATGAAGTATCCGCTCACCGCCCCCACAAAAACCGAGGTCAGGCCAGTGAACCAGGCCAGCAGCAACAGCGCGGCAAAGGTTGCGCTGGTTTTCCAGCTCGACACGCCGATGTAGGCGAGTACGTCGACATGGTGGGTCCAGTGCTCGCGGCGGTACAGCGAATGGAACAGGAAGCGGTGGGCCGAGTACTCCACGAGTGTCCAGGCCAACCAGCCGGCCAGTGCCAGGCCGAGGTCAAAAGGCGCGAGGTAGAGGGCAAGGAGGATGAAGAGGGGAACGGTGAAGAAGTCGAGGTAATAAGCGACTGACGACATCAGCCATTTATTGGAAGCAGCCATGTGCAGAATATCCCTGTAGTGCCGATGGTCGGGAGCGCGATTCTCAGGGATCGCACCGTCGCCGACAACTGTTTCGCGTGGCACTGCGACGCAAGTCTCAGCCTGCGCTCGCCGTGACCTGCCGACCGGGTACCGCTGCAATCGATTCACGCGTGTCGCGAACGTCGGTTGTTTATAGGGTTTCACGAAACGTATGATCAGTACACGCGACCTGAGCGGGTCGCGCCGCACCAACTCCTCCAAAGGACAATCGCATGCAAAAGCACTTCGGTAATTCGGGCCTGTTCAAGCTTGTTTCGTATCGCTGCAACGCGTCCCTGGCGAACGGTATCGCCGCCTGGGAACTGAAAAACAGTGCGCTGAATACGAAGGAGTTTTTGATATGTCCAAAGAATTACTCGGAGTTTTTGCTCTAGGGTTGATGGTAATCGGTGAGTTTTGTGCCATTTACAGTGAGGTCGTCACGGCCCGGCTTGCCCAGACGGGCAACGGTTCACTGGATGCGTTTGTACTGCCTGTCGTACTGATGTGTTTTGCCGGTTTATGCCTGCTGGGCGCCTATTGGCTGGGGTACGTCGCGGTGGGCGATATCTGGATCGTCACCGTGGTCTCGGTCACGTCGTTGTTGCTGCTTGA
The DNA here is from genome assembly GCF_016918385.1 of Pseudomonas sp. ICBG1301. Classification (NCBI taxonomy): domain Bacteria; kingdom Pseudomonadati; phylum Pseudomonadota; class Gammaproteobacteria; order Pseudomonadales; family Pseudomonadaceae; genus Pseudomonas; species Pseudomonas sp. ICBG1301. The sequence goes on from NZ_JAEKGB010000002.1 coordinate 267,948, forward strand.
ACCCATCGTGGTGTGGGCCTTGTTTCACGAGGCACCGGGGCGAGGCGCACTGATCGGGTTCTGCCTGGGGGCATTGGGCATGCTGTCCACGGTATTGCTTTGACGGGGTAGGCGGGCAGGCATAAAAACCGCATTGGGCGGGCGACCAGCCCCGCCCAATGCCTCACCCCCCGATTGGGCCGTGCTTGAAGCGATCAAGCCAGCGTGTTCAAGCACACCACCTTGGGCTGGGTCATTTCTTCATAGGCGAAACGCACCCCCTCGCGGCCCAGGCTGCCGTATTTGGAGCCGCCAAACGGCATCGCATCGAAGCGATAGTCGGACGAGTCATTGATCATCACGCCACCGGCTTCGATCCGACGTGCGGCGCTCATGGCCGTGGCCAGGTCGCGGGTAAAGATCCCGGCGTGGAGGCTGTACTCGGGTTCGTTGGCCAGCGCGATGGCTTCATCGAAGGATTCAAAACTCTGCAACACCACCACCGGCGCGAAGACCTCGTTGCGCCAGAGCTGGCTGGCGTGATCGACGTTTTCCAGGACGGTGGCGGCGTAGCAGGCGCCCTGGCGTCGATGCCCGCAAAGCAACGTAGCGCCTTGGGCCAATGCTTCAGCGACCACACGCTCGGCATTCTGCGCGGCTTGTTGAGTGATCATCGGGCCGATATCGGTGTTGGCGAGCATTGGGTCGCCGACCACCAAGGCTTCGGTTTGGCTGACGAAACGCGCGCGGAACGCTGCGTAAATGGACGCATGCACCAACAGCCGCTGGGTGCCGATGCAGTTCTGTCCCGCGGCCCAGAACGCGCCGGACACGCAACTCGCCACGGTGGCCTCAAGGTCGCAGTCGGCCATGACGATCACCGGTGCATTGCCGCCAAGGTCCATCGCGAGTTTCTTCAAGCCTGCAGTGCGGGCAATCTGCTCGCCGGTGACAAAGCCTCCGGTAAAGGAAATCATGCGCACCTCTCGCGCCGCCACCAGCGCCTTGCCCAGCTCCGCGCCGCCGGTGGCCAGCGTGACCACGGATTCGGGCAAACCGGCTTCGACCAGGTACGACACCAGTTTGATCGCCGATAACGGCGCCAGCTCCGAGGGTTTGAGAATCACCGCATTGCCGCCGGCAATGGCCGGGCCGAGCTTATGCGCCACGAGATTCAATGGGTCGTTGTACGGCGTGATTGCGACGATTAAACCGAGCGGCTCACGGGAGAACCAGCCCTGGCGCGACGCCGAGCCTTCATAGGCATCAAAGGGGATCACCTCGCCGGCATTACGCTTGGCCTCTTCGGCGGACAGCTTGAGGGTGTTGACGCAGCGCTTGACCTCTTTTTCGGCCTGCTTGAGGGTCTTGCCGGCTTCCTCGACGATCAGTCGGGCAAATGCCTGGGCATCGCGCTCCACGTGCAAGGCGGCCTGTTCGAGAATCTGCGCCCGGCGATGACGCGGCAACCCCGCGCACGCCTGCACGCCGTCGCGGCCCTGCGCCAGCAACTGCGGTACCTGCGAGGCACACACCTCGGCGACGCTGTCGATCAGCGTACCGTTGTAAGGGTTGAGGACTTGGATCTGCGGTGCCACGACGGCCCGGGCCAGGTTCGATACGTTCATGCGCTTACTCCCGGTTCTGTGCCGCAGCCTGATGCAGGCTGATGATGTCTGACAGCAGCGCGAAGGCGGTTTCCGTACGCCCGGCGCCAGGCCCCGACACTGTCACCGTGCCGATCAGGTCGGTGTTGAACGACACCGCGTTGGTGGCTCCGCCGATGCTGGCCAACGGATGCGCGTTGTCCAGCAGGCGCGGTTCGACGCTGGCACTGACCGAACCGTCGGCCTGGCGTGTGGCGGCGCCGATCAACTTCCAGCGTGCATTGTTCTGGCGGGCCTGGTCGATGTCGTCCAGCGTGAGGGTACTGATACCGCGGCAGCGCACATCGCTGACATTGAGCTTTGCATCCAGCAGTTCGTTGGCCAGGATCACCACTTTGAGGCGCACGTCATGGCCCTCGACATCCGCCGTCGGGTCGGCTTCGGCATACCCCAGCGCCTGGGCCTGCTCGACCGCTTCGGTAAAACCCAGGCCACTCTCCATGCGGGTCAGGACGAAGTTGGACGTGCCGTTGAGAATGCCCTCGAAACCGTTGATCGTGCTGCCCGCCAGCAACTGCCTGGCCAGGCGGATCACCGGGGTGCCACTCATGACCGAACCTTCATATTCAAAGGCTACGTGATTGCGCTGGGCCAGGGCTTTCAATTGAGCACCGTGCAGGGCAATCGGCCCTTTGTTGGTGGTCACTACGTGCTTGGCGCTTTCCAGCGCCCAGCGACAGAAGGACGTCGCCGGTTCGCCATCCACCGGGTTGGTGAATGTCGCCTCCGCGATGATGTCCGCGCCGGAGTCCTTGATCACCACCTCGTTGAGCGCCAAGGCGTTGCCACCCGGCAGTTGCGCCAGGGCGCCCTTGACCGCCGGCAGACCTGCCAACGAGGCCGCGTCCAGCCCTTGACGATTGATCAGCGAACCGAGGAACAGGTCGGTGACACCGACGATTTTCAGGCTGAAGCCCAGTTCGGTTTTCCAGCGTTCATTGCGCTCGGCAATCAATTGCGCCAGGGCACGATTGACGCCGCCAAAGCCGACCAGCGCGAGTTTATATTCAGTCATTTTTTTATTGCCCTTGATCTGGGTGAGGTGGGGTAGGGCTCTAGATTAGGGGCGCGCCCAGGGCAGTGAAATATGCCGATTTGCTCTATTTCATGGGCGTTTTGACCAAGGGAGGGCGTGCACGACCGGCATAAAAAAAGCCAACCGCAGTTGACTTTTTTCCAAGCAAAAAACGGCTCAGACGACTGAGGATAAAACGAACGAAGTCACTGTGTTTTCCACGCCTGCCAGTGCTGAAATCTGATTCCACACCTGATGCACCCGCTGCGGGCTGGTTGCGCTGACGCGCAACATCAGGTCGAACTCGCCGCTCATGACATCGCACTGGGTCACTTCAGGGATCGCGCGCAGGGCCTGCAAGACGTCTTCCCCGCGCATACGGTCATAGCGATAGACGAAAATCACTGCGTTGATCTGTGAGGCGGCGTGTCGTCCATCGCCCGTTAGGACGGTATAGCCGAGGATCGCACCGTCGCGTTCCAACCGTTCGATCCGTTGGCGCACGGCGTTGCGCGACAGGTTGACCTTGGCCGCCAGCTCGGCGTGGGCCGCCCGTGCGTTAAGCCGCAGCTCGGCGATGATGCGCTCATCGAGAGGGTCCAGGATGCGCTTCATGGGGCCTCCACTGGCCACGCGTTCAAAGCGTGTCGAGCACGTTAAGAAGGGGGGTGATGTCATCAGGGGCGACCCGATGGCACGGTGGGTGTACCGGTGGCTCGCCCTGGCTGGCCGACTGCGGGAGGCCGATCCCCAGTTCGGCGAGCAACGCCGCCGATTTGACCGGGGAAATTTCCCCCAGCGTGACCATCGGCGCCACCAGGCTGCGACGGTACAGGCGAGCGGCAATCACGCCGGTGGCCGTGTGCGGGTCGACAACGTAGCCGGTGTCGCGATGCAGTGCGGTCATCTCATTCAGGGTTTCCTCATCGCTGACGGCGTAGGAGTCAATGATCATCCGTGCACGTAACCAGCATTCGTTGGCGAGGGTGATCTCGCCGTGGGTTTCCAGCTCGAGCATCAACGCGCTGACCGCCTGATGGTCATGCTCATACACTTCCCAGAGGAACCGCTCCAGGTTGGAGAACGTCGACAGGTCCATCGCCGGTGACCGGGTCTTGTTGGCGCGCAGCCTGGAATAATGGTTCTTCAGGAACAACTGGTGCAGGGCATCGTTGGTATTGGTGGCGACGATAATCTGAGTGATGGGCAAGCCCATTTTCTGCGCCACGTAGCCTGCATAAACTTCGGCGAAACTCGCCGCCGGCACGCTGAAACCGATCGGCCGCTGACCGCCGCCCAATTGCAGCACCGCGTGGAAATACATCACCAGTTGCGCCAGCACATTGACCCAGTTGCTGGAGTTGAAACTGATCGCCTCGTACTGGGGGCACGGCCACTGGCTGAACAGCCGGCTCACAATGCCCTGGCACTCGTCGAAGCTGCCGTCGACCGCAAACAGATGCACATCGGGCCGTGCCGCCGCCCACAGTGCGTGCAACTGATGCGGCGGCACCCCGCGCTCCGGGTAAAGCACTACCAGATGGGCCTCGTCACAATCGTTGAACGCCTCGATCGCCGCCAGGCCGGTATCGCCGTTGGTGGCGCCGAGCACCACTGCACGTCGGGCGCGGCGTTGCAGAAAGTACTGCACCAATTGCGCCTGCAATTGCGCGGCAAAATCCTTCGAGGAGCGGGTCGGGCCGTGGAACAGCTCCAATACCCATTCATTGCGGTCGACCTGATGCAAAGGCGCGACGGCCCGGTGCTGGAAACGGCGGCTGGCGTGTTTGAGCAGGCGCTTGAGATCCGGCTCGGGAATGGCGTCCCCAATGAACGGACGCAAGATCCGATACGCCAATTCGTCATAGGGCAAGGTTGACCAGTTCGCGATGTCCTGGGTTTCGAATTGCGGCAGGTCCAGGGGGACGAACAGCCCGCCGTCGTCGGCAATACCGGACAATACGACCCTTTCGAAGTCGACCCGCACGGCGGCATTTCGGGTACTCACATAGTGCATGCTTGGGCTCCGGCCACTATTTGTATCGGTGTGCCTGCTCGACCAGCCAGGTGGAAAACATCACGGCGTCGGGATGCTCGTCGGCGCCTGAACCGCGTACCAGGTAAAACGATTCGCTGGCTTCGATACGCTGGTCGAAGGGTGCGACCAGGCGCCCGTCCTCAAGCATTTCGTCGACCATCGAGGAGCGTGCCAGGGCGATCCCTTGCCCCAGCTCCGCCATGCGCAAGGTCGAGATCAGCGTGTCGAACTGCAGGCCGCACGACGAATCGACGGCGTCCGCGCCGACCATCTTCAACCAGTAGCCCCAACCTTCTTCGTAGCCCAGCACATGCAGCAGTGTGTGCTGGGCCACGTCCTCGGCCGCATTCAGCGGTGAACGTGCGATCAGGGCGGGCGAGCACACTGGAAACAAGGTGTCCCAGGTCAGGCGCTGCGAAACCAGGCCGGGCCATTGACCATGGCCCCAGCGAATCTCCATATCGTCCTCGCCATCCAGCTCCTTGACCCAGATATTGCTGATGTAGCGGATATCCACCTGCGGATGGTCCTGACGAAAACCCACCAGCTTGGGCGCCAGCCAGTGCACGAAAAACGCCAGGCTGCCGCGCACTTTGATTGGCCGGCGTTTGTGCTGGCCAAAAATCTCATTGGTGCCGACGGCCAGGCGGGTGATCGCATCCTGTACCACCGGCAGGTAGGCCTGGCCTTCTTCGGTCAGGCCCAGGCCACGTGGTAACCGCTTGAACAGCGCCACCCCCAGATGGCTTTCCAACTGCCGGATCTGCTGGCTGACCGCACCCTGGGTCAAGCACAGTTCGTCAGCGGCGTGAGTGAAGTTCAGGCATCGAGCGGACACCTCGAAGGCCCGCAGCCAATTCAACGGCGGGAGTGGCTTTTGCTTCATGATCTGTCCCTTATCGACGCTGTGCCGAGCACGCTGGACCACACCGTCGAGCGTGCCTAGAACGCATCGGACGGTCGAACCGTGGAGGCGAGCGACAGGCGTCGCTCGCGGCTGTTGCGGGTAATGTAATACACGAAGTAGCACCAGGCGATGAAGGGCACGCCGAAGTACAGCGCGACCCGCTGCTCGGGGTCGAACGCGATGCCCACACACGCCAGCGCGCAGCACACCAACGCGCCCAGCGGAACCCAGGGGTAACCGCGCACCCGGAACTTGAGGTCGCGCACATCGCCGCCGTTGGCCACATACTGGCGGCGAAAGGCGATCTGGCTCGCGGCAATGCTCATCCACACCACCACAACCGCCAACCCGGAGATGGAAACCAGCGCCAAGTACACGGTGTCGGCTGCGAACACGCTGCTGAGCAGGGAGGCGCCGCCACCGACCATGCTCAACACAATCGCATTCAAGGGCGTGCCCATGCGGGTCAGCTGGGAGAACTGCTTGGGCAGATGGCCCTGGTCGCTCAAGGTCCAGAGCATCCGCGATGCGGCGTACAGCCCGGAGTTGGCGGCCGACAACAGCGCAGTGATGATCACAAAGTTCATGATGTCGGCGGAGTAGGGGATGCCGATATAGGTGAATACGGTCACGAAGGGGCTTTCCACCAAACCGGCCTGTTCGCGCGGCAGCAGGGTCGCCAGGACGAAAATCGTGCCGACGAAAAAGATCGCCAGGCGCAGCACGGTGGTGCGGATGGCCCGTGGCACATTGCGTTGGGGGTCTTTGGTTTCACCGGCGGCGATACCGATCAGCTCGGTGCCCGAGAAGGCGAACGACACGGCCAGCAAGGTCATGGCAATCGACATGAAACCGGTCGGGAACAGACCCTCGCGGGTGAAGTTACCCAGGCCGATGCTGTGGGCCTGATCGATATTGAGCAGGCCGAGAATGGCGCCGCCGCCGATCACAAGAAACACCACCACCGTCACGACTTTGATCAGCGACAACCAGAACTCGGTTTCGGCAAACAAACGCACCGACACCACGTTGGTGAAAAACACCGCACCGGCGAACAGCGCACTCCAGATCCATACCGGCGTGTCGGGGAACCAGCGCGTCATCAGGATACCGGCAGCGGTGAATTCCGAACCGATGGCCACGGTCCATGTCAGCCAATACAGCCATGCCACGGTATAGCCGGTGCCCGGGCCGAGAAACCGCGTCGAGTAACTGCTGAACGAGCCGGTTTCAGGCATCTGCACCGCCAATTCGCCCAGGCACATCATCACCATGTAGACCATGAGCGCGCCAATGACGTAGGCGATGACCGCGCCGAGGGGACCTGCCTGGTTGACGGTATAGCCAGAGGTCAGGAACAGCCCGGTGCCGATCACGCCACCGAGTGCGAGCATGACGATATGGCGGGTCTGCATTTCCTGTTTGAAGCCGGCACGCGTGTTGAGTTTTTCTTCTTTTGTGGACATGGTTGTTCTCATGAAAGTTGTTAGGGCAGGTCGGAACGTTGCCGCTAAGTCTTATTATTATTCCTCTTCATGAAACGCCTCACAGACGGCCCTGTCGTGAGGTTTGAAACGTCAGTTCGCGACTTCGGCGCAGTTGCTCTGTGGGCTGTTTTTCTCGCGCAGGCCGCGCACAAAGGCGAACGCCTGCTTCAAATCATCCAGCAGATCGTCGGTGTCCTCGATACCGACCGAGACCCGCACCAACCCTTCCGAGATCCCCAGCGCCAGCCGTTCCTCCAGCGTGTTTTCCACATGACTGGTGGTGCGGGCCGGGCCGTAAATGGTTTCCACCGCACCGAGGTTGCCGGCGCAATGCGCAAAGCGCAGGCGTGGCAATAGCAGCTTGACCGTGTCCATGCCGCCGACCAGTACAAAACTGACGATGGCGCCGAAGCCAGCCATTTGCGCGCAGGCCACTGCGTGGTTCGGGTGCCCGGGCAGGCCGGGATAATTGACGGATGACACCAAGGGTTCGGTGCACAAGAATTCCGCCAGGGCACGAGCGCTGCGCTGCTGTTGGCGCATGCGCAGTACCAGGGTTTTCATGCCGCGAATGATCAGGTAGGCCGAGAACGGGTCGAGTGACGCACCGTTGATTTCGCGGTAATGCCGAACCTTGGCCATCAACGATTCCTGGCCGCAGACCAGGCCGCCCAGCACATCACCGTGACCGCTTAGGAACTTGGTGGCGCTGTGAACGACCACGTCCACCCCCAGCGCCAGCGGGCTCTGATTCAGTGGCGTGGCGAAGGTGTTGTCGGCCACGACCAAGGCGCCGACGCGTTTGGCCGCCGCGACCAGCCGTTGGATATCGAGGATTTTCAGGGTCGGGTTGGTGGGCGTTTCAAGGTACACCACCTGACAGCCTTTGGCGATTTCGCGCTCGATCTGCTCATGATCGAACGTCTCGCACAGCGTGACCGCCACGCCCATGCGCGGCAGGAACTCTTCGAAAATCTTGTTGGTGCCGCCATAGCTGTCCTTGGTGGAGACCACGCGGTCGCCATGAGCCAGGAAGGTGTAAAGCACGCTGCTGATCGCCGCCATGCCGCTGCTGAAGGCAACGGCGGATTCGGCCATTTCCAACTCGCCGATCTTGGCTTCGAGGGTCTCGACCGTCGGGTTGCTCATGCGGCTGTATATGAAGCCCTGGGCTTTGCCCAATGCCACGTCATACCACACATCGATGTCGTCGTAGCCATACGCGGCGCTGGCCACGATCGGGGTTTGGGTAGCGTTGTAGGGGTGCCTGACTTGCTCCCCGCCCCAGACCGCCCGGGTCCCGGCGCCCGCATTATCAAGTCCTGTGCTGTCAGGTTTTTTGTTCATTGAGATACTCGCACTGAGGGGTGAACGTTGAGTCATTCACACAGATAGTGCGGGCCAATATAGGGATTGGCGGCGTCCCCGAGAAACGATGTTATCGGTGCCAAAGGGCTGCTTTTTTTAATGGGTGTGGCTGGAGCAGTTCGATAATTCTGAGGTTGGCCTGCGGGCTCACGGGGTTTGCCGCTGATGTTTCTTCAACCGGTAGGCAAATTGGGCACGGCTGAGCCCTACGCGTCTGGCCGCCGCGGCCAGGTTGCCGGCGTTCTGCTGCAGCGCCTCCTGGATCAGGCGTGCTTCGAGCCCTTCGATGGAAAACCCCTGGTCGAGTTGGCCCAGGGTGTCCAGCAGTGCAGGGGGGCTGGCCGGCGCGGTGTTTGACAGGCTGCCGTGGTGGTCCAGGCCATAGGCATCCGCCGGCAGCGGTTCGTTGCGAAACAGATGCACCAGATCAATCGCTTGGCCCTCGTCACTGGCGATCAGGCCGCGCTCGATCAGGTTTTGCAGCTCACGCACATTGCCCGCGAAATCGTAACGCAGCAGCACCTTCAGCGCGCGCATGGTCAGGCCGGCGGGTGTCCGCGCGTATTCCTGGCAGAAGCGCGTCAGGAACGCATTGATCAACAGCGGAATGTCATCCCGGCGCTCACGCAGCGGCGGCAGGGCGATGGGGTAGACATTCAGGCGGTAGAACAGGTCTTCACGAAACGAGCCGTCGGCGACCGCCTTGCGCAAGTCGATATTGGTCGCGGCCACCACCCGCACGTCCACCGTGATGCCGCGCACGCCGCCGACCCGTTCGATCTCTCGCTCCTGCAACGCCCGCAGCAGTTTGCTTTGCCCCGCCAGGCTGAGGCTGGTGATTTCATCCAGGAACAGGGTGCCGCCCTGGGCCCGCTCGAAACGCCCGGGACGCGAGTGGGTGGCGCCGGTGTAGGCGCCACGCTCGACGCCGAAGAGTTCGGCTTCGATCAGGTTGTCGGGGATGGCCGCGCAATTGAGCGCGACGAATGGGCTGTCACGGCGGCCGCTGAGTTGGTGCAGCTGGCGTGCGAACATCTCCTTGCCGACGCCGGACTCACCGCTGATCAGCACCGTGGCGGGGGTCAGCGCGACGCGTTGCAAGGCTTGCATCGCGGCGTTGAACGCTGCACTGGCACCCACCAGCGGTTGTGCCTGGCTGACCCCGGCAGGGCTGCCTGCCGGGCTATGACGCAGCGGGGCGGCGGCGGGGCTGGTGACGGCCTGGGACACATTCAGGTAGCGCAGGTCCTGCTCGGCATCGCCCCATTGCTCGACCGTCTTGCCGAGCACCCTGCAACTGCGGTGGCCCATGCCACGGCACTCGACTTCACGGAAAATCACCAGTTGCCCGAACAGGCCACTGACGAAGCCCGTGGCATACCCGGTCTCCGTCCAGCACACCGGATCCTGGCCGACACCGTAGGCGCGCAAATGCTCGTCGGCCTCGCAGGAGTGGTGCCAGAGAAACTCGCCTTCATAGAACCCCGAGTCGGCGTCGAACTTGAAGTACAGGGGTTCGACCTTGGTCATGCCCTCCAGGGTGTGCAAGTGCGTCCCGGCCCGGAACACGGCGGCGGCATCGGCCTGTGGCCAGCGCTCGCGTATCAGGCGCGCATCGCGCGCGCCGCAGGCATAACCGGTGCGGGTAAACAGGCCGCGCGCCTGCTCCAGCCCCAGGCGCTCGATGACTTCCCCACGCAGGGCGCCGAAGGCGGAGCTGTGCAGCAGCAACATGCGTTGGTCGTTGAGCCAGATCCGCCCGTCTTCGGGAGAGAAAAACAGGCAATCGGTCAGTTCCGCAGGCGTGGGTGAACTGCTGTCGCTGAGTTGGCGACTGTCGCCGCGCGGATGATAGTGCGCAGCGCTCGCGCGGTCGTCGGGCTGCGCGCTTTGGGGATTAGTCATTGTTATGCCCCTGCAAGGCGAGTGATCGATATGAGTCACTGCTCAGATAGTTATTAAACATAACCTTATCAATTGAACAAGTAGCGCGATGGTGGATTTTGCAGTTGAGCGGTGGAGCACCGCAACGCGGCGCGTGAAAGGCCCCGATCCAGAGCCTTCGACGGTTTATGTCAGCGGGGTCTCGTGCAAGCGGCACAGCCTTTGCTCAAGGCTTGATGCGGCGTCTGCACCCGTGCAGGCGATGACAATTACAAGAACCGGGAGTTGCCATGTCAGTGTCTGAAACCACCCACCTGTTACAACGGGCCATCAAGTCCGAATGCCTGTTCAACGGCGATTGGGAGCCCGCTTCGGGAGCCGTGATCCCCGTGATCGAACCTGCCACCGGCGAACCCCTGATGCACTGCGCCATGGCCAGCCCGGCCGACATCGCCGTGGCCAGCCGCAGCGCGGCCCTGGCCCAGCCGGCATGGGCCGCGCTCGGCCCACGGGAGCGCGCCGAGGTGTTTCGCAAGGCGGCTGAGGTGGCCCGACAGTCATTCGCCGAACTGGCGCTGTATGTCGCCCGGGAAACCGGCGCCGCGCTGTTCAAGGGCGAGCACGAAGTGCGCGAAGCGATCGTGCTGCTGCATCAGGCGGCGGGCTTGCTGTCCCAACCTCACGGCGTGGTGCTGCCCAGCGCGGCGGGGCGCTTGTCCTATGCTCGGCGCCAGCCCCATGGCGTGGTCGGGGTGATTTCCCCGTTCAACTTTCCTTTGGTGCTGTCGCTGCGTTCGGTGGCACCGGCCCTGGCGGCGGGCAATGCGGTGGTGCTCAAGCCCGATCCGCAGACCCCGGTCAGCGGTGGTTTTCTGATCGCCCGGCTGTTCGAAGAAGCGGGCTTGCCCAAGGGTTTGCTGCATGTGTTGCCCGGCGCCGCAGCGGCAGGTGAGGCGCTGTGCCGCGACCCCAACGTGCGGATGATCGCGTTTACCGGCTCCACGGCAGCGGGGCGCAAAGTCGCCGAGGTGGCTGGCCGGCACCTGAAAAAAGTCGCGCTGGAACTGGGCGGCAAGAACCCGTTGATCATTCTCGAAGACGCCGACCTCGACCTGGCCGCCAGCAACGCCGCCTGGGGAGCATGGCTGCACCAGGGGCAAATCTGCATGGCGACGGGGTTGGTGCTGGTGCATGAGTCCATCGCCGCCAGCCTGACACGCAAGTTGGTGGACAAGGCCCGTGCGCTGACCGTGGGCAACGCTGCGCGCGGTGAAGCCGCGCTCGGCCCCTTGATCAACCTGCGCCAATTGCAGCGCGTGCGCGAGATCGTCAACGACAGCCTGCAGGCGGGCGCAAAGCTGGAGGCGGGCGGCGATTATGACCAGCTGTTTTACCAGCCGACGGTGCTCAGTGGCGTACGGCCGGGCATGCGCGCCTTTGAAGACGAAATTTTCGGCCCGGTGGCGACGGTGGTCAGCTTTGCCACGGATGAGGAGGCCATCGAGCTGGCCAACCGCACCGAGTACGGGCTTTCGGCGGCCATCCTCTCGCCCTCGGTGGGGCGCGCCATGGCCATCGGCGAGCGGCTGGACTGCGGCCTGCTGCATATCAACGACCAGACCGTGGCGGATGAGTGCATCAACCCTTTCGGTGGGCGCGGCGCATCGGGCAATGGCGGCAGCGTTGGCGGGCCGGCTGACTGGGACGAATACAGCCAATGGCAATGGGTCACCGTGCAAAACACGCCGCCGGCCTATCCCTTCTGAGCCTTGGCTCGCACCTGCCTACACAACAATAAGAGGGCTTGAACATGCACCTGTACAACAAAACCTTGATCGTCACCGGCGTCGCGTCGGGCATTGGAGCGGAAGTGGCGCGATTGGCGCGCTTCCAGGGCGCCACGGTACTGGGCGTCGATCGCCATGAACCCCAATTGACGCTGGCTGGATTTTTTCATGCCGACCTGAGTGATCCCGCGAGCATCGACGCGCTGGTGGCGCGCTTGCCGACGCGGGTTGACGCGCTGTGCAATATTGCCGGTGTGCCCGGTACGGCGCCGGTGCAAACGGTGGCGGAGGTCAACTACCTGGGGTTGCGCCATCTCACCCAAGCGCTGCTGCCACGCATGCCGGCGGGCGGCAGCATCGTCAACGTCGCCTCGGTGCTCGGCGCGCAGTGGCCGCAGCGCTTGGCGCTGCACAAAGCGCTGGCCGCGACTGAGAGCTTCAGGGCCGGGCAGCAGTGGCTGGCGGCCAATCCGGTGGAGCAGGGCAGCTGCTATCAGTACTTCAAGGAAGCGCTGATCGTCTGGAGCGCACAGCAATCCCAAGCCTGGTTTCGCGATCACGCGGTGCGTATCAACTGCGTCGCGCCAGGGCCGGTGTTCACCCCGATTCTGGGGGATTTCGTCAGCATGCTCGGGCCAGAGCGGGTGGCCGAGGACAGCCAGCGCATGACCCGCCCGGCCTTGGCTGATGAGGTGGCCTCAGTGATCGCGTTCCTTTGCTCGGATGCGGCGCGTTGGGTCAACGGGGTCAATCTGCCGGTGGATGGCGGGTTGGCCGCCACTTACCTGTAGGCATTGCCACAGCGTTGCACCCCGGTGCGGCAGCGCCGTGCCGGGGGTCTTGAACAACAACAAAAATACAGGACATACAAGATGCTCAAGCCTATCTTGCGGCCGGTTGCGGCCGTGACATGGGTCGCGTTGTCAGCGACCGCTCATGCTTACGACTTACCCGGCCTGAACCTTGGGACCACCAGCTTCTATGACGGCTCACCCGCGCCTGCCGGACCTGGTTGGTACCTGGAGGAATACCTCACGTACTCGCGTGCGAGCCGCTTCAATGATGCCCATGGCAACAAGCTCGCATTGCCCCGGCAGGATCTGGAAGTGGTGGCGCCCACCACGCAGATCATCTACGTCGGCCAGCCCCTGGCCAATGGCGCGATGCCAGGATTTACCCTGATCAATACCTCCCTGGCCCATGTGTCGGTGGAGGATGGCTTGAACAACGCGGCACTCAGTTCCCGGGCCGGGTTTGGCGATGTCACGCTGGGCGCGTTCCTGCAACTGCCGACAGTGACCCGAGCCGATGGCAGCCCGTGGTTGACCCAGCGGGTCGAGGCGGATGTGACGGTGCCGGTGGGCGCTTACGACCGCAATCGCTCGATCAACCCCGGCAGCCATTTCTGGTCATTCAACCCCTACTACGCGGCGACATACTGGTTCAGCCCCAAGTGGTCGGCGAGTGGGCGTTTCATGTACCTGTGGAATGGCAAGAATGATCAGCCGCAGGCAGGCTTTGGAGATGCCTCCAGCACCCAGGCCGGGCAGGCACTGCATGCCAACCTGACGCTGCAGTACGCCATCGACGCGCAATTGAGCCTGGGCTTGAATGGCTACTGGTTGAAGCAGATCACCGACACCGAGGTGGATGGGCATGCGGTGAGTGGGCGTCGAGAAAAGGTCTGGGCCATCGGTCCAGGCATGATGTACGCGTTCAACAAGGAAAATATCCTGTCGGTGAACGCGTACTTCGAGCAACAGGCGCAAAACCGCACCCAGGGCAACAAGCTGGTGTTTAACTGGCTGCACCGGTTTTAGCGGCGGGGGTGCCAGGCAGGCCCTGTGGCGCCGCACGTAGCATCACGCTGATGATGGTAAGTGCGGCGATCACCACGCCGGGGGACGTCGCCAGCAGCACGCCGGGAGTGCCGGCGCCTGCCGCGAGGAGTTGACCGGCCGCCAGCGGCCCGGCCACCGAGCCCAGCCGGCCGATGGCCACGGCCGCCCCCACGCCGGTCGCACGCACGGCGGTGGGGTAGGCGGGTGGGGCGCTGGCATACAGCACCAATTGGGCGGCCATCACGAACAACCCGGCGGCAAAGCCGGCAATGGCCATGGGCACAATCCCCACCGACAGGCCGACCCCGGCCAGTGCGGCGAGCAACCCGGTGTACACGCACACCACCACTTTCAGCGCGTTGCAGCGGTCCAGCAGCACCCCGCCCAGCAACGAGCCGAGGGCGCCGCCGATATTGAAGAGCATCTGCACCAAGCCCGCCTGGGGTTTGCTGAAGCCCTGTTCCATCAGCAACGAAGGCAGCCAGTTGAGCAGCATGTACATCACGGTCAGGGTGAAGAAGTAACTGAGCCATAACGCCAGGGTCGTGCGTGCGCGCCCTTCGCCGAACAGTGCCTCGCCGGTGGAGGGGCGCAGGCTGCGGGCTTGCCCGGACTGTTGGCGAAAGGCATTGGATTCAGGCAGCAGCCAGATCATCAGCGGCACGGCCAGCAAGGGCGCCAGGCCGCCGATGATAAACGTGGTTTGCCAGTGTTCACTGGAAAACATCGCCACCACGGCGGCCAGTGCGCCGCCCAGTGGCACGCCGCAGTACATGACGCTGATCGCAGTGCCACGCTTGCCTTCGCTGACCGCCTCGGCACACAGCGCGATCAGGTTGGGCAGCGCGGCGCCCAGGCCCAGGCCGGTAAGAAAGCGCACCAGCAACAGGCTCCAATAGCTTTCGACAAACGCAGTACTCAGGGAAAACAGCCCGAACAGCAGTACGGCACTGACCAGGATTTTCTTGCGGCCGATGCGGTCGGCGACCCAGCCACCGAAGAACGCCCCCGGCAGCAAGCCAATGATGCCGACGCTGAAGACCCAGCCGAGCATTTTCGGGTCCAGCGCAAAACTCTGCCGCAACCCGGCGGCAGCGGTGCCGGCGGCCTGCAGATCGAAACCCTCGATCAGCGCAACGATAAAGCACAACGCGATAGTCAGCGTCGAACGACGCGATGGACTGTCCATGGGCAAACCTCATTGTTGTTTTTGTTGTGGTGCGAGCCGGTAGGCTGCTGGTAATCAAGATAACAAATATAACTAAAAAAACTACGACGGCGAGCTTGCCACGGGTATCGACAAGCAAGCCCTCTATCTCAATCGTTTGCGCTGAGAACGCGTGGGGAGAATGAAATTAGATAGTTTTATTAACGTTCGATTATCGGTCAGTCGCGGTTGACGAGTGCTGCCAGCTGTTTCCATTCTCTGTTGGCGAAGCCGGTTGGCCGAGCGCGTGTCACCCCAAAAACAACAACAAAAAATGGACATCGAACATGCAAAAACTCCCCACGGGCGCTGTCGCGGCGGCCTGCCGTGTGTCGAACCGCACGCCACGCCTGATCAGTGCGCTGCTGCTGTTGAGTGTTCTGCCCACCTCGTCGTGGGCGGCGGGGTTTATCGACGACAGTCATGGCACCCTGACGCTACGCAACTACTACCTGGACCGTGACTACAAGGACGACGGCGCCAAGACCGCCGCCCGCGAATGGGCCCAGGCGTTTATCCTCAACCTGGAATCGGGATACACCCCAGGTATCGTGGGCTTTGGCCTGGATATGCGCGGGCTGATGGGGGTCAAGCTCGACTCTTCGCCAGACCGCAGCGGTACCGAATTATTGCCGGTATCGGCCAGCGACAAGCGTGCCGCCGATGAGTATTCGCGGCTGGCGCCGACCGCCAAGTTGCGGTTTGCCCAAACCACGGTGAAGGCCGGCGACGTGTCGATCTTTCTGCCATTCGCCTTTGCCAGCCCCTCGCGCCTGCTGCCGCAGACCTTTCGCGGCACGACCTTGAGTTCCAAGGATATCGACGGGCTGACCCTGAATACCGGCTACATCGACCGTATCAACAAGCGCGATTCCACCGACTACCAGGCCATGACGATCGCCTCGCCCAACCGCCGGTTCAACGCCACCGCAACCACCTCGCACCTGGCGTACCTGGGCGGCGATTACCAGGTCAATAAAGACCTCAGCCTGCGGATTTATCACGCGCAAGTGGCGGACCTCTACCAGCAGGACACCTTCGCGCTGCTGCATAACCTGCCAGTGGGCGACGGGGTACTGACCAGCGATCTGCGCAGTTTTTTCAGCCGCGAGGACGGCAGCGCCAAGGCCGGCAAGGTGGACAACCGCAACCTCTCGGCGCTGTTCGGCTATCGCCTCGGCGGGCATCGTTTCAGCCTGGGCTACATGCACTCCAGCGGCGACACGGCCACGCCCTATATCTCGGGTACCGAGCTGATGGGCATGAGCGAACTGACCATGAGTTCGGACTTTCTCAACGCCAAGGAACGCACCTGGCAGGCGATCTACGACTATGACTTTGCGGCCTCGGGCTTACCGGGCTTGAAGAGCCGGTTGCGGTATGTGCGTGGCGACAATATCGAATTGACGGCCTTCAACGCCCAGGACCGCAAGGAGCGTGAGTTCCAGATGGAACTGGGCTACGTGATCCAGAGTGGCCCGCTGAAGAACGTCGGGCTGATGGCGCGCAAGTCGATCTACCGCAACGACTTCCCCGGTGGCGCCGCGTTTCGCGATGAAAACCAGACACGCTTCCTGGTGCTCTACACCGTGGCGCTCTGGTAGGTCAGCCGTCCTGGTACACCTTCTTGAGCAGGCGCAGCAGCTCTGCACGCTCTTCGGCGTCGAGGGCGGCGGTGGCGTCCAGGTCGCTCTGGGCGGCGATGTCCTTGAGTTCCTTGAGCAGGACTTCGCCAGGCTTGCTCAAGAAAATCCCATAGGAGCGCTTGTCCGGTTTGCAGCGCACGCGCACGGCAAGGGCGCGGCTTTCCAGCTTGTTCAGCAAGGGCACCACCTGCGGTGGTTCGATGGCCAGGGCGCGTGCCAGGTCGGCCTGCATCAGCCCGGGGTTCTGCTCGATGATCGCCAGGGCCGAGAACTGCGCTGGGCGCAGGTCATGCTCGGACAGCCGGCCGATCAGGTTCTGGAACAGCTTGAGCTGGGCGCGGCGCAGGGCATAACCGATCAGATCGTCCAGCGCTGAATCCAGCGGAGGCCGTGCCTCGTCGTTGTCGGGCGGGGCCTGGCGGGCGGCGGCGAGGGTGGAGGGCTTGGCCATTGGCAGTGCAATCCTCAGGAAAGGGAGGTTAAGAAGTCTATCTAGTTTGCCGGGGTTGACGCGCCCTGGCTACGACAGCTTTTCAAGTCGTAGGAAAAAACGCTGGTCACACCTTGAGAAATATTGGTTATTCAAATTAATAGTTAATTGACATAACCATATTTGCGGTTTAATTTCGAATCCATCTTCACACCAGAACAAGAGCATACCGCCATGAGCAATTACGAAGGCCGTTGGACCACTGTCAAGGTTGAGATCGAGCAAGGCATCGCCTGGGTCATTCTCAATCGCCCGGAAAAACGCAACGCGATGAGCCCGACCCTCAACCGGGAAATGATCGACGTGCTGGAAACCCTGGAACAGGACCCGGCCGCCGGTGTGCTGGTGCTGACGGGCGCCGGTGAAGCCTGGACCGCAGGCATGGACCTCAAGGAATACTTTCGCGAAGTGGATGCCGGCCCGGAAATCCTCCAGGAAAAAATCCGCCGTGAAGCCTCGCAATGGCAATGGAAGCTGCTGCGCATGTACGCCAAACCGACCATCGCCATGGTCAACGGCTGGTGCTTCGGCGGTGGCTTCAGCCCGCTGGTGGCCTGCGATCTGGCGATCTGCGCCGATGAAGCGACCTTCGGTCTCTCGGAAATCAACTGGGGCATCCCACCGGGCAACCTGGTCAGCAAGGCCATGGCCGACACCGTGGGCCATCGTCAATCGCTGTACTACATCATGACCGGCAAGACCTTCGGCGGGCAGAAGGCCGCTGAAATGGGCCTGGTCAACGAGAGCGTACCGTTGGCGCAACTGCGCGAAGTCACCATTGAACTGGCGCGCAACCTGTTGGAGAAAAACCCGGTGGTGCTGCGCGCGGCCAAGCATGGTTTCAAGCGTTGCCGCGAACTGACCTGGGAGCAGAACGAAGATTACCTCTACGCCAAGCTGGATCAGTCACGCTTGCTCGACACCGAAGGCGGACGCGAGCAGGGCATGAAGCAATTCCTCGACGACAAGAGCATCAAGCCGGGCCTGCAGGCGTATAAACGCTGAGGTGTGCGGCCTGCGGGCCGCATCGTCGTCACCCTGCTTGAACGTATTCCCGATAAAGATAATAAAGAGGAATCACCATGCTGGACGTGCCCCTATTGATTGGCGGCCAGTCGTGCCCCGCCGGCGACGGTCGAACCTTCGAGCGTTGCAACCCGGTGACCGGTGCCGTGGTTTCGCGGGTGGCCGCCGCCACCCTGGAAGATGCCGACGCCGCCGTGGCGGCGGCCCAGGCCGCGTTTCCCGTCTGGGCCGCGCTGGCGCCCAACGAACGTCGCACCCGCCTGCTCAAGGCCGCCGAGCAATTGCAGGCGCGTAGCGCTGAATTTATCGCCGCGGCCGGTGAGACCGGCGCCATGGCCAACTGGTACGGCTTTAACGTGCGCCTGGCGGCCAATATCCTGCGCGAAGCTGCGTCGATGACCACCCAGATCACCGGCGAAGTCATCCCCTCCGATGTGCCTGGCAGCTTTGCCATGGCCCTGCGCCAACCGTGCGGCGTGGTACTGGGCATCGCGCCCTGGAATGCTCCGGTTATTCTCGCCACCCGTGCCATTGCCATGCCGTTGGCGTGCGGCAACAGCGTGGTGCTCAAGGCTTCCGAGTTAAGCCCGGCGGTACACCGGCTGATCGGCCAGGTGTTGCAGGACGCCGGCCTGGGCGATGGCGTGGTCAATGTCATCAGCAATGCGCCGGCGGATGCGGGCGCGATTGTCGAGCGGCTGATCGCCAACCCGGCGGTGCGGCGAGTCAATTTCACCGGTTCGACCCATGTCGGGCGGATTGTCGGCGAACTCTGCGCTCGCCATCTCAAGCCGGCGCTGCTGGAACTGGGCGGCAAGGCGCCGTTGCTGGTGCTCGATGACGCCGACCTGGACGCTGCGGTAGCGGCCGCGGCCTTCGGCGCGTATTTCAATCAGGGGCAGATCTGCATGTCCACCGAACGCCTGATTGTCGATGCCAAGGTCGCCGATGCCTTTACCGCCAAGCTGGCGGCCAAGCTCGCAACCCTGCGCGCCGGTGACCCTGCCGCGCCGGATTCGGTGCTGGGTTCGCTGGTGGATGCCGGCGCCGGCACGCGCATCAAGGCGCTGATCGACGATGCCCTGAGCCAGGGCGCACGCCTGGTGGCCGGCGGGCAATTGGACGGCAGCATCCTGCAGCCGACCCTGATCGAGGGTGTCACCGAACACATGCGGCTCTACCGCGAAGAGTCCTTTGGCCCGGTGGCGGTGTTGCTGCGCGCTGACGGTGACGAAGCGCTGCTGCGCCTGGCCAACGATTCCGAGTTCGGTTTGTCGGCGGCGATCTTCAGCCGCGACACCGGACGTGCCCTGGCGCTTGCGCAACGGGTGGAATCCGGCATTTGCCATATCAACGGCCCGACGGTGCATGACGAGGCGCAGATGCCCTTTGGCGGCGTCAAGTCCAGCGGTTATGGCAGCTTTGGCGGCAAAGCCTCCATCGAACACTTCACGCAATTGCGCTGGGTGACGTTGCAGAACGGGCCACGGCACTACCCGATCTGAGTCCGTTGCGCGACATAACAATAAAGGCGGGCGTTTGACCCGCCTTGATGGAGGGCATCCTTGTGAGTTCCGAATTCAGACCGCAACCCCAGTCCGAGCCGCACCCGCCGCGGTACCGCGCGGTGTCCATCGGCCATGCGCCGGTCGAGGTCACTGAAGAACAGGGCGTGCTGCATATGCGTTCCCTGGAGCCATTGGCCGAGCTGCCGAGGCGCTTGCTGGATCGTCTGGTGCATTGGGCCGAGGTACGGCCTGAGCAGACGTTTATCGCCGCGCGCCAGGCCGACGGTGAATGGCGCCGAGTCAGCTACGTGCAGATGCTCGACAGCGTGCGAGCCATCGCCCAGAGCCTGCTGGGCTTCGGGTTGTCGGCGCACAAGCCCTTGGCGCTGCTGTCGGGCAACGATATCGAACATTTGCAGATGGCCCTCGGCGCGATGTACGCCGGCATTCCCTACTGCCCGATTTCGCCGGCGTACTCATTGTTGTCCCAGGATTTCGCCAAGCTGCGGCATGTATGCGACCTGCTGCAACCGGGGCTGCTGTTTGTCAGCGATGCGCCGGCGTATCAGCGTGCGATCGATGCGGTAGTGCCGGCCGACACACCGCTGATCAGTGTGCGCGGCGAGGTGCCGGGGCGTACCCACGTCAGCTTTACGCACCTGTTGCAGACACCGGGCGGTGCCGAGGCCGAGGCGGCGTTCAACGCCACCGGCCCCGACACCATCGCCAAATTCCTCTTCACCTCGGGCTCGACCAAGTTGCCCAAGGCGGTGATCACCACCCAGCGCATGCTGTGCGCCAACCAGCAGATGCTGTTGCAGACGTTTCCGGTGTTTGGCGAGGAGCCGCCGGTGCTGGTGGACTGGCTGCCGTGGAACCACACCTTTGGCGGCAGCCACAACGTGGGCATCGTGCTTTACAACGGCGGCACCTTTTACCTGGACGACGGCAAACCCACGGCCCAAGGCTTCGCCCAGACCCTGCGCAACCTCAAGGAGATCTCACCCACGGCGTACCTGACGGTGCCCAAGGGCTGGGAAGAACTGGTCAATGCGCTGGAACAGGACGCCGAGTTGCGCGAGTGCTTTTTTGCCCGCATGAAGCTGTTCTTCTTCGCTGCCGCCGGCCTGTCGCAAAGTGTCTGGGATCGGCTTGACCGCGTGGCCGAGCGGCACTGCGGCGAGCGCATCCGCATGATGGCGGGGCTGGGCATGACCGAAGCCGCGCCATCCTGCACCTTCACCACCGGTCCATTGTCGATGGCCGGTTACATCGGCTTGCCCGCGCCGGGTTGCGAGGTGCGGCTGGTACCGGTGGATGGTAAGTTCGAAGGGCGCTTTCGCGGGCCGCACATCATGCCCGGGTACTGGCGGGCGCCTGAGCAAACCGCCGAGGCGTTCGATGAGCAGGGTTATTACTGTTCCGGGGATGCGCTCAAGCTCGCTGACCCCCAGCAACCGCAATGGGGGTTGATGTTCGACGGGCGGATCGCCGAAGACTTCAAGCTGTCTTCCGGGGTATTTGTCAGCGTCGGCCCGCTGCGCAATCGCGCCGTGCTTGAAGGCTCGCCCTATGTGCAGGATGTGGTGATTGCCGCACCGGACCGTGAGTGCCTGGGTGCGCTGGTGTTCGCCAGGCTCTACGAATGCCGCAGGCTGGCGGGCCTGAGCGCCGAGGCCAGCGACACCGAAGTATTGGCCTCGGCGCCGGTGCGCCAGTGGTTCGGCGACTGGTTGCAGCGTCTCAATCGCGAAGCCACCGGCAATGCCAGTCGCCTGGAATGGATTGCGCTGCTCGATGAGCCGGCGTCCATCGATCGCGGGGAAATCACCGACAAGGGCTCGATCAACCAGCGTGTGGTATTGCAGTGGCGTGCGGCGAAAGTCGAGGCGCTGTATCGCGGTGAAGACCCCACGCTGCTGCGTGCAGGGCACACACGATGAGGTCCGCCGATGCCCAGCTATGAGGCGCCCCTGCGCGATATGCAATTTGTGCTCGAGCATTGGCTGCAGGCGCCTGATGCGTGGCGCCGCAACCCGACGTTCGAGGCGTTGGACCTGCCGCTGGCGCTGCAAGTGCTGGAGGAAGCCGCGCGCTTCAGCCAGGGCGTGCTGGCGCCTTTGAACGCCCCGGGTGATCGTCAGGGTTGCCGCTGGCAGGCGGGCCAGGTGAGCACCCCGGACGGTTTTGCCCAGGCGTATCAAGCCTATGTCGACGGCGGCTGGCCGGCGCTGGCCTGTGCTGAGGCGCTGGGCGGGCAGGGCTTGCCGCAGGTGCTCGACGCCGCCGTGCAAGAGATGCTCTATGCCAGCAACCACGCCTGGGCCATGTACACCGGCATTGCCCACGGCGCCTACCTGTGCCTCAAGACCCATGCGGCGCCGTGGTTGCAGGCGCGTTATCTGCCCGAGATCATCAGCGGCCATAGCTTGCCGACCATGTGCCTGACCGAGCCGCAGGCCGGCAGCGACGTCGGTTTGCTGCGCTGTCGCGCCGAACCCCAGGGAGATGGCAGCTATCGCCTGAACGGCAGCAAACTGTTTATTTCCGGCGGTGAGCACGACTTCACCGCCAATATCCTGCACCTGGTGTTGGCGCGCCTGCCCGATGCGCCGCCCGGCAGCCGCGGTATTTCGTTGTTCCTGGTGCCCAAGTGCCTGGACGATGGCCAGGCCAATGGCGTGCGCTGTGAGGGCATCGAGCACAAGATGGGCATCCAGGGCAGTGCCACCTGCTCGCTGGTGTTCGACGCCGCCCAGGGCTGGTTGATCGGCGAGCCCCATCGGGGCCTGGCAGCGATGTTCGTGATGATGAATTCGGCACGCCTGCATGTCGGCCTGCAAGGCTTGGGGCATGTCGACGCGGCTTGGCAGCACGCTCGGCAGTACGCCGCTGAACGCGTGCAAATGCGTGCACCGTCAAGGCCCGCGACAGTGGCCGCGCAAGGCGCTGATCCGATCCGTTATCACCCGGCCATGCGCCGCGTGTTGCTCGAGTTGCGCACCACCAGCGAGGGCCTGCGCGCCATCGGTTACTGGGCCGCGCACTTGCTCGATCAGGCTGAGCAGGGGCCGGACCCGGCGGCGGCCGCGTTGGCGTCGTTGCTGACCCCGATCATCAAGGCGTTTTTCACCGAACAGGGGTTTCGCCAGGCCAGCAACGCGTTGCAGGTCTTCGGCGGCTACGGTTATGTCACCGAGTTCGGTATCGAGCAAACCCTGCGTGACAGTCGCATCGCGATGATTTATGAGGGCAGCAATGAGATCCAGGCCAATGACCTGCTGCTGCGCAAAGTGCTGGGCGATGAGGGCCAGGCGTTTGGCTTGTTGCTGGCCGAGCTGCGCGCTGAAGCCGGGCAGGGCCGGCAGCATGCCGAGTGCGCAGGGATTGCCGACGCGTTGGACAGCCTCTGCGATGCCTTGGCCGGTGCGGTGAGCGCCATACGCGAGCGGTCTGGCGAAGACCGCGAATACCCGTATCGGGCCGCGCCGGACTTCCTCCAGTTGTGTGGCGTAGCGTTGTTGGCCTTTGCCTGGGCACGGGCTGCGCGGGTCTCCAGGGTATTACCCGAAAGCGATCCGTTGCGTGACGCCAAGCTGCAAAGCGCCGGGTTCTTTTTCGATTACCTGCCGTCGCGGCTGGCCCAGCACCTGGGTGCAATCGAGGGGGCACGCGCGGCGCTGGCGTTCGTCTGATTGCACTGACTTGCAGCACGACGACTTGCGATCCGACGACTTGCGATCCGACGACTTGCGATACTATGGGGCGACCCACGTTTTCTGGAAGTTGCCTGGATGAGCAAGCCCGGCCAATTGGTGCTGATTGCACTGCGCAAGATGATTGCCAGCGGAGAGTTGGCGGCGGGTGAGCGCCTGATGGAAATTCCCACGGCGCAGCGCTTCGGCGTTTCGCGCATGCCCGTACGCATGGCATTCCGTACCCTTGAGCAGGAAGGCTTGCTGGTACCGTTCGGCGGGCGTGGCTATCAGGTGCGGTCGGTCAGCCCCAGCGATATTGCCGGCGCGGTCGAAGTGCGCGGTGTGCTTGAAGGCCTGGCGGCGCGCCAAGCCGCCGAGCGCGGTTTGTCCGATGACGCGCGCAGGGCGCTTGAGCGCTGCCTGGTCGAAGGCGATCAACTGTTCGACAAGGGGTATGTCACCGAGGACGACCTTGAGGTCTATCACGACCTGAACATGCGCTTTCACCAGGTCATCGTTGAAGGCAGCCATAACCCGGCGATTGCCGATGCCCTGGCACGCAATGACCACCTTCCATTCGCCTCTGTGACGGCACTGGCGGTGGATCGCGAGGACATGGTCCGCGAGTACCGCCGCTTCAACTATGCGCACATGCAACACCACTCGGTGTTCGACGCCCTGGTCAATCGCCAGGGCGCACGGGCCGAAGCGCTGATGCGCGAACACGCCAATGCGACGTTGCGCTATGCCGACACCTTCAGCTCAGCCACTGCCGACGCGCGCATGAAGGTGATTTTGCCCGCCTCGTGACACGCCTCAGAGATCGAGCACCAGGATTGGGGTTTTCGAGCGCGAGCAGCACGGCGTGAATTGAT
Source organism: Pseudomonas sp. ICBG1301 (assembly GCF_016918385.1). Lineage (NCBI taxonomy): Bacteria > Pseudomonadati > Pseudomonadota > Gammaproteobacteria > Pseudomonadales > Pseudomonadaceae > Pseudomonas > Pseudomonas sp. ICBG1301. Next base: position 292,371 of record NZ_JAEKGB010000002.1, read on the forward strand.
CATTAAGCGCCTGTTCCTGCTCGGTGAGGAACAGATCACGGTGCTCTGGTACGCCGTCCAGCACGCGAGTCAGGCAGGTGCCGCACACCCCCTGTTCACACGACACGGCAATCGTGATGCCGTGGCTCTCCAGCACCTGCACCACACTCTGGTCGACCGGTATCTCAAAGACCTTGCCAGAGCTGCCGATTTGCACCGAAAACCGCCCATCGAGGCGGCTGTCCAGCGGCGCCGCCGAGAAGTATTCGCGATGCAGGCAACTGTCCTGCCAGCCCAGGGCACGGGCACTGTCGAGCACATGCTGCATGAACCCGCCCGGGCCGCACACATACAGGTGGACGTCGTCTGCGGGGGCCGCCAGCACCTGGCCAATATCCAGGGCCGTGTCGGGCTGTTCGTCAAAATGCAGGAACACCCGCTCGGCAAACGGCGACGTCTTAAGGCGCTGCACAAACGCTGCGCGTTCGCTGGCACGGGCGCAGTAATGCAATTCGAAGTCGGCACCCGCCTGGGCGAGGTGTTCGGCCATGCACAGGATCGGGGTGATACCGATACCCCCGGCAAACAACACACTGCGTCGAGCGTCGTGCACCAGCGGGAACAGGTTGCGCGGTGCGCTGATGCTCAGGCGGGCGCCTGGTTGCATCTGTTCGTGCAGGCTGCGCGAACCGCCTCGTGACGCAGGGTCCTTGAGCACGCCGATCAGGTAGCGATGACGTTCTTCAGGGTGATTGCACAACGAGTATTGACGGATCAGCCCGTCCGGCAAGTGCACATCAATGTGCGCGCCGGCACTGAACGCCGGCAATGGGTTGCCATCGACACTGGCCAGTTCAAAGCTGCAAATGTCCTGGGCTTCATTGTTACGCGATACCACCACCACATCGATCATGTTCAGTCCTTCCTGCGTTGGGGTTATTCAGGCGGTGGTTGTGTTGATCAGGTGAGGTTCGACCGTGCGTTCCCTGGCAATCAGGCGTTCGAGGATTTTGCGTGACTGCACGCCGCCGGCATCGATATTCAGCTTGAGCAAATTGCGCGTCGGGTGGGCAAGCAGGTTCTGTTGCTGGCGCTCGAGCATCTCCAGGTCTTCGCTGAAAATCTTGCCCTGACCTTCGCGGATGCTCGCGGTCAGTGCCTCATCGTCGGGCTTGAAGTTGCGTGCCATGCCCCAGAAGTACCAGATCGAGGTGTCGGTCTGCGGGGTGATGAAGTCCACCACAATACTCGCCGCCTTGTGCTCGGCGGCCGCGTGGTAGCCGCCTTTGCCGGCATGGGCCACGCCGACTTCGATCAACACATGGCTGGGCGGGGTGAAGCGGCAGATCTGCCAGCGGTCTACCGGCACATCATCGGCGAGGTTGTTGCCGCGCAGGGCCATGCGCCAGAACGGCGGGGCCATGATGTTTTCCATGTGCCGGGCGGTGATGACTTCGTCGCCTTCAACGCTGGTCACGGGCGCTGCTTCGTCGATTTCCTTCTGGCCGATACTGGAGGCATGCACGTAGGTTTCGTGGGTCAGGTCCATCAGGTTGTCGATCATCAGGCGGTAGTCACACTGGATCTCGAACAACCCGCCGCCATAGGCCCATTCATCACTCACGGCCCATTCCAGATGTGGGATCAGCGCGGGATCGGCCAGGGCCTGATCGCCCGGCCAGACCCAGATGAAACCGTAGCGCTCGACGGCCGCAAACGTCTTGTTGCAGGGAAACCCGCGTACGCGCTGCCCCGGCATTTCCACAGTCTTGCCATCACCGCCCATCACCAGCCCGTGATAGCCGCAGACCAGGTTGCCGTTCTCGACATACCCCAGCGAAAGCGGGGCACCGCGATGCGGGCAGAAATCCTCGACCGCTATTACGGCGCCATCCAGGCCACGATAAAACACCATTTTTTCAGCGCAGATCTGTCGGCCCAAAGGCTTTTGCGCAATTTCATCAGGGGTGCAGGCGACGTACCAAGTGTTCTTGGGGTACATGACGACTCTCCAGGCGATGCGTTATTTTTATTTAATGGATCCATTAAATGGGCGACAGGCTGAATAGGTCAACGCTAATGCCGTTATATATTGGGCGATTATCGGTCAATTGGGTTTCAGTGGATCCAATGATCCGTTCTTTAAAAGGACTCAAGGACGGGCATTGGATCTGTGGCCGTGAAGCGGGGATGCACATTTAATTGACGCCACTATATCGCCACCCTATTATCGCCGCCGAATGATGGCACTAAGCCATGTAGAGGGATCTAATCGATGTGGCGTTTTGCACGCCGGACCAGGCTCAGCCTGCTGTCCGCTTTTTTTTGCCTGGGCGCGGGCGGGTGGGCGCAAGCCGCCACACAGCAGGCTGCTCCAGGTATCACCGACCTGATTCGTGATCGCCAGGACCGCCTGCTCGAAGAGCAGCAGCGGCGGCTTGAGGATCTCAAGGAATTGCCGGGTAAATCCGCTACGCCTACGACGCCCACAGGGCCTGCCGACACTCGTTGCTTCCCGATCAAAGCCATTGAGCTCTCCGGCGCTGAAGCGTTGTCCGAAGGCGAACGCAACCGCCTGATCAAGCCTTACATCGACCAATGCCTCGGCGTACCACAGCTTAACGAGGTGCTCAAAGTCATCACTGACCGCTACCTGGCCAAAGGCCTGGTGACCAGTCGCGCCTACCTGCCGCAGCAAGATCTCTCCAGCGGGCACCTCAAGATCCAGGTGGTCGAAGGCAAATTGGAAAGCTTGAAGGGCGCTGAAGGCAGTGGCATCACCGACCGCCAACTGGCGATGAGTTTTCCCGGCAAGCAGGGCGAATTGCTCAACCTGCGCGAAGTCGAGCAGATGGTCGACCAGCTCAACCGTCTGCCCTCGAACCAGGCGCAGATGGAACTGGCGCCGGGCAAGGCGGTGGGCGGTAGCGATGTGTTGGTCAAAAACACCCCGCAGAAGCCGTGGCGCGTGGGCCTGTCGCGCCACAACGGCGGCCAGCGCAGTACCGGCGAGCAGCAGTGGGGCGCGAGCCTGGATTGGGACAATCCATTGGGCCTGGCTGACCAACTGTCGTTGCGCGGCGGGCACGATGCCGTCAGCGACCACCAGAAAACCTCGCGCAATTCGATGCTCAACTACAGCTTGCCGTTCGGCTGGTGGAACCTGACCTACAGCTACACCGAGAGCGAATACCGCTCCCGGGCCGAGGCAAACAATTTCACGTTCAAGCAGACCGGCGACAGTCAGAACCATCAATTGCGGCTGGAGCGCGTGATCCACCGCGATGCCCTCAGCAAAACCTCCCTGAGCACCGGCGTGGCCTACCTGCGCACGAACAATTTCATTGAAGACAGCAAGCTCGCCGTGAGCAGCAACCGTCTCAGTGAAGCCCAGTTCGGCATCAATCACGGGCGACGTATCGGTGAGTCGTTTCTCAACATCGACCTGGGCATGCAAGACGGCATTGGTGCATTCGATGCCCAGGCCAATCATCATCCAAAACCCGGCCAGGCCGATGCGCGTTACCGCAAATACACCGCCACGCTGAGCTACCTGTACCCCTTCAAGTTGTGGGGCGAGTCATTGAGCTTCAGCAGCCTGATGACCGGCCAGCACAGCGAAGACGTGCTGTTCAGCCCACAACGCATGAGCCTGGGCGGGCAGTCGTCGATTCGCGGCTACAAAGACCAGATGCTCGCCGGCGACAGTGGCGGTTACTGGCGCAATGACCTGCGCTGGAGCCGCCCGGTGACCTGGGCCTGGCTGCAGCCGGTGCTCAGTGAGTACGGCACCAGCCTGGGTTACGACCAGGGCGTGATCAGCCGCGACCGCTACAACGCCGAGCAGCATGGGCGCATGAGCAGTAACTCGGTGGAGCTGTTTGCCCGTGGCAAGAACGTCGCCGCCAGCGTGACCTTTGCCCACTCTCTGGAACGACCGGCCGCCATCACTGAGCGTGAAGCGCCGATCTATTTCCGACTGGATTTCTTTCTTTAAATTTTTGACCGCCTTCGGGCAACGAGACATGACATGGACGTTCGTCAGTTCGCCTTCCTCGCGCGCCAGCCTTCTGCTGCCGTAAAAAGCCGTACCCACTTCCTGGGGCTGCCTAAACGAGGGTTGGCGTTGATCCTGGCCAACGCCATGTTCTGGCAACCGCTGCTGGCTCAGGCGGACGGTATCGTGGTCAGTGCGCCGGGCACCACGCTCGGGCAAGCGGGCAATGGCGTGCCGATCGTCAACATTGCCGCCCCCAACGCCAACGGCCTGTCGCACAACCAGTTTCATGACTACAACGTCGGTGCCAACGGGGTGATCCTCAACAACGCCACCGACCGCACCCAGTCCACCCAGTTGGGTGGCATCATCGTCGGCAACCCGAATTTCCACGGCAGCGCCGCCAACGTCATCCTCAATGAGGTCAACGGCGGCAGCCCCAGCCAGCTGCGCGGTTACACTGAAGTGGCGGGGCAGTCGGCCCATGTGATTGTCGCCAACCCCTACGGCATCAGCTGCAATGGCTGCGGTTTCATCAACACCCCGCAAGCCACGCTGACCACCGGCAAGGCCGTGATCGAAAACGGCCAGATCAACCGCTATCAGGTTGACCAAGGCACTGTTGCCATCGATGGCGCCGGCCTGAATGCGAGCAATGTCGATCAGTTCGAAATCATCACCCGCGCCACCACGATCAATGCGCAGATCCAGGCGAAAAAACTCACCATCGTCGCCGGTCGCAATGACGTTGATGCACGCACCCTGAATGCCAGCGTGCGTGCAGCGGATGGCAGCCAGGCACCGGACCTGGCCATCGACTCGTCGGCGCTGGGCGGGATGTATGTGGGCGCGGTCAAGCTGATCGGCACCGAGGCCGGTGTTGGCGTGCGGTTGTCGGGTGACATGGTGGCCGGTGGCGATATTCGGATTGACGCCGCAGGCAACGTGATCATGGGGCAGGCCTCGGCCGGTACGGCGCTGGCGGTCAATGCGGCCAGTGTGCAAGCCAAGGGCGCAGTGTATGCCGGTACCGATTTGTCGGTGAAAACCCAAGGCGCACTGACCAACCAACTAACCCTGGCCGCCAAGGACAGCCTCACGCTGGACGCGGGCGGGCGATTGACCAACAGCGGGATTATCGAAGCCGGCGTCAACCCCGACAACAGCCGCAATGCCCAGGGTGATGTGCGCCTGACAGCCCAAGGCATCGATAATACCGGCAAGACCATCATTGCCAGTCGCGACCTCAGCCTCGATACCGGCGAACTCACCAACCAGGGCGGCACCCTGAGTGCTCAGCGCAATGCGCAGTTGAGCGCCACGAGCCTGGACAACCAGAACCAGGGCCGAATCTTGAGCGCCGGCAGCCTCGGCGTGAACGCGGGGCAGTTGCTCAACAGCCAGGGCGGCCTGTTGACCAGCAGCGCAGCACTGACGGCAACGGTCGGCCAGTTGATCAACCGCAACGGCGAACTGTCGAGCCTCGGCCAGGCCAGCTTGCAGGTGGCGATGCTGGATAACGTGGCAGGCCTGGTGTCGGCCGGGCAAACCTTGAACCTGAATGCCAGCTCCGCCATCAACAACCAGGCCGGGCGGATCGCTGCGCACCAGGCCGTGCAGTTGAATGCCGCTTCCCTGGACAACAGCCAACAGGGATCGCTGACCAGCCAAGGCACGCTCGCTGTTGAACTCAGTGGCAGCCTGGCCAACCAACAGCAGGGCCGTATCGAGTCCAGCGGCAACGCGACGGTCAAGGTCGGTGCGCTGGATAACCAGCAGGGTGGGGCGCTCACCAGCGGCCAGGCCCTGGACCTGACGGCGGGTGCGGTGAATAACAGCGGCGCTGGTCGGATCGCCAGCGCTCAAGGCTTGAACGCGAATCTCGGCAGCCTCGATCAACACGACGGCGGGCGTTTATACAGCAACACCGACTTGAGCCTGAACCTCAACCAGGGTCACCTGGACAACCGCAACGGGCTGATCAACGCCGCTGGGCAGTTGACCCTTGGCAACCTCGACAGCGTGGATAACCGCCAAGGTGAGATTTCCAGTGCGCGGGCGTTTACCGTCGCCGCACGCACGGTCGATAACGCGGCCGGCAAGCTGCTCAGCGACCAGGGGCTGACCCTGCAGATTGCCCAGGTCTTGAATAACGGTGCGGGGCTGATTGCGGCGGCCGGCTTGCAAATCGATGCTGCCGGCCTGGTCAATGACCAGAACGGCAGCCTGAACAGTCGCGCTGCGCTGAACGCTCGGGTCACGGGGATGCTGGATAACCGTGGCGGCAGCGTCAGTGCTGTCGGCGCGAGCCAGGTCAATGTGGGCAGCTTGAACAACGGCGGCGGCAAGGTCTTGAGCGAGCAGTCGCTGATGCTGGCCGTTGCCCAGGCGTTGAATAACGCTGCAGGCCGGGTGAGCGCCGCATCGTTGCAGGTGCACGCCGGCAATCTCGACAACAGCGACGGTCATCTGGTGGCGCAGAACGGCCTGACCCAGGACGTCGACGCCACACTGCTCAACCGCAATGGCGAAATCCTGGGCCGCGATGTGCGGCTCACGGCGGGCGTGCTGGACAACGCCCAAGGTCGGATACAGGGCGACACTCTGCTGAAGATCAACAGCGGCGACCTGAGCAATCGCAATGGCGCCCTGGCAAGCAGCCAGACCCTGCAACTCACTGCGGCCAGCCTCGACAACACCCTTGGCAAGCTCACCAGCAATGCCGCGCTGACCGCCGCCATTGCCGGTCACCTGCTTAACCAGAGCGGGTTGTTCAGCGCAGGCACCGACCTGCAACTGAGCAGCGCCGACCTGAACAACCAGGGCGGCCAGCTCAGCGCCGGCGGCCCCCTGCAATTGCACGCCGGGTTGCTGGATAACAGCAGCGGCGGGCGCATCAACGGCCAGCGCCTCAGCGCGAATGTGACCGGCCTGGACCAGCACAACGACGGTCGTCTCTACAGCCAGGGCGACTTGAGCCTGGACCTCAATCGCGGTTACCTGAACAACCAGGGTGGGTTGATCAACGCTCCGGGGTCGCTGCTGTTGAATAACCTCAACAACGTCGACAACCAGGGCGGGGAAATTTCCAGCGCCACCGGCTTCAGCCTGCAAGCGGACAGCCTGGATAACACCCTGGGCAAGGTCTTGAGCGAACAGGCCCTGACCGTGCGTATCGCCCGTGCGCTGGCGAACGCCAAAGGCCTGGTGTCGGCCACAAGCCTCGACGCCCGAGCTGGGAGCTTGAGCAATCAGGGCGGTAAATTGACTGCGCGTACCGCGTTGAACCTCGGCGTCGATGGGCTGTTGGATAACCGCAGCGGCGAGTTGCTGGCCAATGACCTGGCGTTGACCGCCGGTTCACTCGACAACAGTGCAGGGCGCGCCCAAGGCGATCGCAGTGTGGCCCTCAGCAGCGCTGCCCTGATCAACCAGCACGGCACCCTGGCGGCCGGCGAGACCTTCATCCTCAATGCCGCCAGCCTGGATAACAGCGAAGGCACACTGACCAGCGACGGCGCCCTGACCGCCGTGATCGCCGGGCAGTTGCTCAACCAGGCTGGCTTGCTGGCTTCCACCGGTAACCTACGCCTGAACCTGGGCAGTCTGGATAATCAACGCCAGGGACGCATCAGCAGCAAAGCCGACCTGACCCTCGCCGGCACCACGCTCGATAACCGCAACGGCAACCTTGCAGCGGTCGGCGTCTTGAAAATCAACGCGGCCAGCCTGGATAACCGCCAGGGCAGCGTGTATGCCAACCAGAATCTCGACCTGGCGTTGGACGGTGCCCTGAACAACAGCCAGCAGGGACGCTTGCGTGGTGATGCCCAATTGAGCCTGAAGGCAGGCCAGGTGGATAACAGCGACGGTGGGCGCGTCAGCGGTGGGCAGTCGCTCAGCGCCAGCGTGACGGGGTTGGACCAGCACAACGATGGTCGCCTGTTCGGCCAGGGCGACGTCAGCCTGGATCTCAATCGCGGCCATCTGAACAATCAGGGCGGCGCCATCACCGCACCGGGTCAATTGCGGCTGAGCAACCTCAACAGCGTCGCCAACCAGGGCGGGGAAATCTCCAGTAGCCGGGCGTTTACCCTGGCCGCCGATACGCTGGACAACCGCAACGCCAAGGTTCTCAGTGAACAGGCGCTGACCCTGCGAATTGCGCGCGCCCTGGACAACACCCTGGGCCTGCTGTCCGCCCAGGCGCTGGACCTGCGTGCCGGCAGCCTGGACAACCTCGGCGGCACACTCAGTGCGACTGACGGCCTGGCGGTGCAGGTCGACGCTGCGCTGGACAACCGCAACGGTAAACTGTTGGCGCGCACCGCCTCGGTCAATACCGGCTCCCTGGATAACCGCGAGGGCTTGCTCCAGGGCGATGCCACGCTGACCCTCACCAGCCTTGGCGCCCTGGATAACCGCCAGGGCCTGGTGTTTGGCGCCCAGGCGCTGGACATCACGGCGGCCAGCCTGGATAACAGCAGCGGCAAACTCTATTCCAAGCAACAACTGGCCGTCTCGGCCAAGGGCGCGTTGGGCAACGCTCAAGGTACGCTCAACAGCGATGGCACCCTGGTGCTCACGGCCGGGCCGGTAGACAACAGTGCCGGCGGACGCATCACCAGCCAGCAGCAACTCACGGCCTCCGTCACGGGCCTTGACCAACACAACGATGGTCGCCTCTACAGCCAGGCGGGTGTGAGCCTGGACCTCAACCACGGCCACCTGAACAACCAGGGCGGCTTGATTCATGCCCCCGGTGCGCTGCTGCTGAACAACCTGGCCAGCGTGGATAACCAGGGCGGCGAAATCTCCAGCACCCAGGCGCTGACGTTCAGCGCCGACAGCCTGGATAACCGCGCCGGCAAGTTGCTCAGCGAACAAGGGCTGATCGTGCGCATTGCCAAGGCCCTGGACAATACCAAGGGCCTGGTTTCCGCCACTGGCCTGGACTTGCGCGCTGATCGCCTGGTGAATGCTGAGGGCTCGCTCAAGGTCCGTGACAACCTGACGGCGCAGGTCGACGCGGCACTCGACAACCGCCAGGGCGAAATCCTCGGCGCAAGTACCGCCCTCACGGGGGCGTCGCTGGACAACAGCCAAGGGCTGATCCAGGGCGACAACCGCCTCACCCTTAAGCACTCGGGCGCGGTCGCCAACCGCAACGGCCGCCTTGTCACGGGCCAGGTCCTGAACCTGAGCGCCGGCAGCCTCGACAACAGCCAGGGCAAACTGACCAGCGACGGTGTCCTGAATGCCTTGATCAGCGGTCAGTTGCTCAACCAGGCGGGGCTGTTGGCCGCCAATACCCAGCTGCAATTGACGGCTGCCAGCCTGGATAACCAGGCCAAAGGCCGTATTACCGGCAAGAACCACCTGAACCTGAGCGTCGGCCAATTCGACAACCGTGGCGGCAGCGTCGCGGCGGTGGGGCAATTGCAGGTCAACGGCACCACGCTGGATAACCGTGACGGCGGCTTGCTCAACTCAGGCCAGGCCATGACCCTGGCGGTGGACACGCTGGATAACCGCGCCGGGGAAGTCTCCAGCGTCACCGACCTGACGCTCACCGGCCAGCAGTTCGACAACAGCGCCGGCGGGCGCCTGTTGGCCAACGGCGACATGCAGTTGACCCTGCAGCGCTTGAACAACCAGCTCAAGGGCATCATCTCCGGGCAGCAGTCGATCAACCTGAACGCCGCGCAATGGGACAACAGCGCCCAGGGCAGCCTGTACGCCAGGCGCGGCCTCGGCATCACCTTGAGCGATCACCTGAACAACCAGCAAGGTGCGCTGCGCAGCGATGGCGGCCTGAACCTGCTCGCGGCCAGCCTGGCCAATGACAGCGGGCGTATCAGCAGCGCCGCACCGCTGGTACTGACCACCTCGGGCGCGATCAGCAACCAGAAAGGCGAGTTGCTCAGCGCGGTCGCCTTGACCTTGGCCAGCGCCAGCCTCGACAACCTGGGCGGGAAAATCATCGGTGACGGGGCCGTGCAGGTCACCACCGGTGCTTTCAACAACCAGCAGGGCGGGCGGCTGACCAGCGCCGAGCGCCTCAACCTGACGGCAGGGCAGGTGGACAACCGTGGACAGGGTCGCATCGCCAGCGCCAACGCCCTCACCGCCAGCATCACCGGGCTTGACCAGCGCGGCGGGGGCCAGCTTTACAGCACGGGTGCGCTGACCCTGGACCTGAACAAAGGCCACCTGAACAACGCCGCAGGCTTGATCAGTGCGCCAGGCCAGCTGTTGCTCAAGAACCTGGCGACGGTCGCCAACCAAAGCGGCGAGATCTCCAGCAAACAAGCGTTCAGCCTGGCCGCGCAAAGCCTGGATAACACCGACGGCAAAGTGCTGAGCGACCAGGCGTTGAACCTCAAGATCGATCAGGCGTTGATCAACCGCAACGGCCAGGTTTCTGCGGCCGGGCTCACGGCTCAAGCGGCAAGCCTGGACAACAGCGAGGGCGTTTTCAGCAGCTCGAAAGACCTGAGCCTGACGTTGGCCGGTGACCTGCTCAATGTCGACGGCGAAGTCTCGAGTGCCGGCGCCAGCGTGGTCAACGCCATGACCTTGAACAACCACAACGGTCAGGTGATGGGCGATGTCAGCCTCGACCTGGCGATCCAGGGCGCACTGGTTAACCAGGCGGGCACCCTCGGTGCCGCCCAGCGCCTGCAAGTCACGTCGGCGAGCCTGGACAACAGCCAGGCCGGCAGCCTGGTCAGCGATGGCAGCCTGCGCGTGAAAGTCGACGGTTTGCTGGACAACCAGGCCAAGGGCAGTGTGATGGCCAAAGGGCTCATGGACATTCAGGCGGTGAGCCTGGACAACCGTGGCGGGCGTGTTTCCGGGCAGAACCTGCTGACCCTGCGCGGCAATAGCCTGGATAACCGCGCCGGCGCGATCCGCGCCAACCAGGACCTGAACCTGTACCTCGGCCAGTTGGACAACCGCGAGGGCGTGCTCAACAGCAAGCAGGCCCTGGGCATCACGGGCCAGTCGCTGAGCAATCAGGGTGGCTTGCTCAGCGCCGCAGGCCCGGTACGTCTGGCGCTGGAAAACGCCAATAACGACAAGGGGCGCATCGCCAGCCAGGCCGACCTGGACGCTACCATCGGCACCTTGACGCAACAAGGTGGCGAGCTGGTTGCCCAAGGCAATCTGGCCCTCACCGGCACCACCCTCGAGAACCGCGACGGTGCTTTGGTCGGGGCCACAAAAGCGCTGAAACTGAAAGTCGACAGCGTCGATAACCGGGCCGGCGAAATCTCCAGCCAGATAGACGCCGAGCTCAGCGGCCAGCGCCTGGACAACAGCGGCGGCAAGCTGCTGGCCGGGACGGCGCTGCAATTGGCCGTGGCCCAGGTGATCAACCAGGCCAAGGGGCTGGTGTTCGCCCAGGATGCACGCTTGACCGGCACGCGCCTGGATAACGCCCAAGGCACCTTTGCCGGCCAGCGCTCGCTGGCGATTCAACTGGCAGCGGGGCTGGATAACAGCCACGGCAAGATCAGCAGTGAAGGGACGTTGCAACTGCTCGGCCAACGCATCGATAACACCGGCGGCAGTGTTTCCAGCGCCGGTACGCTGGATATCAGCAGCGCCAATGAGCTGCTCAACCAGGGCGGTATCCTCGAGACCGCCCAAACCCTCGCCCTGACCAGCGCGAGCCTCGACAACAGCCAGCAGGGCCTGATCAAAAGCCAGGGCGCCGCGACCCTGGACACCGGCCTGTTCAACAACACCGTGGGCGGGCGCCTGATCAGCGCCGACAGCCTCGACCTCAAGGCCGCCCAGGTCAGCAACGCCGGCCGCATAGCCAGCGCCGGCAGCCTGAACGCCAGCCTCACCGGCCTCACCCAGCAGGGTGGGGAATTGTTCAGTAACACCCAACTGAACCTGGATTTGAACCACGGTGACTTGAACAACGCCGGTTTGATCAACGCACCGACCCTGGTGCTGAAAAACCTCGGCAACCTCAACAACCAGAACGGTGAGATCTCCAGCCAGAACGCCTTCACCCTGGCGGCGCGCAACCTCGACAACAGCAACGGCAAGCTGATCAGCAACCAGGCGCTGACCCTGCGCATCGACCAGGCCCTGGCCAACCTCAAAGGCCGTATCAGCAGCGCCGGCCTCTACAGCCGCAGTCTCAGCCTGGACAACACTGAGGGGCTGGTCAGCAGCCGGGGCGTCCTGGACCTCAGTGCCGGCGAGCTGATCGATAACCAGCGCGGCACCCTGATGGGCGACGGCAAGGTGTTACTGGCCAGCGCCAACCTGGACAACCGTGGCGGCGAAATCGCCGGCAAGGCTGAACTGACGGTCAACGCGAACCGCCTCGACAACCAGCAAGGCCAGTTGATCGGCACCGACACCCTGCACCTCAGCGGTGCCAGCCTCGATAACCGTGGCGGCCTGGTCGGCGCCACAAAAGCGCTGACACTCGATGTGGCCGGCATCGGCAACCGCGCCGGTGAATTGACCAGTAACGCCGACGTCAACGTCACCGGCCAACGACTGGATAACAGCGACAACGGCCAAGTCTTCGCCGGCAGTGGCTTGAGCCTCAGCGTCGATCAACTGCTCAATCGCCACGGCGGTCAACTCAGCGGCCAGCGCCTGATGCTGGCGGGCACCGGCCTGGATAACAGCGGCGGCAAGCTCCTCAGCCAACAACCAATGCAAGTGGAACTGGCCGGCGACCTGGACAACAGCCAGGGCTTGCTGAGCAGTGAAGGGACCCTCGACGTCAAGGCGCGCAGCCTCAACAACACCCAGGGCAGCCTCTCCAGCGCACAGGGCTTGAGTGTCGAAGTCACCGGCCAACTGAACAACCAGAGCGGTGAACTGGTCACCGACGGCGCCCTGGTGCTGCGCAGCGCCGGCCTGGGCAACCAGCAAGGCAGCCTGAGCGGTAAAGGGCCGGTCGCGGTCACCACCGGCGTGCTGAATAACCAGGGCGGGCGCCTCAACAGCGGCGACACGCTGAACCTGAGCGCCGGCCAACTCAACAACGGTGGCAGCATCGGCAGCGCCAAGGCGCTTACGGCCAGCGTCACGGGCCTGGACCAGCAGGGCGGCAAACTCTTCAGCAACACCCGCCTGAGCCTCGACCTGAACAACGGCCAGCTGAACAACCAGGGCGGTCTGATCAATACCCTCGGCCCGCTGCTGCTCGACAACCTCAATGCCGTCAACAACCAGAACGGTGAAATCTCCAGCGCCCAAGCCTTCACCCTGGCCGCGCAAAGCCTGGACAACAGCAACGGTAAACTGCTGAGCAACCAGGGCCTGACGCTGCGCCTCGCCCAGGCACTGGCCAACGTCAAGGGCCTGATCGGTGCGGCTAGCCTCAGCGCACAGGCAGGCTCCGTGGACAACCGCGGCGGCACCCTGACCAGCCGTAGCGACCTGCAACTGACCAGCGAGGGGCTGCTCAACAACCAGGACCAGGGCTTGATCAGTGCCAAGCAGGCGCTGACCCTGACCAGCGCCAACCTGAACAACCAGAACGGCAGCCTGCTCGGTACGGCAGGCGTCACCCTCAGCGCCATGGCGCTGGACAACCGTGCCGCCGGCCTGATCAACAGCCAGGGCACCCTCAACCTGAGCGCCGCCAGCCTGGACACCGGCAGCGGCGGTGAGGTCTCCGCCAAAGGCGCGATGGACCTGAACCTGAGCGTCCTGAGCCTGGCGGGTGGCCGTGTCATGGGTGAACAACGCGTCACCCTGGACCTGAACAACAACGACCTGGATAACCGCAACGGCTTGATCCTCGCTAAAGGCCCGTTGACCCTCAACCGACTGCGCACCTTCAACAACCAGAGCGGCGAACTGTCCAGCCAGCAAAACCTGGCCCTGAGTACCGGCACCCTGGATAACAGCGGCGGCAAGCTGATCAGCAGCCAGGTGCTGACCGTCAACGCGACCAACCTGCTCAACCAGAATGGCCTGGTTTCCGGTTGGCAGGGCCTGAACGTCTACGGCGGGCGCCTCGACAACCGCAACAACGGCACCCTGTCCAGCCGCAGCGGGGCAGTCGACGTGGGCCTTTCCGGCGAACTGCTCAATGGCGGTGCCGGTGCCCTGGTCAGCCAAGGGCAACTGAGCGTACGGGCGGCCAGCCTCGACAACAGCGGCGGCATCCTGTCCAGCGGCGCCGGGCAAAGCCTGGTGATCAGCGCCGGGCTGAGCAACGCCAACGACGGCCTGATCGACAGCGGCGCCGACCTCGACCTGCAAGCCGCCACCCTCGACAACCAGGCCGGCACCGTCAACGCACAGCAGGCGCTCACCCTGACCGGCACCGACCTGCACAACCAGGGCGGCACGCTCGCCAGCAATGGCCGCTTGACCCTCAACCTGCTGAGCATCCTCGACAACACCAACGGCAAGCTGGCCAGCGCCGGCCCGTTGCTGTTGCAGCGCGCTGTCCAGGTCAACAACCAGGGCGGCCAGATTGCCAGCCAGGGCCTGCTGACGCTGCTCACCGGCGGCCTCGACAACCGCCAGCACGGCACCATCGCCGGCAAGGACCGCGTGGCAATCACCAGCACCGGCGTCCTGCAAAACGACGCCGACGGTTTGATCTACAGCCAGGGTGCAGACCTGCAAGTCAAGGCTGTCAGCCTGAGTAACCGTGCGGGCGTGGTACAGGGCCAAAGTGGCTTGAGCCTGGATGTCAGCGGTGAGCTGGATAACCAGGATGGCAAGCTTCTGGCGCAAAGCGGTGATGTCAGTGCCAAGGCCAATACCCTGAACAACCAGGGCGGCACACTCGCCAGCCTCAAGGGCCTGTTGGATGCCCGCGTGGCTGACAGGCTGCTGAACGGCTATAGCCAGGTCGACAAGGCCGGCGTGATTCAGGGCCAGCGCTTGAACCTGATCGCCGGCAGCGTGGATAACCAACACGGGCGTATCGCCGCGCAAAATGGCGACGCCGTGGTCAACGCCAATTATTTCGCCAACGCCTACGGCGGCCTGTACGCCAAGGACCTGCTGCGGGTCGGCGGTGCGGGGCTGGACAACAGCTTCGGGCAAATGGCGGCGAACCGGGTTGAACTGGGGCTCAGCGGCCAACTTAGCAACCACTTGGGGATTATCGAGAGCGACACCCTGCTGAACGTGCAAGCCGGCAGCCTCGACAACCAGGGCGGCCAATTGCGCGCCATGGGCAGCGGCGGCAAGACCGACTTCCAGGTCGGCGGCGTATTCGACAACCGCAACGGCCGCCTGGAAACGCGCACCAGCGACCTCACCCTCAATGCCGCAAGCTTCCAGAACCAGGGCGGCAGCCTGCTGCACAGCGGCAGCGGCACGTTTGATATTGCCACCGCGAACCTGACCAATGCCGGGGGCACTGTCGTCACCCAAGGGGGCTTGACCCTGGCCGCTGATACCTGGACCAACAGCAGTGTGATCCAGGCTGGGCGTTTGACGGTGAGCGTCAATACCTTGAATCAAGCCGCAGGCGGCCAGTTGTTGGCGTCTGACAGCTTCGTAGGCAGTGGTGGTAACTGGAACAATGATGGCCTGATCGCCAGCGATGGCACGGCCCAATTGACGCTGGCCGGCAGCTATGGCGGCAATGGGCGTTACAGCAGCGTGGGTAACCTGGGCCTGAGTGCCGGGCAAGTGAACCTGAGCACGGCGGCGAGTATTGCCGGCGGACAGGACAGCACGATCAACGTGGGCGGCCAGTTGACTAACGCCGGGCGTCTGACCTCGGCCAACACCATGACCGTCACGGCAGCAGGTGTCAGCAACACCGGCACACTGGCGACCGGCGCCAATCTGACCCTCAGCAGCAACACCCTGCTCAACAGCAATGGGTTGATCACCAGCGGCGGCGACATGCAGTTGTTGGCCACCCGCTTTACCAACACCTATGCCGATGTTTACGGGCTGGGTAATGTCCTGATCGCCAAAGATGCCAGCCAAACCAAAGCCGATTTGCTGGATAACCGTTCGGGCACCATCGAGAGTGCGAAAAACCTGACCGTCAGTGCCATGACCGTCAATAACGTCAGGGACGTGTTGGAGTATTCGGGGCATGAAAAAAGTTCGGTCAAGATCACCGAACTCGACTGCAACCTGATCCCAGGTGCGGGATGTGACTTCCGCAGCAAAGGCCGTCGAAATGGTCTGTGGCAAATCGATGAAATCGATCGCTTGAACGTTACCCGCAGCAGCGTGGCCTCGGCGCTCAGCAGCGGCGCTGACATGCAGATCGACGCCCAGACGCTCAACAACCTGAGCAGCACCATTGCCGCCACGGGCAACCTCACCGCCAACGCGACCACTATCAATAACCAGGGTGTGCAAGCCCAGGAAATCAAGACCACCCGCACGTATTGGAATTTTGTCACGCAAATCTTCCAGGCGCTGCCGGCGGCCGCCAACTTCAATGCAAAAAACAGCCCTACGCCCTCGGCGACCGTCGAGGCAGACCTCAGCTATTTCCTCAGCCTGATGGGGGGCGGCAAGCTTTCCGAAAAAACCACCACGCTCAATAGCGATGGCCAATCCTACGATGCGGTCATCCAGGCGGGGGGCAACGTCGCACTGAACGCTGCCCAGAACATCAACAACAGCGTGGTGCGTCCTTACTACGCCTATGTAGCAGCCGGCCGCACGAAAACCGACACAGGCGCAGGGAGTGGCTATTCGACGGCGATCTCCATCAATTCGCAGTTGCCTCCCAACCTGGCCCAACAGCAAGTGAACCCCCTCGCGCTCCCGGGCTTCAGCCTGCCCACCGGCCAGAATGGTTTGTTCCGCCTGAGCGGGCAGGGCGCCAGCAGCGGGCAAGCGGCTCAAGCTAATGCCGGGCCTCAGAGCTGGACCCTTGGCGCCGCCAGCGTCGGTTTGGCGCAACGCCAACAGACCCTTCCTGAAACCCAGGGGCGGACGATTCAGTTGGAAGAGGTCACCCAGCTCTCCGCCAACAGCCGACAGGTATCGGTTACGGCCCGCGAGGCCAGCGGAATCAACGCCAGGGCCAGTGCCGTTAACATCGCCGGCATAGGCAATGCCGATGCGGTCACGCTGCAACCTGGCCGTACCAGCGGCGGCGATATCACCCAGGTCGATGGCATCAACACCCAAAACCCTGTTGAAGGCTCGCGGCCGACGGTTGATGTCTCTCGTCCGAATGTCGACCTGTCAGGCCTGACGCCCGCTGAGCGCGACGCCCGTATCGTGCTGACCACACCCGATGGAACGTCGTCTGGCGGCACCCGCCCTGACCAGAACGTCCCAAGCCTCTCAACTGCTGATCGCGCAACCAGCGTTGTAGCCGTTGCGCCGAGTAGCACGCGCCCCGACCTTGACCTGCCGGGCCTGATCCCACAGGCCCCTGTTACACCGGTTAGTGTCGTTGCGCCGCAGCCATCCGTGGTGGTTCCGGTGGCGCCTCTGCCACGAGAGACCCCGTCGGTCACGCCGCCAGTCGATCAGCCTGGCGCAAGCGTCAGCAGCCGACCTGCCGTGGTCGCAGTTGTGCCATCTGCGGCTGAACCGACTCCGGTTGCCAGCCAGACCGTCAACCGGGTGCAGGGTCTTCCAGACAAGAGCGCGGTGTCGCAGCCGCACAAATACTTGGTCGAAACCAACCCGGTGCTCACCGGCATGAAGCAATTCATGAGCTCGGACTACCTGCTGTCCGGGCTGGGCTACAACCCGGACGAGAGTGCCAAGCGCCTGGGCGATGGTTTCTACGAACAACGCCTGGTTCAGCAAGCCGTCGTCGCACGTACCGGCCAGCGTTTCCTCGATGGGCAAACCAGCGACGAAAAGCTGTTCAAATACTTGATGGACAATGCCATCGCCAGCAAGCAAACGCTGAACCTGGCGGTAGGGGTCAGCCTGAGCTCCGAGCAAGTCGCGGCGCTGACCCACGACATCGTCTGGCTGGAAAAAAGCGTGGTCAACGGCGAAGAGGTGCTGGTGCCGGTGCTGTACCTGGCCAACGCCAACAACCGCCTGGGGCCCAACGGCGCGCTGATTGCGGGCAATGACGTCAGCCTGATCGCCGGCCAGAACCTGAACAACGTCGGCACCTTGCGTGCCGGCAACAACCTGTCGGCCAAGGCCGGCAACGACCTGGTCAACAGTGGCTTGATCGAAGCGGGTAACCGACTGGACCTGCTGGCGGGCAACAACATCGTCAACAAGGCCGGCGGCATCATTTCCGGACGCGACGTCACCATGACCGCCGTAAATGGCGACGTGATCAACGAACGCACCGTCACCGGCCACGACAGCAGCGATGGTGTCATCAGCGAACACAGCGACTTTCTCGACAGCGCCGCACGTATCGAAGCGGCCAACGACATGAGCATCAGGGCCGGCCGCGACTTCTCCAACCAGGGCAGCGTGCTGCAAAGCGGGCGCGACACGACCATCCAGGCCGGCCGCGACCTGAGCTTCGGCTCAGTGGAGCAGGCCAACAGCAACGCGAACCTCAGCGCCCGCAACAACAGCCGCTCCGTCACCCAGAACGGTTCGTCGGTGACGGCGGGTCGCGACCTATCAGCGATTGCTGGCCGCGATCTGACAGCAATTGCCAGCCAGATGGATGCCAAGCGGGATGTGGCGATGTCGGCGGTGGGCGACCTGACGATGGCTTCGGCGGCGGACGAGCAGCATTCGGCGTTGAACCTGAAGAAGGTGAAGGCGCAGGAAGACCATGTGAGCCAGGTGGGCACGTCGGTCAAGGCTGGCGGGGATGTTTCGCTGAGTGCTGGCAAGGACCTGGCGATGATTGCCAGCCGCGTCAGTGCGGGGGATGAAGCGTATTTGGTGGCGGGTGGAAAGCTGGGGTTGCTGGCGGCGGAAGACAGCGATTATTCGCTGTATGACATGAAGAAGAAGGGGAGCTTCGGGAGCAAGAAGACTCAGCGGGATGAGGTCACGCAGGTCACCAACATCGGGAGTGAGATCACGACCGGGGGGGATTTGACGCTCAAGAGTGGTAGTGATCAGGTGTATCAGGCGGCCAAGCTTGAGAGTGGGCAGGACATTACGTTGGATAGTGGTGGTGGTATTACTTTTGAGGCGGTTAAGGACAAGCATCAAGAGAGCCACGAGAAGAGCAGCAATAGCTTGGCGTGGACAAGTGCAAAAGGTAAGGGCAATACCGATGAAACGTTACGCCAAACTGAGATGGCAGCTCAGGGACAACTAGCTATTCGAGCGGCTGGCAAGATCAATATTGATATTAAACAAATTGATCAGAAAACAGTCAGTCAAACGATTGATGCGATGGTCCAAGCGGAGCCTCAACTGGCGTGGATCAAGCAAGCTGAAGCCAACGGCCAAGTGGATTGGCGAGTCGTGAAGGAGATCCATGAAAGTTGGGATTACAAACATTCAGGATTAGGTGCCGCACCTGCTCTGATTATTTCAATTGTCGCCAGCTTCTACCTTGGACCTCTCGCTGGAGCTATGGCCAGCAACTTTGCCGTGGGCACTATCAATGGCGGCGGAGATATTGGTGCAGGTCTGAAAGCGGCAACCAATAAAAACGCTATTAAAGGCTACGCCACACAGATGGTGACAAGCGGGATTCTGAGTGGGATAGACACAGCAGTCGCTGGTTGGAACCCCGATGGACCGCTGATTCTAAATACCAGTGGCGTCAGCAATCCAGGGTATAGGGCAGGTCTGCTGGATTGGAATACGGTCAGTGAGAATGTGCTTCGAAGCACCACGCATGCTTTAGTTGTAGGAAGCGTCAACACGGCGATCAATGGGGGGAGCTTAAAAGATAATCTCGGTAGTGCGGCTCTTTCCGAGGGACTTGATCTAACTGCAGCCTTTGGCAATAAACAGGTCGGTGACTTGGCCAATTACTTGAAAGTGAGCCCGGGAACTGCCTCCAAGGTTTTAATGCATGCTGTATTAGGGGGAGCCCTTTCCGCTGCTAAAGGCGGTGACTTTAAAACAGGTGCACTTGCAGGCGCTGCGGCGGAGGGGTTGACGGCCGTTGCAACTGAGAACCTAGGTAAATACTTGGATTCGCGGTTTGCCGCAGACGAGCAATTTAAGGTGGGGACTGCTCAGGTCATTGGGGTCCTAGCGGGCGCTTTGGGCAAAGGCGATCCTGAAACTGGCAGTTGGGTAGCGGGAAATGCTCAGCGTTACAACGATTTTCTGCATAGCATAGGCGGGGATTGGGGAGGTGCTGCGGCCAGTCTCGGCGCTCAAATGGTCGAACAAGGTAAGACTCCTGATGAAGTGTCTGACGCGCTTAGATCGCTGGTCAGAGGTGATGGATATCAAGGCCCTGGACATGATTATGTTGCTGGCTGGGCCATAATACCGGGCGCCCTGGGTCTGGCAGTCGCTACGCCGGAACTCATAATGGGATGTGCGCTCGCGCCTTTGATGTGTAACCAGGCTGCAATAGCTGCCGCAGAAGTAGCTGGAGGTGACGCAGCTCTTGGTGGTACCGCGCTAGGCGTGTTTGGTGGTGGCGCTATAGCTGTAGCTGGTGATATAAAAACGGGGTTAGGAGGCGCGGGTTCGAAGGAGGGAGGGAAGACCTCCAAGCTAATTGAAGATGCCAGCCGGCAGTTACAAGCGTACATTGGGACTTTTGGTAAATATAAGCCCCCAACAGTTATTGGTGCTGTGGATCCACTAACGGGGAAAATAGTAACTGCATCCAGTGGAGCGGTGCCGGATGTGATTGCACCTGAATTAAAGGCGTATGCTGAAAGTTTAGGTGGGTTGGGAGTCAAAACTACGTGTGGTAATACGTTGGGTCGCTGTGCTGAGTTCAGGGCTGCTAATGAGCTACTTTTGAGTAATCCTAGACTTAAATTGGGCGACGTTAAATTTACCCCAGCAATTCGTCCTAGGACCGGTCAAGAGGTTCCTCGCTGTGAAAATTGCACTAATATATTTGGAGCTGAATAATGGAAATGGATGAAGAATTTTTAGAAACCAATGACTTGGATTGGTTCGCATCTTGTCAAGATGGCCTGCTTGCACATTTTGCGACTGGGGGGCGAGGTTTTGTACCAATGACAGTAAGAGAGTCAATCTCTGTGTATGAAAGTGTTTATGATTATTTTTTTTCTATAGAAGACAGTGTCGCTGTTGAAGTTATTTATGAGAATCTGCCTGTTTTTAGTGATGACATTCAGCGTGAGCGCTATTTAAAGTCATTTGTTGATATGGCTAGAAGAGGTGTGCTTAGTTATGATGTTGGGGGTGGTGGGGGGTATAATTTAATAGCTAGGCCACGGGAAAGTAGAGTGGTTGATAGTTTGCCTTTGGTTGTTAAAAGGAATATTCCTATTTTGCCTTTAAACTTTTCTTTGAAAATAGACGTAAATGATCTGCTCTGATATCTTTGGTGCAAGAGGAGAAAGGGGATGGATTTATTTAATTTTGTGAGAGTGCTCATCTATTAAATAAATCTATCCACTTTTCTCTAGGTAGCTGACCCAGCCAGTCCGGGAGGAAATAGAATGAAATAGGAAAATAGGGGGCAGACCACGTTTTTGCAATTTTTAGAGTTCAGCAGAGTTTCTCTTTAAAAATATAAAGAATGGTGGTCTGGCCCCTATTTCCCTCTGGGCGGAGGTGGCTCCTCTAATGCTTGCTTGACCAAAACCCCTATTAAGCCAAAATGGTAATCCCCCACGCCGAATACAACAGTGCTTTCTTTGTTTTTTTGACACGTCATCGTTTCTTTTACGCAGGTCTAAAAGTTCGGCACCAGGCTATATGTTGACACGGCACAGCCCAATAGCAAAAACACCGAGCCGCCGTTGGGCATTACGACGGCTCGGTACTGCGTTAAAGGCTTAGCTGCCCGCTACTGCTGCCTCCCGCTCCATCAGCTTATCCATCAGCAACACCCCCAACTCACTCAACTGGTGTATTGCCAGCGCTACATCGCGTGGTTTCCCGGTCAGGTCCTCGGACAGGTCAAGCAGCAAGGCGCTGACTGAGGAAAAGGTTTCGTAGCTGTTGGTGATCAGGGTTTCTGAGCTGGTGTCGGGTGCGACACTGAATAAGCCCGGCGGCGGCAGAGGTGCAGCCGTTTCTGGATTGAGGTAGTGATCTATGGCGCGATGCGCCGCCTGATTGAGTTTCAGGTCGGGCTTACTTGGAGGATTAGGCGTGACTTTGAACATACTTGGAATTTCCCACTTTAGGGCCGCCACCTCTGGGCTACTAAACCAAGGGGTGGCAGCTGTGCGCAGGTTAGTAGACCGGGGAATTCCAAGAAAGCCGGCGCGCCCGAGGACGCCCTGCACACAGCCACCATAAAGCACGGACGTTGTCGCCCGACAGATGAAGCTTATGCACTGATTGGAATAACCCCGGGCTACTAAACCCGATCACTGAGTTCTCAGCGACCGAGCAACCTTAGAGACGCCCACTCAAGCGCACAAGCCGGCGGATTCTGACGCAAGCGTAGGCAAGGGAGCAAGGCGCTGTCGCCTCGGACTTTCCTGTTTCAGGGCTTGTTGTAGGACATCTACTCATTCGGCAACGCCGTAAATGGCGACGTGATCAACGAACGCACCGTCACCGGCCACGACAGCAGTGATGGTGTCATCAGCGAACACAGCGACTTTCTCGACAGCGCCGCACGTATCGAGGCGGCCAACGACATGAGCATCAGGGCCGGCCGCGACTTCTCCAACCAGGGCAGCGTGCTGCAAAGCGGGCGCGACACCACCATCCAGGCCGGCCGCGACCTGAGCTTCGGCTCAGTGGAGCAGGCCAACAGCAACGCGAACCTCAGCGCCCGCAACAACAGCCGCTCCGTCACCCAGAACGGTTCGTCGGTGACGGCGGGTCGCGACCTATCAGCGATTGCTGGCCGCGATCTGACAGCAATTGCCAGCCAGATGGATGCCAAGCGGGATGTGGCGATGTCGGCGGTGGGCGACCTGACGATGGCTTCGGCGGCGGACGAGCAGCATTCGGCGTTGAACCTGAAGAAGGTGAAGGCGCAGGAAGACCATGTGAGCCAGGTGGGCACGTCGGTCAAGGCTGGCGGGGATGTTTCGCTGAGTGCTGGCAAGGACCTGGCGATGATTGCCAGCCGCGTCAGTGCGGGGGATGAAGCGTATTTGGTGGCGGGTGGAAAGCTGGGGTTGCTGGCGGCGGAAGACAGCGATTATTCGCTGTATGACATGAAAAAGAAGGGGAGCTTCGGGAGCAAGAAGACTCAGCGGGATGAGGTCACGCAGGTCACCAACATCGGGAGTGAGATCACGACCGGGGGGATCTGACGCTCAAGAGTGGTAGTGATCAGGTGTATCAGGCGGCTAAGCTTGAGAGTGGGCGGGACATTACGTTGGATAGTGGTGGTGGTATCACATTTGAGGCCGCCAAGGATCTGCATCAAGAGAGCCACGAAAAATCCAACAACAACGCATTCTGGGTATCGGCAAAGGGCAAGGGCAACACCGACGAGACCGTACGCCAGACCCAAATGGTGGCTGAGGGCAACATTGCGATCAAAGCCGTTGAGGGCCTGAAGATCGACGTCTTGCAGGTCAACCAGCAAACCGTCAGCCAATCCATTGATGCGATGGTCAAGGCAGACCCGCAGTTGGCTTGGCTTAAAGACGCCGAAAAACGCGGTGACGTGGACTGGCGCCAGGTCAAGGAAATTCACGATAGCTTCAAATACAGCAACTCGGGGCTTGGGCCGGCGTCGCAGATCATTATTGCGATTGTGATGTCGGCAGTACTGGGGCCGATGGCAGCTACGGCTGCGGGAGGAAGCGTAACGGGGGCTGCTGTGGGGGCCGTTGCGTCCGGGGCTGCTACCAACGCCACCGTGAGCGTCATCAATAATCGGGGCAATTTGGGGGCGGTACTCAAGGATGTGACTTCTTCGGATGCGATGAAGGGGTATGTGATATCGGGAGTAACCGCGGGGCTGACTGTTGGGGTTTTCGATGGATGGACCGGCACGCAGACGAATCCCAGCACAGGCGCGGTTATCACTTCGCCGGCCCTCAACACCTGGACAGGTGCTGGGCAGTTTGCGGCCAACCAGGTGCTGCAGAACGGCACTTCGACGCTGCTGAGCAAAGCGTTAGGACAAGGAGGGGACTTTGGTGATGCGCTCAAAGGCGCTTTGTTTAACACGTTGGCCGCTGCGAGCTTTAATGCCGTCGGGGATTACACCCAAGGCAAGCTGACTGATGGTTACCCGCCGAAAATACTGGTGCATGCGATGGTGGGTGGGCTGCTGTCTCAAGCTACCGGTGGGGATTTCAAGACAGGTGCGTTGGCGGCGGGGATTAATGAAGCTGCCGTCGTTCACTTGGACTCTTTGGTTCGCGGCGATAAGAACTTGCTGTCCATGAGCTCCCAGATAGTCGGGGTTTTGGCAGCGGCTTCGCAGAAGGACGCGGATGCGAAGTCTATCGAGAAGGGTGGTTGGGTCGCGAAGAATGCTACGCAGTACAACTACCTGCTTCATCACGAAGTGGAGAAGATGCTTGAGGAGGTTGATAGCAAGCAGACGGACGCTGAAAAAAATGAGGTTCGCGAACGTTATGCGCAATTGGACGAGGCGCGAAATCAAGAGCTAGCTTCAGTGTGTAAAGCCGCGCCTAACGCGTGCGATGCCCTATCAAGTCAGCTAATTGAAGATGAGCCTAAGCTACGTGAACTGGCCAAGTCTTTGGCTGCTCAAGGCCATTTAAAGGAAGCAGCGACGATTGCTGCGCTTACCATAAACAACAACGTAACTGCTGGTTTGACTGTAGCTACGGAGCTGGCTGCACAGCGCGATGGGGAAGGGTCTTCGTTTTGGACCGGTGCGGCTGGTACATTACTGGGTGCGGCAATCGGAGGGATGAGGCCTGGGGGAGATGGTGCAAAGGGCACAATTCCTGAGAATATGAGCCCTACAGGCGCCGGACGAAGTGGAGCTTTTAATGAAGCTAAACGTCAATCAGGCATTCCCACAAGCCAGCAACCTAGCCGGACCCTACCAAATGTCGATAAACGGGGTAATCCTCAGCCGGGGAAAATCTATGAGTTCGAGGTTCCAGCATCAGGTGGGGGGCTCAAAACGGTAAGGATCCGTGATGATGCAGGAGGTCACGATTTCGGTTCAGGTAATTCCCAAAATCGTGGGTCCCACTTTAACGATGAAACTGGAAATCACTATGACTATTGATATTCAAGTCGGGCGTGCGCCTGATATTTCAATTACTAACGATGTGATTAATCCCCATTGGGCTGGAGATTATTTTAGATCGGAATTGTCAGCGGCTAGTTTTTTGGCCGCAGATGCATCAAATACTTCACTTGCAGGTGTGCTGAGGTTTATTTGCAATTTGATTGATAAAAAGCTACCTGGGTATGATGTTTGGTTACTCCTAGGTAACTCTGCTTGGCAACCAGATACTCGAATTGTACGCTATCGAAAATTGTGGGGAGCACTGAAGTTTCGAGGAAGTGAAATTTCGGGTGCTAGTGACTCACAAGAATCTATCGTAGAGGCTGATGAAAAGTTAAAATTTTTCGGCGCTTTACGTCTTTCAGAAAAGTCTATTGCGAATGTAATTGACGTAATTATTGAAGAGCGCTGTTCATATATTGCCGCGATACCTAGAGCTTTTGAATTTAAACGCATTCTTGATGTTGGGTGGTCTGGACGTGTGGCTGAGGATTTTAGTCTTTGTTGTCACGTATGCGAAGAAAATGGATTGCTTTTTAAGCAGGTCGGTGAGTTTGACGATCATGAATGGGGTTTTATATCTATTGGGTTGCCAGAAATTATGGATAAATTATTGAGTTAAAATGGTGCAAAAGCAACAGTCAGCTCTCCGCTAAAACTTGGCGAAACCAAGGCAATCGACGATGTCAGCACGACTCGTGTAGGAAGGTGGATGTCTCCTGATGAGCTGGCGCAGATGCAAAATACAAATAAAGTGGTGCAAGGCGGTGGAGGACAAACCTTTATTTGCCAGCGTGGAGTGGCTGTGAGGTAACCTTGGACTTAGTTAAAGTTAAAATTAGTATAGACTTTATTTATCCTTGAGAACCAAGCGGCAAGTTTAGATATAGAGGCTTAGGCTGAATGTGGGGGGAATAACGGTCAGACCACGTTTTTGCGTTTTTTAGAGTTCAGAAAAATTGCTCTTTATAAGTATAAAGAATGGTGGTTTGACAGCTATTTTCCTATTTTTCCCAAAAAAGCGGCTAATGCCGACGGGATTATCAAATATATACCTTTTGTTGAGACTTAGCGTAAAGAAGGTGGCGTTGATATTTTGGAGTATAGTTCAAAAGTGAAGTATGGGTGTAAGTTGCTCGGCTATTCGTTGCATCAGGGGTGTACGCCATGAGTATTGAAAAATATCCAGTAGTTAAATTATTTTTGATGTTTTTATTAGGGCCTTTTTTTGGGGGGGTGATCTTAGGGTCTGCCTCTTTAATTGTTATGTTTATAGGCTTATTTAGTGATGCTCGTTTGCTAGGGCAGGCCAGAGGCAGGGAAGCGCTTTCTGTACTAGTAAGTGCACCTATTCTTGCGGAATTGATTTTCTTTATTCCTGCCTTTATATTTGCATGTTGTATCGCCATCTTAAGGCCAAGAAATAGTTTTCGAGTTTGCGTGTTTACATCGATTTGTGGTGGGGGTGTTGCGTCGTTTTGGATGTTTTTGGTTGACCGCTATTTTCTTCATAATAGCTATAATTACAGTTTTTTGGATAGTTTGTTGCCTGTGGTTATATCTTTCTTTGTTGGGGGGTTAGTTAATGGGGTGTTGGCATGGTGGTCGTTGCCAAAGGATCTAAAAAGGTAAAGGGAATAGGAGGCAGACCACGTTTTGCATTTTTTAGAGTTCAGCAGAGTTTCTCTTTAAAATATGAAGAATGGTGACCTGCCCCCCCGTTTTCCTACGCCGCAACAGCTGCCCCCTATGCTGCAGCCCGGTAGGACTATTGAGTGACGTGGATATGATTATTCGAGAAATTGGGCGAGAAGAGCCTGTAAAGGTGTTTGGGATTTACTGGATAGAGAACGAACGGTTTTACTGGGTCATTCCTTATGATGGCTACGGTGGCCTGATGGCACTCAGCGATAGAGAAGTCAACGTTGTTGACTCTTCTTTGTCAAGTGATCTCATCCTCTGCAAGGATGGGGGGGGAGGGGACATGATTCTGCATTGGGCAGCGGAAGATTTGATTGAAGAACTTGTGGAGCGTGATCCGCTAGCAATGGTTGAGTTCTTAGAACGCATAAAAGGCTGATGGTGAAAAAGGGACACGTGAGATTGTTGTGCGCAGCGACGATGACTTCAGCGCAGCGGTCAACGGAAACGGTAGGGCTAAAGCATATATTAATGAAAACGGCGAATTGGTTCCACCTAACGCCAACGGGACCGGCAGCGTCCAAACGCACGTGCGCGGTGGCAATCCTGAGAATTCGCCCTATATATCTGTTACTGATCCAAGTGTAGCGTCGACCCCGAAAGACTATGGTTCTGATAAAATTGAGATCGATGTGAAGCGCTTAAAGCAGGACATTGATTCTGGTAATCTGCCAGGTACCAAATTTTTGTAAAATCAGCAAGTGACAGCGGAGTTGCAATCGAAAGTGGATGCGGCCCGGGCAAGGTACACAAAAAATCCGTCTGAAAATAACAATGATTCGTTGATTAATGCTGAGAGAGATCTTAAGAACGCTACGCGCGATGGGGAATATTTGATTAAGGGCTGTGTACCGGCTGACTATATTAAGAAGTAAAAAAATAGGTTTATATGGACCCGAAAACATACGAACTATTGAATAGCGTTCCTGAGCATTCAGATTATGCTGTGACTGCAGGAGATTTGGATCCAGAGGATATTCCACCGGAAAGAATTGGCGCTGTGCTAAATTTGCTCCGTCATACGAATAATAAAGAAGAGCACTTTTTGGCTGCGAAACTGCTGACCAGTTGGGGGCTCTGTGAAGGTCTAGTCGCCTTAGAAGGGGATATGGAAAAAAACGAATGCATCGAAGGAGCATACCCCCACCGACTATATGGTTACGACGACACTTATCACCAGCTAATCTTAGCTGTAACTCGATATTTTGCCAACGTGGCTGATCGCGGGGGAATTGAAGCGGCTAGAACGCAAATTTACTCTCCTCTATCGAAAATTATTTCGTTGGCGAGTAGTAAGCCGTTCGAAATAGCCAAAATTTTTGACTTTGTGAAAAGAAAGAACTATTTGGAATATGTGCCGCTTATTGAAGTTCACCTTGTTGCTATAATCGATCATCCGGAATTACATCGTTGGAAAATTTTTGATGCTATTGAATTCTTGATGGATTTTAGACCCGATTTCGTTTTGTCTCTGCTTCAAGAAAAGAAAAAGTCAATTGATGTTTTTAGGCATGTGAAATAGGGTACAGACCCTGAGGGATCCCCACAAATCTATCCCAGGCTCTGCGCTTGATGGTGCACCTCATCACGCAGAGAATGCTCCAGTATTTTCAGGTGTTCTCGGTCGCCGAAACCTGTGCAACTGCGCCAATACTCCAGGCCTAAACGCCATAATGAAAGTACTCTCCGCTCCTTGAGGCTATTGCTTTGAAAGCGCCTTTCCAGTTGGTTCTCACGTGCCTGTAACCCTGTTAAGAAGATGAGGTAGTTGGCCAAAGCGGCAATCAACAACACTTCGATGCGTTTTGGACAATAGCTACGATGCAGATTCAGGCCCAATCCCAGATGCTCGCTTTTTAAATCTCGGAAACCTTCTTCGATCTGCATGCGCCGCTTATAAATCGCTACGATTTTTGCTGGGCTCCACTCACCCCGCGCCAGGTTGCTGGCAAGCAACCACGGCTCACGCTCACGCCTGGCGGACTGTCGGCTGAGCTTACTTCTGGCGATTGAACCCGTGATTCGTTGGTGTTTGCGGCCCTTGGCTGAATGCCGAACACAGTACAAATCGATAAAGTGAGGGGCGCTTCGCGTCATCTCGACGCGGCCCAACGACTTAGGCGATGAAGTGGCCAGAGCGTATAAATTCTTTACGGGTTGCCAGTCATTCTCTTCGCGACGATAAAGCTCACGATTTCTGATCCGAGCCACGTAATACCAGCCTTGCGCTGCTAAGGCCTTCATCCACGGGCGCCGGAAACCCGCATTAGTGACCAGGATTGGAACGCATCCATCAGGCAGTAATTCAGCTAGTGTTTTGAGTAGGCGGCTTTGATATTTTGGGCAACTCTCGCGTTCATGGACACTTTCATAAATAGGAAACGAGCGCCCTGCAAACGGGATCGCGGCTCTCAATAAGAACGCGTCGCCTGGAGCATCAATTCGAGACCAGTCCACCAAGATTAAAGGATGCTTCAAGGAACCCAACAATGCCCGCAGTATCACCCAATAGAACAGCGGGCGTTCTGCTCTCAGGTGTTGATTACCCAACAATCGGTCCACTCGCTTGATCGCATGTTTGGGGTACGCCCGACCTGGCATAAAACGTCCAAGAGCAGTCAGCGTCAGGCGGCGACCTTGCAGTAAAGAACTGACACAACTCATCAGCGTTGTCAGGCGGCGAGAATGGATTGAGGGCAGTGCTTGAGCGAGCGCTCTGTGCAAAAATCGGATGGTCTGCATGGGTCCGGATCTTAGTTTTGTGTGGTGCAAACCAAGTTGCCGACCCATGCAGGCCTCTTCAATATTCCAACTTCTTGATTTTCGGTAAGAAAAATCGGGGATCCCTCAGGGTCTGACCTCTATTTTCTCGGTTTAGAAAATGGTTATTGGATTTCTGTGAAAAATGGACAGCCGATAAACCCAGCAACCGGTGGTACTGGCGCAAGGGGAGATACACATGTGCCATTGCCGCCTAATACTGTGCCGCCTAAGCGATGAGAGTGTATTTATGATTATTGACGCCGATTTGGCAGAACTGGATTCAACAGTGCTTACAGGTGTGACAGTCGGGGTTGGCTCGCAGGTTTTGATATTCGGGAATGGTGCTACCGTGCTAATACAGTGTCCCTTTACAAGTGAAATACATGGACGGAAACAACAGGGGCACGGTGAGGATGTGAGCACCAGTGAGTTGCTTTTTGATTATCTGAATTGCCAGGTGACAAGTGCTTCGCTTGAAGAGGAGGGGATTCTGGTGTTGAAGTTTGAGGGGGAAAAGTCATTGAGAGTCATCCCTGAGTGTAACGGGCTTGAGTCCTATGTGATCTCTACTCGGCTTGGTATTTGTCCTGTTGCAGTAGTTTAATGTGGAAATAGGGGGCAGCCCCTGAGGGAGCCCCAGCCAACCAGCAGACATGACCACAAAAAGTTAAAAAACCGTCCTTGGCCCACGCTGACACTTACAACCCACCAACCACCGCCTCAATTTCTATCAAATAACCATGATGCAACCCCGCCACCGGAACCACCGCACGAGTCGGCCGATGCTCTCCCAGATAACGCGCATAAACCCGGTCAAAAGCGGCCCAGTGTTCTACCCCCACGACATACACCGTCACCTTCAACAGGTCACTCGCACTCCGGCCCGCTGCGCTGAGGATTGCCATCAGGTTGTCGAGCACGATCGAGGCTTGCACCTCAAACGGTTGGTCGGCGCTGTGCTCGCCGTTTGCGCGCACCGGCAACTGCCCGGACACGTATAAAACGCCCTGGTGCAGTACCGCCTGGGAGTAGTGCCCGCCCGGAGCGGCCGCGTTGGTCGTGTGGATCAGCTCGATCTTACCAGCCATGCAGGCGACTCCAGGTGTGCACGGCGCCTTCGGCGTCGCAGGCGTGGTAGTGCGGGAATTGCGCGCCAGTAGCGCACGCGTGGTTGGGCAGGATGCGCAGGCGGCTGCCGATGGGGAAGCGCGCCACGATGTCGGTGCCCTGGGCCGCTCCAAGGGTGATGATGCCGTGCTCCTGGTTGGCGCCAGTCACTCGCGCGTCCTCGATCCAGTCGCCAGCTTCGGTACACACCTGCCCGTAGCCGAAATCCTGGCGCTGGCGTTGGGTGCCGCGATCACGGCTCATGGCCATCCAGCCGGCGTCGGTGATGATCCAGCCTTTGTCTTGCTGATGGCCGATGACGGTGGTCAGCACGCTCAGGGCCAACTCGTCCGCCTGGCAAACGCCGATGTTGTGCATGACCAGGTCGAAGAATACGTAGACACCTGCACGTACCTCCGTCACGCCTTCCAGGTTCAGCGCCGACAGGGCGGTGGGTGTGGAACCGATGCTGACCTCCGGGCAGGCCATCCCGGCTTGGCGGATTTTTTCAGCGGCGCTGACGCAGAGCTGGCGTTCCTGTTCGGCAAGGGCCTGCAATGCTGGAAGAGTGTCGAGTTCATAGCTGGAGCCGGCGTGGGTCATCACGCCGCGCAATTGCTGGCCGCCCTCGACAAGGACACGGGCAACCGCTAGCAGCGCAGGGTCTTCAACGGCCAAGCCTGAGCGGTGGCCGTCGCAATCTATCTCGATCCACACGTCGAAACGTTCGTCGTGTTGCCGTGCGAAGGTGACAATCGCTTGGGCCCCGACAACGCTGTCGGTGAGCACACTCAAGTTGCAGCCCTGGCGCCTGAGTGCAAGGGCCTGAGCCAACTTGCCGGGCGCTATGGCCACGGCATAGAACACATCGTTGATGCCCTCGGCAAAGCAATACTCCGCTTCTTTCAGGGTGGACACCGTGACGCCGCTCGCGCCGGCGGCTATCTGCGCCTTGATCACGGGCAGGCATTTGCTGGTTTTGATATGCGGGCGCAAGCGCACACCCAAGCTGTGCATGCGTTGCTGCATGCGCTGAATATTGCGCTGCATTCGCGAGACATCGATTAGCGCGACGGGGGTATCGAGAGAGGCAATCGGGGCTGACATGACAGAACTCAGGTGGCTGGAGACGCGGCCACTCTACTCAGCGTTCGTAAAGTTGTGGTTCAATCAATGGTCATCAATCATTAAGTAAAATTGAATGATCTCTGTCGAAGATCTACGCCTGGCTGCAACACTGGCGCGCTCTGAGTCTTTGAGCGCTGCGGCCAGAATGCTCAACGTCTCGCCACCCGCACTGTCCATGCGCCTACGTAAGCTCGAGACGCTGCTGGGGCTGACCCTGGCCAATCGTGATGCCCGGCGCTTGAGCCTGACCGCCGACGGTGAGCGTTTCTCCCGTGAATGTGCGCTGTTGCTGGAGCAACTGGAGGCGCTGCCGGAGTCGTTCAGGCAACAGGACCAGCGGCTGACCGGCACGCTCAGGCTGGCGGCGCCGTTCGGCTATGGACGCCAGCGGATTGCGCCGCTGCTGGCCCGCTTCGCCAGGTTGCATCCACAGCTGCGCCTGCAGCTGGATTTGCGTGAAACGCCATGGCCTGATCGTCACGACAGCGACGCGGTTATTCACATTGGTCACCTGAACGACAGCCTGTGGATCGCCAGGCCCCTTACGCAAAACCACCGATGGTTGTGCGCAAGCGCAGCCTATCTGGAGCAGTACGGGGTGCCATCTTCACCGGAGCAACTGGCCGAGCATCGCTGCATTTGCATTCGTGAAAATGATGAAGATGTCACGCTATGGCATCTGCGTAAGGGGCAGGGGCGCAAAACACTGCGCATCGAACCCGCGCTGTTGAGTAACGATGGAAGCGTCGCGCGGCGTTGGGCCGAGCAAGGCTTGGGCTTGGTACTGCGTTCGCAGTGGGATGTCAGTGATGCAATCGCCAACGGTAGCCTGGTCCGGGTGTTGGCGGATTGGCAATTCGACAGTGCGCCGATCAACCTGTTGGTGCCCTCACGCAAGCTGCGTAGCCCGCGGGTGGAGGCATTGGTGGCGTTTCTGGAGGATGCTTTGAAAGCCTGATCAGCTGAAAGGGCGGCGCAAGCATACTTCATGCGAGTGCGCCGCTTGCCCGACTGCTATCAACTGAAGCGGATATCCAGCGAGCGAAGGTAGGTCTGCAGCCCCGCGTCCTGGATCGGGATCAGGAACGCTTCCTGGCCGGACTCGTTGAAGTGGGCGTGCCAGTAGCCGGGCGGCGTGACAAACGCCAGCCCCGGTGCCCAATCCACGCGAACCGGGTGACGTATCTGGCCATCGGCGTCCAGGTCGGTGCCGACCAGGGTGTAGCAACCTGTCGGGCAATCGACGATGAAATCCAGCGCAATGGACTGATACCGATGAGGCTTCTGGACCGAACCGGCCGGCAGAATTCCATACATGGCCCAGAGCACATGGGTCACGGTTCGGGTTTGCGGGAAATTGCGGTTGCCCAACAAGATGCTGATACGGCTGCGGTCTTGCGCACGCGGGTCATCGGCCGCTTCACGCAACTTCGCGTTGGCGGTCTGCGCCGGGTACAACGTCGGCAAGAACCGGTCAGTGCTGCGGGTCACGCCGAGATAGCGCAACAGGGGCTCGTCATGCACGTAATAGAGCCGGGCGTCCTCGGTCGCGCTGAAACAGGCGCCCAGCAGACCTGGCAGTGCCATGAAGCAGCCTTTGGACCATTCCAGGGTGTGCTCGCCCTGGGTCACTTTACCTGCGCCGGCAATCACATAAAAAACCTGCGAGGTGGCGTTGGGCTGGAGCGTCAGGCTGTCGCCCGCATTGAGGCGGATAAAGTTGGCACAAAGCCCGGGGCCGGTGGCCGGCCCTTCGCAGCCCAATGCTTCGCTCAGGTCCAGCGGCACGACCCGCGAGGGGCCTGAGTCGCAGAGCGAGGCTGGAAAGTTGTGGTAGGGCACGCCTGTAATGAGCTTGGCGCTGATCGGATTTGCCGCTTTGCTGTACTCGAAATATTCCGCTTCGCGCTCGTTTGGCGGCACGGCGTCTACTGCATCGATCCTGAATGTGCTGTTCACGATTATCACCTCGCTCGCTGATCCGTGGATGCAGCGTAGGCCGGATCAGGCCCTTCTGCAACGCGCTGATATATATAGAAACTGCGACCGTTGTGGCGGCAAAGCTATTTGTTTATTTCTTCTTAGTTGGTACTTTCGTTCAGGTTTATAAAACTTTGTTTATTGTTCGATTTCGGTAAAAAGTCTGTATGTATAAGAAAAATTTCAAAAAAAAGTATTAACTTTTCCTGACGCATGCCGATGGCTTTACACGTCACAGAAGGTAGTTGTTATGCGAAATAATCAACCCGTTACTCAGCGCGAAGTTTCACTTGACCCACAGCAGAAACTTATCTCTACAACAGATGCCCGAGGCGTTATCAGTTATTGCAATGACGCGTTTGTCGAGATCAGCGGTTTTAATCGAGAAGATCTGATAGGGGCTCCGCAAAACATCGTTCGTCATCCGGACGTGCCCCCAGCCGTATTCGCGCACATGTGGAGTGCGCTTAAACAAGGCCGGCCATGGATGGGGATCGTCAAGAACCGCTCCAAAAGTGGCGATCACTATTGGGTCAACGCGTACGTCACACCGATATTCGAAGGCAGCCAGGTGGTGGGCTTCGAGTCGGTCAGGGTCAAGCCGACGGCGGATCAGGTCCGTCGGGCGCAAGCGCTCTATCAGCGTATCAGCCAAGGAAAGTCGGCCATCCCTCGCTGGGACAACTGGGTGTGTGCTGCGCAGGATTGCCTGCCATATCTGGCCACCGGGCTGGCGGGTGCGGTGAGCGGTGTGTTCTTCAGTGCGCCGTTGGCATTCGGTGTGGCGGCAGCCGTGGCGTTACCGGTCGGCTGGGTCTTTTCACGTTGGCAAAAGCGCGGAACGCAGCACCTGTTACAGATGACCGAACCCTCGACCTCCGATGCGTTGATTGCGCAGATGTACAGCGATGCCCGTGGCCCGCAAGCCCGCCTGGAAACGGCTTTCGTCAGTCAGACTGCGCGTCTGAAGACTTGCCTTACCCGTTTGCAGGACACCGCCGAGCAGCTCAGCCGACTTGCGGGGCAATCCGAGGCGCTGGCCGCTGAGGGCTCGAAAGGCCTGGAGCGCCAGCGTGTCGAGACTGAGCAGGTGTCGGCCGCAGTCAACCAGATGGCGACGACGACCCAGGAAGTTGCCCGGCATGTGCAACGCACCGCTGATGCCACCCAGCAGGCCAACCAGCTGACGGGGCGTGGCCGCGATGTAACCCGGGAAACTCGCGAAGCCATTGAGCGTCTGTCGAATGTGGTGAGCGAAACCGGCCTGACTGTGGCGCAGTTGGCGCGGG
The DNA here is from genome assembly GCF_016918385.1 of Pseudomonas sp. ICBG1301. Lineage (NCBI taxonomy): Bacteria > Pseudomonadati > Pseudomonadota > Gammaproteobacteria > Pseudomonadales > Pseudomonadaceae > Pseudomonas > Pseudomonas sp. ICBG1301. The sequence goes on from NZ_JAEKGB010000002.1 coordinate 327,502, forward strand.
ACAGTGATGAAATCGGCACGGTCGTGGATGTGATCAAAGGCATCGCCGATCAGACCAACCTGCTGGCACTGAATGCCGCCATTGAAGCTGCCCGTGCCGGCGACATGGGCCGAGGCTTTGCCGTGGTGGCCGATGAGGTCCGCCAGCTGGCACAGCGCACCTCGCAATCGACCACGCAGATCCATCAACTGATCACCACGCTTCAGGTCTCGTCCGGCAAAGCCGTGCAAACCATGGAGAGCGGTTGCCGCCAGGCCGAAGAGGGCGTACTCCAAGTGCTCGAGGCGGACAAGGCGTTGCTGGGCATCAGTGAAGCCGTCGCCAACATCACCGACATGACCACCCAGATTGCGAGCGCTACGGAAGAGCAAAGCGCGGTGGCCGAGGAAATCAGCCAGAACATCGCTACTATCGCCCAGCTGGCTGATCAGACTTCGGAGCAGGCGAACCAATCGGCAGGGCTGAACACCGAGCTGACCCGCACGGCTTCCACGCAATACTCCCTGGTCGAGCGCTTTAATCGATAAAGCCTGCCCTTAGCATAATGCTGGTCAGTTAATAACCTGTGGGAGGGGGCTTGCTCCCGATGGACTGCGCAGCAGGCCCAGCCTTTTCAAACCCAAAGCTGGTGCCGCTTCGCGGCCATCGGGAGCAAGTCGAATCGTCGCACCGCCCCTCCCACAATGACCGCGTCAAGCTTTAACTGACTGGTATTACGCCTTGCGCAGGCCTTTTTTATTGGGTGCAGCCTGGATATTCGCCGTACAAAAGCTCCCGGTATCTTCCTAAAGTGCGCTTCAACGCGGCCGATAATTCAGTCTAAGCATGGCTTCCGATAACAACACATGCGACGTCAGCTCTAGCGTTTCTCCTTGCCAAAACTATAAATACCCGCAGGTGAAGTCATGAATATCAAGCAGAAGCTGACCTGGGCGTTCGCGGCTATCGCGTGCATCCCGGTCATCCTGGTCGCCGTTTTGGTAGTGCTGAATGTGCGGGAGGGGGCCCAGGCCAATTTTCTCGACAGCAGCGGTCGCGAGATCCGCCAGATCGACAATGGCATGAAGCAGTTTTTCGACGGCATCAGCCAAAACGTCGACTACGTCGCCAAGGACCCGCGTGTGGTCGCGGCCAAGGACCTCAAGAGCTACGCCGGCGCCGATGCCGCACAAATTCCGCTGACCCCGACCAACAAAGAGCTGCTGGCGATATTCGACCAGTTCGCCAAAAGCCATCCGAGTACCGCCTACCTGTCACTGGGCTTGAGCGACGGCGGCTACGCCAGCTGGCCGGACGATACCAAACTGAACAACTATGACCCCCGCGTGCGTCCCTGGTACAAAGCGGCCATCGCCGCGCCAGGCACCACCGTGCGCACCGGTGCCTACTACTGGGCGCCGGACGATGTGACGCTGATCGGCACCGTGCACACCGTCGCCGATGCTGCCGGCAATATCCTCGGCGTGGTGGGCCTGGACGTGTCGCTCAAACAGCTCACGGAACTGGTGCGCAACATCAAGCTGGGCCACAGCGGCTACCTGATGCTGGTGGAAGCCAACGGTAACGTGCTGGTAGACCCCAGCGACGCCAAGCACAACTTCAAACCCCTGGCTGACCTTGGCCCCAACTACGCCGAACTGGCCAAGCGCGTCGACGGCGTGACCCAGATCGAGATTGATGGCGTGCCCTACATGGCTAACGTGGTCAGTTCCAAGGACCTGGGCTGGCGCTTTATCGGCCTGATCAAGCGTGATGAAGTGATGGCCGACGCCACCCGCCTGACCTGGTTGATCGCCGCCATTGCAGCAGTATTGGCCTTGGTGTTCGCGCTTGTCGGCGCCAGCTTTGCCCGCGTCATCGTGCGTCCGATTCGCGGCGTGGCCGACGGGCTGCAGGAAATCGCCGAAGGAGAGGGCGACCTGACACGCCAACTCAAGGTGCAGGGCAAGGACGAAACCGCCGGCCTGGCGGGCTGGTTCAACCAGTTCCTGGGCATGATCGCCCAATTGGTGCAGCGCATCGGCAACGCATCATCGGACCTGCAGACCGCCGCCGTCGACACCAGCGAAGTGGCCAACAACATGAACCAGGCCGCAGGTCGCCAGCGTGAAGCCGTGGAGCTGGTGAGCACGGCGTTCAACGAAATGGTGGCGACCGCCAACGAGGTCGCACGCTCATGCAGCGCCGCCGCGTCGAGTGCCGACGAAGGCTACCGCGACGTCCATGACGGTCAGCAGCACATCGGCGAAGCCACCGGCAGCGTGCTCAAGCTCAGCGAAGACCTTCAGAAATCGACCCAGACCATGCAGTTGCTGGAGCAGGACAGCCAGAACATCAACACCATTCTCGACACCATCCGCTCGATCGCCGAGCAGACCAACCTGCTCGCGCTCAACGCCGCGATTGAAGCGGCGCGTGCCGGTGACCAGGGCCGTGGTTTCGCCGTGGTCGCCGACGAAGTGCGTGCCCTGGCGCGTCGCACAGCCGACTCCACGGGTGAGATCGACAGCCTGCTGGGCAATCTCGCCCGCCGCACCCAGGAAGTCACGCAACAGATGCAAGGCAGCCTGCAGGTGTCCCACGCCAGCGTGGAACGCATCCAGCAGGCCCGTGACAGCTTCGACAAGATCCGCGGCTCGGTGGACTCGATCCGCGACCAGAACACTCAGATCGCCACCGCCGCCGAGCAGCAGCACCAGGTGGCTGAAGAGATCAACCGGCACATCGCACAGATCCATGCCGATGCCCAGTTGGTCGAAGGCTTTGCCCAGTCGTCACAGACTGGCTCGGGGCGGTTGATAGAGATTTCCGGGGAGCTTAAAGGCCTGGTAGGGCGTTTTAAATATTAGTCTCTCAGGCCGAATGAAAACGGTGAGCTTTCATCGTTTTCATTCGGGCGGTCAATGCAGTCTTTTCCCTGGGCGTGCCCGCAGGTTATGTCTCAGGCTTGGCCGACGCCGTCGGCGCGGGGGATTGATGGAGAACACAGCGTCCCGAGTGAGTTTATGCCTATCATGAGCGAACGTTCATGCATGCACTTTTCTGATAGCTCGCTGGATACTGCCCATGAGAGACCTGCCGCCCACCGCGACCTTGCGCGCATTTGAAGTTGCCACCCGGCACTTGACCTTTACGTCGGCCGCACAGGAACTACATGTGACTCAAAGCGCGGTCAGCCACCAGCTCAGGCATCTTGAGGCCCTTTGGGGCGTGCAGTTGTTTGAACGTGGCAAGGCGTTACGCCTCACGGCAGCGGGGGCTGCGCTGGCGCCCATCGTGCGCGAGTTTTTCATCAGCCTGGAGGCGACTCTGGGTGATTTGCGCGAGCAGAAAGACAGGGTTCGACTCAGCGTCAGTACCACCTATTCCTTCGCGCTCAAATGGCTGCTGCCACGCTTGCCGCGTCTCTCTCGTCAGCACCCGGAGCTTTTGGTCTCGCTGGATACCACGGATAAAATAATTCACTTCTCTCACGGCCAGGCTGATGTTGCGATCAGGCTCGGCAAGGGCAATTACCCCGGTCTGCATTCTGAGTTCCTGTTTGGGGAGCAGGTATTTCCTGTGGCCAGCCCAGAACTGTTGCGGCGCGTCGGCACTCCGCAGAACCCCGCGGAATTGTTACATTTTCCGCTTCTGACGCGGGACGGTGCCGAGTTGGTACCCAAGTGGGAAGTGTGGTTTCAAGCCGTCGGGCTGGCCTATTTGCCGCTTCAGGAAAGCGTCAGGTTTGGCGATACCAACATGACGGTGGAAGCGGCCCTGCTCGGCCAAGGCGTTGCATTGGTGCGCAGCGGGCATGTCGAGAGCGAAATCGGCGATGGCCGCTTGGTTCGGCTGTTCGATGTGCCGTTCCCATCGCCGCTCGCTTATTACTTCGTCTGCCCCAAGGGCATTGAATCACAGCCGCACATCGCCAGCTTTCGTCAATGGTTGGTCGATGAGGCGCTGAAGGTAAAACACGTAGAACCTTAATGTATGAGCATTCATTCATGCTGCGATGAGGAGCCTTCGCTTTAGTCCCGGCGCCGAATTGCCTAGAGTGGCGCATGCCTATCCATCTCATCTTCCTCGTGCTTTTCGCCGCGCTCCTGCATGCCAGCTGGAACGCGCTGCTGCGCAGTGGCGCTGATCGGCTATGGTCGATGACAGTGATGTGCATTGCCATCGCCGTCACCAGTCTCGTTGCCGCAGCATTCATGCTGCCCCCCGCTATTGAAAGCTGGGGCTATGCGGTGCTTTCGGGGTTGCTGCATGTGGGCTACAACCTGTTTCTGGTGCGCAGTTATCGAGTCGGCGACCTGGGGCAGATCTATCCGATTTCACGTGGGTCGTCTCCAGTGCTGATCACCTTGGGTGCAGCCGTTTTTGCCGGAGAAAGCATCACGCCTGGCGAGTTGCTCGGCGTTACGCTGGTGTCATGCGGGATTATTTCCCTGGCCTTCAGAGGGCGCAGTCTTTCGGTTCCCAGCCTGCCCTATGCGCTGGGAACGGGCGGCTTTATCGCGGCCTACAGCGTGGTCGACGGCATCGGTGCCAGGCTCTCCGGTGCGCCGCTGGCCTACACCGTGTGGATGTGCGCCCTGTGGGGCGTGTTGATGCCGGTGGTCTACATCGGTCTGCGTGATGCCCGCAGCTTATTCTCTGCCCGGCCCGGAACAGCGACTGCTGTGGTCGGCGGGCTGGTCTCTTTGCTCGCGTATGCAATGGTCATCTACGCGATGAACGAAGCGCCTTTGGGCGCGGTATCCGCATTGCGTGAAACCAGCGTGCTGTTTGCGGCGTTGATCGGCTATGTCTTCCTCGGCGAGACGTTAACCGCACGCCGGATACTGGCGTGCGTAGTGATCGCCAGCGGCACCTTACTCATCGGCTGATACAGCCACGGCTCAGGAGCAATATCTAATGGTCGACGTCTCGCAGGCACCGCTGATTCTAATCACGGGTGGAAGTCGTGGAGTAGGGGCAGCAACGGCCCGGCTGGCTGCTGCAAGAGGTTATGACGTCGCGATCAGCTACGTTACCAACGAGGCCGCAGCGCTGGCTGTGGTTGCGGATGTGGAAGCGTTGGGTCGCAGAGCGTTGGCGATGCGGGCCGACAGTGCAGACCCTCGGCAGGTGGCTGATTTGTTCGCGGCGATCGACCACTCGTTCGGACGCATTGACGTCTTGGTCAATAACGCCGGAATGCTGGCGACTCAGTCACGCCTGGAGGATCTCGGCTTCGAGCGGATGCAGCGCATTTTCGCGGTCAATTCCATCGGGCCAATCCTCTGCGCCCAGCAGGCGGTAAAGCGTATGGCTTACCGTCACAACGGCCCGGGCGGCGTGGTGGTCAATGTGTCTTCGGCGTCGGCGCGCCTTGGCAGCCCCAATGAGTATGTCGACTATGCGGCGTCAAAGGGAGCCTTGGAGACTTTCACCATTGGCTTTGCAAAGGAGGTCGCACGCGACGGCATACGCGTTAACTGTATTCGCCCCGGACATATCTATACCGAAATGCATGCCAGCGGCGGTGAGCCGGGGCGGGTCGATCGTGTCAAGGACTCGATCCCCATGGGGCGGGGCGGACAGCCTGAGGAAGTGGCCCGCGCGATTCTATGGTTGGCGAGTGCGGAGGCATCGTTTGTTACTGGTACATTCCTGGATGTGACGGGCGGTAAATGAGTCAGATTGTGGAAGCCCGCACGGAAAGTCTTTCCGGTCATGATTTATATAAGCAGCACAGCCCGAATCCATGTTCGGGCGCTTGTTTGGAGGGGGATAGCCCGGAAAGCCAGAAATAATCAGTTTAACGAGCTGTTTGGCGATGCTTAGAGATTGTCAGGATCCCCGAAAACATTTTGACTGGGCTCTAGGACGGTATTTTCAGGCAGAAAAATTTCAAATATGCCCCCAATGTTGCCCCCACTTTGACCGGGTGTGCGAGCGGTCGCGACTGGCGATTTTCTGACAGAGATCCAGTTGGATTCGGATGGCGGCATCAAGCTCGCAGCGGTCGCAGGCTTGGTAGCTGGTTTTCTACAAGCCGCGCCATTACTGAAAGGGGTCGAGGTTGCTGTCGGGCCCTTCGGCTGGTTGCTGGTCAGCGGTGGTTTCTATGTGCTCGCTGTGCTCTGGTTCGAGTGGAGGTGCCCCGTTCTGCTTAAGCGAACTCTGCAGGGAAACAGTAGTACCTGGGAATTGAAGGTCGACGCTGGTTGCTCGCGCTAGTCGAAGATGAATTGCGACGATGGAGGACATCAAAACTTATGACCTTAAGGCGGGGAGGCCGCGGGGAAGTGCTGATACCTACCAGGTTGCTCTCGGAATCGTTCAGTAAGGGAACGCTCCCGCTTACGGCGGTTTCTACGATTTCGCAGCAGCTCGGGAACACGCCCTTGATGAATATGCCCAACTGACGTCTACCATTATTTGGCGAGACGAGGGGCTGCCAGAGGAGTTGAACAGGTTCTCACCAAGTTACCGCCTATCCCCATTGAATATGCCTCTGCGTAGCCTGTATTTGTCGATCATTGATGAGAGTACGGTGAAGACAGCCAAGGTTGGAAAGGAGGGGATTTGGCGATCCGCTGGTTCGACACGCCTTTGACCTTCATCACAGAGCTGCCGACCCACCGAAACCTGACCGTATCAGCCTATACCGAAGGCTTGGTCTATCTTTTTCGCACCGACTCATCGGCGCTGACGTTCACTCGAATTGTCGCCCAGTGGCAGAACTCCATGCGCCCTTTGAGCCGTCGTCCAACTCGGGCTTTTTTCAGCCGGTGGGGCATGTTTTCTGTGTTTTGTCCTCCAGCAACTGAAGATACTCGCGCCGATCTTGCTTTGACGCGCACCGCTCGTCTCTTTGTCCCGCAGACGAATTCGAGCACATGCTAGATAGATGGGGCCACAGCAGCCCCAATAGGGGCGCCGCGGTCTGCTGTCCTATTACAGGAGCAGCTTCATTGCGGTTAGCAGAATGCCAACAATGCTTCGATTACGGCGGTTGCTTTGAGCTCCGGTACTGCCGCGTTCGGCGTTAATGCTTGTCATGTAGCTAGGCCTCCCAGGTATCTTCAGCGGCGAATTGTCGAGCAGGCTGTCTTTGTTTTTACGCAGTGCATGGCGATCGCCCACAGGATCCAGCAGTAGCGCGCCCTAGTCAGGGCGACATTCAGGCGGTTCGGGCTCTGCAAGAAGGTGGTCATGTGAACTGTCATGACAACGCCGTGGCTGGGAGCTTTTTTCAGTTTCTAGAGCGGGAACGGATCAAGCGGAAAATCTATTCCATGCGCGAAGATGCTCGTAGTGATGTGTTCAATTACATCGAGATGTTCTACAACGTAAAACGCCGCCATTGTTTCAATAATCAGTTGTCAGCGGTAGAGTTTGAAAAAATTTACGCAATGAACTTGCAAGGCGTCTTGAGGGTTTGGGGCAATTCAGGATGTGTAAAAGTTAGTGGCGTACGCGGATGCTATTTCCATCCGGTACGCTCTTTTCTGGCGCTTTGGAAAACTATTAGGTGTGCCTGGAAAGTTTAATTATTATTTCTTTGATAGTGCATTCGTTGAATTTGTTTAGTATATGGCATTTTAATTTGTCGGTGGTTTCTGTTGTTTTTTTGATATGTTTCTGAGCGGACTTCCAAAACTTTATCTCTGGGGCAAGATAGTAGTGATTTACTCTGGAGTTCAGCGATTTATTTTCGGTGTATCGTTGTCCCATTATTCTGGATATTTCCGCGATGGTGATGTTTTTTGCTTCGGCTAGGGTCTTTGCGAAAATCACAGGGCTTATATTTTGTAGGATGGGGTTGGTTTCATGTATCTTTGTTAATATAGATGAAAAATATTCAAGATTTCCATTTTTTATGCAATTTATTAAGTTTTCAGATAGTGCGCTTAGTGATTTTCTGTACTCTTCTTTTTGGTTTTTTTCATGGATTGCTTTAGCCTTGTCTGATATTTCTTTTTTTATTTCATTGAATTCTTTGTCGTTGTGGCTTAAATATAGATATCCCGCTCCGCTGGAGCCGAAATCATAGTTGCTGGGTTGGTCTTTCCAATGCTGGAGTAGGCTTTCATTCTTTGTTGCTTCTTTTATACTTAATCTGAATTTTTCCATGTCTAATTCAAGTAGATCGTGTTTTGAAAAGTAAATAGCCAAGCTGATTTTGTGTAAATAAATTGTGGCTGAATCAGTGGTATTGCTCTGGATGTCATTCTTTAAGATAGGTAGTAATTTTGAAAATTCTTCAAATTCTAGCTCTTCATATGTGCAAAGCTTTACCCAGTATGGGGCTTCTTTTTTGTTTTCCTTAAAAAAGAAAGCTAACTTTGATGTGGCTCTGTTTACTTCGCTCGAATGGCCTTTGAAGATTATGTCTGCCCAAATGTCTGAGGTATAGATTGAAAGCTTTTGATTGCGAAAGTACTTCTTGTATATGTCGCTAGGGTCAGTATTTGAGCTGAAAGGAATACCTTTCCTGATATCCTCCTCGCTAATGGAGCCCTTTTTGACCTCAATGCTCAAAGCAAAAAAGGTTAGGGCTAGTATTTCTAGAAATTTTTGGTTTTCAAGGTACTCGTCGTCGATTTCGCTCAGAAGATATTTGAAATCAAAAATTGACTGTTTAAGGCTTCTGAGGTTTTTGTGCTTTGAGGATTCATAGATTTGCTGTATGAGATTTTTTTGACCTATTATTATTTTATTTTTTGTTTCTTCCAAGAAGGAGCTTATAACTTTTTCGTGATCCTGCCGAATTTCAAATGTCTTATCAATTATCTTTTCTTTGAAGTCTCTATATATTTTTTTGTCGTCATTCTCCAGAAGGAATTTTTCATGAGCAACTAGGATTGTGTGGATTTTAGATATTTCTACGATGTGGTTTATATAGCCTAGTAGTTCTTTAGGATCGACGTTGGATCTTTCGAGGTCATCGAAAATTATAACCAGTTTTTGGCCTTTTCCGTCCCTTGAAAAAAAAATCCAAAAACTTTAATTGGTCAAGTTTTAGTGTGAGACTTGATTCTGTTTTTTTATCTTTCTGTGAGGCTATGTCAAATTTGAATCCGAAGCTCAATGCTCCTTTTAAAATATTTCCTGCTAGCTGTGTGTATTTTGAACCGAGTATGGGGTGTAGTGATTGGAATATTTTTAGATCGATCTCTGAGGTTTTTTGTACTCCGAATAAACTTATTTTTATTATTTTCTTTTGGTTGTTTTCAATTTTATTTTGCTCATCGGTTAACGTGTCTACGAAATATGTTTTTCCTGCGCCCCAGTCTCCTGAGATTAAAAGTGCGTGCGCGGGCTGGTTCTGGCCTAGGTAATGATTTATGTTTTTAATTATGTGGTGATTTGGATTTTCTATGTGATAGTCGTTCAGAGCTGATGTTGATTTCTTTTCTGTCATGTTTGTTTCGATATTTTTGTGAGTGAAATGGTTATTTGAGATTTTTAAATTTGCAGTTATCTGGTGGCAGTACTTCGACAGTCAATATATTTCGTCAGTTGCTCGCCAATGGGATTGAGCGCTGCCTGATCGGCCTCTGGCAACGTTGTCCAGACTTTCAAGCCGGACCGCTGCTCAATCTCCTCAAGGGTTGCCTGATAGTTGCGGAAACTGGCAGCACGCGGTGCGTCTTGATCCATGATGAAGGCGGCCAAGGTCCCCCGAGTCGGGGTGCTGTTGGTGAAGATGATCTTCCAGTAGCCGCTGGGGATAGTGTGATACTTGGAAGTGCACCGATGTACCGCTCGCACAGCGTACCGGTTAACACGTACACCGAATCAATCCGCGCCCGCTGAACCAGCGCCTATCGTGATCCTGGTATTTGAAACTCTGTCGAGCTGCTGGCTCGCCCTTATTTGAAGGGCTTGGAATACTCACCATGACGTCCTTGTATCGATAAAGTAGGTTGGCGGCCGGGCTTTCTGAAAAGCAAGCACAAGCTTACGGACACATCTTTTGATGGCTCCACGCTACCATCTTGGCGATCACTCGACTATCCCCACTTTTCCTCGTACGGAGGTTCAGCCATTAACTGAGGTGATCGAATAGCGCTCGACGGCGGTTGGGAACAGCAAAGGGTGACTTTTCGAGAAGGAACTGTTGGACCTCAGGCTGGGGGCATCCTTTCAAACCATCCAAAGCATGCCCTCAGATGTGCCCCCAATGTAGCAATCCACTGGAAGTGAATAGAACTCCATGGTTTGTTGAAAGGCAGAAATGATCAGATGAACAGCCCGCCTAAAGACTATCAGGATCCCCAAAAAACATCTGAATCCGCGACCGCAACCACCGTTCCCCCGGATCATTATCCTGCGAGCCACGCCACGCCATATGCAGTTCAAAGCTGCGCACCGGCAGGGGTGGGTCTTCGGCGCGCAGGCCGCCGGCGGAGGTCAGTGCGTCGGCCGCGTAGTCCGGCACGGTGGCCAGGATGTCGGTGCCGGCCAGCAGGGTGCCCAGCCCGTTGAACTGCGGCACGGCGAGGACGACGTGGCGTTTGCGGTCGAGTTTTTCCAATTCTTCATCGATAAAGCCGCTGAGGTCGCCTGCGAACGACACCAGCGCGTGGGGGCGGGCGCAGAAGTCGTCCAGGCTCAGGGAGCCGGGGACGCTGTCGGCGCGCAACAGCTTGGGCAGGCTGCGGCGCAGTACCTTGCGCTTGGCGTTGGCCGGCAAGTCGGCGGTGTAGCTGACGCCGATGGAGATTTCGCCGGAGGTCAGCAGGCCAGGCATCAGGATGTAGTTGACCCGGCGCACCACCAGCACGATGCCGGGGGCTTCGGCGCGCAGACGTTTGAGCAGTTGGGGCAGCAGGGCGAATTCGACGTCATCGGACAGTCCGATACGAAACACCGCGGTGCTGGTGGCCGGGTCGAACTCGGCGGCGCGGCTGACGGCGGTGGAAATCGAGTCCAGGGCCGGGGAGAGCAGTGCGAAGATTTCCACGGCGCGGGCCGAGGGTTCCATGCTGCGCCCGGTACGCACGAACAGCGGGTCATCGAACAACCCACGCAGGCGTGACAACGCCGCGCTGATGGCCGGCTGGCCAAGGAACAATTTCTCGGCGGCGCGGGTCACACTGCGCTCATGCATCAGGGTTTCGAATACAATCAAGAGGTTAAGGTCGACACGACGCAGGTCGTTACGGTTCATCTTGGGTCCTGGAAGAGTCAGCAAGCTTGACGAGAACGGCCATATTCAGAACCTTCAGATTCCATTCAAAAGTATGACCGGCATGAATCTTACGGGGAAAGACTGGTACTCTGCACCGGCTAATTGAGTTTTCCTACGAGTCTTGGGGTCTATTCCTCAGAAGCTGAATCAATGGCAGGCATGTTGACTATTAACGGCGACCGGTGGCCTTGCCCGGAAAGCCCAGATAGAGTTCATGGCATTAGAGGTTACTTTGGCGAGGTTTGCGATGTCCCGCACGATCCGTTTTCACAAGTTTGGTCCGGCCGAGGTGCTCAAGTGCGAAGAGCATGCAGCCGCACAGCCCGCACCGGGCGAAGTGCAGGTGCGCGTCGACGCGATTGGCATCAGTTGGTACGACATTCTCTGGCGTCAGAACCTGGCGTCTTCGCATGCCCGTTTGCCGTCGGGCCTTGGCCATGAGATGGCCGGCGTTGTTGTCGCCCTGGGCGACGGCGTGGACGACTTGGCAGTGGGTGATAAGGTGGCCAGTTTTCCGGCCGAGAGCCCCAATGACTACCCGGTATATGGCGAGCAGATCGTTCTGCCTCGCTCGGCCTTGACCCGTTACCCGGACGTCTTGAGCCCTATTGAAGCCAGCGTGCACTACACGCCGTTGTTGATCGCCTACTTTGCCTATGTGGACCTGGCGCGGGTCAAGCCGGGCCAGTTTGCCCTGGTGACTGACGCCAGCCACTGCGCGGGCCCCTCGTTCGTGCAACTGGGCAAGGCCCTGGGTGTGCGGGTGATTGCCGCGACCAAGGACAGCGCGGAGCGTGAGTATCTGCTGTCGCTTGGCGCAGAGAAGGTGATCGTGACTGAAGAGCAGGACCTGCTCATGCAAGTCAACAAATATACGGATAACCGCGGTGTGGATGTGGTGTTCGATGGCCTGGGCGGCCCGCAGATGTCGCTGCTCGGCGACGTGTTGGCGCCCCGTGGCAGCCTGGTGCTGTATGGCTTGCAGGGTGGCAACCAGACGCCTTTCCCGGCCTGTGCCGCGTTCCAGAAGAACATTCAGTTTTTTGTGCACTGCATCGGTAATTTTACCGGCAAGCCGGAGCTGGGCATCATCCAGGACCAGGTGGCACTGCAACGTGCGTTGCGCGACATCAACCAACTGACCGCCGACCGCGTGCTGGTGCCGTTGAAAACCACGGTGTTCCCGTTCAGCCAGTTCGTCGAAGCGCACCGCTACATGGACGAATGCCCGTGTCGCGAGCGGGTTGCCTTGCAGGTTGAGGCTGTTTGAGCTGTAGGAGTATTCGCAAATGAGCGCGCCTGGGTCCGAGCGGATGAGGCAAATACGCCATTTGTCAGGGCTTAACCCGCGCCTGGGTTAAGCCGCCACCGGGCTGTTCTGCCCCGCAAACAATACCTTTGCCCCTTGCGCCGCCCTGAATTCCAGCGCGGCGTTGTTGTGTGGGCGCGATTTACGTGCGGCCGGTTGATCATCTGAACGGGTTTCTGGCGCTGTTCTGTATCTGTTATTCATTATTTGAGTGCCGATAATTGTGCCTTCACTGTCATCTCAAGGACTGAGCAATGATTGACTATCTGAAACTACCGCGTCGTTTCGTCGAAACTAATTCGGCCCTGCCTATTTGTATTGAAAGTTTATTGGGAATGCCTGGGCGGTTTTTCAGGGTTCGGGTGAAAGAGGTAAGTAATGTCGGTCAGATATTTCTCTAATTTATTAGTTGGAGCTGTGTAGGACGCTGTCGGATTATTCCTAGGGCTATCCCTTCTTTCGCCGTAGGGCGCGCAGGATCGCGGCTCTCGTCAAAGGTGGTCATTTGGAATGCCACCGGTAACGCTCCGGTGGGTTTGTTGCAAGGTGCTAATGTTGATCCATCCTCGTACCCTGTAACGAGTAATAAACCTACAGATGTAATAGGTCAGGCAATTGCTCTTGGCAGTTGCTTGAAACTGATATTTCAACTCGGGTAGTAAAGCAATGAGCGCAATTCACGAGCAAGCCATGAACTATGTTTATCATCAAGTTCTGCAGCGGTTGATCGGGCACTTTACCCGTGCCGAACGTACGGCACTTCAATTGTTGATCCAGCGAATTGTGGTGGCTGCCGGCGGCATGGAACAAGTCGGTGACTACAAGGTGCTCGTCGCCCATGGCGGTGGTGCTGTCAGCAGCTACACCCTGGCGCTGCTGCGGGCGGCGCAATTGACCATTGCCGGGCGGGCGCCCAAGACCTTTCATCTGCGTGTAGCCACCTTGCGGCATGCGGGCATGACCCAGGCGACACTGGACACCCTGTACCAGGGCTACAGCGCGTTGTTTCTGCACGACGATCCCCGCGTAGACCTGCTCCTGGTGGAAAACCAGGAAGTGCTGCCATTCAATCACCAGCGCCCGCCGTCGAGTGCGGGGCGTGAGGTCAGCCAGCGCAATATGCTGATGATAGGGCACCTGACGTCCGGCGATATCCGGGCGACATTGTGTAACGACACCTACCTGCGCCTGGGGGATTTCTACCAACGGGTCACCACATGGGGTGGCGGGGTGCATGCGGTGGTCAGTGGCGATTCTGCGCGCACGCAAAGCCAATACCTGGCCTGGCTGAAAAAGACGGCCACTACGGCGGGCATCACTCTGCCGCCCGGCAAGTCGTCATCGCTCAGTGCGCTGTTTGCGCGCATGGAGGAGTGGAGCGCCGGTTGCTACCGTGACCTCTACGGCGAACATTATGTGGACATCGACAGCCCGGGCCGGGGCGGGCACCGGCATCTGGCGTATATCGGCATCGACGATCTGCTGGGGGAGGTGGACGTTGCCTCGACACCGCTGCTCACGCAGTTCCTGGCCCGTAAACCGGACCCCTTTGCGTTCCACTTCAGCCATTCGGCGTTCCCTAACCCATTGCTGATGGCGCATTTGCATGGGCTGCAGGCCCAATGCCTGCGGGAGCTGTCCTACGCAGAAGGGGTGGATAGCTTTGTCAGGCAAGCAATGGACGCCATGTACCGCCGGCACATTCCACACCACCTGATTGCCGAGGCAAGCTCAGATGACGGACGGATTCTGTCAGCGACCTATGCCCAGGAATTTTTCGGCCTGGATGAAGGGCAGTTGACCTGCCTGTTGTTCTCACCCTTCATTCACCATGGCGAGCGGCTGGAGGGTTACCTGCGCCAATGCCATCCGGGCATGCTGGTGGCGCTCCCTGAGCTGCACAACGTGTTGCAAGGCAAGCCGGCCGGCGATGTGTTGCAGCAATGGGCGGTCGATACCAGCGGGTTGTCGCTGCCGTTGTTGCAACACCTGTACCGCAAGCGGCCGGTACAGATCGAACGGGGTGCCCAACTGCGCAACCGCCGCCTGGCCCAGGCGCAGGCGGCGCAGTTGTCGGGGCGTTAGCCGCGTGCACCGGTTTGTCAGCCCAGGTCAGCGCCAATGACCCTGCGCGGGGAGCGACAGGCGGATTTCGCTTACCAGGCGGTGTACCGCTACATGATCAACCTGATCAACGAGGTCAGCCTGGACACGCCGGTCAAACTGCCGTCCCTGCGGCAGTTGTCGGCACGGCTGAACGTGTCGATCTCGACGATTCAGTACGCTTATTCTCTGTTGGAGAAGGAGGGACGGGTCTACTCAGTGGCCAAATCCGGCTATTTTGCCTGGCCGGCTGCGGTCAACCCGCAAATGATGGCGGGTGCCGATCTGCTCGAGCGCTTGTACGTGGCGGCGCGGCGTCCGGCAATGGCCGTGCTCAGTGGTGATGAGCCGGCGCTGCTGGGCTCACTCGACGGCGCTTTGCTGACGCTGGAGCGCCAACTGGTACGGCGCCATCCGCATCACCTGCAACCCTGGTCGCAACCCTGTGGCGTGTGGGAGTTGCGTACGGCGTTGGCGGCACGCTACACCTCATCGCCCACGCGTTGCTGGCAGGCCGATGAGGTGTACATCGGGGCAGACGTGCGAGGCGTGCTGGAGATCCTGATTGATGCATTGGGCCTCAAGGGCAGTATGGTGGTGGTCGAGTCCCCTTGTGATTATTTGATCTTGCGCCTGTTGCAGGCTGCCGGTGTGCGGGTCGTCGAGTTACCTTGGCAGGCCGACGGTTGCCTGGACCTGGCGATGCTCGAACAGCTGCTGCGTCACGAACCGGTGCCCCTGGTGTTGCTGTCATCGGTGGTCAGCCTGCCGTCAGGCAATGCACTGTCGACCGCAGAGCGGCTGCGCGTGGCCCAGTTGCTGGAGCACTATGGCGGCTGGTTGCTGGAGAACGATACATTCGGTGAGCTGAGTTTCGCATCCCCCCCGGTCCCGCTGCGCAACCTGGTCAACCCGGAGCGGTTGATCGTGTTCTCCTCGTTCGAAAAGGTACTCGGGCCGGAAGCGCCGTTTGGTTATGTCTTGTCGCGACACCTGAGCGGCGAGTTGCAGCGCCAATTTCTGCTGCGCTCATTCAGGCTGTCGTCGATCCGTCAACGCGCCATCGCCCAGCTTTACCAGAACGGGCGGTTCGACCAGCACCTGCAGACGTTGCGTGAGCACTTGTGCGAACAGGCAGAGGCCATGAGTGAGCGCCTGGATGCCCACCTGGAGGGGCGTGTGACCTATCGCATGCCCATCGCCGGGGCAAGTTTCTGGTTGGAATCGGTGGCAGCGGTGGATATGCGTCAGGTGTTCCAGCGCATGGTCGCGCAACACGTGGTGATTGCTCCGGGTGAGTTGTTCAGCCTCAGCGGCTTGCATTCTCAGCATCTGCGGCTCAGCCACACGTTCAGTGGGCAGTTGAACCTTGATATCACCCTGGATTGCCTGGCACAGGCATTACGCCAGGCACAGATCGACTAGCGTATGAAAAATCTCCAATCACTGTCGGATCGATATCGTCGCGAAGTAGTCCAACTCCCAGTAAACTGTCACTTTTTCCGAATCCTTCTTTTCGAGGTTTATGCATGACTATCAGTCCTTTTGCGGGCAAACCGGCGCCAGCTCAGTTGCTGGTGGATATCCCGCGACTGGTCACGGCCTATTACACCGGCCAGCCTGATGCAGCAATCTCCACTCAACGCGTGGCCTTCGGCACCTCTGGGCATCGTGGCAGCTCGTTCGAGCTGAGTTTCAACGAATGGCATGTGCTCGCCATCAGTCAGGCTATCTGCCTGTACCGTGAAGCCCAAGGGATCAACGGCCCGCTATTCGTGGGCCTGGATACCCACGCCCTGTCGACGCCGGCCGGCGCCAGCGCCCTGGAGGTCCTGGCCGCCAATGGCGTGCACGTGATGCTGGCCGAAGGGGATGAATACACCCCGACACCGGCGATTTCCCACGCCATTATCTGCTACAACCGTGGGCGCACCAGCGGCCTGGCGGACGGCATCGTCATCACGCCATCCCATAACCCGCCGCAAAGCGGTGGCTACAAGTACAACCCGCCCAATGGTGGCCCGGCCGACACCCACGTGACCAAGTGGATCGAAGCCAAGGCCAATGAACTGCTGGCCAATAAACTGGCCGGCGTCAAGCGCATCACCCATGCGCAGGCGCTCAAGGCCGACACCACTCATCGGCATGACTACCTCAACAGCTACGTGGCCGACCTGATCAACGTGATCGACATGGACGCCATCCGCAGCGCGGGCCTGCGCCTGGGCGTCGACCCATTGGGCGGAGCAGGGGTGCGCTACTGGTCGGCGATCGCTGAACACTACCGCTTGAACCTGGACGTGGTGAACACCGAAGTCGACGCCACCTTCCGCTTCATGAGCGTGGATTGGGACGGCCAGATCCGCATGGACCCGTCTTCGAGCTATGCCATGCAAGGGTTGATCGGCCTCAAGGAGCGTTTCGACGTCGCCTTCGCCTGCGACCCGGACCACGACCGCCATGGCATCGTCACCCCGTCCGGTGGCCTGCTGGCGCCGAACAACTACCTGGCCGTGTCGATTGACTACCTGTTCCAGAACCGCCCTGACTGGCGCGCCGATGCGGCCGTGGGCAAGACCGTGGTCAGCAGCGGCTTGATCGATCGCGTCGCTGCGCGCATCGGGCGTCGCCTCTACGAAGTGCCGGTGGGTTTCAAATGGTTTGCCGACGGGCTGTTCGAAGGCTCGCTGGGCTTTGGTGGCGAAGAAAGCGCCGGCGCCTCGTTCCTGCGTAAAGACGGCAGCGTGTGGAGCACTGACAAGGACGGTTTGATCCCGGCCTTGCTGGCCGCGGAAATGACCTCGCGCAAAGGCCAGGACCCGAGCCAGATCTATCGCGGCCTGACCGATGCCCTGGGCGAGCCGTTCGCGATTCGCGTCGACGCCAAGGCCACCCCGGCGCAAAAAGCGCTGCTGGGCAAGCTGTCGCCGGAGCAGGTCACGTCCACGCAGTTGGCCGGGGAAAGCATCCAGCAAATCCTCAGCCATGCGCCGGGCAATAACCAGGCAATCGGTGGCTTGAAGGTGATGACCGAAAACGGCTGGTTCGCCGCACGCCCATCGGGTACCGAGGATATCTACAAGATCTACGCCGAGAGCTTTATTGGCGCAGATCACCTCAAGCAGTTGGTGGAAGAAGCGCAGGTGCTGGTCGACGGCGCGATTTCCGAGTGATACCACTCAGTTTCTGAAAAGATTGTCACCGTGGCGAGGGAGCTTGCTCCCGCTGGGCCGCAAAGCGGCCCCCGCTTTTGATTTGAAAAGACTGGACCTGCTACGCAGTCCAGCGGGAGCAAGCTCCCTCGCTACAGGTCATCCATGCCGCCGGCCGTCAGGCCAGATCGACCAGCACAATCTCGCTGTCCTCAATCGCCGTTACGCGCAATACCTGCTCATCCTGCACCGCAACACCGTCGCGAGCTTGTGCACGCAAGCCATTGACTTCAATCATGCCGGTCGCCGGCACCAGATACGCACGCCGCCCGCTGTCCAGCCGGTATTCGGCACTTTCCCCGGCTTTCAGGTTCGCTGCCACCAGGCGCGCGTCCGCCCGAATGCGCAGGCTCTCGCTGTCTCCGGCCTTGCCGCTGGCCAGGGTCACAAAACCCTCGCGGTCACCTTTGGGAAACGGTTTGGCGCCCCAGGACGGCGGCAACCCCGATTCGTTCGGGATAATCCAGATCTGGAAAATCTTCGTTGGTGTGGCTTCCAGGTTGTATTCGCTGTGGGCGATCCCGGTGCCGGCGCTCATCACCTGAACGTCGCCAGCCTCAGTGCGACCCTTGTTGCCCAAATTATCGGCGTGGCTGATCGCGCCCTCACGCACATAGGTGATGATTTCCATATCGCGGTGCGGGTGCTGCGGAAAACCGGTGCCCGGCGCAATGATGTCGTCGTTCCACACCCGCAGGTTGCCCCAGTGCATGCGCTTGGGGTCGTGGTATTCGGCGAATGAAAAGTGGTGATGAGCGTCCAGCCAGCCGTGATGGGCGCCGCCCAACGTATTGAAGGGTCGCAGTTCAAGCATGATCGTCTCCTGTGAATGAGCGCATTTTCCGGCAGCGGATGATCGATAAAAAGCGTAAAAAGTGCCTTATTCCTATCAGTCGATTAGATGGGTTGCGCGTGTTTTGACTTTCACTTCATCGCCTAACTGCATGACGATAAAGCAATTGGCTGGAACTGAACGCTGTTTCCGGCGACCATGGCGCACTTGTCGAAGCCAGTCCATCGCAGGAGTCCGCGTGCCGCAACAAAAGCCTGATCTACCGCCCGAACTGCGCCCACTGGCCGAAATGCCGCTACTCAAGCGTCTGGCGGCGCGCCTGTTTGGGCATGGCCTGACCCGTTTGCGGGCCCAGCACCGGTTTTCCTGGCTGCATGGCCAGGCGGATGGGTTTCGCAGCGGGCACGAGGCCGGCGTGGAGTACGGCTACCGCGAGGGTAAGGCCGATGGTATCGAGGAAGGCCGGCAAGTCCTGTTGATTCGTGACTTTCGACCGGACGAGCATCGCGCGCCGGGGATCGACGACAGCCTGTTCGATGATTGGCGCCTGCCGCTGACCGCCGAGGTGAAAAAACGCATGAAGGCCGACGTGGCCCGATTGCTCCCCGAGCATGCCCAGCCCAGTGCGGCGCAGTGGAAGATGATCTTCAGCGACACGCCCTCGACCTCGGTGATTGCCGGGGCGGGCGCGGGTAAATCCACCTCCCTGGTGCTGCGTATCCTGCTGTTGACCCATTATCTGGGCTTCGAGCTCAGCTCGATGACGGTGGTGACCTTCACCCGCGAATCACGCAAAGACTTCATCAACAAGCTCATGCAGATTCTCAGCCTGTGGGGCCAACCCCTTGGTCTCAAAGAGGCCCAGGCGGTGGTGCGTACCTTTCACTCGCGCATTTTGCCCATGGTGCGCAGTTTGCCGGGCTTTGAACGGCTGCAAGCCTTCGAGAACCTCGGCAGTGGGGTTGAAGACGCCGACAGCAACCCGTTCGACCTGCGGATCAGCGACGCGCAGCGCCAACAGCTGAATGCCTGCTACCACCGCTTGCATGGCCGCCACGAGCGCTTCCGTGAACTGATCGTGCCGCTGGCGCGCCAGGGCCTGCAGCTCAAGGAGCTGGAGCGCGACCACCCGGATGTGCAAAAGCGCATGGCGGTGACCGAATTGGCGGCCAAGCGTGATGAAGAACTCTGCGATGTGATCGAAGACCTGTGGTTTCGTGCCGGCGCCTGGCCGATAAAAGGCATTGAGCCCAGCCGCCAGACCTTTGAGATCAATGGTGCGCAGTTTCATTGCCATGGCTACATCGCTGAGCTGGACGCTTGGGTGGTGTTGGGCTTCGATGCCCGGGAGAACGCCCAGATCACACGCCCCAATGCCAAACTATCGGTGCGTGCAGAGTGGGCGGTAAAACGCACCCTGTTTCAAGCTTTCTGCCGCAAGCCTTTGATTTGGCTTGATAACTACGAATCATCTAAACGGCTTTTGGGCAGCCTGGCGGGTGATGCCACGGCGGGCCCCGGGTTTGACTACAAGGTTAAAGGTGAACTGGCGTCGGCGCCGCTGCTGGACAGCTTTGTCACGGCTGCCGGCTTTATCGAAAACCTTGGCCTGGACGTACCCACTGCCGTGGGCCGGATGAGCTTCGCCAAGGATGACCCCGACCGGTTCTTCTTCGAAGCCCTGAGCATTTTCTGGAAGGCCCTGGAAGACCATCTGCTCGATCAGTCGCCGCCGATCATGACCTACAACCGCATGTTCTCGCTGTTCGGTGAAAACACCCCGGAAAACCTCAAGTTGCTCAGCGATCCGCTGCTGCGCCCGATGTCGCACCTGATGATCGATGAGTTCCAGGACGTATCGCCGCAGATCGTGTCATGGCTTCGCGCCAGCCTGCGTGAGATCCGCAGCCGTGGCCCGGCGATGCACGTCGGGCGTGGAGCGCAGCGTTCTTCGTTACTCTGCGTAGGGGACGACTGGCAGTCGATTTATGGTTGGCGCGGCAGTTCGCCCCAGTATTTCATTGCGTTCAACCAGGAATTCCCGTCACCCGCGACCACCCGTGTGATGCTCGGCGAGAACTACCGCAGCCACCAGCACATCATCGACGCCGCCGAGCATGTGGTGCGCAGCGCCCCGGCGATTCCCGGCAAAAAAGCCAAGGCCAGCGGCGCACCCAAACCCTTGGTCCCGGTTGCGGTGCTTGATCGTGATGACGCCATGCTGGGCCGCACGCTGGTAGAGCATTATCAAAAAGGCGATTCGGTCTTGATGTTGTATAGAAAAAGCAGCGATAAGTTACTGATTCAAGAGCATATTTGGTCTGTAGTTAATCTGGATTCGAGCTTGCCGCCAGCGGCTCGCAGGTTGAAACAGCTGACTTATCACAGCGCCAAGGGCCTGCAGGCGGATGCTGTTTTTCTGCTGGGCGATTGCCAGCATGTCACCAGCTCGCCCTACAAGAACCAGGTCTACCGCATGGCCGGGCTGGGCAAGGACGGCGACAGCGAGCCCTATGACACGGCGCAAAAAGACGAAGTGCTGCGCCTGGCTTACGTCGGTATCACCCGTGCGGTGAGCCACTGCTATTGGTATGTCGAGAAACCGGAGGGCCAGGGCGTGAATGTGCCCAGGGCCTCGGAGCGGGTAGATGGCAAGAAAGCGTTCTTCGACGACCGGCGTGGATGACTCCGGCAGGGCCGCTCACGACGGCCCGCGCAAGGCATCAAGCCCGCAAAGACAGCGGTGGTACAAAGGACTCCAACTCATCCTCCACCGCCTCGATGATGCGCTCTACATCGGAGGCATTCATCACCGTTGCGCAGGGGATGCCGGCGATGGCGATCAAGGTCTCGCCGCTGGCCCGGTCGAACAGGCGCACGATCATGCTGCCAGGCGCATCCATGCTGCCTTCGAAACCCATCGGATGAAAATGCCAGCGCATCAGCTGGCAGGCGTTGGGGAACGTCACTTTGTTCAGGTTGCCGTGCATATTGCCCACCTTGTTCATTGAGCGCTTCCTTTAGCTCGCGGCAGGGCCAGGACCGTCAATGGTCATGGTTTGAAGAATTTCAAAAATAGCATTCGTTCGTAACCGTCATGTGACTTTTTTGTCCCGTTCGGCAGTTGTTTACTGACTCTTTGATGTAGGTCATGTCCTGGTTCAAATCAGGCAAAAAGCCATTAGTGATCAGCGCTGATCGACCCTTGAAGCGGTCGTGATAATTCGGCAGTCTCACCATTTACCCGCCACAGAGCCTTATATGCCCGACAGCGCCTCGGCCGATGATTGCCAAACCACCCGGGCCACGGCTGAACTGGTGTTGCGTCACCACCTGTGTTGGCGCCATCGCGACCTGGATGGGGTCATGGCCTACTACCATCCGGACATCCAGTACCACGACTTCTTCCAGAACCGCGTGGTGGGCTACGCCGAACTGCGTGAGTACCTGCAAGCCAGCATGCCGCGTGGGCCCGATGAGGCCATCGCCCATGCTGACCGCATTCGCGCCGACGGTGACACGGCCTTCATCCAGTACTGCATCACCTTGCGTGGCGGCCAGGGGTTGGTGTCGTTCCGCACCAGCGAAGCGATCACCGTGCGTGACGGGCTGATCTGGCGGGTCAATGAATACGCATCCCTGGTGCATGAACAACCGGCCCAGGCCATACGCCCGACCGTCAGTCGCCTGGGCCTGTCGCCGCACCAGTTGGGGCATATGGCCAACGACCTGCAGCAGTATTTCCAACAGCAGCAACCCTATCTGGACCCGGAGCTGGATTTGCAACGGGTGGCCAAGGCGTGTGGCTACAGCCGCAATCAGATGTCCTACCTGCTGAACCAGGTGCTCGGGCAGAGCTTCTACCGCTACGTCAACCAGGCACGGCTCCAGCACTTGTTGGCCGAGTTGGACAAGGCCACGTCGCCGATAAAAGTCGATGAGCTGGCGTTTGCTGCGGGTTTCAACTCGTTATCGGCGTTTTACAGCGCATTTCGCCAGCACACCGGGCAGTCGCCCAAGGCTTACGTCAAGCAAATTTCCCTGCGTGCACGCGCGCAAGACAGCCCATAGCCTCACGCCCTAGGATCGTCCCAATCGAAATGAGGTAGGGGAGCCCGGCATGCCGGCATGGCGCAAGATCAGTTTGTGGATGGACCAGTTGGACGACCCGCTGCTGGCGCGGCCGGCGCTGGCCCATGACCTGGATGTCAACGTGGCCATTATCGGTGCCGGTTATACCGGGCTGTGGACCGCGTATTACCTGAAGCGCCAGGCACCCGAGCTGAAAATCGCGATTATCGAGGCACACACTGCAGGTTTTGGCGCGTCGGGCCGCAACGGTGGCTGGCTGATGGGCAACCTGTTGGGTGAAGACCGCTTGTTGGCGGGCCTCGACCCGCAACAACGCCGGGCCTCATTCGATCTGTTGCACGGCATTCCGGATGAAGTGGCCCAGGTGTTGGCTCGTGAAGGGATTGACTGCGACTACCGCAAAGGCGGCGCCCTGTACTGCGCGGCACGTTATCCCGAACAGGAGCGCAGCCTGCGTCGTTACCTGGACAAACTCCACGCCCAGGGGCTGACTGAACACGACTACCGCTGGTTGAGCCCGCAACAGTTGGCCGAGCAGATCCGTATCGCCAAGCCCTATGGCGGCATCTATGCGCCGCATGTCGCGACGATCAACCCCGCCAAGCTGGTGCGCGGCCTGGCGCGGGTGGTGGAGAACATGGGGGTGACGATCTACGAAAACAGCCCGGTGACCCATTGGCAGTCCGGCCGCCTGCGCACCGCCCAGGCCAGCGTGCGCGCCGCCTGGGTGGTGCCGGCGGTGGAAGGCTACGCCAACACATTGCCGGCCCTGGGGCGTTATCAGTTGCCGGTGCAAAGCCTGATGGTCGCCACCGAGCCGCTGTGCGCCGCGACCTGGGATGAAATCGGCTTGAGCCATGGCCAGGCGTTCGGCGAAAGCAGCCGTCAGGTCACCTACGGCCAGCGCTCAGCGGACAATCGCCTGGTGTTCGGGGCCCGTGGCGGCTATCAGTTCGCGGGGAAGTTGCGACACAACTTCGATCTGACCGACAGCGAAGTCGAGCTGCGTCGTTACCTGTTTGGTGAACTCTTCCCACAGCTGAAGAAGGTACGGATTACCCACTCCTGGGGTGGCAACCTCGGCATGTCACGCAACTTCCGGCCACATATGTTGTGTGACCACAAGACCGGTATCGCGCTGTCTGGCGGTTATGGCGGGGAGGGCGTCGGCGCCACCAACCTGGGTGGGCGCACCTTGGCTGACCTGATCCTGGGCCTGGATACGCCATTGACCACCCAGCCCTGGGTGATCCGCGAGCGTGGCCTGGACGCACTCAAGCCCTGGGAGCCCGAGCCCTGCCGCTGGCTGGGCTACAACGCGATCATTCGCAGTTTTGTGCATGAAGACCAGGTGTTGGCCGACCCCCATACCGCGCCTTGGCGGCGCAAGTTGGCGAGCGCCGTGGCCGGCTTCATGGAAGGTTTCATGCACTGATCGTTTGACTCGCACGAACGCTTTG
This sequence comes from Pseudomonas sp. ICBG1301, assembly GCF_016918385.1. Classification (NCBI taxonomy): domain Bacteria; kingdom Pseudomonadati; phylum Pseudomonadota; class Gammaproteobacteria; order Pseudomonadales; family Pseudomonadaceae; genus Pseudomonas; species Pseudomonas sp. ICBG1301. The sequence continues at coordinate 351,644 of NZ_JAEKGB010000002.1, forward strand.
GATCCTTGATCGCCTGCCATAACAACAGCCCCGAAACCGCCAGGAAATCGAACCATGAAAGCCATTGCCCTGTTTCCCCTGATATTAGCGGCGTCCATCAGCCAGGCCGCCGAAACGGTGAAAATCTACAACTGGTCGGACTACATCGCGCCCGACACCACCAAGAACTTCCAGAAAGAAACCGGTATCGGTTTCACCTACGACGTGTACGACAGCAACGAGACCCTCGACGGTAAGTTGATGACGGGGCAATCGGGTTATGACGTGGTGTTCCCATCCAACCACTTCATGGCCCGGCAGATCGAGGGCGGTGCGCTGAAGAAGCTCGACAAGCGCCAATTGCCTAACTGGAAAAACCTCAACCCGGTATTGCTCAAGGCTTTGGAAAACAACGACCCGGGCAACGCCCACGGTTTTCCCTACCTGTGGGGCAGTACGGGCATCGGCTACAACATCGACAAGGTCAAGGCCGTGCTCGGCGACGACGCGCCGGTGGACTCCTGGGACTTGATCTTCAAACCGCAAAACATGGCCAAGCTGCAAAAGTGCGGGGTGGCGATCCTCGACAACGGTCCGGAACTGTTGCCGGCCGCGCTGAACTACCTGGGGTTGCCGCCCCACAGCAAGCAGCCTGAAGACTACAAAAAAGCTCAAAACCTGCTGATGAAAGTGCGGCCGTATGTGGCGTACTTCCACTCCTCGAAATACACCGCCGACCTGGCCAATGGCGACATCTGCGTGGCTGTCGGTTTCTCCGGCGACATCCTGCAAGCCGAAAGCCGTGCCAAGGAAGCCAAAAACGGCGTGAACATCGGCTACAACATCCCCAAGGAAGGCGCTGCGATCTGGTTCGACATGGTCGCCATGCCCGCCGACGCGCCCGATGAAAAAGCCGGCTACGCGTTCATGAACTACCTGCTGCGCCCGGACGTGATGGCCAGCATCACCAACTACGTGCACTACGCCAATGGCAACAGCGCGGCCGACAGCCTGGTGGACCCGGCGATCAAGGCCGACACCAAGGTGTACCCGAGCCCGGAAATGATGGGCAAATTGTTTGCCCTGGAGGCGATGCCGCTGAATATCGACCGGGTGCGTACACGGGTGTGGAACACCGTTCGGACGGGACGCTGAGCATGGGGAGACAAGAGGGACCTGTATCGATCGGTTAGAGCTGTTCGCGATAGTTGAAAGTCTTTTTAAACCTGTCAATTTTGACAGGTTTAATATTTTTCAAAGCCCATTAAGCTCATCCTTCCGAACGATTTCACTGGGTAAGGAGAGACACATGGCAAGCCTCAAGGAAACAATCAGGAAAGTAACGCAAGCCTCTGGCTGGATGATCGGGCACGTCAAGACTCCTGACGGGAAGATACCCTATAGGACAAACCAGGTATATCGCGTTGAAAGTGCCAATACACTAAGAATATATTCGCGTGAAGAGTCCAATGGCGCTCCCGACGATATCTCGGCCATAGAGGTAACCTTTCAAGATAAAAATGTGCAAAGCGGTACCTATGACATCGACTCTATAGCTGTGACGGCTGCGTACTTGCCTTTCAGATCCGAGGCGCAATATGCGGAATCAGGTACTGTCACTATCGAAAGGTTCGAGGATGAAGTATTGCTGGGGCAAATCCAGTTTGTGACCGCAGATTATGCTACCCGCGTGGTGTTCATTATGCAGGGCATCAACGGGTGACAATCGGTTATTCAAGCTTGCTTCGATCGTTCCCGTGCAGGCGCGGGAACGATCTTGGTCGACTGAGTCAGGGATTCTCCAGATCATGCCCCAACGACTGGATAAACAACGAAAACAGCTCCGGTTGTGACGAGATATCCAGCTTCGCGTACAGATGCCGCCGATGCACCTTCACCGTGTCCGGTGAAATATTCAGGCGCTCGGCCATGGCCTTGGACGAGAACCCACGCAATACCAGCCGGGCGACTTCCAGCTCACGCTCCGACAGCACGCCGCAGCCGAAATGGCTCAGGGCGTCCCTGATCTGGCTGTCCATCGCCGGCACTCGCTGAGTGCTTTGTTGCCAATGCTGCTGCATCAACGGCAGCACCCACGCGGCCAGCGTGGTCATCAGCCCGCTTTCTTCAAAACTGAACCGGCGTTGCATGCCCAGCGACAATGACAAGGTGCCTGCCCCCGGCAATTGCAGGATGAACTGCACCTCATCTTCCAGGACGTTGTCGTGGAAGTAGTTGAGGAAGTATTCACTCTGGCGAAAATGGTCCGGCGCCACCTCTTCGAGGCGGTACACACCGCTGGGGTAGCCTTCGCGGCACGCCTGGAAAAACGGGTCGAGCAAATACAAGCCATTGAGGTAAACCAGCATCGACGCCGGTTTGCTGCTGGGCTGGGCGTCGTATTCCTCCAGCGCCTGGGGCGGGCCTTCCAGTGGGTAGAAGATCGCCAGGGCGTTGTCGAAGGGCAGGCACTGATGCAGTAACAGCACCAGTTGTTTCCAGAACCGCTCGGTGCCGATCTGTGACAGGGTGCGCCCCAGCCCTGCATGCATGCCGATTTCCCTGAACAGGCTCATTTAAACGGCTCCCGGCCTCGAATAGATCGGTCAAGGGTTGGGTTTTTGCCGGGGGCCGTCAAGGGGAGTACCCCAATAGGGGAATTGGCTGACACCGTCGCAGCCGATACCTTCGTGCTCATTCAGCGGGAAACATATCCCGCAACCCATCCGGTTTTTCGTTTCTGCCTCACACCAAAAACAACGACAGAGGATAACGATATGAGTGCTTCTCCCGCGCCAGACGGCGTGCTCAAGCCGACCTTGAGCGTCTTCGATGTGGTGGCCATCACCGTTTCGGCGGTCACTCCGGCCAGTTCCGTGTTCGTCATCGCGCCCTTTGCCATCCAACAGGCCGGCAGTGGTGTGTTCCTGGCCTTTGTGATGGCCGCTTTGCTCGCACTGATGTTCGCCTTCTGCTACGCCGAACTGGGGCGTGCCCATAACAGCGCAGGGGGTGAATATGTCTACGCCAAGCGCGTGTTCGGCGGCATGGCCGGTTATGCGACGTTTTTGACCGTGCTGGTCATGTTGCTGTTTATCCCGCCGGTACTGGCAACGGGAGCCGCGACGTATCTCAATAACGCCTTGGGCACGAAATTCGACTCGCAAACCGTGGCCCTGGTCATCGTGGTGTGCAGCTACGCACTGGGCATCCTCAATATCAAGCTCAATGCCTGGATCACCGGCACTTGCCTGTTGCTGGAAGTGGCGGCACTGCTGGTGATCGTGTGTATCGGCTTCGGTAACCCGGTGCAGCCGGCCAGCGTGCTGTTGCAACCGCAGATTGTCGAGAACGGCATGTTGCATCTGGCGCCCTGGGGCCTGGTGATCGGCGCGGTCGGTATCGGCCTGTTTTCGTTCAATGGCTATGGCCCGGCCGTGCTGCTGGCCGAAGACATGAAGTGTGGCGGCAAAGGCGTACACAAAGCCGTATTGTGGTCGCTGGGGCTGGTGGTGGTGATTGAGCTGGTGCCGATCACCGCGTTGCTAATCGGCGCGCCGTCGCTGAGTGCGATGATCAGCAGCCCGGACCCCATCGGTTATCTGTTGACCAGCCACGGCAATGAAACCCTGTCACGCCTGGTCAGCGCGGGGATCTTCCTGTCGGTGTTCAATGCCATCGTCGCCATCGTCATCCAGATCGGCCGCGTGGTGTTCAGCAGTGGCCGCGATGCGCTGTGGACGCCGACCATCAATCGCTGCTTCACGCGTATCCACCCGCGTTGGGATTCACCCTGGTTGGCTACGCTGTTTCTGGCGGTTCCCTCGGCGTTGCTGAGTTTCAGCTCCAATTTGGCGGACCTGACCTCATTCAGCGTATTGCTGATCATGCTGGTGTACTTGGTGGTGGCGTTGAGTGCGCTGATGAGCCGGGTGCTGCTGCGTGATCGTGAGCATCCGTACCGCATGCCGCTGTGGCCGCTGCCGGCGTTACTGGCGGTGCTGGGGGCGGGTTATTTACTGACGACCCTGATCGCGGCTGCGTCGGTCCGGGACATCATGATCATCATCGGCTTGCTGGCCACGTCGGTGATTTTGTATTGCATCAGTGGCCGGTTGAGTCCGGCGTTTCAGAAATTGTAAGGAGTGGTTATGCGTGCACGTCAATTGGGCATCACGTTGGGGCTGGGCACGCCCGGCGAATTGAATGCAATCACCGATGTACCGGGCGTGCGGGTCGGCCACGCCACGCTCAAGACCTGCATCGACGGCAAACAGGTGCGCACCGGCGTCAGCGTCATCCAGCCACGGGCCGGGGAGGCGCGCCATCAACCATGCTTTGCCGGCTATCACGTGCTCAATGGCAATGGCGACGCCACTGGCCTTGAATGGATCAGCGAAGCGGGGCTGCTGACCACGCCGCTGGCGATCACCAACAGCCACAGCATCGGCGTGGTGCGCGACACGTTGATCGCCCTGGAGCGTGAGCGCCTGGCAGACCCGGCCGTGTATTGGTGCATGCCGGTGGTGATGGAAACCTACGACGGCCTGCTGAATGATATCTGGGGCCAGCACGTCAAGCCTGAGCATGTGCGCACGGCGCTGGATAACGCTGAATCCGGCCCGGTGCAGGAGGGCGCGGTGGGCGGCGGTACCGGGATGATCTGTCACGAGTTCAAGGGCGGAATCGGGACGGCATCGCGGCGCTTGCCGGCGCAGCAGGGGGGCTGGACGGTCGGCGCGCTGGTGCAGGCCAACCATGGCAAACGCCAGGAACTGCGTGTGGATGGCTACCCGGTGGGGCGTCATCTGATGGAGATCCCTTCGCCGTTCGCCGAACGCGGTACGCCCGGCATGGGCTCGATTGTGGTGATCCTCGCCACCGACGCGCCGTTATTGCCGCACCAGTGCCGACGCCTGGCACAGCGTGCCTCGGTCGGTATCGCCCGCACCGGTGGCGGCACTGAAGACTCCAGTGGCGATCTGTTCCTGGCGTTCGCCACGGGCAACCAGGCGATCCCACCGGCCGATTACGGGCGCAAGGACCTACCGCTGAGCACGCCCCTGCAGATGGTGAACAACGACCATATTTCACCGCTGTTCAGTGCGGCGGCAGAGGCGGTGGAGGAGGCGATTATCAATGCCTTGCTGGCCGGTGAAGACATGACCACGCAAGACGGCATCAGCGTGCCGGGACTTGCCGGCGAGAGGCTGATCAGCGCGTTGAACAAGTCGGGTTGGAGTGTGGCCCGGTAATAGGGGACAAAGCACTTTAATAGTGCAGATAGTGGCTCTTTAATGTTGTAGATGACACCGTGACAATATATTGGATCCATTTATCAAGTGTGCCGCTCAACTTGAGCGGCTTTACCGATATTTAATATTTAAATAACAGTGGGCGACAATTGGCCGCGCAGAAGCAATGGCCCCCAATAAATGCTGGAGAGCACTTCCTCAAGTTGAATCTACGTCACAGTTTCAATGCGGAAATATTTGTAGACGAAAGATTTCAGGTTGTGTCAGTTTCGATACGCCTTCAAAAGAGGCGAGTGATAGGACGATCTCGCCCGCGAGGTTCCTATCGAACAAAGACTGATGCACTTGCAAACAAGGAAGTACGTTTATGTCAAAAGTAAAAGACAAAGCTATTGTTTCTGCAGCGCAAACCAGCACAGCGTATTCGCAGATCGATAGTTTCAGCCATCTGTACGACCGTGGCGGCAACCTCACGGTCAATGGCAAACCGTCCTACACCGTGGACCAGGCAGCGACCCAGCTGCTGCGGGATGGTGCCGCGTACCGGGACTTTGATGGCAACGGCAAGATCGATCTGACCTACACCTTCCTCACCTCGGCGTCCTCGGCCACCATGAACAAACATGGCATTTCCGGGTTCAGCCAATTCAACGCCCAGCAAAAAGCACAGGCCGCACTGGCCATGCAATCCTGGTCGGATGTCGCCAACGTGACCTTTACCGAAAAGGCTTCCGGTGGTGATGCACACATGACCTTCGGCAACTACAGCGGTGGCCAGGACGGCGCAGCGGCTTTCGCCTACCTGCCCGGCACCGGCGCAGGCTACGACGGCACTTCGTGGTACCTGACCAACAACAGCTACACGCCGAACAAGACCCCGGACCTGAACAACTATGGCCGGCAGACCCTGACCCACGAAATCGGCCACACCCTGGGCCTGGCTCACCCTGGCGACTACAACGCCGGGAATGGCAACCCGACCTATAACGACGCGACCTATGGACAGGACACGCGTGGCTACAGCGTCATGAGTTACTGGAGCGAGAGCAACACCAACCAGAACTTCAGTAAAGGCGGGGTCGAGGCTTACTCCTCGGGCCCGCTGATCGACGACATCGCGGCGATCCAGAAACTCTACGGCGCCAACTACAACACGCGTGCCGGCGACACTACCTACGGTTTCAACTCCAACACCGGGCGTGATTTCTACAGCGCCACTTCCAATGCCGACAAGCTGGTGTTTTCGGTATGGGACGGTGGCGGCAATGACACCCTGGACTTCTCCGGTTTTACCCAGAACCAGAAGATCAACCTCAATGAAGCGTCGTTCTCCGACGTCGGCGGCCTGGTGGGCAACGTGTCCATCGCCAAGGGCGTCACGGTCGAAAACGCCTTCGGCGGTTCGGGCAACGACCTGATCATTGGTAACAACGCAGCCAACCTCATCAAGGGCGGTGCCGGCAACGACATCATCTACGGCGGCGGCGGTGCGGACCAACTGTGGGGCGGCGCCGGCAGCGATACATTCGTGTACGGTGCCAGTTCCGACTCCAAGCCGGGTGCGGCCGACAAGATCTTTGACTTCACCTCCGGTTCCGACAAGATCGACCTCACCGGTATCACCAAAGGTGCAGGCGTAAGCTTCGTCAATGCATTCACCGGGCATGCCGGCGATGCTGTACTGACCTACGCCTCGGGTACCAACCTGGGTACGTTGGCAGTGGACTTCTCTGGGCATGGCGTGGCGGATTTCCTCGTCACCACCGTTGGCCAGGCGGCAACCAGCGACATCGTAGCCTGATGTAAAGCGCGCGGCGCCACGGCGCCGCGCTCTATGATGGAGCAGAAGATGCCGCGTTTTTCCCATTTGATCGCCTGTGCTTCGCAGGTGTTGTTCGTTTTGGCAGGAGCCCAAGCAATGGCGAGCAGTCTCGTATTACCCTCCAGCGCCCAATTGGCCGGGCATTGGCAGCTCAAGCAACAGGATCAGGTCTGCGCGCTGGACCTGCTGGAACAGGCCAATGCGCTGGCCGGTGATGTCGCCTGTGTCGAGCAATGGCTGGGAGACAAACCCTTGACCTGGTCACCGACCCCGGACGGCATCTGGTTGATGAACGCCGAAGGCACCGGTATTACCCATTTGAATCGCCAGAAAGAAGGCGAATATAAAGGGCGCACCGCCTCCGGTTCGGAAGTTGTATTGCAACGCACACCTTAGTTAATCGTTATAAGCCTATAACTCGATTTCATAGTTGGCCGTCCCTTAGTCAGGGGCTTGGGCAACTATTGCGCGTATTCGCTTCAGGGAAGATCAATAAATATGGCGAAGTCCCATGCGGTTGTGCCCTTATTCAGGGCATTGGGTGAATACAAAAGTATTTTGATCAGCATCGGCTGTTTCACCGCATTGATTAACGTGCTGATGCTGGTGCCGTCGATTTACATGCTGCAAGTGTATGACCGCGTGCTGTCCTCCCAGAATGAAACCACGCTGGTGATGTTGACACTGATGGTCGTGGGCTTCTTTGCCTTTATCGGCACCCTGGAAGTGGTGCGCAGTTTTATCGTGATCCGTATCGGCAGCCAGTTGGAACAGCGTTTCAACCTGCGCGTGTACAAGGCCGCGTTCGAACGCAACCTGCAACGGGGCCAGGGGCATGCCGGGCAGTCCCTGGGCGATTTGACGGTGATCCGCCAATTCATCACCGGGCCTGCGCTGTTCGCATTTTTCGATGCGCCGTGGTTTCCCATCTATCTGTTCGTGATTTTCCTGTTCAACGTGTGGCTGGGCGTGCTGGCCACGGCAGGCGCCGTGATCTTGATCGCACTGGCTTGCCTGAACGAATACCTGACCAAAAAGCCGCTGGGCGAGGCGGGCGCCTTTTCCCAGCAGTCGACGCAGTTGGCCACCAGCCATTTGCACAACGCCGAGACGATCCAGGCCATGGGCATGCTCGGTGCGCTGCGCAAGCGCTGGTTCGCCGTGCATGCGCAATTTCTCGGTTACCAGAACAAGGCCAGCGACACCGGCTCGGTGATCACCTCCCTGAGCAAATCCTTGCGCCTGTGCCTGCAATCGCTGGTGCTGGGCCTGGGTGCGTGGCTGGTGATCAAGGGCCAGATGACCGCCGGGATGATGATCGCCGGCTCCATTCTGATGGGGCGCGTACTCAGCCCGATCGACCAATTGATCGCGGTGTGGAAGCAGTGGAGCTCGGCGAAGCTGGCTTACCAACGCCTCGACGATCTGTTGCGTGAGTTTCCACCGCAAGTCGAGCAGATGGCCTTGCCGGCACCCAAGGGCCAGGTGAGTTTCGAGCAAGTCAGTGCGGGCCCGCCGGGGCGACGCCTGGCCACCCTGCATCAAGTCAGCTTCAACCTGGGGGCCGGTGAAGTGCTGGGCGTGCTCGGCGCATCGGGCTCCGGTAAATCCACCCTGGCCCGCGTGCTGGTGGGTGTCTGGCCGACCCTGGCGGGCACTGTGCGCCTGGACGGCGCGGATATTCACCGCTGGGATCGCGATGACCTCGGCCCGCATATCGGCTACCTGCCCCAGGACATCGAATTGTTCAGCGGCAGCATCGCCGACAACATCGCTCGCTTTCGCGACGCCGACCCGGAGCAGGTGGTGAAGGCGGCGCAACAGGCCGGGGTGCATGAGCTGATCCTGCGCTTGCCGCAAGGCTACGACACGGTGCTGGGCGACAACGGTGGCGGTCTGTCAGGCGGCCAGAAACAACGCGTGGCCCTGGCCCGGGCGCTGTACGGCGCGCCGCGCTTGATCGTGCTGGATGAGCCCAACTCTAACCTCGACACCGTAGGCGAAGCAGCGCTGGCCAGCGCCATCGTGCAGATGAAAGCCCAGGGCTCAAGCGTGGTGCTGGTGACGCACCGCTCTTCGGCGCTGGCCCAGGCGGACAAATTGGCGGTGCTCAACGAAGGGCGGTTGCAGGCGTTCGGGCCGAGCCAGGAAGTGCTGCGCGCCTTGTCGGGCCAGCCGGAAGCACCACGGGAAAAGGCCGGAGTGAGCCTTAGCCGTCAGTACCCAGCCGCAAGGAACCCAGGCGCATGAGCAGTACCACTTTCGAATCCCCTTTCAAGCAGCGAGACGCCGGTTTTTTCGTCAAGATGGGCTGGTTGCTGACGGTTGTCGGCGCCGGCGGTTTTTTCCTCTGGGCCAGCCTGGCACCACTGGACCAAGGCATTCCGGTGCAAGGCACGGTGGTGGTGTCGGGCAAGCGCAAGGCTGTGCAAACCCTTAGCCCAGGCGTGGTCAGCCGGATCCTGGTGAAGGAGGGCGAGGCGGTCAAACAAGGCCAGCCGCTGTTTCTGCTCGACCAGACCCAGCATCAAGCCGACGTGCAGTCGCTCCAGGCCCAATACCGCCTGGCCTGGGCCAGCGCCGCCCGCTGGCAGAGCGAGCGCGACAACCAATCCAGCGTCACTTTTCCGGCCGAATTGAGTGCCAACCCCGACCCGGCGCTGGCGTTGGTGCTTGAAGGCCAGCGCCAACTCTTCAGCAGCCGCCGCGAAGCCTTTGCCCGCGAGCAGGCGGGCATCAGCGCGAACATCGAAGGCGCCAGCGCACAGCTCGATGGCATGCGCCGTGCCCGCAGTGACCTCACTGCCCAGGCGCAGTCGCTGCGCGAGCAACTGAGCAACCTGCAGCCCCTGGCCGACAATGGCTATATCCCGCGCAACCGCCTGATGGACTATCAGCGTCAGCTGTCCCAGGTCCAGCAAAGCCTGGCGCAAAACACCGGGGAAAGCGGTCGCGTCGCGCAGGGCATCCTCGAGTCGCGCCTCAAGTTGCAGCAACACCGTGAGGAATACCAAAAGGAGGTGCGCAGCCAACTGGCCGACGCCCAGTTGCGCAGCTTGACCCTGGAGCAGCAGTTGACCTCGGCGGGTTTCGACCTGCAGCACAGCGAAATCAACGCCCCGGCCGACGGCATTGCGGTCAACCTTGGCGTGCACACGGAAGGCGCCGTGGTGCGGGCCGGTGAAACCCTGCTGGAGATCGTGCCCCAGGGCACGCGCCTGGAGGTGGAAGGGCATCTGCCGGTGCATCTGGTGGACAAGGTGGGCACCCATCTGCCGGTCGACATCCTGTTCACGGCGTTCAACCAGAGCCGCACCCCGCGTGTGCCGGGCGAGGTCAGCCTGATCTCCGCCGACCAGATGCTCGATGAAAAAACCGGCGCGCCGTACTACGTGCTGCGTAGCAGCGTCAGTGACGCGGCACTGGAAAAACTCCACGGCCTGGTGATCAAGCCCGGCATGCCCGCCGAGATGTTCGTGCGCACTGGTGAGCGTTCGTTGCTCAATTACCTGTTCAAGCCGCTGCTCGACCGCGCCGGCTCCGCGTTGACCGAGGAGTGAGCATGAAGTCAGTGTTCATCACCTTGCTGTTGGCCTGTGGCAGTGCGCAAGCGGCCATGGGCCCGTTCGATGTGTACGAACAGGCCCTGCGTAACGACCCGGTGTTCCTCGGGGCGATCAAGGAGCGCGATGCCGGCCTGGAGAACCGTACCATTGGTCGTGCCGGGCTGCTGCCGAGGCTGTCGTACAACTACAACAAGGGCCGTAACAACTCCGAGGCGCACCTGCCGGATGGACGCGGCGGCTCCTATCGCGACGACCGCAACTACAACAGCTACGGTTCCACGTTCAGCCTGCAACAACCGTTGTTCGACTACGAAGCCTATGCCAACTACCGCAAGGGCGTGGCCCAGGCACTGTTTGCCGACGAGAGTTTCCGCGACAAGAGCCAGGCGCTGCTGGTGCGGGTACTGAGTTACTACACCCAGGCGTTGTTCGCCCAGGACCAGATCGACATTGCCCGCGCCAAGAAGAAGGCGTACGAGCAACAGTTCCAGCAGAACCAGCATCTGTTCCAGCAAGGCGAGGGCACGCGCACCGACATCCTGGAAGCCGAGTCGCGTTATGAATTGGCGACCGCCGAAGAAATCCAGGCGCTGGACGAACAAGACGCGTCGCTGCGCGAACTGGGGGCCTTGATCGGCGTGCAGAGCGTCGACATCCATGACTTGGCGCCCCTGAACCAGAGCTTCGCCGCCTTCACCTTGACCCCGGCCAACTACGACACCTGGCATGAGCTGGCGATCAGCAATAACCCCACGCTGGCGTCCCAGCGCCAGGCGGTCGAAGTGGCGCACTATGAGGTGGAACGCAACCGCGCCGGGCATTTGCCGAAGATCACCGCGTACGCCAGCTCGCGTCGCCAGGAGTCCGACAGCGGCAACACCTACAACCAGCGCTATGACACCAACACCATCGGTGTCGAATTCAGCCTGCCGCTGTATGCCGGTGGCGCCGTCTCCGCGTCCACCCGCCAGGCCAGCCGTGCCATGGAGCAGGCCGAGTACGAGCTGGAAGGCAAGACTCGCGAAACCCTGATCGAACTGCGTCGCCAGTTCAGCGCCTGCCTGTCGGGGGTGAGCAAGTTGCGCGCCTATCAAAAGGCCCTGGTTTCGGCTGAAGCGCTGGTGGTGTCCACCCGGCAAAGCATCCTCGGCGGTGAGCGGGTCAACCTCGACGCGTTGAACGCCGAACAGCAGCTGTACAGCACCCGTCGCGACCTGGCCCAGGCGCGTTATGACTACCTGATGGCCTGGACCAAATTGCATTACTACGCCGGCAACTTGCGTGACACCGACCTGGCGAAAGTCGATGAGGCTTTCGGCCCGGTGAAATGAGCGTCTAAAAAAACAATAAGGATGGTTTAGATGATCACCGATTCACCTCGCTTCAAACCCTTTACCGCCGGTTCCTTGCTGCTGTTGTCCGTTGCGGCGCAGGCGGCTTACACCGAGACCGGTCAAGCGGGTAACCCCGCCAGTTGGCGCACCACCGAGTTCCAGAGTGACTGGGGCCTGGGACGCATGAAGGCGGATGAAGCCTACGCTGCGGGCATCAGCGGCAGCGGCGTAAAAATCGGCGCCCTCGACTCAGGCTTCGACCCCAACCACCCGGAGGCGGCCAAGGACCGCTTCCACCCGGTCACGGCCACCGGCACCTACGTCAATGGCAGCCCGTTCAGCACTACCGGCGCGCTCAACCCCAACAACGACTCCCACGGCACCCATGTCACCGGCACCATGGGCGCGTCCCGTGACGGCGTGGGCATGCATGGCGTGGCCTACAACGCACAAATCTACGTGGGCAATACCAACGCCAACGACAGTTTCCTGTTCGGCCCGACCCCGGACCCCCAATACTTCAAGACGGTGTACAGCGCCCTGGTCGATTCCGGCGTGCGCGCCATCAACAACAGTTGGGGCAGTCAGCCCAAGGATGTCAGCTACCAGACCCTCGGCGATCTGCACGCCGCCTATGCCCAGCATTACAACCAGGGCACCTGGCTGGATGCGGCGGCGGACGTGGCCAAGGCCGGCGTGATCAATGTGTTCAGCGCCGGCAACAGTGGTTATGCGAATGCCAGCGTGCGCTCGGCACTGCCGTATTTCCAACCGGAGCTGGAAGGGCATTGGCTCGCGGCGTCGGGCCTGGATAAAGCCAACAACCAGAAGTACAACAAGTGTGGCATCGCCAAATATTGGTGCATTTCCACCCCGGGCGCGCTGATCAACAGCACCATCCCCGACGGCGGCTACGGCGTGAAATCCGGCACGTCGATGGCGGCGCCCCACGCCACCGGCGCGCTTGCGTTGGTGATGGAGCGCTACCCGTACATGAACAATGAGCAGGCGTTGCAGGTGTTGCTGACCACCGCGACGCAGCTCGATGGTTCGATCACCCAAGCCCCCAACACCACGGTCGGTTGGGGTGTGCCGGACCTGGGCCGGGCGATGCACGGGCCGGGGCAACTGCTGGGCGCGATGAACGTGAACCTCGCGGCCGGGCAAGGTGATGTGTGGAGTAATGGCATCACCGATCAGGCGCTGATCCAGCGCCAGGCCGAAGACCGCGCCGAGCACGCCGCCTGGCAGCAAACCTTGCTCGACAAGGGCTGGCAAAACGGCGTGGCCGCGAATGCCAGCCAACAGGACAAGATCGATTACGCCATCGGCACCGCACGCGACCAGGCCGCCGCCCAGCGGGTGTACGAGGGCAGCCTGATCAAGTCCGGCGGCGGGCGGCTGGTCCTCAGTGGCGACAGCACCTATCGCGGCGCGACCACAGTCAACGGCGGCTTGCTGGCGGTCAATGGTTCGCTGGCATCGGCGGTGACGGTCAACGACAGCGGCACCCTCGGCGGCTCCGGGCGGATTGCCGCGCTGTCGGTCAATAACGGCGGCAGCGTGGCGCCGGGCAACTCGGTGGGCACCTTGCAAGTGGCCGGCGATGTGAACCTGGCGGCAGGCTCCACGTACGCGGTGGAACTGACCCCTACCAGCAGCGACCGCATCGTGGCGGGAGGCAAAGCGCTGCTGGGTGGCGGCACGGTCACCCTCGCGCTGGAAAACAGCCCCACGTTGCTCAGCCAGAGCCAGGTACACAGCCTGATCGGCCAGCAGTACTCCATCCTCCAGGCGGCGGGCGGCATCCAGGGCCAGTTCGGCCAGGTGTTGCCCAACTACCTGTTTCTGGGCGGCACACTCGACTATGCGGCCAACGGCGTGCAACTGAATGTAGGGCGCAACAACGCCACGTTCGCCAGCGTGGCCGCTACCCGCAACCAGCGCAACGTGGCCGCCGCCGCCGAGCAATTGGGCGTGGGCAATCCGGTGTACGAGAGTGTGTTGCTGTCGGACTCGGTGGCCACCGCCCGACAAGGTTTGCAGCAGTTGTCCGGCGAGATCTATCCGGCGATCGGCGCGATGCTGCTCAACGACAGCCTGCAACTGCGCGATGCCGTGGGCGAGCGCCTGCGGCATGTGCCGGTGAGCGGTGAACGCAACCTGTGGCTGAAGGCGCTCGGCGCCTGGGGCAAGACTGATAGCCGCAGTGAAACGGCAGGTTCGACCCGCTCCCTCGGTGGCCTGCTGGCCGGTGTGGACGGCGAGCTGGATGAACAGACCCGTGTCGGCGTGGTCGCCGGTTACAGCGACAGTTCGTTGAACATGGGCAGTGGCACCCATGCATCGGCGTCCATCGACAGCTACCACTTCGGCGCATATGCCGGGCGCGAGCTGGGCGATTGGCGCGTCAGCGTCGGTGGTGCCTACAGCTGGCATCGCGGCGATGTAAAGCGTGACTTGCAGTACGGCGCGGTCAGCGGCAAGCAAAAGGCCAAGCTTGAGGCGCGCACGGCGCAATTGTTCACCGAGGCGGCCTACCGCATTCACCTGCAACCCCTGGCCCTGGAGCCGTTCGCCAACCTGGCCTACGTGCACCTGGACAGCGATGCCTTCCAAGAAAAAGGCGCTGCCGCCGCGCTGGAGCGCAGCCGCGATCAGCGTGACGCGGTGCTCAGCACCCTGGGCGTGCGTGCGCTGAAAACCCTGCCTCTGAATGATCGCCAGCAGCTTGAACTGTCGGGCTCGCTGGGCTGGCAGCACAGCCTCAGCGCGGTGCAATCGCAAGAGCATTTGGCGTTTGTCGCCGGCGGGCCGTCATTCGCCGTGGGCAGTTCGCCGCTGCTGCGCGATGCGGCGCTGGTCGGCGTGCAGGCCAGCCTGGCGTTGAGCCCGTCCACGCGGGTCAACCTGGACTACACCGGCCAATTGGGGGGCAGTGAGAAAACCCAGGGTGTGGGTTTGAGCCTCAACTGGCAGTTCTGAGTTCAACAAGAAAAACCAAGAAAACTAAGGAAGGTCACCGTGAACAAACGAATTACCGCCACTCACACCGGCCCGGGCTACCCGCTCAAGGCTTTGAGCTGCGTGCCATACGGCGCGCTGCTGTGCTGCCTGGCAACCCTGGGAACCGCCCAGGCCGCACCCTATGTGGAAACCGGCAAGTTGGGCGACGCCGCCAGTTGGCGCAGCACTGAGTTCAAGGCTGACTGGGGCCTGGGCGCCATCCAGGCAGACACCGCGTACGCCGCCGGTTACACCGGCAAGGGCGTCAAGCTGGGGATTTTCGACCAGCCGGTGTATGCCCAGCACCCGGAATTCGCCAGCCCCGGCAAAGTGGTGACGATTGTCACCGAGGGCATCCGCCAGTACACCGACCCTTACATTCCGGTCAAGGCGGGCGACGCGTTCCGCTATGACGGCACACCGTCCCAGGACTCCAACGGCAAGTTGGGCAACCACGGCACTCACGTTGGCGGTATTGCCGCCGGCAACCGCGATGGCGGGCCGATGCACGGCGTAGCGTTCAACGCGCAGATCCTCAGCGCGGAAAACGGTGACCCAGGCCCCGAAGACGGCATCATCCTCGGCAACGACGGTGCGGTGTACAAGGCCGGTTGGGACGGGCTGGTGGCCAGCGGCGCACGCATCATCAACAACAGTTGGGGGATCGGCATCGGCGCGCAATATGCCAAGGGCGGTCGTGATCCGGCGTTCCCGAACTTCACGGTCAACGAAGCCCAGGCGCAGTTCAACAATATCCGGCCAATCCTCGGCACGCTGGCCGGCGGGGCTTATCAAGGGGCGATCGACGCCGCGCGCAGCGGCGTGCTGACCATTTTCGCCGCCGGTAACGACTACAACCGCAACAACCCGGATGCGATGTCGGGCCTGGCGTACTTTGTGCCGGAAATCGCGCCGAACTGGCTGTCGGTGGCGGCATTGCAGCAAAACCCGGACACCACCAGTGCCACGCCGTATGTGATCAGTACGTTCTCGTCGCGCTGTGGTTATGCGGCGAGTTTCTGCGTGTCGGCGCCGGGCACCAGGATCTTCAGTTCGATCATCAATGGCACCACGCTGGAAAACCTCACCACCGATTGGGCCAACAAGAACGGCACCTCGATGGCCGCGCCGCATGTGGCCGGCGCCGCAGCGGTGTTGATGGAACGCTTCCCGTACATGAGCGGCGAACAGGTCTCCACCGTGCTCAAAACCACCGCCACCGACCTGGGTGCGCCGGGTATCGATTCGCTGTATGGCTGGGGCATGATCAACCTGGGCAAGGCGGTCAACGGG
Source organism: Pseudomonas sp. ICBG1301 (assembly GCF_016918385.1). Classification (NCBI taxonomy): domain Bacteria; kingdom Pseudomonadati; phylum Pseudomonadota; class Gammaproteobacteria; order Pseudomonadales; family Pseudomonadaceae; genus Pseudomonas; species Pseudomonas sp. ICBG1301. The sequence continues at coordinate 367,899 of NZ_JAEKGB010000002.1, forward strand.
CCGGGTATGTTCATCACGGCCGAGGACATTCCCGCCGAGTTCCGTATCGATGGCGCCTATGGCAGCGGGCAGTTTGTCGCCGACCTGCCGGGCGTGGGCGCCGTGGTGGACGCGGGCAAACCCACCCAGCGCCTGTGCACCGACGTGCATTGCGGGCGCGATGTGTGGAGCAATGACATCTCGGGCCACGGCGGCCTGACCAAGCAGGGCATCGGTACGCTGATATTGACCGGTACCAATACCTACAGCGGCCCGACCCTGGTCAACCAGGGTTTGCTGGCGATCAACGGTTCGGTGACCTCCGACGTCAGCGTCAGCCAGGGCGGTGTGGTGGGCGGCTCCGGGCGTATCGGCTCGCTGGCCGCGAAAAGCGGCGGCACCGTGGCGCCGGGCAATTCCATCGGCACCCTGAATGTGGCGGGCAATGTCACGTTTGACGCCGGTTCGACCTACGCGGTGGAGTTGTCGCCGACCAGCAGCGACCGGATCGTTGCCGGTGGCACGGCCACGCTCAATGGCGGCACCGTGACCCTGGCCCTGGAAAACAGCCCGACCTTGTTGAGCGCGGCACAGGCCGACAGCCTGATCGGGCGGCAGTACAACATCCTGCAGGCCGCCGGCGGTGTGACCGGCGCCTTTGGCGCGGTACTGCCCAACTACCTGTTTATCGGTGGCACCTTGAACTACGGCGCCACCGGTGTGCAGTTGGACGTGGCACGCACCAACAGCTTTGCCAGCGTCGCCGCCACGCCTAACCAACGTGCGGTGGCCGGCGCCGCCGAGCAATTGGGCGCGGGCAATGCGGTGTATGAAAGCCTGTTGCTGGCACCCAATGCCGCCTCGGCGCAAGGTGCCTTCCAGCAACTGACCGGCGAGATCTACCCGGCCCTGCAGAGCGCGCTGATCAACGACAGCCGCTATGTGCGCGAAGCCGTGGGCGAGCGCCTGCGCAACGGTGAGATGGGCTCGCGCAGCGATACCCTCGACAGCCGTGGCAACGTGTGGGTCAAGGCGTTGGGAGCGTGGGGCAAGACCGACAGCCGCAGCGACACGGCGGGCTACACCACGTCCATCGGCGGCATGCTAGCCGGGGTGGATGGTGCACTGGACGAGGCGACCCGCATCGGTCTGGTGGCCGGCTACAGCGATACCTCGCTGAACATGGGCAACGACACCCACAGTCGCGCCTCGGTCGACAGCTACCACTTGGGCGCTTATGCCGGGCATGAAATCGGCGCCTTGCGCCTGAGCGGCGGCGCGGCGTACAGCTGGCATCGCGCCGATGTGAAGCGTGACCTGCAATACGGCGACGTTTCCGGCAAGCAGAAAGCCAAGGTCGACGCCCGCAGCACCCAGGTGTTCGGTGAAGCGGCTTACCGCGTCAACCTGCAACCGTTGGCCCTGGAGCCGTTCGCCAACCTGGCCTACGTGCACCTGGACACCGATGGCTTTACCGAGAAGGGCGATGCCGCCGCACTCAAAGGCCGCGACGACAGCCGCGACGTCGTGCTGAGCACCTTGGGCGCACGTGCGTTGAAGACAATCAACCTCAACGATCACCAGGCGCTGGAAGTGTCCGGCACCCTGGGCTGGCAGCACAACCTGAGCCGCGTGGGGTCCGAGCAGTCCCTGGCCTTTGCCTCGGGCGGCCCGTCGTTTGCGGTGCAGAGCGCGCCGCTGGTGCGCGATGCGGCGCTGGTGGGCGCGCGGGTCAGCCTGGCGTTGACCAAGGATGCACGGGTGAACTTTGACTACAACGGCCTGCTGGCCAGCAAGGAGAACGTCCACGGCGTCGGCTTGAGCCTCGACTGGGCCTTCTGACCGTGTAGTGAGCGGGCTCGCCCTAATGCCTGTCAGTTAATCGACAGAGTGGACGATGGATAACCTGTGGGAGGGGGCTTGCTCCCGATGGACTGCGTAGCAGGCCCATTTTTGAGGCCGCTGCGCGGCCTATCGGGAGCAAGCCCCCTCCCACAGTGACCGCGTTACGCCTTAACTGACTGGCATTAGGGCTCGCCCCCCAGCGCGGGGCAAGCCCGCTCACTACATACGTTCGACATAGGACAAACGCTTTCTCGACAAATCCAACAACAGAGAGGCACTACCATGGGTATCTTTGACTATAAAAACCTCGGCACCGAGGGCTCCAAAGCGTTGTTTGCCGACGCCATGGCGATCACGCTGTATTCCTATCACAACCTGGATAACGGCTTTGCCGTGGGCTACCAGCACAACGGCTTTGGCCTCGGCCTGCCGGCCACACTGGTCACGGCGTTGCTGGGCAGTACGGATTCACAAGGCGTGATTCCGGGCATCCCCTGGAACCCTGACTCGGAAAAAGCCGCCCTTGAAGCCGTGCAAAAAGCCGGCTGGACGCCCATCAGCGCCGCGACCCTGGGCTACGAGGGCAAGGTCGACCAGCGGGGTACGTTCTTCGGGGAAAAGGCCGGCTATACCAGCGCCCAGGTCGAGGTGCTGGGCAAATACGATGACGCCGGCAAATTGCAGGAAATCGGTATCAGCTTTCGCGGCACCTCGGGGCCACGGGAGCACCTGATCAGTGACTCCATCGGCGATCTGATCAGCGATCTGCTGGCCGCCCTGGGGCCTAAGGATTATGCCAAGAACTATGCGGGCGAAGCGTTCGGCAACCTGCTCAAGAACGTGGCCGATTATGCCGGCGCCCATGGCCTGAGCGGCAAGGACGTGCTGGTCAGCGGCCACAGCCTGGGCGGGCTGGCGGTCAACAGCATGGCGGACCTGAGCAACAGCAAGTGGGCGGGCTTTTACCAGGACGCCAACTACGTGGCCTATGCGTCGCCCACCCAAAGCGCCGGCGACAAGGTGCTCAATGTCGGCTATGAGAACGACCCGGTCTTCCGCGCACTGGATGGCTCATCCTTCAACCTGTCGTCCCTGGGTGTGCACGACAAGCCGCATGAGTCGACCACCGACAACATCGTCAACTTCAACGATCACTACGCCTCCACCTTGTGGAATGTGCTGCCGTTCTCCATCGTCAACCTGCCGACCTGGCTATCCCACTTGCCGTTCGGCTATGGCGATGGCATGACGCGTATCCTCGAATCCGGCTTCTACGACCAGATGACCCGCGACTCGACGGTGATCGTCGCCAATCTGTCCGACCCGGCGCGGGCCAACACCTGGGTGCAGGACCTGAACCGCAATGCCGAGGCCCACAAGGGCAATACCTTCATCATCGGCAGCGACGGCAACGACCTGATCCAGGGTGGCAAGGGCGCGGACTTTATCGAAGGCGGCAAGGGCAATGACACGATCCGTGACAACAGCGGGCATAACACCTTCCTGTTCAGCGGCCACTTTGGCAACGATCGGGTGATTGGCTACCAGGTCACCGACAAGCTGGTGTTCAAGGATGTGGAGGGCAGCACCGACCTGCGTGATCACGCCAAGGTGGTCGGTGCGGACACGGTGCTCACCTTTGGCACCGACTCGGTGACCCTGGTCGGCGTGGGGCAGGGTGGGCTTTGGGCTGACGGCGTCAGCATCGGCTGATCAACGCCAATGGCGCTCCCGCCAGCCGTGATCCCAATGCGGCCGGTGGGAGTAGCCATAACCGTAGTAGGGGCGTGGAGAGTAATAGGGGCGTGGCCCGTAACCCCAATGCGCGTAATAGATCGGTGGGGGTGGGGGCTGTACCACGATCACCCGGGGTGCCTGGCGGATGATGATGGTGTCGGCAAAGGCGGGCGTACTCGCCAGGGCCGCCAGGGTCAAGGGAATGAGTAAAAGCGCGCGTACCGCTCGGGACATGCGTGCCATGGCCTTGGTTCTCCGTGCTGCCGCCCTCGAATGAAGGTGGCTTATCGGTTAAACGCAGCGGCGTGGAAAATCCTTCGCTAAATAAATCTTTAACTTCCCATCGCGACGGATCGGCCGGCGTGCGCGCGTTTAACGGTCAAGCGAGCTGTTTCGCGTGATCACGTGGGAGGAATCGAACATGTCCCGTTTACGATTGTTGCTGTGTGCCCTGGTCCTGCTGGGGTTGGGCGGGTGTGCGGTGTACCCGGCGTATCCGGCGCCGTGCTGTTATCGCCCGTACTACCACTCGTACTATTACCATCCCTACTATCACCCGTATTACCACCCGTACTACCGGTATTGACCGTGGCATGCCCCTTAACAAAAAGCCCCGCATTGGCGGGGCTTTTTACTGTCATTTTTCTTTGATGACGGTCGCCACATCCGCGGCTTTTACGCGTATGTGCTTGCCGGCGATGTCGGTGAACTCGTAGAAGCCGTCGGCTGTCTTGGCGTTGGGGACGTCCTTGGTCAAATACTGTGTGCCATTTTGCAATGTGACCACGGTTTGCGTCGCACACCCGGCCAACAGCACAAAAGACAGTGCAACCAGTGGCAGACCCAAATTCTTCATGTTCATAACCCTTACCCTTAACCCTGAAAAATCCCGTAGCCAGGGGCTGCGGGCCCTAAATGTTACGCCATCAACTGAGCTATCTGATCACTTTTATACAAAAAGTTGCGTGCGCCATTTATCTATTACCGATTGCAACAGCCGCTGGGTGGCGGCACTCTGTATGCATAACCAGTATTCGATCAGCGCGTGACATGGCCAACCCCCTCGACGATCCCCTGTATTACCTGCATAACTTCCGTCAAGTACTGCTGTGGCTGGGGCAGCGCTATGCCGATTTGCTCGATGCGCACGAAGTGCATTTTATTCAGCAGTTCGACAGCTTGCCGCAGGCGTCCCAGGCGCTGCTGGTGCGCATGGTGATGCGCAAGGGCGTGCATTTTCGGGCGAGCAAACTCAACTACCTGGAAATTGGCTGCACCCGCACGGCAGCGCAGGCACTGGTGCAGCAGGGTTGGGTCGATGATCAGTGCCCGCTTGGCTTTGAAGCGCTGTTCGCCGTCCTGCAGAAAGGCGAAATCCTCGCGGCCTTCAAGCCATGGATCGAGCAACCCAAGGCCAGGAAAACCGACTGGCTGGAAGGGTTGGCGGCGCGGTTTACCGAGCCCCGGCATTTTGCCCAATGGTGCCCGGACCTTGAAGACACCCTCTATAGCCTCACGGTGATGGACCTGTGCGACCGCCTGCGGCTGATGTTCTTCGGCAACCTGCATCAGGATTGGTCGGAGTTCGTGCTGGCGGACCTGGGCATCTACACCTACGAAAAGGTCGAGTTCTGTGCGCAGTCCCGTGGCTTGCGTCACCGTGATGACGTGCACGGTTTTCTGTTCCTGCATCAGTGCCAGCAAGCGTTTGAAGCGGGGCAGGCGCTGGACGTGGTACTCGCGCAAATCGCCACGTTTGCCACCGACAACCCCTGGCTGGAAAAGCGTCGCGCCAAGTTGTTGTTCCAGATCGGCCAGTATTGCGAACGCAGCGCCGAGCTGGACCTGGCGCAACGGATCTATCGCGAGTGCGCGCACCCCGGCGCGCGTTCGCGCCTGATCCGGGTACTGGAGCGCCAAGAGGACTATGCCCAGGCCATGGCCCTGGCGTGTGCGGCGCAACAGGCGCCGGAAAGCGCCGCCGAACAGCAACATCTGTTGCGCGTGCTGCCGCGTCTGCGCCGCAAGCTGGGGGAGCCGGCGCTGCCCAGGATCAAGCCCCGGGCCATCACCCGCCTGGACCTGGACTTGGCGCTGCCCGAACCGCTGATGTCGGTGGAGTATTGCGTGCAGGCCCATCTCAGCGAGCCGGATGCGCCGGTGCATTATGTCGAGAACGGGCTGATCAATTCGCTGTTCGGCCTGCTTTGCTGGGACGCGATCTTTGCGCCGTTGCCGGGGGCGTTTTTCCACCCGTTCCAGCGAGGGCCGGCGGATTTGCACAGCGAAGATTTTCATCAGCGTCGGGCACCGCTGTTCGCGGCCTGTTTCGAGCAGTTGCAAGATGAGCGCTACAAAACCAGCATCCGCCAGCGCTACGCAGACAAATGGGGTATCCAATCGCCTTTCGTGTTCTGGAACCTGCTCAGCGAAGCGCTGCTGGAGCAAGCCCTGGACTGTTTGCCCGCCGAGCACTTGCGCTATTGGTTTGAACGCTTGCTGCTGGACATCCGCGCCAACCGTAGCGGCATGCCGGACCTGATCCAGTTCTGGCCTGCCCGCAAAACCTACCGCATGATCGAGGTCAAGGGGCCGGGCGACCGCCTGCAAGACAACCAGCTGCGTTGGCTGGAGTTCTGCGGCGAGTACCAGATGCCGGTCACCGTCTGCTACGTGCGTTGGGCGCAACCGGCTTGAGCTACAGCGTCGCGGTACGCGCGTTGTGTGAGTTCACGGCCAAGGTCGGTGACCTGGACCTGCGCTTCACACCGTCACCCAGCGCCCAGGAAGGCATCGTCGGGCATCGCACGGTGGCTTCGCGGCGCAGCGCGCATTATCAAAACGAAGTCGCCCTCGAAGGCGAATATGCACAACTGAAGGTGCGGGGCAGGGCGGACGGCTATGACCCGGATGCCAATCGCCTGGAGGAAGTCAAAACCTATCGCGGCGACCTCGGCGCCCAGCCCGCCAACCATCGGCAATTGCATTGGGCCCAGGTCAAGGTCTACGGCTGGCTGATGTGCCGCAAGCTCGGCCTCGGCGAGATCGACCTGGCGCTGGTGTACTTCGACATCGTCGGCGAAGGCGAAACCCTGCTCAACCAGCGTTTCACCGCAGTGGAGCTGGAGCAGTTCTTCAACCAGCAATGTGCGCTGTTCCTTGGTTGGGCCGAGCGCGAGATGCAGCATCGCGACGCGCGTAACAGCGCCGCGCAACGCCTGGCGTTCCCGCATGCGGCCTTTCGCCCCGGCCAGCGCCCGTTGGCCGAGGCGGTATACAAGGCCGTGAGTACCGGGCGTTGCCTGATGGCCCAGGCGCCGACCGGCATCGGCAAGACCGTCGGCACGATTTTCCCGATGCTCAAGGCACTGGCGCCCCAGCAATTGGACAAGCTGTTCTTCCTCACGGCCAAGACCCCTGGGCGCAAACTCGCCCTGGACGCGGCGCAGGTGCTCTACGACAGCAGCCCCGATCTGCCGCTGCGCGTGCTCGAGCTGGTCGCGCGGGACAAGGCTTGCGAACACCCGGACAAAGCCTGTCATGGTGACGCCTGCCCATTGGCCAAAGGCTTTTACGACCGCCTGCCGGCCGCACGCAAGGCAGCGTCCCAGGTACGCCTGCTGGACCAGCGCAACCTGCGCGAGGTGGCGCTGGCCCACGAGGTCTGCCCGTATTACCTGAGCCAGGAAATGGCGCGCTGGAGCGACGTGGTGGTCGCAGACTACAACTATTATTTCGACTTTGGCGCCATGCTGTTCGGCCTGGCCCAGCTCAACCAATGGCGCGCCGCCGTGCTGGTGGACGAAGCCCATAACCTGGTGGAGCGCGCGCGTGCGATGTACAGCGCCAGCCTCGACTCCTATGCACTCAAGACCTTGCGCGACGTCGCCCCCGACCCCTTGAAAAAGCCTTTGCAGCGCCTCAACCGTGAGTGGAATGCGCTGCACAAGGACCAGCTCGCGCCGTACCAGGCGTATGCGAGCAAACCCGACAAACTGCTCCAGGCCCTGAGCCTGACCACCAGCGCCATGGGCGAGTACTTCAACGACCACCCCGAGGCGCTGTCCGGCGACCTGCAAGCGTTCTACTTCGAAGCGCTGCAATTTGCCAAGGTGGCCGAGTTGTTCGACGAACATTTTCTCTTCGATATCAGCAAGCGCCCGTTCGGCGGCAAACGCAGCGCTTCAACCCTGTGCCTGCGCAACCTGGTGCCCGCCGAATTCATCCGGCCCAGGCTGACGGCGGCCCGCAGCAGCGTGCTGTTTTCCGCGACCCTGAGCCCGCGTCACTATTACGCCGACCTGCTTGGCTTGCCGGCGGACACCGCCTGGATCGACGTGGAGTCACCGTTCAAGGCCGAGCAACTGCGCGTACGTATTGTTGATCAGATCTCCACACGGTTCGTGCACCGCCAGGCTTCGCTGGAGCCGATCGTCGAGTTGATTGCCCAGCAGTTCGCCGCGCAACCGGGCAACTACCTGGCGTTTTTCTCAAGCTTCGATTACCTGCAACAGGTGGCGCAGTTGATGGCCGAGCGGCACCCGCAGGTTGCGTTGTGGTTGCAGTCACGCGGCATGGCCGAGGCGCAGCGGCAGGCGTTTCTCGACCAATTCACCCAGCACAGCCAGGGGGTCGGCTTTGCCGTGCTGGGCGGTGCGTTTGGCGAAGGCATTGATTTACCCGGCGCGCGCTTGATCGGGGCATTTGTCGCGACCTTGGGGCTGCCGCAACTGAACCCGATCAACGAACAGATGAAAGCGCGCATGGGCGCTATCTTCGGCTCGGGCTACGACTACACCTATTTGTACCCCGGCCTGCAGAAAGTGGTGCAGGCGGCGGGGAGGGTGATCCGCAGCCAACAGGACCGAGGTGTGGTGATGTTGATCGATGACCGCTTTGGCGAGGCGCGGGTGCGCCAATTGTTGCCGCGTTGGTGGTTGATTGAGTGATGCCCAACCCAACCACCTGCGGACCACACGCGTGGCCGCGCCTCAGACGACTTCCAGGTAAGAGCTATGAATCGCCCGCGCCAACTCGCGCACGGTGTCGATGAACTCGGTCAGCCGGCTATGCAAGCCGTCTTCAAGGATTTCATCGATGCCGGTATAGCGCAGTCGCGCCTCGAACTCCGCCGCCAGGCGCTGCGCCGAGCGCCCGTAACTGCCGGGTAGGTCCGCCAGGATATGGCTCAGTTCCTCGATGCACGCATGCAACGAACGCGGTACATCGCTGCGCAATAGCAGCAACTGCGACACCGAGCGTGCGTTCAGCGCATTCGGGTACAACTCGGTGTACGCCTCGAACGACGACAACGCGCGCAGCAGCGCGCTCCACTGGTAATAACCGCGTGCCGACAGGTCGCTGACTTCTTCCGACTCTTCGCCAAACATCTCGTAGCGCGCATCCAGCAGGCGCAAGGTGTTGTCTGCGCGCTCGACAAAGGTGCCCAGGCGGATAAACCGATAGGCATCATTGCGCATGATGGTGCCCGAGGTCGCGCCTCGGAACAGGTGCGAGCGCTGCTTGACCCAGTCGCAGAAGTGGCTGATGCCGTGGCGTGCCAGGCCACCGGCGGCGATGCTGCGCATTTCCAGCCAGGTGGCGTTGAGGTTTTCCCACATGTCGGCGGTGATGCGCCCGCGTACCGCATGGGCATTGCCTCGGGCGGCGCGCAGGCAGTTGTAGATACTGGCGGGGTTTTCCGCGTCGAGGGCAAAGAAATGCAACATGCGCTCGGCGTCCAGGTGCTTATGGCGTTCGAGGTAGCTGTCCAGGGTGCCGCTGCTGAGCAACGACATCGCCAGTTCGTCCAGGCCATCGCTGCGCCCGGCCTGGGGCATCAACGACAGCGAGTAACTGACTTCCAGCATGCGCGCCAGGTTCTCGGCACGTTCCAGGTAGCGGGACATCCAGTACAGATCTGCGGCGGTTCTACTCAACATACTCAGTCCTCCACCACCCAGGTGTCTTTGGTTCCGCCGCCTTGCGACGAGTTGACGATCAGCGAACCTTCCTTCAACGCCACGCGGGTCAGGCCGCCGGGCACCAGGCGGGTTTCCTTGCCTGACAACACAAACGGTCGCAGGTCGATATGCCGAGGCGCGATACCGTTTTCGACAAAGGTGGGGCAGGTCGACAGGCTCAAGGTGGGCTGGGCGATGTAGGCGTGGGGGCGGGCCTTGATGCGTTGGCGGAAATCTTCGATCTCGGCGGCCGTCGAGGCCGGGCCCACCAGCATGCCGTAGCCGCCGGAGCCCTGGGTTTCCTTGACCACCAACTCGCCCAGGTTAGCCAGCACATGGGACAGTTCATCCGGCTTGCGGCACTGGAAGGTCGGCACGTTTTGCAGGATCGGTTCTTCGCTCAGGTAGAAGCGGATCATGTCCGGCACATAGGGGTAGATCGACTTGTCATCGGCCACCCCGGTGCCAATCGCATTGGCCAGCACCACGTTGCCCGCGCAGTACGCAGCGACCAGGCCAGGTACGCCCAGCATGGACTCCGGATTGAATGCCTGTGGGTCGAGGAACGCATCGTCGATACGCCGGTAAATCACATCCACGGCCTTGGGGCCGTCGGTGGTGCGCATGAACACCTTGAGGTCGTGCACGAACAGATCGGCGCCTTCGACCAGTTCCACGCCCATTTCCCGGGCAAGGAACGCGTGTTCGAAGAATGCGCTGTTGAAGCGCCCGGGCGTCAGTACCACCACATTGGGGTTGTCCAGGCGGCTGGAGCTTTTCAGGGTCTTGAGCAGCAGGTTGGGGTAGTGGTCCACCGGTGCAATGCGCTGCTTGGCGAAGACTTCCGGGAACAGGCGCATCATCATCTTGCGGTCTTCGAGCATGTAGCTCACGCCGCTGGGCGTGCGCAGGTTGTCTTCGAGCACGTAGTAGGTGCCATCGCCGTCGCGGACCAGGTCCACACCCGAAATGTGCGAGTAGAGGCCGCGGTGCAGGTCCAGGCCGACCATCGACTTCTGATACCCCTCGTTGCCCAGCACCTGGTCCGCCGGGATGATGCCGGCCTTGATGATGCGCTGGTCGTGGTAGATATCGGCAAGAAACAGGTTGAGGGCGTTGACCCGCTGAATGCAGCCGCGTTCGATCACGCTCCATTCACTGGCGGGGATGCTGCGCGGGATGATGTCAAAGGGGATCAGGCGTTCGGTACCTTGCTCGTCGCCATAGAGGGTGAAGGTGATCCCGGCGCGATGGAACAACAGGTCAGCTTCGCGACGCCTCTGGGCCAGCAGTTCCGGCGGCGTGTTGGCCAGCCAGCGTGAGAAGTCCTGATAGTGCGCACGGCACACGCCGTTTGCGTCATTCATTTCATCAAAGAAAGATCGAGCCATTCCAGTACCTTGTCAGTGCCGAGTGCAGATTGATGGCACTGCCGCTTCAAAAAACGCATTTTTTATAAGGCCGTGGCGCACAGTGCCAGCGGACCGGGTCCTTACTTTCTTATGGGGTCGGCTCTGGGTCGGGGGGTAACGAAAGCTCCTGCAGGTGAGCGCGGTAGTGGGTGATGAAAGGGTTAAGCAAAGCTTGTGCCTAAACCACCTGTAGTGAGCGAGCTTGCTCGCGCTGGGCTGCGCAGCGGCCCCAACAAAAACGGGAGCGCTGCGCACTCCAGCGCGAGCAAGCTCGCTCACTACAGGGGCAGGCGGTGCGCCAAATGGGTGCGTGACAATGTTTGAACTTCACCTTGCCGTGATTCTTCTAACGACACTCGACACCTTAATGGAGCACCGCCGTGCCCAGAATCATCTCGCCGGATACTCCCGAAGCGGCCCTGACCGATCACAGCGAACACAACGCCAAGATCTTTGGCTCGCCCAAGGACCGCCTGGATTTCTATCGCCGAGAGATCCAATACGAAACCAGCATCCTGGCCAACCGCACCGATGCTTACCTCTCCGCGCAGTCATTTCTGGTGATTGCGTTCGTCTCGGGCATGGGCAATCTCAATCCCGAGTGGGGCAAATTCTTCACGTTGGTGGTGCCGGTATTCCTCGCAGCCCTGGGCATCCTCAGTTCGTTGAACGCCTGGCCGGGTATCCGCGCCGCCTACGAAATCATCGACCATTGGCACTACAAGCAGAGCGAACTGCTGCGCAGCGAGCCGGTGATGGGGCTGGCGTATGACGACTCGCCGCTGTTCTGCGAAACGGAGTCATCGCACAAGGGCTATCGCAAGTCGCTGTTGTTTTCGATGCGTGCGCCCTGGTTGTTCATGGTGTTCTGGGTAGTGCTGGGCGCCTATGCGTTCTACATCCAGGTGGATAACCCGGTGTCTTGAATCCATTGAACTTCAGCGCCGGAAGCGTGACCTTAACTCTACCCGGCCGATATTTTCCAAGAGGTGCCCCATGAACCCACACCCACAACCTGCCACCGGTGCGGATGCCCCCAAGGACCCGACGCCGGCCAAAGACCCCAAGGCCAAGGAAAACGACTACAGTCCAGACTTCAAGCCCGAGCGCGAGCCCAAGCCTGAAACCGATGCCGATATCGATACCCAAGGCGGTTAGAGGGAACGGTCATGTCAAAAGAGCCTGATGAAGAACTCAACGACCCCGGCAATGAAGACCCGGGGTCGTTGATGGATGATGCACAAGTACCGCTCAAACCGTTGGATGAAGCGCCGCAGGCCGGCAATGCAGAGCCCCAGGATTGAGCCTCTTCAGGTCAGGCGTTGATCCAGGAGTGTTCAGCGCCAATCCTGACCTGGAACTTGTAGTGAAGCGGATAGTAATGCTGCTTGAGGTTGTCCAGCTGTTTGTCCAGCGTTTGCGGGGGAACGATGCCGCGACGCGTGTAGTACTGACGAACATCGTTTTCAATGTTGACTATCGGGCCGTGTGATTCGAGCTTTCCATTGACCAGCCGCGACTCCTTGGTAATGCCGTCAAAGCCCAAGTCGTACATGTCTGGCCGTTGCGACTTGAGCACCTTGTTGAACAGCGTTGGCCCCACAGTCTCAAAAATCTTGCCCTCATAGAGATTGAATTCAGGGGTGTATTGCACGCGGCCGTCAGGCCCACGGCCCACCGTAGGCCGGTTCGCCGCAAAGTAGGGTTTGTTGGCCGCAAAGCTGGTTTTCATTTCATCAATGACTGCGGTGATGACCGGGTTGCCTGCTTGTGTGCCGAAATTGCTGGTGTTGTAGAACGGCTTATAGCCGGTGAGGCTATGGGCAACCGGTTTGTTGAGCAGCACATCACTCGCACCGGCATTTAACCCGTCAGCCCCGACCTTTGCCTGGATCACATCATCGGTATCCAGATAGAACCCACCATACTTGTTGAGGATAGGGTACCGGGCAACGTCTGAAGCGGCGGCCAGGTTTTTCCCTTGTCCCTGTCGAAAGTAGTCATACATCCCATCGCCTTTCAGCTGTTTGAAGACGTCATCCTCGCGAAGGTTCCTGACTTCCAGGCCGGGAGCCTTGCTTTCCAGGCTGCGCTTTATCTGGTTAAAAATGGCTGGAGTGTCAGCATCCACATGCAGGATGGACTTGTAACCGGGAGCCTGGGCGGCGTTGTTGAGCAGGGTATCCATCAGCTTGGACGGGAGCTCTTGACCCGCCCAGAAATAGTGAAGGTTTCTGGGGATCGGCTTCACATCGTTGGGGATTTTCACGGCCGAAGGCGGCATGACATCAACGAACGAGTAGGTATGCGCATCTGCCTTTCTGGCTTTTATGAATTCGTTGAACGACCCGCGTTGCCACTTGCCCTTGGCGCTTCGCCAGAAATAGGCAGGGTTGAGCGGATCGATACCGGTGGACAGATTGCTTTCTTTCCAGGCTCCCGCCGAACTGTCGAAGATGACGTTATGTTCGACGCCCTTGTAGTTGAGCGTGAACGGAGTGGTTGAGTTTTCCACGACTTTAATGTCGTCCATGGGCACGACATAGGTGCTGTCGCCCAATTTCCAACGCAAGGGTGCGTCACTCTTGCCGCCCAGCAAACGCGCAGTTCTGGCGGCAGGTTCCCATCCTGAGGCCCCCAGATCCCTGACCGCAATGTCCGGCCCCGTGCCCTGGGGATGCTGGATGACGCGTTGTCCATCTTTAAGCTTGGACTTGTAAAGCACCCCGTCGATCTTCACGTATTCATTCCGGCCACGGCCCACATAGACATTGCCTTGCAAGCCCTTGGCCGAGAGCTCGTCAGCCGCGATGTACTTGGCTTCATAACCCAGGAGGTCCGGGTCCAGGGGCCGGACCTCGCCGCCAGCCGCGATTCGGTGAGGGGTGAAGTCTTTCAAAGGTGGCCCGAAGGGTTGTTTCTTGAACGCATCGTATCGGTGCCAGTTACCTTGAACCATGACCGCGATGTCTTCCACCGTCTGTTGTCCAGCCTTTAACCGTCCGCTTGCCGCCAGGCCGTATTGCTGACTGGCGGCCTTGACGGCATCAGCGCTGCCGATCGCGTGCAAGCTGTCGGCGGTATTGGCGCCAGCAGGAGCCACCCGGAAGTTATCCAGCGGTTTGCCGAAGGCTTGCTGGGTATGCGGGTCAAAGGCGTACCAGCGACCTGATGCCTCATCGAATTTGGCCAGGGCTTGGCTTTCCACCGTGTGATTGAGTGCCCTGTAGGTGCCTTCGGCGATGTCCGGCTTTTTGGCCAGCTCAAGCAGGTTGACACTACGCTGGCCACGTAGATGTTGAATCCCGCGGTAGGTGGCGCCGGCTGCCGTTATGACTGCCTTCTTGCCTGCCTGCAGGACACCCAGCGCCAGGTCATCGACACCGCTCAAGGGGTTCAGCGCGCCCACCGCTGCCCGGCCAATGATTTTGCCTGCATGGCCCACCCTTGAAAGGGCTGACGCGCCTGCGACAACGCCTTTCGCACCTTTGAGTGCGCCACCAATGCCGATTGCAAAACCGAACAGGTCGACAACAACTTCAACAATGCCTTCCTTGATCCTGCCGTTGATGATGTTCTCGATGCCTGATTTGAATGGAATCAGGCCGACGACAATTTGTTCAATCCTCTCGTGCAGCGGTACCTGAGTGTCGAAGGTCGTGGCACCTTTGGCATAACGCTCGACCTCGGGCAGGCGCATGTCGTCGAGTACCGCATCGACGATGTACCGGGTCCGGGCACTGCTGAAACTGTCAGGCGCGCCTCGGGCATCTTTTTTCTCATCCGTAACGTCTGCCGGGTAGTTACCCGCAGGTTTGATCACGTCGTACCGCTTGCCGGGTTGGGGGATGGTGCCGTTGGTCGGCGGGTATTCATCATAGGTCTGCCCAGGCCGGCGAGTGATGGTGCCCTTGTTTCGATCAATCGCATAGTGGATGACCTTGCCGTTGTATTCGGTTTCTACCAACAGCACGCCATCGGCCACTCGTACGGGGTGGTCCGCCCGGTGGTAGCTGACTTCCTTGCGGACCGTCAATTGGCCGAACTGCAGATGCTGACGGTCTTCCAGCGGTTGTCTGGCCAGCAGCAATTTGTACTGCGCCGCCGTGGTTTTTTTCAGCGCATCGGAAAAGTCGGTGAATTGTTGCGCGAACAGGTCTTTTGGGCGTGGCAGGCTTTTCAGCTTTTCGCGAACCTCATCGAAGTTGAACGCGCTGGATGAAGAGACCCAGGCGGCGGGCGTTTGATCAGGCTGCTCCTGGTTTTCCTCGGACCTGAACAGGTTGGTGAAGTTACGTGCCTCTTCCTTCCAGAAGTTGGCACGGTTGGGTGTCCAGAACAGAGGGCGTCCGTCGATGTAACTGTCCAGTATCGAGTAGCGTTCTGGAAAGCGTTTATGTGAGGGCTGTACGGTGATGCATTTTTCGTCGAACCATTTCGGGTCGATGTGCGGCAGGGCCTTTTTCAGCTGTTCCAGTGCAATGGCCCGAGTGGTCGGGAGTTCCCTTATGTCTGTTTGCGCCGCCTCCTTCAACTCGTTGATCTGGGCGGTGAACGCCTTGCGCACTTCAACCATGGCCGCTTCGGTCGAGGGATATGCCTGACCGTTGGCGACAGCCCACTCCTTGAGTGCTTTGGCCTGGGCGGCATATTCACTTGCGCTGTCCTCATCGGTGACCGGTGCGGTGCTACCTTCCAGCATGATTTGCGCATAGTTCATCGTTGCCGTGGCACCCGGCGATTTCGCTTCAATACGGGCGACCAGGGTGGCGAAGCTGACCCAGCTGTGAGTGCCTGGGACGATCGTGTCCGGGATACCCTTGACCCGGAACTCCGGTGCCAGCCTGGCCAACACCAGGTGCGCCTGGATCAGCGCCTTTTCAGGCGACGAAGCCTGCCCGCGTGCAACCAGATGCTCGACCAGTTCCTTGAAAACCGTGGCAGCCGTCTTGCCCACATTCTCAGGCGAAACCAAGTGATAGCCGCCAATCTTCAAGCCCTGTGCTGCGTCGCTATCAATCTCCAGATGCAGCGCCGCCAGCAGCCAATCGGTGCCGGGGCCTTTGACGCCGCGCGCGGCAAAGACTGCTTGAATGGCGTCACCCAGGGCCTGGCCCCTGGGGGAGCTGATCAAGGCTTCAATCATCAGGCGCGGGTTGTCGAGCTCGGCGGGAGAGATCGACCGATTGTCCAGCAGGTAGTCCAAGACAGTTTTGAACGGGCTCAGCTTAATGTTGCCGAACGTGCCGCCCTGAATATCCGCCTTGAGCTGTTGCAGGCTCTCCTGGTCAAGCCACCTCAGCGCACCGCTGAGGTTCCCCTGCACAGCCGCCTTGGGTGTGGGAGTGGAGAGGGCGGTTGCGAGGTTGACCAGCTCTTCGTGACGGGTTGGCAAGTGCAACCCGTGGTCCGTGAGGTATTGTAAAAGCGAGACGGTCGGGGACTGGCCGCCGCTTGAGGGACGGTAGCTGCTGTCAGACGACAGGTTGAGTGTCCTGGCCTTCAGTTCATGCGTAATCTGCCCAACGTATTCGACGCCATTTTCCACGGATGCCGCCA
The DNA here is from genome assembly GCF_016918385.1 of Pseudomonas sp. ICBG1301. NCBI lineage: Bacteria > Pseudomonadati > Pseudomonadota > Gammaproteobacteria > Pseudomonadales > Pseudomonadaceae > Pseudomonas > Pseudomonas sp. ICBG1301. The sequence goes on from NZ_JAEKGB010000002.1 coordinate 384,394, forward strand.
GGTGTCTGAGTTCGCCGGCAGCCTGATGTCGGTTGTGGATATCGCCTGTAAACGCTTTCTGGTTCTGGAGTGCTTCCTCGCTGCGCGATTCGATCAAGTGTTTCGACGTGCCTGGATCGAGCGGGGTGAACCCCTGGTTTCGATCGATTTCTGCCGCACGCTCACGCATCGCCGGCCCGGTGAGGTCCTGCCGCTCGTTGTAAAACCGGCCGATCAACCACCAGGCAACCGGTTCATCTGGAACACTGACCGGCGGCTTGAACCAGGTATCGGCATGGCCTGCGGCAATAACCCTGGCGGCATTCAGAACCGGGCCGCTGATAGCCGCCCAGTGCGGGTCGTCTTGCCCGACCGTATGGAGTTTTTGTTCGGGATCACGCGCCCGCGTGAGCGTAAAGCTGATCTGGCCCGAGGTGGCGTTGAGCTTGATCGATGCCGTGTCGATCCCTTGGTCTCGGATCCACTGCAGCACGTCGGGGGACTGAAAGGCGTTATGCAACTGTGTCCACCACTGACCGAAGGTGGAGGAGGGAGGAAGCTGGCCAATAGTGATGTTTCGTTCACGGTTGGCCGCCAGGAGCAACGCGCTGTGATACTCCGTTGTTGCAAGCTCACGATCACCCTCGGGGCGTGAACCTTCAGCCGGTGCCGAGGGGGCGGGAAACTCACGCGCTTGCCCGGAAAGCTGCGGCGGGTTGGCGGTTGTCGGGGCGGGGGGAGGACGATGTTGCGTGGCATGGGAGAGCGAAACAGTGTTCATGAGGTTGGTCACCTACAGGGTGTGGATTACGCCCGGGCTCACTAAGTCCCGTGGCATTGTCCTTGTGTCGCCATGCGCCCCGTTTTGATTCCTCGCTTCTGCCGGCAGGTCCTGTGCCTTGTGTTTCCACTCTTTGCGCCAAAGGCTTTGGTGTCGAGCCGCCTTGATTGATTGGACGGCTACGGAGTTTGAACTATGTTGAGCGCATCCATCCGTTCGCACTTGGACGGACCCGCGCTTATTTCTTTTTGAACGAGAGGCTCCGGCATGCGGTTTTCCCCCTTCGTTGAACGAATTACAGGGCAGGGCGTCGCTGCCTGGGACATACACCACGCCGCGTTTCACGCCGCCAGCCAGGGCGAGGACATCATTATCCTCAGCGTCGGCGACCCCGATTTCGCCACGCCGTCCTTCATTACCGATGCCGCCGTCGGCGCCCTGCGCGAGGGCGATACCCACTACACCGAGATCCCCGGCCGCCAGACCCTGCGCGACGCGGTGGCGGCGCGCTACAGCAACAGCCTGGGGCGCGCCGTAGGCGCCGAAAACGTCATCATTGTGCCCGGCGCACAAAATGCATTGTTCATCAGCTCCCTGTGCCTGTTGCAGGCCGGGGATGAAGTGCTGGTGCTCGACCCGATGTACGTCACCTACGAAGCCACGCTCAACGCCAGCGGCGCGACCCTGGTACGTGTGCCGTGCTTGCCGGAGTCCGGCTTTCGCCTGGACGCGCAGGCGCTCGCCGCAGCGATCACCCCGCGTACCCGAGCGATCTTCTTCTCCAACCCGAACAACCCCACCGGCGTGGTACTTGACCCTCGGGAGCTGCAAGCCATCGCCGACCTGGCCGTGGCCCATGACCTGTGGGTGGTGGTCGACGAGGTGTATGAAAGCCTGGTGTTCGACGGCCAGTACCACAGCCTGGCCGCGTTGCCGGGTATGGCCGAACGCTGCATCGTGATTGGCAGTTTGTCCAAGTCCCACGCCATGACCGGTTGGCGCATCGGCTGGATCATCGCCGCGCCGCAGATGGTGGTGCACGCACAAACCCTGGTGCTGAGCATGCTTTACGGTGTGCCGGGGTTTGTGATGGAAGCCGCGACGGCGGCGGTGCTGGCCCATGATGACGTGACCCAAGGCATGCGCGAGATCTACCGACGCCGACGTGATTTGGTGGTGGCCGCGCTGAGTCTCTGCCCTGGCATCCAGGTGCAGGCACCCCAAGCCGGTATGTTTGTGCTGGTGGACATACGGGGGACCGGCCTCAGTTCCCTGGACTTCGCCTGGCGACTGTTTCGCGAAGCCGGCGTGTCGGTCCTCGATGCGGCGGCCTTTGGGGAGCCCGCCCAGGGTTTTGTGCGCTTGTCGTTCACCCTTGGCGAAGTACGCCTGGCCCAGGCGTGCCAGCGTATCGCAGGCTTTGTGGCCAAGTTGGCCGATGAGCGCGGTGACTGCAGCCTGGGTCGTCATGCAGCATCAAATAGCTAGTAACCCGCAGATTCCGCTTTTTTGCTTTGACTGAAACGTTTAACCAAACGATAAACGGCACACGCAAGCGCTTGCGTAAGGAAATGTATCTGATCTAGAGTCGGCAGCATTCGACAACAAAAATAATAAATCCAGGAGCTCAGCCATGAGCCTTGATCCCTTGCTTGAGATGCAGGGCATCAGCAAATCCTTCAATGGTTTGCGGGTGCTCAAGAACGTCGGCCTGAAGGTCTATCCCGGTGAAATTCATGCCCTGATGGGTGAGAACGGCGCCGGCAAGTCGACCCTGATGAAGATTCTTTCCGGCGCTTACCAGGCCGATCCCGGCGGTGAAATCCGCATTGACGGCCAGCCCGTTGCCTCCTTCGACCCCGCCACTGCCAAGACCCTCGGCATCGCCGTGATTTATCAGGAACTGAGCCTGTGCCCGAACCTGAGCGTGGCTGAGAACATCTATCTGGGGCGCGAACGCCGGCGCGGCTGGACCATCGACCGCAAAGGCATGCAGGCCGGCTGCGTCGAGGTGTTGCAACGGTTGGGCGCCGAGTTCAAGCCCAATACCCTCGTGAGCAGCCTGTCGATTGCCGAGCGTCAACTGGTGGAAATCGCCCGCGCCTTGCATGCGCACGCGCGGATCCTGGTGATGGACGAACCGACCACGCCGTTGTCTTCCCGCGAAACCGACCGCCTGTTTGCCCTGATCAAACAGCTGCGCAGCCAGGGCCTGGCGATCATCTATATCAGTCACCGCATGGCCGAGATCTATGAGTTATCCGACCGGGTCTCGGTACTGCGCGACGGCCAATACATCGGCGAATTGACCCGTGAAGCGCTGTCCGCCGAGGTGCTGGTAAAAATGATGGTGGGCCGCGACCTCTCGGGGTTCTACAAGAAGGAACACGCGGCGTATAACCCGGGCAACGTGGTGATGCGCGTGCGCGATATGGCGGATGGCAAGCGGGTGCGCCGCTGCAGCTTTGATTTGCATGCTGGCGAAGTGCTGGGCATTGCCGGCTTGGTCGGGGCCGGGCGTACCGAGCTGGCGCGCCTGATTTTCGGCGCCGACCCGCGCACCAGCGGCAGCCTGGAAGTGGTCGGCAAGACCGTCACCCAACTGCGCACCCCGGCCGACGCGATCCGTGCCGGCGTGGTGTACCTCACCGAAGACCGCAAGGCCCAAGGGCTGTTCCTGGACATGAGCGTGGCCGACAACATCAATGTCTGCGCCTGTGTCCCGGATGCCCATGCCGGTGGCGTGCTGGATCGTGGCCATGCGGCACAACGCGCTGCCGCTGCGATCAAGTCGCTGTCGATTCGTGTGGCGTCGGGCAAGGTCAATGTCGGCGCGTTGTCCGGCGGCAACCAGCAAAAGGTGCTCCTGGCGCGGTTGCTGGAGGTCAAGCCGCACGTGCTGATCCTCGATGAACCGACGCGGGGCGTGGACATCGGCTCCAAGTCGGAGATCTACCGCATCATCAATCAACTGGCGCAGGCGGGCGTGGGCATCGTGGTGATTTCCAGCGAGCTGCCGGAAATCATCGGCACCTGCGACCGTGTGCTGATCATGCGCGAAGGCGAGTTGGTCGCCGAAGTCGGCGGGGCTTCCGGCCATGCCATTTCCCAGGAACGTATTATTGACCTCGCCACTGGTGGCGATCAGGTGGCTGCCCATGGCTGAATTGACGATGACAACACCCCATAAAACCGAACGCGTGCGTGAGCTGATGCGCACCGTGGGCATGCTGCCGGTGCTGGTCCTGCTGCTGGTGGGCTTTGCCCTGGCCAGTGAAAACTTCCTCACCGTGCAGAACCTGTCGATCATCACCCAACAGGCTTCGGTCAACGTGGTGCTGGCGGCGGGCATGACCTTTGTGATTCTCACGGCGGGGATCGACCTGTCGGTCGGTGCGATTCTCGCGGCGTCCGCCGTGGTCGCCTTGCAGGCATCGATGTCGCCGCAGTTCGGCATGTTCGGGATCGCCGCCGGCATCGGCTTCGGGTTGTTGCTGGGCCTGGTCAATGGTGGGTTGATCGCCTTCATGCGCCTGCCGCCGTTTATCGTCACCCTGGGCGCGCTCACCGCCATGCGTGGCCTGGCGCGTTTGCTGGCGGACGACAAGACCGTGTTCAACCCGGACCTGCCCTTCGCATTTATCGGCAATGACTCGATCCTCGGCGTGCCGTGGCTGGTGGTGATCGCCGTGGCAGTGGTGGCGTTGTCGTGGTTCATCCTGCGCCGCACGGTGATGGGCGTGCAGATCTATTCGGTGGGCGGCAACCCCGAGGCGGCGCGGCTGTCGGGGATCAAGGTGTGGAAGGTGCTGCTCTTTGTCTATGCCATGTCCGGCGCATTGGCCGGGCTGGGTGCGGTGATGAGCGCTTCACGCCTGTTCGCCGCCAACGGCCTGCAACTGGGCCAGTCCTATGAACTGGATGCAATCGCCGCAGTGATCCTCGGCGGCACCAGTTTCACCGGCGGTGTCGGCACCATCGGCGGCACCCTGATCGGCGCGCTGATTATCGCGGTGCTCACCAACGGCCTGGTGCTGCTGGGGGTGTCGGACATCTGGCAGTACATCATCAAGGGGATCGTGATCATCGGTGCGGTCGCGCTGGATCGCTATCGCCAGTCCGGTGCGCGGACCTGAGTTCACTCAAACAACAATCACAAGAGAGACCGGCATGAACTTCAAACGACTGTTTCCCGTCATTGCCTTGGCTACCCTGGTGTCCCAGGCCGTCGATGCTCGTGAACTCAAGGCCCTGGGCATCAGCATGGGCTCATTGGGCAACCCGTATTTCGTGACCCTGGCCGACGGTGCCACGGCCCGGGCCAAGGAGCTCAACCCCAACGTCAAAGTCACCTCGGTGTCGGCCGACTATGACCTGAGCAAGCAATTTTCCCAGATCGATAACTTCATTTCGTCCAAGGTCGATTTGATCCTGCTCAACGCCGTCGACCCGTCGGCCATGGCCTCTGCGATCAAGAAAGCCCGGGATGCGGGGATTGTAGTGGTGGCGGTGGATGTGGACGCCAAGGGCGTGAATGCCACGGTGCAGACCGACAACGTCGAAGCCGGCAAGCTGGCCTGCCAGTTCCTGGTCGACAAACTTTCGGGCAAGGGCAACGTGATCATCCAGAACGGCCCGCAGGTCACCGCCGTGACCGATCGCGTCAAAGGCTGCAAGGCGGCATTCGCCGCAGCGCCGGGGATCAAGGTGCTCTCGGACGACCAGGACGGTAAAGGCTCGCGCGAAGGCGGCTTGAACGTCATGCAGGGTTACCTGACGCGCTTCCCGAAAATCGATGGACTGTTCGCGATCAACGACCCGCAAGCCATCGGCAGCGACCTGGCGGCCAAGCAACTGAAACGCAGCGGCATGCTCATCACCTCGGTGGACGGCGCGCCGGATATCGAGAACGCGCTGAAGACCGACACGCAGATCCAGGCGTCCGCCAGCCAGGACCCATGGGCCATGGCCCAGACGGCGGTGAATGTGGGCAACGACATTCTCAATGACAAGGCCCCGGCCGAAGCGGTGACCCTGCTGACGCCGAAACTGATCACCCGTGACAACGTCGCTACGTACAGCGGCTGGTCGAGCAAACATTGATCCACTGAGCAAGGGGCAAGCGCCGTGGTCACCATGGATGACGTGGCAAGCCGGGCGGGGGTGTCGACCTCCACCGTCTCCCACGTATTGAACGGCACGCGCAAGGTCAGCCCGGTGACGGTGCAGGCGGTACAGCGCGCCATTGAGGAACTGGGGTATATCCCCAACACCCTGGCGCGCTCGCTGGCCCGCTCCAGCACCAGCACGATTGGCGTGGCGATCTCGGCGCTGTCCAACCACTATTTCAGCGAAACCGTGCACGCCATCGAAACCGAGTGTGCCAAGCACGGTTACATGATGTTGTTCGTCGATACCCACGATGACCCCGAGCAAGAGTTGCGCGTGGTCACGGCGCTGCATCATCGGCGGGTTGACGGGATGGTGCTGGCCCCCTCGAATGGCTCCAAAGCGCTGGACTACCTGCGGGCCAACCAGATCCCCGCAGTGCTGGTGGACCGCATGATGAGCGAGCAGTTTGACCAGGTCGGGGTGGACAACGCCCAGCCGACCCAGGCCCTTATTGCTCACCTGATCGCCCATGGCCATCGCCGCATCGGCTTTATTGCCGGACGCGAGGGCTTCAGTACCACGGATGAGCGGGTGGCGGGGTATCGCGCCGCGTTGCAGGCGGCGGGGTTGCCGTTTGATCCGCAGTTGCTGGTCAATGGCGGCTCGAATACGCAGCCGGCGCGCCAGGCCACCGCGCAGTTGCTCGGCCTGGCGGCGCCACCTACGGCGATCATGGCCGGCAATAACCTGATGACCCTGGGCGCCATGCACGCGTTGCGTGACGCACACATAGCGGTGCCGGGGCAGATGGCCCTGGTGGGTTTCGATGATTTTGACTGGGCGGATTTTTTTGTGCCGCGCCTGACCTTGATTGCCCAGCCGGTGCAGGCCCTGGGCGCACGGGCGGTGGATCTGCTGTTGCAACGCATGGCCAGGCCCGACGCGCCGACCCAGAGCGTGCGCCTGGCACCCACCCTGCGACTTCGCCATTCATGTGGCTGTATTGGATTGGAATAACCCCCGTATGAGCAGTCCTGTTTCCCTCGGCATAGACCTCGGCACCTCGGAACTCAAGGCGATCCTGATGGACATCGACGGCGTCGTGCTGGCCCACGCCGGAGTGCGATTGAGCGTGTCGCGGCGCCACAACGGCTGGTCCGAACAGGCGCCGCAGGATTGGTGGCTGGCTTGCGTGCAGGCGCTGGAGCAATTGCGTGCCCATGAAGCCTTCGCCCGTGTCGCCTGTATCGGCCTGTCGGGGCAAATGCACGGTGCGGTGTTGCTGGGCAAGGACGACCGCGTGCTGTACCCGGCCATCCTGTGGGATGACTCGCGGGCGGTGGCCGAGGCCGAACAACTGGGCAGCGAGTTTGCCGAAGTGACCGGCAGCTTGCCCATGGCCGGGCTGACCGCGCCCAAGCTGCTGTGGCTGCAACAGCATGAGCCTGACGTCTTCGCCGCGATTGATTGCGTGTTGTCGCCCAAGGATTACCTGCGGTTGCGCTTGAGTGGCGAGCGCATCAGCGAGATGTCCGATGCCGCCGGTACGCTGTGGCTGGACGTGGCGCAGCGTGAGTGGTTTACCCCGATGGTGCGTGCCACGGGCCTGGTGCCGCAACAGCTGCCCCGGCTGGTCGAAGGCGGTGCCGCCAGTGCCGTGTTGACGGCCGGCGACCTGGGGCTGGCGCCTGGCGTGGTGATCGCCGGCGGCGGTGGCGACAACCCGGTGGCTGCAGTGGGCATGGGTGCCATCAACGCCGGCGATGGTTTCATCACCCTGGGCACCAGCGCGGCGGTCGTCGCCATCACTGATCACGCTGCCGGTAACCCGGGCAGTGCGGTGCACAGTTTCTGCCATGCATTGCCGCGCCGCTGGTACACCATGGGGGCCATGCTGGCCGGGGCGAGTTGCCTGCGCTGGGTCACGCGGCTGACCGGCATGCCGGACGAACAGGCCTTGCTGGATCAGATCCAGGCGCAATGGCCGATCGAGCAGCCCGTGCCCTTGGAGATGCCGCTGTTCTTGCCGTATCTGGCCGGCGAGCGCACCCCCCACAATGACCCGCTGCTACGCGGCGGCTTCATGGGCCTGGGCCATGATTGCACGGCGGCCATGCTCGGTTATGCGGTGCTGGAGGGCGTGGGTTTCGGTTTGCTGGATGCGTGGCACGCGGTGCAATCGGCCGGTGCCCACGTCGAGCGCTTTGCCTTGGTCGGTGGCGGGGCGCGCAGTGAATACTGGGCACAGCTGCTGGCCAATATTCTGCAGCGGGAAGTTTTCACGCTGCGCGGCAGCGAGTTAAGCGCCTGTATCGGTGCGGCGAAGCTGGGGTTCCTGGCGATCGGGCAGGGCGACAGGCTGTTGGAAACCGGCATGCCGGTCAAGGCGCGGTACTGGCCGGACCTCACGCAGCAGCCGCGGTTAAACGCACGTTATCGCCAGTTTCAAGGCTTGCTGGCCGCCGCCAAGGGGCTGCACGCCGTCAGTCAGCCAAGGGCGGCAAGCGCCGTTTGACCGGGGTTTTCTTGACGATGGCGGTATTGGTTTCGGCGTAGGTGTTGAGCCGGTCGAGCAGGGTGTCGAGCTGTTCCATGGTGCGTACATGCAAGCGCGCAATAAAGCAGTCATCACCGGTGACCTTGTCGCATTCGGTGAACTCCGGGATCGCCTGGATCTGACGTTCCACTTCCTGCAATTTGCCGGGTAACGGGCGGATACGCACGATGGCTTGCAGCAGGTAGCCGAAATGCCGGGGGTCGATGTCGACCGTGTAGTGAGTCAGCACGCCGCGCTCCTCAAGGCGGCGCAAGCGCTCGCCCACGCTGGGCGAGGATAACCCGGTGATGCCCGCCAGAGCCTTGAGCGACAGCCGCGAGTCATCCATCAAGGCGGCGATCAGTTGCTGGTCGATGGTGTCAATCATGAGGTTCGCCTAATAAGAAAAGGTGATTTTGGGCTTTTGCCTTTTTTAGTCGCTGGAGCCACTGCCAAGCAGATTGCCATAATTGAGCCTCACTTGAGGAGTCTCAATCATGGATACATCCATCCGTCGCGGGTCATGGGAAATGGTCGCCGCCATGCTGATCTCCGGCACCATTGGCTGGTTTGTGCTGGTGTCTGGCGTGTCGGTCATCGAAGTGGTGTTCTGGCGTTGCGTGATCGGGGGGCTGACGCTGCTGCTGGTGTGTGCACTACTGGGCTATTTGCGCCTGGACTTGCTCACCTGGGCCACGCTGGGGCTGGCCATGCTCAGCGGGGTGGCCATCGTCGGCAACTGGCTGCTGCTGTTCGAGTCCTATTCCCGCGCGTCCATCGCCATCAGTACGGCGGTGTACAACGTCCAGCCGTTCATGCTGGTGATGTTGGCGGCGGTGTTTCTCGGGGAAAAGATCACCGTGCAGAAACTGGCGTGGTTGAGTGTGGCGTTCCTCGGCATGCTGGCGATTGTCACCGCCCATGGCGCGCAACAGAGCGGCGGCGGTGATTACTTGACGGGCATCGCCCTGGCCCTGGGCGCGGCGTTTTTGTACGCGGTGGCGGCGCTGATCATCAAACGCCTGAAAGCCGTGCCACCGCACTTGATGGCCTTGATCCAGGTCATCACCGGTGCCTTGTTGCTGGCGCCATTGGTGCCCTGGAACAGCTTGCCGGCGGCGGGCAACGCATGGGCGGCCTTGGCCACCCTTGGCGTGGTGCATACCGGCTTGATGTATGTATTGCTCTACGGCGCGATCCAGAAACTGCCGACGGCGATCACCGGCGCGCTGTCGTTTATCTACCCGATTGCAGCGATTTTCGTGGATTGGATTGCGTTCGGACATCGCCTGGGCTGGCTGCAATGGCTGGGCGTGGCGGCGATTCTGCTGGCGGCGGCAGGGTTGCAGCGGGGCTGGTGGTGGCCCCTGAAAGCCCCTGGCCGAATTGAAAAGGCGTGATCCCTGCGCCTTAGATGGAACAGATTCCTACGCAGGCGCCACACAGGGTGGACGGATACCAGGTTGCGAGCCTACCGCCGCCTGGAGAAAACTCCCCACCCTGATGGCGAACGATGAAAACCACTCTTTTAACCTTTCCAACCCCTGACTACCTGGCAGGGAACGTACAAGCCGCAACAGAACCCGGCAACGTCCGTCACAAGCGTGCGCTTGATGACCCTGCGGCGGTGAAGCGTGAGTTGGCGGCGGCGCCGTCGGGCCTGAGCAAAAACTCGGCCAGCTGGGTGAGTTTTCAGCATGGCGTCAATCTGGCTGAAGGCATCGAGCCTGGCTCATCCAAGCGCATGACCCAGCAAGAGCTGATCGCTTTGCCAGGGAAAATGAGTGCCACGGCGGTGACCCCCGAGCAGGAACTTTTCATTGCTGCGGCACGCGTAGGTCCTGCGCTGGAATGGGCGGTGGCGAATGGCATCCTTGAGCGGAAAACCGAATATTCACAGGCGGACATTCAAAAAGCCGTTGCCGCACTGGATAAACACCTCGAAGAAATAGCGGACGCCGTCAACAGTCTTTCCACGCCCATGCCGACGCGCAAGGACTATTTCATCGGCACACAGCAGGTGTCCCCGATCAAGGGCCATGCCGACCCGGACAACAAAACATACCCGGTGGCGCTCTACGACGACAAACGGTTCGGTGAGGACTTCAAAACAGATCTGGCGAACAAGAAAACCGCCTACGCCACGATCCTCCAGGAGGTGTTCTCGACCTTGCCCGTGCCGGACCAGATTGCTATCGCCCAGGGCGACGTCGGTGTGTATGCAATGAGGTCATCGGGAACGGACGGCAAGCTGGAGCGCCGCACGTTCTTGCTCAAGGCTGTCCATCAGGGCAAGACCACCGTGTATGAGGTCAACCCTGAACAGGGGACGGTGGTTAAACGGGATGAGTATATCGGTGTCTTCCAAGGCAGTAGCGTGATCGGAAAAAAACGCTTGCCCGACGGTGGTTACTCCGAGACGTTCACGGCGTGGCAAAAGCCGAATATTCAAGGCAGTCAGTACCAGGCCAAAGTGGATAAGAAGCCCGGTGTGCAGCCGGACAACACGTCTTTTTCAGCGCAGCTTTACGCGCTGGAGCCCCTGGGGGAATTGCCGGCACCGACTGCAGGTGCGACCACTTCGTCCAACCCGCAGGCGCTGTTCCTGGAGCGCAACAAGCAGCTATCGACGCTAGTCGGCGAGAAGTTGTTTTACCTGAGCGATCTGGACTTGCTGCACAGCGCACAAGAGGACCCGGAACGCGTTACTGACGCCGAGAAAGATGACCGGAAAAACTATCAGGCATTCAAGCAAGAGAGGGAAAAACGTCGCGAAGTGCTGAAAGGTTTTGTGCCTCTCTGGCACGGAATCGAAGCAATCAGTGCCGGGCGCCCCATAGAAGGGCTCGCGCAGATATGGATAGATATACTGTCCTTTTTGCTGCCAGTCGAAAAAGTCGTCACCGAAGTTGTAACGAGTGGCATCCGACTGGTGAAACCGGTCATTCCGAAGTTTCTGAAACCCTCAACCCACTTTGCCAGCTACACCTTCAGGCCGGGTGCGCCAGGCGTCGCATGGGAAGGCGGTGTACAGGGATTGAAATGGGCGCCCAATACCTCGCAGAACCTGGCCAAGGGCGTCAATCAGTTCAAATTCAACGCAACGCCGCTCTCCAAGGCCGGCTCGGGCATGCGTGAAATCCAGTACAACGGCGCCAGATATTTTGCCGGTGCCAAGCCGGACGCCGGGGACAACGTGCACTATCTGCTGCGGGTACCGGACCCTCAAGACCCGACCCGGCTGGTGAGCAGCGGCATTATTGCCAAGCCGGATGAAACCGGCGTCTGGGCCAGGCGAGGGGTTCAAGGCGGCGAACGCCCCGGCGCAAAGAAAACGCAGGCAACGGATGCGAGTTCGAAAGGTCGCCTCCAGGCGCCCGGCAACACGGCGGCAAGTCAGAAATTGGTGAACCATCCAAACTGGCAGTCGGTAGTGGATTCGGGCACGTACAACGGGCAGCCGGTTTACATTCATTACACCAATAAGGAAGGCGCAGAAGCGATTACGCGGCAGTTGAGTATTAATGATGCCTCGCGTGAAGCCACGCGTGCCGGCTCCAAAGGCGGGGTCTACGTTAACCCACCGGGCCAGCAATTTAATGGTGAAAACGTCGAAACCCTGTTGTTTTTGGGTAACAAGCGCTACGAGGGGCGAGGTGACTATATGGTGATATTCAGCACCGATCAGGTGCCGACGAATTTGGGTCCTGTCACGGCGGGCAGTCCGTTCGTCGAGCTGAAGTTTCCCAAAGGCATCAAACTGACGTCGGCGAACTTCCTGTACGCGGGGCCTAACACGTTTCCCAATTATTTCGGTTGAGCGCCGCTGAGGCGCCAGGCGTCGGTTTCGTCCAGCGCCTGGTTTATACCTCTCTGGGTCGACTCAGTGCGGTGCGCGCGGGATGGTCTTGAGCAAGTCATCCGGGCTGATGTAACCGACCACACTGCCAGGCTGCGGCAGGCCGAGGATATGCCCCTTGATCTTGCCCACCACGTGCATCTCGCAGGGTTTGCAGTCGAACTTGAGCGTCAGCACTTCATCGCCATGGATCAATTGCATCGGCGCCACCTTGGTCTTCACGCCCGTCACCCCCTTGGCCTGTTTAGGGCACAGGTTGAACGAGAAACGCAGGCAGTGTTTGGTGATCATCACCGGCACTTCGCCCGTTTCTTCGTGAGCTTCGAAAGCCGCGTCGATCAGCTTTACGCCGTGACGGTGGTAGAAATCCCGGGCCTTCTGGTTGTAGACGTTGGCCAGGAACGACAGGTGCGCTTCCGGGTACACCGGCGGCGGCGAGGTTTCAGCCTTGCGCCCGCCACGTGGATGAGCGGCAACGCGAGCGGCGGTCAGTGCTTCGATCACTTCGCGGCGCAAAGCCTTGAGCTGTGAGTTGGGGATGAAGAACGCTTGCGGTGCATCCAGTTGGATGTCGGTGGCGTGGTACTCGGTGGTGCCCAGTTGGCCGAGCAGGTCACGCAGGGTATCCAGCGCCTGTTCCGGCTTGTTGGCCACGCCAAACGGGCCGGGCAGGGTGACGCTGGCGCTCAGGCCTTCTTCGCTGGTGGCGGTGACTTGCAGCTGGTCTTCACGCAGGCGTGCCACCCAGGACAGGCCGATACGGCGCTCGGCCGAGGTCTTGAGCAGCGCCTGTTGCCAGTTATGGTCCAGGTTGCGGTTCAGTGGGTGGTTGGGGCGCAACTGGTGCAGGCCGGCCGGCATTTCATTCGGCTCGACGCGGTAGCGGTAGCGCTTGGCACCGTCTTCTTCGAACTCGCCTTTAGGCTCGGCGATGTTGGCGCGAAAACCGACGACTTCGCGTTTGATCAGCACATTGAGGCCATCACCATTGGACAGCGGCTCATGGGTCACCACTTGCAGGTCGCGCTTTCCGGCTTTTTCCACCACGCCGACCGGCAGGCCGGTGAAGGTCGGGGTGTCGAAGGCGCCGATGTCGATCTTGCGATCGCTGACGAAGTAATCAGTGCTGCCCCGGTGGAAGGTTTTTTCCGGGTCGGGCAGGAAGAAATGCGCGGTGCGGCCACTGGACGCGCGAGCCAGGTCCGGGCGGTCTTCGAGGATGTCATCGAGGCGCTGGCGGTAGTAGGCGGTGATGTTTTTCACATAGCCCATGTCTTTGTAGCGGCCTTCGATCTTAAACGAACGCACGCCGGCTTCCACCAGAGCGCGCAGGTTGGCGCTCTGGTTGTTGTCTTTCATCGACAGCAGGTGCTTTTCAAAGGCCACGACGCGGCCCTGATCGTCTTTCAAGGTGTAGGGCAGGCGGCACGCCTGGGAGCAGTCGCCACGGTTGGCGCTGCGGCCATTCTGCGCGTGGGAGATGTTGCACTGCCCGGAGAATGCCACGCACAGGGCGCCGTGGATGAAGAATTCGATGGCGGCATCGGTCTCGTCGGCGATTGCACGGATCTCTTGCAGGTTCAGCTCACGGGCCAATACCAACTGCGAGAAACCGGCCTGGTCGAGAAACTTGGCGCGGGCCAGGGTGCGGATGTCGGTCTGGGTGCTGGCGTGCAGCTCGATGGGTGGAATATCCAGCTCCATCACCCCCAGGTCTTGCACGATCAGGGCATCGACGCCGGCGTCATATAGCTGATGGATCAGCCGGCGCGCCGGTTCCAGCTCGTTGTCATGCAGGATGGTGTTGATGGTGGTGAACACGCGGGCGTGATAACGCCGGGCGAATTCGACCAGTTGAGCGATATCGCTCACTTCATTGCAGGCGTTATGGCGTGCGCCGAAGCTTGGGCCGCCGATATAGACGGCATCGGCGCCATGCAGGATCGCCTCGCGCGCAATGGCGACATCGCGGGCGGGGCTGAGCAATTCCAGGTGATGCTTGGGCAAGGACATAGTTTTTTTAGTCAGGCTTGTCACGGTTGAGGCGCGCATTGTAGCCGTGAAACGCTGGGCGGGCACCTACCATAGGGCCGGTGTGCAAACCGCTCAATCCTTGTGGGAGGGGGCTTGCTCCCGATAGCGGCCTGTCAGTCAGCTTATTTGTGACTGATGCCCCGCTATCGGGAGCAAGCCCCCTCCCACAGGATTATGCGGTGTGCAGGGCGCCGGCGCTTAACAATGCAGGTCACCCATGCGGCACAGGTGGAATGAGGATTGGCTTACCTGCACACAATTTGTGGGAGGGGGCTTGCTCCCGATGGCGGCCTGTCAGTCAGCTTATTTGTGACTGATGCCCCGCTATCGGGAGCAAGCCCCCTCCCACAGGGTTATGCGGTGTGCAGGGCGCCGGCGCTTAACAATGCAGGTCACCCATGCGGCACAGGTGGAATGAGGATTGGCTTGCCTGCACACAATTTGTGGGAGGGGGGCTGTTCAGGCTTTGGCGGCCATCGCGGTGACTTCGACGCGCATGCCTTCAACGGCCAGGGCGGCAACGCCAACCGCAGCGCGCACGGGCCAGGGCTTGGCGAAAAAGCGTTTGTAGACCTCGTTGAATGCGGCGCGGTCGGCCATATCGGTCAGATAAATGGTCAGGTGCATCACGCGGTCCATGGAGCTGCCGGCTTTTTCCAGGGCGACTTTCAACGCCTGCAGCGTGCATTCGCTTTGCAGGCTGATATCACCCAGTTCCAGGCTGCCGTCGGCGCGGGTCGGAATTTGCGTGGAAACCAGGATGCCGTTGAAGCCGACGACGTCGGAAGAGATCGAATCGGCATCGGGATCGGGGGTAAAGCTCAGGTCGTGGTTGGCCATGATGGGCTCGGGTCGAAGAAAAGGGCACTCAGTCTAAACACTAGCGCCGCGCCGGTCATTTTTGTGGTTCTTACAATCAAATAGTTGGCGTCAATTAATAATTATTTTCTGTGCCTCAAGTCCCGATTTTCTTGCCGATACTAGACTAAAGCATCAGTGAAATAGCGCTCGAGTGAGGGTACGTCATGTTCAATAACACGCTTAAAGCAGAACTGGCGGCCAGGACGGCCGAAACTACGCAATACAAGGGACTGATCGCCGCACTCGAACGCTCCATGGCGGTGGTCGAATTCGACCTGACCGGCAAGGTATTGCGCAGCAATGAGAACTTCCAGAAGACCATGGGGTACACCGCCGATCAGTTGGTCGGCAAGTCCCACCGTGACTTTTGCCCGTCTGAATTGACCGGCAGTCCCGCCTACGCGGCGTTCTGGAATGAGCTCAAGGCCGGCAAGTTTGTGTCGGGCACCTTCAAGCGTTTGGATTCCCACGGTAAAACCGTGTGGCTGGAGGCCAGTTACAACCCGGTGCCGGATGCACAGGGGCAAGTATTGAAAGTGGTCAAGTACGCGCTGAACGTGACGCAAAAAGTCGAGCAGGAGGCCGCCACCCGCAGCAAAACGGCGGCTCTGGACCGTGCAATGGCGGTGATCGAGTTTGATTTGAATGGTGTGGTGCTCGACGCCAATGACAACTTCCAACAGGTCATGGGTTACTCACTGGCGGAACTCAAAGGCAAGCACCACCGTATGTTCTGCGAACCGGCACTGGTCAACAGCGGTGAATACAGCGACTTTTGGCGCCGTCTTAACAACGGCGAATTCTTCACCGGGCAGTTCAAGCGTATCGGTCGAGGTGGGCGTGTGGTGTGGTTGGAGGCCAGCTACAACCCGGTGTACGACGGCGACGGCAAATTGATCAAAATCGTCAAGTTCGCCAGTGACATCACCGAGCGCGTGGAGAAGTTCGAGGAAGACTCTCGCGGGGCATCCCGGGCCTACCATATTTCATCCGAGACCGAGCGTTTTGCCGAACATGGCACCGAAGTGATCCAGGAGACCGCCAGTGAAATGCGCCGCATCGCCGATAACATCGGCGCTTCGGCGCGGCTGGTCGGGCAGTTGGGCGATCGTTCCGAGCAAATCACTGCGATCGTCAATACCATTCGCGGTATCGCCGACCAGACCAACCTGTTGGCGCTTAACGCCGCCATCGAGGCGGCCCGTGCGGGCGATCAGGGGCGTGGTTTTGCCGTAGTGGCCGACGAGGTCAGGCAACTGGCCGGGCGCACCAGCCGCTCCACCGCGGAAATTGCCGAGATGATCGGCATGATCCTCTCGGAAACCCGCGATGCGGTGTCCAGCATGAATGCGACCCAGGAAGGCGCGCAGCGTGGGGTCAACCTGGCCGACCAGGCCGGTTCGGTGATTTTGCAGATCCGCACCAGTACGGGTGATGCGGTCCGTGCGGTGAGTATGTTTGCCTCGAAACTGGATGAGTCCGAGGTGATCCCTAAAACCGCCGTCGGCTGGGTAGGGTAGTGTGCTTGCACCGGCCGCCCGCTGGGGTGGCCGGTGCAGGGCGTGGTTACAGCAGGGTGAACGGGTAGTCGACGATCACCCGCAGTTCATTCAACTTGCCATCGCCCTGATCGGCGTTGGATGACACCATCGCGTCACGCAGGCGAAACGACAGGTTTTTCGCCGGGCCGCTCTGTAGCACGTATTTGGCCTCCACATCGGTCTCGTGGTGGTCTCCCTCGGCACCGTAGTCTCCGGCATAGGCACTGTTGGCCGGCGTGTGCGTGCCATTGATGTCCGAACCGTTGACGTAGCGGGTCATGAAGCTCAGGCCGGGGACGCCGAAACTGGCCATGTTCAGGTCATAGCGGATGCCCCAGGACTGTTCGCCCGGGCCATTGAAGTCGCCCCACTGGATCGAGTTGGCCAGCAGCACCGAATCGCCGCCTTCCCCCGCGCCGTTGTTGCCGGTGCCGATGTAGTCGAACGGCGTGTCGCCATGCACTTTCTGGTACGACAGCGTCAGGGTATGCGCCGCCAGGAACGAGTAGGCTGCGGCGACCGAGTACGTCGTGTTGTTGATCGCCCCGGCCTTGGCACTGCCGGTGTCGAGGGTGCGATACAGGTTGCCATCCAGTGCCAGCGACTGGTCGTGGCTCAACGGGATCACATAGTTGAGGTTGGTGTAGTACTGGCGCCAGATATCTTCCAGTTCACCGGCATACAGCGTGGCGCTCAACGACGGCGTGAAGGTGTACTTGCCACCGACGAAGCTTGCGCTGTTGGCCGCCACGTTGGCGTAAGTGGCGTAGATATCGTGGTCATGGTTGCTGGTCATGCCGCTGTTGGTGCTGGTGAAGTGTCCGGCCTCCAGGTCCAGCCCGGCGATCTCGCTGCTGGTCAGGTCAAACCCGGTCGCGGTCTGCGGCAAAATACGTGTGCCGCCGGTGGCGAAGACTGGGGCGGTGGGCTGCATGTCACCGAATTTCAACTGGGTCTTGGAGACCTTGATCTTCACGTCTGCGCCCACTGAACCGTAGCCATTTTCAGGGTCGCCATGCCGGTCGGTCGGCAATTCGCCGGTGCCCGCATCGGCGTGCGTGGCGTCGAGCTTCATCGCGCCGTAGGCATAGGCATCCACGCCAAAACCGATAGTGCCCTGGGTAAAGCCTGAGGCGTAGTTGAGCATCGCGCCTTGGGTCCAGTCGCGGTTGTCAGCCTTGCCGCTCTGGCGGTCGCGGTCAAAGTAATAGTTGCGCAGCAGCCCCGTAAGGCTGCTGCCTTCGATAAAGCCCTTGGACTCTGCCTGGTCGGTCACCGAATCGGCAAAGCTGAGTTGGCTGATGCCGACGCCTATCACCAGCGTCAACAGGCTGCACTTTCTGATCATGTTCTTATTTCCCCGAAATAATGAGCGCGCACAGTTACACCGCACTTTATTGAAAGACGCATAGGTTTAATGGGCAGGGATTCCAGGTGAGCGCAGTGCCGTTTTTATTGTGCTCGACGTGTTTGTCGAGTCCTGATTATTAACGGATTTTTCGCGGTGCGCAGCGGGGAGCGGGATTAAACTCGATTAATTAAACTTCACACTATTTAATCGGTTGGGGGTGTAGCGTGGTCAGGGTCTTAGCCGCTCTGCTTCGACACTACCCTTTGGTTTGCCGCCGCAGGTTCTGCGGCGGCTTTTTTATATCCACTTACAGCAGTGGCCGGGTATTCCAGCGCCAACTACTGGCGGACTATTACTCTTTCACATCCATGAATTCTTCAGCCCAGGCCACGTAGCTCTCCGGCAACGTGTAGGTATGCGTCAACTCGGTGGCACTCAGGTTCGAGGTGCTGTGGGTCAACTTGCGCTGGGCGCGCAGGCTGTCGTAGGTAGCCTTGATCGAGGCAAAGTAGGCGCCATGCCCGGCCACCACGATGCGTACGCCCAGGCTGGCCAGGCGCTCGCTGTCATGGAGCAGGGGGTTGCCGTAGGTCACCAGCATCAACGGCACCGTGAGGTTCGCCGCGATCTGCTCAAGGTGCTCGAAGTCTTTGACGCCGACCATGCAGATGCCATCGGCGCCGGCTTTTTCATAGGCCTTGGTGCGCTCGATGACGTCGGCGGTCGGCAACACACCGGCGTTGGTGCGGGCGATGATCGAGAGTTCTGGATCGACACGCGCCTCCAGCGCCGCCTTGACCTTGCCGATGCCTTCTTCGATGGAAATCAGGTCGGTGGATTTACGCCCGAACTGCGCCGGCAGCAGGGTGTCCTCGATCGTCAGCGCCGCCACGCCGGCACGCTCAAGCTCCTCGACGGTGCGCATCACGTTCAGGGCGTTGCCATAACCGTGGTCGGCGTCGGCGATAAAGGGCAACTGGGCCACGCGCCCGATGCGGGTGGCCTGTTCAACGAACTCACTCAGGGTGATCAGCGCAAAATCGGGGGCTGCAAGTACCTGCAACGAAGCGACCGAGCCACCCAGGATACCGACCTCGAACCCCAGGTCGGCCGCGATACGCGCGGACATGGGGTCGAACACCGAGGCGGTTTCAACGCAGATTTTCTTGGCAAGCAATTCACGGAAGTTGCGGCGCAACGCTGAGTGAGAGATTTTTGGCATGTTCTTTCCTGGCTCTGTCGTCTTCAGTGACGATCACTGTCTATTCATGGTGGCGCGAGGTTACCACGCAGGCGAGCCGGGGATTATGACGTTTGAGCATGGGGTAGGCGCCCTGCACATGGTGCACTTATTTGGGGCGGATCAGGGCGCTCGCGCCGGCTCTGAATTGAGCCGCGATTGCCCGGTTTCGTGAGCGTGCGTGGCTCCCATGAACAGGTACATCGCCGGCACCATGAACAGCGTCAACAGCGTCCCGATCGACAAGCCGGCGAAGATCACCAAGCCCATGTCATGGCGCCCAGCGGCACCGGCCCCGGACGCCCACACCAGCGGCACCACGCCCAGCACCATCGCCGCCGTGGTCATCAGGATAGGGCGCAGGCGCACGGCGGCCGCTTCTTCAATCGCCTCGCGCTTGCTGTGGCCGGCGCGTTGCAATTGGTTGGCAAACTGCACGATCAGAATCCCGTGCTTGGTGATCAACCCCAGCAGCGTCACCAGGCCTACCTGGGTGTACACATTGATCGACGCGTAGCCCATGGTGATAAACGCCAGCGCGCCGAACAGCGCAGGCGGCACGGAGAACAGGATCACCACGGGGTCGCGAAAGCTCTCGAACTGGAAGGCCAGCGCCAGGTAGACGATCAGGATCGAGAACAGCAGCAGGCCGACGAACCCACCAGACTCCTGCATGAACTGCCGCGACTCGCCGGCGAAGTCCGAGGTGTAGCCCGAAGGGGCAACGTGGTTGAGGATCGTGTTCAGCTTCGCCAGCAACTCGCCTTGGGCCACACCGCTGACGCCGCCCAGCGTCGCCGAGTTGAGTTGCTGGAAGTGGTTGATCGATTCGGGCTGGGTCGAGGTCTCGATATGCGCCACCGTACGCGCCGGTATCATGTTGCCGGCAGGCGTGCGGATGTAGTAATCGAGGATCTGCTCGGGGTTGAGGCGGTTGACCTGCAACACCTGGGGAATGACTTTGTACGAGCGCCCGGCGGTGGAGAAATAGTTCACGTAATTGCCGCCCAACGCGGCTGACAACGCGGCGCCCACATCGGCCTGGGTCATGCCCAATGCGGCAATTTTTTCCCGGTCGACCACCAAGCGTGCCTGGGGTTTGTCGAGCTTCAAATCCATATCGGCGAACCAGAACAGCTGTTGTTTCAGGGCCTCGGCCATGACCGCCTGCGCGACTTCGTTGAGGTTCTCCACCGAGTCGGTGGTGGTGATCACAAATTGCACCGGCAACCCTTGGGCCCCCGGCAGCGAGGGCAGCGGGAAGGCCGCGATGCTGGCCCCCGGCACCTGATTCCATTTTTGCTGGAGGTCCAGAATCAGTTGGGCCTGGGAGCGGGTGCGGTCGCCCCAGGATTTGAGCAGCACGCCGCCCAGGCCCTGGTTGAGTGCCGGCAGGCCGGTCAGTTGGAACATCTGCGCGTATTCGGGTTCTTTGTTGGCGATCTGGAACGCCTGGTCGGCAATGCGCTCCATCTGCTGCGGTGACGCCGTCGGCGGGCCCTTGATCTGCATGAACACCAACCCCTGGTCTTCGGTGGGCGACAGTTCGCTCTTGGCCGTCATGCCGCTGGCCGCGACCAGCAGGAACAGGGCGAAACCAAAGGTCACCAGCACCGGCCAGACGTCCAGTCCGCCGGCCAGCACGCGGTGGTAGCGTTTGCGCAACCAGTCAAAGTACTGGTCGAGCCGCCGGGCGAAACGGCCTTCTTCCTGCCCAGGCTTGAACAGCCGCGACGTCATCATCGGTGAGAGTGTCAACGCCACCACGGCCGACACGGTCACGGCGCCTGCCAGCGAGAAACAGAACTCCTTGAACAGGGCACCCGTGAGGCCGCTGCGCAGCCCGATCGGCACGTAGGCGGCCACCAGCACCACGGTCATCGCAATGATCGGGCCACCCAGTTCGCGCGCCGCGATCAGCGCGGCGTCCAGTACGCCTTTACCTTCCTCCTTGATGTGCCGGTCGACGTTTTCCACCACAATAATCGCGTCGTCCACCACCAGCCCTATCGCCAGTACCAGGGCGAGCAGCGTCAGCAGGTTGATCGAGTATCCCAACAGGTACATGACAAAGAACGTTCCCACCAGCGACAGCGGAATCGCCACCAGCGGCACAATCACCGCACGGAACGAGCCGAGGAACAGGTAGATGACCACCGAGACGATGATCATGGCTTCGACCAGGGTCTTGACCACCTCGTAAATCGACGTGTTGATGAACTCGGTCGAGTCATACACGATCTCGCCGCGCACCCCGCTGGGCAATTGCGATTGCAGCTCGGGGAACGCCTCGCGCACGCTGCTGGCGACCGTCAGGATGTTCGCCGTGGGAGCCGCCTTGATGCCGATGAACACCGAGCGCTTGCCGGAGAACGCCACGCTGCTGTCGTAGCTTTCGGCGCCAAGGGTGACGGTCGCCACATCCTCCAGGTACACCAGCGCATCGCCTTTGTGCTTGATGACCAGGCGCTTGAACTCATCCACCGTGTGCAAATCAGTGCCGGCCGTCAGGTCGATCGTCACCGACTGTCCACGGGTCGAGCCCACGGCGGACAAGTAGTTGTTGTTGGTCAGGGCGGTGGAGACGTCCTGCGCGGTGACGTTGTGTGCCGCCAGTTTGTCCGGGTCGAGCCAGGCGCGCAGGGCGAACTGGCGGCCGCCGAGAATCTCTGCGGTTTGCACGCCCTGGATCGAGTCGAGCTTGGGTTTGACCACCCGCACCAGGTAATCCGTGATGTTGTTGGTGGGCAGCGTGTCACTGTAGAACCCCAGGTACATGGCGTCGGTGGTCTGCCCGACAGCCACCGTCAGTACCGGTTCCTGGGCTTGGGCGGGCAGTTGGTTCTTCACCGAATTGACTTGGGTATTGATCTCGGTGAGGGCCTTGCTCGCGTCGTAGTTCAGCCGCAGGGTGGCGGTGATGGTCGAGACGCCGGTGATGCTGGTTGAGGACAGATAGTCAATGCCTTGGGCTTGAGCAATAGCCGCTTCCAGCGGCTGGGTGATAAAGCCTGCGACGGTGGAGGCGTCCGCACCGTAGTAGGCGGTGGTGATGGTGACCACCGTGTTTTCGGTACGCGGCCATTGGTTCACCGGCAGTTCGAAGATCGAGCGCAGCCCCAGGATCAGGATGAACAGCGAGACCACTACGGCCCAGACCGGTCGGTGGATAAAGGTATCGGTCAGTTTCATGGGACACCTTTAATGTTCTTGGGGAGTCGGAGCCGGGTCGTTCAACGGTGCGGCGCGGTTGTCGACCTTCACCGGCGAGCCGTTCTTGAGTTTCATCTGGCCGCTGGTGATCAACAGATCGCCTTCTTTCACTCCGGACACAATCGCCACCTGGTCGCCCCGGGTCGGGCCGGTCTTGATAAAGGTTTGTTGCGCGCTGAGCACTTCCTCACCCTTGTCGTTTTTACTCGAGGTGGCGATGAACACCGTGGTGCCGTAGGGATTGTAGGTCACCGAGGTCTGTGGAACGGTGAGGTAGCGCTGGGGAGCGCCCGAATTGACCACGGCGCGGGCGAACATGCCGGGCACCAGGCTTTGCCTGGGGTTCTCGACGGTGGCCTCGACGGTGACGTTGCGCGTGGTCGGATCGAATTGGGTGTCGACCGTGCTGATCCGCCCCGTGAAGGTTTGTTCGGAAAGGCCGTCGGCGGTCACCAGGACCTGTTGGCCGATGGCAATGGACCCGAGCTGGTTCTGTGGGACATTGAAGTCGATATAGATGGGGTCGAAGGTCTGCAGCGTGGCAATTTTGTCGCCTGGGTTGAGGTATTGGCCGGGGTTGACGCCGGTGATCCCGATACGCCCGGCAAACGGTGCGCGAATGGTCTTTTTCGCCACCAGCGCGCGTTGTTGTTCGGCGGCGGCAAGTTTGGCCTTCAAGTCTGCCGTGTCGGTGTCGACCTGGGCCTGGGACACCGCATTGACCGCCAATTGAGCCTTGTTACGCTTGAGCACGATGCCCGCCAGGTCGGCAGTCGCCTCCAGGGAGTGAAGCTGCGCGACGTCGGCGTCGGCATTCAACTGCACCAGCAGCGCCTGGGCCGCCACCTGCTGTCCGGGCGTGAAACCGAGGGTACGCACGATGCCGCCGACTTCGGTGGTCACGTCCACGCCGCGCACCGCCTTCATCGAACCCACGGCGGACACACTGGGTTGCCAATCGGCATACGGCACGGGCATCGCAGTCACCACGGCGGCGGGTAGCGGCAGTTTTGACTGGGCGATCAGCGCGGAAATCTGCACGAATTTCACCCCGGCAATGATCGCGACAATCAGCAATACCACCGCGATCATGATCAACATCGGCCGCCACAGTCGACGCTTGCGCGGTACGCCGGGCTCGGAGGGCGGGGGAGAGGCAGTCTGGACGTCGGCCATGGAGAGTCTCACGGGTTCAATGATTCGGTTCAGTCCAGCCCGCCGCTGTGGCGGGCGTCGCGTGCGCATTGTCGGCCGGCATCAGCTCCCGCCATGACGGCAGGCCGAAGCGGTCCGGCTGGCCCCGGGTGGCGGGGTCGACATCGGTGCGGTTCCACCAGCCGCCTCCCAGCGCCTGGAAGAGGGCCGTGGTATCGCTGTAGCGAGCAGCCTGCGCCCTGACCCGCGCCAGCACGGTGTTCTGGTAGGTCTGCTGGGCGGTGAGCAGGTTGATGTAGGCCACCGCGCCCAGGCGGAATTGGGCCTGCACCAGGTCCAGGTTGGCTTGCGCCGAGCGCTCAGCGGCAACCTGCTGGTCGAGGGTCTCGGCGTCGGCTTCGAGGGCGCGCAGTGCATTGGCCACGTCCTGAAACGCGACCAACACGGTGCCGCGATAACGCGCCGCGGATTCATCGTAGGCCGCCACGGCGGCGCGTTTGCGATGCTCCAGGGCGCCGGCATCGAAGATCGGTTGGGCAATCCCGCCCGCCAGGCTCCAGACGCCGGAGCCGCCCGAGAACAGCCGGGTGCCGCTCGCCACCGTGGAGCCCACGGAACCGGTGATGCTGAACTGCGGCAACTGATTGGCGACCGCCACGCCGATGTTGGCGCTGGCCTGGTGCAATTGAGCCTGGGCCGAGCGTACGTCCGGTCGCTGGCCGACAATCGCCGAGGGCAGACTGACGGGCAGGTCTGTCGGCAAGTGCAGGGAGGCCAGCTGGAAACGTTCGTCGCGGTCCTGATTGGGGAACCGGCCGAGGTAGGTCATCAGTTGGTTGCGAGTCTGCGCCAGCTGCTTTTGCAGGGGCGGCAGGGTGGCGCGGGTCTGGGCCAGCGCGGTTTGCTGCGTGAGCACGTCGGCATTGCTGATGGCGCCCAATTGTCGTTGGGCTTGCAGGACGTCGAGCTGATCGCTCTGCAGTCGGATGATGGCCTCGGTGGCCGCAACTTGATCGCGCAAAGACGCCAGGCTGACCGCCGTGTTGACAACATTGGAGGTCAGGGTGAGGTAGGTCGCCTCCAGTTGGAAGCGTTGGTACTCGGCCTGGGCCGTGGTCGATTCGATCTGCCGGCGCGTGCCGCCGAACACGTCCGGGGCATAGGACACGCTCAGCGACGCCGAGCTGAGCGTAAGGATGGGCGATGAGGGGGCCCCCGTCGTGACACCCGAGACTTTCTCCCGGGTCTTCTGGAGATTGGCGTTGACGGCGGGAAACAGCGACGCCTGGTCGACGTAAACCTGCTCATTGGCCTGGCGCAAGGCCGCTTGCGCCGCGCTGACATCCGGGTTGGCACGCAGGGCTTCTTCAACCAGGGCATTTAATGTCGTTGAGTGGAACAGCGCCCACCATTGCCCCGGAATGTCCATGCCCGCGATCAAGCGCTGCGCCGCGCCGCCGGTGTCGATATCGGCCTGGGCGGTGGTCGTCAGCGGTTCTTTTGTGTAGCCGGCCGCTGCGGGCACCTCGGGGCGGCTGAAATCCGGCCCGACCGTGCAACCGGCAAGGGCCAGGCATAGCAGGCCAAGCCGAGCCAGGAGAGGTGATTCACGCCGCCGCGGATGCTCTTTCATATCGACTCTATTAATCAGTTGGGCAACTGCTTTTTTGTCGAGCAATGCGTGCAGGTATCTGCGGGCGATCTACAGAAATGACCCTGGGCGCTGGACTCAAATCAGTGTAGGTGGTGCACGGCGCTACGCAATGTCGGCGTATTCCCGGGGGCGTTTATACGGGGTAGAAAATGCATTGTGCGCATTATTATAGAATTAGGTTATGCGTTATAGGTATTTTACACGCGCTGATCAGTCCCTCATCTTGTCCGTCCCCAAGAACAGGTAGCTGGAGACAAATGTGCGTGATCTGACAAAACGGGTAGCCGGGATGGTTGCCGCATTGCTGTGTCTGAGCGCGCACGCGCAAACGCTGGTGGTGGGCGACCAGAGCTACAACGCCCAGGCCGTGATGGAGGCGGCGGGCGTGCTCGATGACCTGCCTTATCAGCTGGAGTGGAAACAGTTCACCGCGGGCTCGCCGGTCGCCGAAGCACTCAATGCCAACAGCCTGGACATCGGTTTGCTCGGTGATGCGCCGGTGTTGTTCCTGGGCGCATTGGGCGCGCCGATCAAGGTCATCGCCATCAGCCGGCAAAATCTCGACGGCGTGGCGATTCTGGTCAGAAAGGATTCGTCGATCCACAGCCTGGCGGATCTGGCGGGTAAGCGTGCGGCCGTGTGGAAGGGCTCCTGGAGCCAGCAACTGCTGCTGACCGCACTCGACAAAGCCGGGGTCTCGCGAGACTCACTGGAGTTGCGCTACCTCAGCGCGCTGGACGCTTCCCATGCCCTGGAAGGCGGTTCGGTGGACGTCATCGCCACCTGGGAACCCTATGTCACGCAACAGGAACGCCAAGGTGCGCGCGTGCTCGCAACGGCTGACGGCCTGATCCCGGCCCAGAGCTTCGTTGCCGCCAATGCCAAGGCCGTGGATGCCAAGCGTGCGCCGATCAATGACTTTCTCCAACGCCTGAAGAAAGCCCGCGACTGGACCCGCCAAAGCCCGGCCAACGCCGATGCTTACGCCGATGCCTGGGCCAAGCGCACCCGGGCCAATGCGGATATCGCCCGCGCCTGGTTTGCCCGCGCCCGTACCACCGTGGAGCCGGTGACAGCCCAATCGCCGCTGGAGGCGCAAAAGACCGTGGACTTCTTCGCCAGCCAAGGCTTGGTCAAGTCTTACCCGGCCGCCAGTCTGTTCGACAACTCGTTCTCGGCGGCACTGCAACCCGCCGTCGTTACAACACAGCCCTGAACGCCGCAAGGAACCCCTTGGACATGACCAAAAGACAGCTCAAACTTGGCGCCTTGACGATGGGTTGCGGCGGACCGGGGCGGCACAACCTGTGGCTTGACCCGCAATTGCCGGCCGATGCCAGCGTCAACATCGACTGGTACATCGACATTGCGCGCCAGGCCGAGGCGGCCTTGTTCGACTTGATGTTTATCGTCGATAGCCAGTTCATCACGCCGGGGTCGCCATCCCATTACCTCAATCGCCTGGAACCGTTGACGCTGCTATCGGCACTGGCCGTCAGCACGCGCCATATCGGGCTGGTCGGTACCCTGACGACTTCATACAACTCGCCTTACAACGTCGCACGCCGCCTGGCCTCGCTGGACCTGATCAGCAAGGGCCGCGCCGGCTGGAACGTGGTCACCAGCGGCGACGCCGGTACCGCCGGCAACTACAGCCGCGATGAACATTATGACTACGACACCCGCTACGGCCGTGCGGCCGAACACGTGCAAGTAGTGCAGGGGCTGTGGAACTCCTATGAGGACGATGCCTTTGTGCGCAACCGCGCCACCGGCCAGTTTTTCGACCCCAACAAGCTGCATAGCCTGAATCACCAGGGCGAGCATTTTTCGGTGGTCGGCCCGCTGAACATCCAGCGCTCACCCCAAGGCCAGCCGGTGATCTTTCAGGCCGGCGACTCGGAGCAAGGCCGCGAGCTGGGCGCCGCCACGGCGGACGTGATCTTCACGCATGCGGCCAGCATCGAGCAGGGCCAGGCGTTTTACCAGGACATAAAGGGCAGGGCGGTGCGGCACGGTCGTGATCCCGAACAACTGCGGATCATGCCCGGCGCGGAGATCTATGTAGGCGACACCGATGAACAGGCCCGTGAAATCGAGCGACACTACCATCACGCCGACCACAGCTTTGAATTGGCCTTGAAGGAGTTCGGGCGCAATTTCGGCTGGCATGATTTCAGCCAGTACGACCTGGATGCGCCGTTTCCGCAGGAGAGCCTGGAGGCTGCGCGCAGCAGCTTTTTCACTGCCGCCAAACGCATTGCCGACCAGGCCCGGGAGAAAGGTTTTACGTTGCGCCAGGCCGTCGAATTCGGTCGGCAACTGCGCCCGGGGGCCTTTGTGGGAACGGCGGCGACCGTCGCGCAGAAAATGGCGGAGTGGTTCGAGGCGCGGGCGGTGGACGGGTTCAATATCTATATTGGGCATCCGGAGCAGTTCGAGCGCTTTACCCGTGAAGTCATACCGCTGTTGCAGGAACGCGGTGTGTACCGCACGGCGTATGAGGGGACGACGTTGCGTGAAAGCCTGGGGCTGAAGTTGCCTGCAACGCTCCATCGGTGACGCAAGTCGTTGATCGTGAGGATGTGCTGAAAAAAGCTATCAGCCGATGCGGCGAGTGTGGGGGGAAGCCATCGATGCAGTGCTCGGAGGCGCCTGCATCGAATCCTGCATGGTGATCGTCACGTAATGGTCAGGGTCAGGCCAGGTAGCGCTGGGCAACCGCGGACTGACGGATTTGCCCAAGCAAGCCCTGACGGGCGGTCTGCAGGCTATCCCAGCGTTCAGCTTCGTGCAGCGGCGGAATCGTCACCGCTTCACGACGGTCGAAGCCGACCAGTGCGGCATCCACCAGATCGCCCACTTCCATGATTTCGTTCAGGGTGTTGATGTCGATGCCGGAGCGATCCCAGATTTCCGTGCGGGTTGCGGCCGGCAGTACGGCCTGCACATACACGCCCAGAGACGAAAGCTCCAGGCTCAGGCCCTGGGAAAGGAATAGCACAAAGGCCTTGGTCGCACCGTAGACCGACATGCCGAACTCCGGCGCCAGGCCGACCACCGAACCGATATTGATGATCGCACCGTCGCCGGCCTTGGCCAGACGTGGAGCGATGGCACTGGCGAGCCGCACCAGCGCGGTGGTGTTGAGGGCGACCAACTGCGCGACGCTGTCGGTGCTCTGGTCGATAAAGCGGCCGGACAGCGCCGCGCCGGCGTTATTGACGAGGATGCCGATGCGGGCATCGTCGCGCAGACGGGTTTCAACGCGGGTCAGATCGTCGAGTTGGGTCAGGTCGGCGGGAATGATCTCGATGCTGACCTTGTGTTCGTCGCGCAACCTTGCAGCGAGTGCTTCCAGGCGCGCCTGGTCTCGAGCGACCAGCACCAGGTCGTGGCCGCGTTGCGCGAAGCGTGCGGCGTAAACCGCGCCAATGCCGGTAGAGGCGCCGGTGATCAAAACAGTAGGGCGATTGCTCATGGTTCATCTCTCTGGGTGGGTTTTGCGTGTTTTTATGATGATGATCGAAATCTAAGCTGTCAACGGTTTTGATTATGACTGGCATCTATGTATCATGGAGCGCAGGTTTTCCCGCTGAACACGAGGTATGACAGGTGAGAGTGACCAAGGCGCAGGCGCAGGCCAATCGAGAGCACATCGTTGAAACGGCTTCCGAACTGTTCCGCGAGCGCGGTTTTGATGGCGTCGGTGTCGCCGATCTGATGGCGGCGGCCGGCTTCACCCATGGCGGTTTCTACAAGCATTTCGGCTCGAAGGCCGACCTGATGGCCGAAGCCTCGGCCTGCAGCCTGTCCAAATCGCTGGTGGGGGCTGAGTCGCTCGATGTTGCTGGCTTCATCAACCGCTATGTGACCCGAGAGCACCGCGACCGACGTGGCGGCGGTTGCACCCTGGCGGCGCTGGGGGGCGACGCGGCGCGTCAATCGGATGAGCTGAAAACCACCTTTGCCGAAGGCATCGAACAGCTCCTGCACACGCTGGGGCAGAAATACCCGACGGGACCGGATGCAGAGGCGGGTGAGGGCAGGAAGAACATGATCGACCTGCTGTCTCGAGCGGTTGGCGCGATTGTCTTGTCGCGTGCTTGCCCGGACGATTCCGCGTTGGCTGACGAAATCCTTGAAGTGTGCCGTGCGCAGATGTTGGCTTCATTGGACGTTGCGGCCAGTGACGGCGCGCCTGCTTGAGCGCCTTTTTCGCGTGGGGTGTTTAAGCGACTGGTACCCAGTGGATTCTCAAAAAGCTCGTTAATGAGAATTAGTGCTAAACGAGAACTGTTGATATAAGATCCGCCGCGAATTCCTGGCAGGTCCACCTTCTCGTCGGCTCATCCACAAGGTCCAGCATCCATGCGTCGTACCCTGATTTCCCTCTGCGTGCTTCAAGCAATTTCCCCTTTAGCCTGGGCGCAGGATGCACCCTCTGAAAACGCCAGCCTCGAATTGCAAGCGACCACGGTCACGGGCGAGATGGACAGTGAGACGGCCCAAGGTCCGGTCAAGGGCTACCGCGCCACACGTTCGGCCAGCGCGACGCGTACCGATACCTCGATTCACGAAACGCCCCAGTCCATCAGCGTCGTCCCCAAGGACGTGGTCGAGGACCTGGGGGCGACGCGCTTGCAGGAAGCCCTGGACTACGCGGGTGGCGTTGGCCGGGCCAACAACTTCGGCGGGCAGGGGCTGACCAGCTTCACGGTGCGCGGCTTCACGACTTCGGAGTTCTATCGCAACGGTTTTCCGATCAATCGGGGCTACCCGAGCATGCCGGATGCCAACAGCATCGAGCGTCTTGAAGTACTGCGCGGGCCTGCCAGCCTGCTCTATGGCCGTGGCGACCCTGGCGGCACCTTCAATGTGGTCTCCAAGCAACCCCTGGCCGAGCGCACGGTCACGCTGGGCAGCCAATTGGATGACCAAGGCATGCGGCGCGGTACGCTCGATGCGTCCGGCCCACTGGATGAGCAAGGGCGCCTGGCCTACCGGCTGAACGTGGTGGGTGAGGGCGGCGACACCTTCCGCGACCATGTCTCAACCGAGCGCTATGGCGTGGCGCCGGTGTTGACCTGGCAGGCCACGGACGACACCAAGGTGACCTTCGAAGGCGACTTCATGCGTAACAATCACCCACTGGATCGCGGCCTGACCCGTTTCGCCAACCAGCGTGGCACACCGTCACGAGACACCTTCTGGGGTGAGAAATACGCCGGTAACCTGCACAACGACAACAACATGGCCCAGTTGCGTTTCGAACATCTGCTCAACGACAACTGGACCCTGGCCGGTGGCTTCCAGTGGCTGGACGGTACGATGAAGGGCAATGGCGTTGAGGCGAACAATGCGACGAGCCTGAATGCCGACGGACGGACCCTGCAGCGCAACTTCAACTACCGCAAGCTGGATTGGACCGACAAGGACTACCAGCTCAACCTGACCGGGCACTTCTCCCTGGGCGGCCTGGACCACACACTGCTGACCGGCATTGAGTACGAAGATTACGATTACAAGTCCATCATCCAGCGTTCCAGCGCCGCAACGGGCGCGTTCCCGATTGATATCTTCAACCCGGTCTATGGCCAGCCACGACCTGCGCTGACCCGCACGCCAACCCACGATAAAGAAAACCTCAAGACTTACGCGGCTTTCGTCCAGGACCAGGTGGCGCTGACCGAGCGCTTGAAGGTCCTCGCGGGTGCGCGTTTTGAGCGCTTCGAGCACGAATACGAATCCTACGTACCGGGTGTCAGAAGCTGGAACGCTGCCGACAACGCCGTCACCCCACGTATCGGGGTCATGTATGACCTCACCGACACCGTCGCGCTCTACGCGGATGCGGCGCGCTCGTTCAAACCCAATACGGGCGCCAGTCGTCAAGGCGGCGGTTTTGATCCGGAGCAGGGCAAGTCCTATGAGATGGGCGTGAAGTGGGAAGCGCTTGACCGGCAGTTGAGCGTCGACGCAGCGATCTACCAGATCGACAAGAAAAATGTCCAAGGTGTCGACCCGGTCGACTCAGCCTTTAACGTGGCGACGGGGCAGGTGCGCAGTCGCGGCTTCGATCTGAACGTGGCCGGCAGCCTGACGCCCGAGTGGCGGATGATCGGCGGCTATGCCTATGTAGATGCCGCGGTGACCAAGGACACCACCATTCGCACCGGTACGCGCCTGGCGAACATCCCGCGCAACAGTTTCAGCCTGCTTAACGTGTATGAGTTCCAGGACGGCGCCCTTAAAGGGTTGGGCCTGGGCGCCGGTGGTAAATACGTGGCCGAACGCGCCGGGCAAACTGCCAATAGCACCTTCACGATGGGGTCCTACACGGTCGTTGACCTGCTGAGTTACTACAAGGTCAACGAAAAGGTCAGGCTCAATCTTGACGTGAAGAACCTGTTCAATCGTGAGTACGAAGAAGGTTCTTTCCTGAACTTCTATGCCTACCCTGGCGAACCGCGTACGGTCCAGGTGGGGATTTCCTACACCCTGTAACCCCGCCAGAACAGGGCGAGAAAGTCGTCATTCCACGCAGCCCTTGCCCGGTCGGCGACCGCCGCGCCGGGCAAAAGCTCGATTGTGACTGCGCCTGGAGCGTGCTCACTCATAGGGCATAGGTGTGCTGTTTGGTAGCACACCGTGCTGGTCGTACGCGGCGGTCTCGCCGCTACTTTCCGATTTATGCAGCCGATTCAACCCCTTGCGGCCCTTCGCGCGAGATGGCACGCATTCTGCCTTTATGTATCCGTGGATAATTGGATACAAAAAAACAAAAGGTGCCGCCGATGCAATTTGCCCCCGCTTACGTAGACCGTCAGCCCCTGACTGCCGAGGAGGAGGCCTACAACTACCTGCTGGAAGCCATTTGCAGCGGCCGCTACCGCAAGGGTGACCGGCTGATTGCCGAAGATATCGCCAGTGAGGTCGGCATGAGCCGCATGCCGGTGCGCGAAGCGTTCCGGCGCCTGGATGCCCAGGGCCTCGTTACCCTGCGACCCAACCGTGGCGCAGTGGTCAGCGGCCTGGATATCGATGAGCTGAATGAGGTGTTCGAGATGCGCAGCGCCCTGGAAGGGCTGGCGGTGCGCGTGGCGGTGGGCCGTATCGGCGAACGCCAGCTGGCGGCCCTGGAACGCCTGCTGGACGAGATGGACGACTACCGCGACGAGAGCGCCGCCTGGGTTCGCCGCCATCGTGCGTTTCATGAATACCTGTGCAGCCTCAGCGGCCGACCGCGTTTGATGAAGCAGATTTCGGCGTTGTACTCGCTGGTCGAGGCGCCCATGCGCTTGTGGTTGCAGCACGGTGAAAAGCCGCTCAGCGCACGCCAGGAGCATGCGGTGATCCTCGACGCGATTCGGGCCGGTGACGCCGCCCGCGCCGAAGCCGTGGTGCGTGAACACATCGAAGGCACGGTGCCGGCGCTGATTCAATTCCTGCAAGCGGAAAAATAATAAAAAAGCTGTCGTGTTTTGACTTGGTGTCCTGCCCCGTTCTTCAACCTACTGGAGTGTCTGGTCATGCATAAACGCAGCGCCTTGCTGGTGGCTTTCTCCCTCAGTCTCTTTAGCCAGTGGGCCTTTGCTGCGCCCCAGGTACCGGAGCGCCTGCTCAAAGCCGATAAGCTCACTTACTGCTCGGGGATGGATTCACCCCCGCTGGTGTCTTTCGATGAAGCCCAGAAACCGCGCGGGCTGACCGTCGATCTGGGCCTGGAAATCGCCAAGCGCCTGGGCGACAAGCCGGTACAGTGGCGAGTGATTCCGTTCTCGGGGCTGGTGCCGGCGCTGCTCGCCCAGCAGTGCGACATGATCGTCGATCAACTGTTCGACAAGCTCGAACGGCGCCAGGTGATCGATATCGTCAACTACATGTATTCCAGCCAGTCGGTGGTGGTGCCAAAGGGCAACCCCAAGGGCATCAAGACACTGGATGACCTGTCCGGGCACAAAGTCGCGGTGCTCAATGGCTCGACCATCAAGACCCTGCTGGATAGCCAGAACGACAGCCTGACCAAAGCCGGCAAGCCCGCCATGAAACTGGTGGTCTACAACACCGACACCGATGCTTTCCAAGCCCTGCGCATCCACCAGGTTGACGCCTACGGCACCACCGTGGAAACCGCCGGTTACTACGCAGCGATGGCCCCCGACCTGTTTCAGGAGGGCGTGCCGGCGTTCAGCCGCATCCTCACCGGCCTGGGCATTCGCAAGGATGACCCGCAATTGAGCGCCGCGGTGCAACAGGTGATCAGCGACATGCGCAGCGATGGCAGCTACCTGCAGTTGCTGAACAAGTGGCATGTGAGCAGCGACACACTCGACTGAGGCAAACCCGCGATGAATTTCAATTGGGATGTGTTCTGGCAGTACCTGTTGCAGCCCAGCGGCGTGTACCTGACCGGGCTCTGGCTGACCTGCCTGATCGCGGTCTCGGCAATGTTGCTGGGCTGTTTGCTGGGGCTGGCGGCGGCGTTGCTGCGGCTGTCGAAGAACCCGTTGCTGCATCTGCCGGTGCGCTTTTATGTGTGGTTGATGCGTGGCACGCCGTTGCTGGTGCAGATCGTGTTTTTGTACACCGCCATGGCGGCAGGCGGGATTTTCCGGTTTGAGGATGTGGAACTGTTCGGCCTGATGATCCCGGGGAATATCCAGGCCGCGATCATTGCCCTGGGCCTCAACGAAGGCGCGTATATGGCCGAGATCATCCGGGCGGGGATCGGCGCGGTCGACAAGAGCCAATACGAGGCCGGACGCTCCCTGGGCATGGGGTTCGCCAAGCTGATGCGGCGCATCATCCTGCCACAGGCGTTCCGGGTGATCGTGCCGCCGCTGGGCAACGAGTTCAACGTGATGCTCAAGAACACCACGCTAGTCAGTGTCATCGGGGTGCAGGAGTTGCTGCTCAGTACGCAGATGGTCACTTCGGCGACCTTCCGCGTGTTCGAGTTGTACCTGGTGGTAGCGATCTACTTCTTGATGCTCACCACCCTGTGGGGGTTTTTCCAGCGTTGGCTGGAGGCCCGTTTCGGCCAGTCCGACCGGCCTGGCGCACCACCGCCGGCCTCCAGCCGCCTGTTCGGGCGTAGCACCTTGAAATTGCTGAGGGGACGTTAAGCATGGCGCACCAAAGTGAAGAGCTGATCATCGAAGCGCTGGATATTCACAAGTCCTTCGGCGAGCTACAGATTCTCAAGGGCGTTTCCCTGCAAGTGCGGCGTGGCGAAGTGGTGGTGCTGATCGGCGCATCAGGCTCCGGCAAGACCACCTTTATCCGCTGCATCAACCTGCTGGAAGATATCCAGGGCGGGCGCATCCGCGTCAACGGCCGTGCCATGGGCTATCGCGAGCGCAGCGACGGCAGCCTGGTGCGCGATTCGGAGCGCAACATCGCCCGGCAGCGCCGCGATATCGGCATGGTGTTCCAGCGCTTCAATCTGTTCCCGCATATGACCGCCCTGGAAAACATCATCGAGGCGCCGATCCAGGTGCTTGGCGTCTCGCGTGCCGAGGCGCTGGATCAGGCGCGGGACTTGCTGGCCAGGGTCGGCCTGGCGGACAAGGCCGGCCACTACCCGTCAATGCTTTCCGGCGGCCAGCAGCAACGGGTCGCGATTGCCCGCGCCCTGGCCATGAAGCCCCAAGCCATGTTGTTCGACGAACCCACCAGCGCGCTTGACCCGGAAACCGTCGGCGAAGTGCTGGAGGTCATGAAAGAGCTGGCCGAGGAGGGGATGACCATGGTGGTGGTCACCCATGAAATGGGTTTTGCCCGTGAAGTGGCCGATCGGGTGGTGGTGCTCGACCAGGGCGAAATCATCGAACAAGGGCCACCGGAACAGATTTTCAGGCGCCCCAGCCACCCCCGTACCCGAGCCTTTCTCAGTCGTGTGTTGTGAGCCTGGCGAGGAACCCCTGTCGCCTGTGTCCAAAAGCCTGAACCCAAGAGCCTTTGCCATGTTGAAATTTTCTGCTCACGAGTACCCCTATCCGTCACAACGCCAGAGTGTCTTTGCCCGTCGCGGCATGGTCGCGGCGTCACAACCCCTGGCGGCCCAGGCGGGGATGGAGATTCTGCAAAAGGGCGGCAACGCCATCGACGCCGCCATCGCTACGGCGGCGGCCCTCATTGTGGTGGAACCCACCGGCTGCGGCCTGGGCGGCGATGCGTTTGCGCTGGTGTGGTGCAAGGGCCGGTTGCACGGCCTGAATGGCAACGGCCACGCGCCGGCGGCCTTGAGCATTGAGGCGGTCAAGGCTGCGGGCCATGAGCAGATGCCGCTGTACGGCTGGACGCCAGTCACCGTGCCTGGCTGCCCGTCGGCCTGGGCGGAGCTGTCGCAACGCTTCGGCAAGTTGCCCTTCGCCGATCTGCTGCAGCCGGCCATCAGCCTGGCGCGGGACGGTTTTCCCGTGTCGCCGGTAGTCGCCCATCAGTGGCAGCTCGCCTTGAACGAATTCACCCCGCATCGTGACGCCGCGCTGGATGCCTGGTTCGATACCTTCCTGATCGACGGCCGCGCCCCGCTGGCCGGGCAGTTGTACCGCAACCCGGCCCAGGCACGGACCTTGGAAGAACTCGCCGCGACCCGTTGCGAAAGCTTGTATCGCGGCGCGCTGGCCGACCGACTGGACGCTCATTCGCGGGCCGGCGGCGGCTACCTGCGTGGCGGCGACCTCAAGGATTACCGGGCGCAGTGGGTCGAGCCGATCCATATCAAATATCGCGGCGTGGATGTCTGGGAAATCCCCCCGAGCGGCCAAGGGCTGGTGGCGTTGATGGCCCTGAAGATCCTCGAAGGCTTCAACTTCGATCACCGTGACAGCCAACAGACCTGGCATCGTCAGCTTGAGGCGATGAAGGCGGCCTACAGCGACGGCTTGCACCACATTACCGACCCCTTGCATATGCGCGTGGCGGTGGCTGACCTGCTGAGCGACGCCTACAGCACCCGCCGTCGCGACCAGATCGGCGAACAAGCACAATTGCCCAAGCCCGGTGACCCTCACGCCAGCGGCACGGTGTACCTGGCCACGGCGGACGCCGAAGGCAATATGGTCTCGTTCATCCAGAGCAACTACCACGGCTTCGGCTCCGGCGTGGTGCTGCCCGACAGCGGCATTGCCCTGCAAAACCGCGGGCAGGAATTCAGCCTCGATCCGGCCCATGCCAACTGCCTGGCGCCCGGTAAGAAAACCTTCCACACCATCATTCCCGGCTTTCTCACCCAGGATGGCCAGGCCCTCGGACCGTTCGGCGTGATGGGCGGCTACATGCAGCCCCAGGGCCATGTACAGATGGTGATGAACCTCGTCGATTTCGGCCTCAACCCGCAAGCCGCACTGGATGCGCCACGCTGGCAATGGCTGGGCGGCATGAAGATCGGCATAGAGCAGGGCGCCTCCCGCGATTTGGCCAACGCGCTGATACGTCGCGGCCACGAAGTACAGATCGCCTGCGACCTGACCGATTACGGGCGCGGGCAAATCATCCTGCGCGACCCGGTCACGGGCGTGCTGTGCGGAGGAACAGAGCCGAGGGCGGATTCACATATCGCGGTGTGGTGAGCAACGCCCGACCTGTTCGTTGAATGCCCTGCGCGGGGCATGCGGCAGGGCTGCGGCAGGCTTGAGATCATGCGAGACTGCGTGGGCGTTGCCTGCCATCGAACTTGAAACGGGAATCTGCTCGGGTGATCAAACCGCTATTGTTGTTACGCCGTCGCTTTGCGTCTGTCCGCTGGCGTACTCGCGTGACCCTCTGGGTTGCCGCCACCTGTGCCGGGCTGCTGGTCGTGATGTTCGCCCGCCTGGCCGACCTGGCGCTGATGCAATTTGCTCAACAGACGGCCGGGCGACCCTGGTTGCCGTTTATCTACACGCCACTGGTGGGCATGCTGGTGGTGTGGCTGACCACGCGGTTTTTTGCCGGAGCCCAGGGCAGCGGAATTCCCCAGGTGATCGCCGCCACGCGGCTGGCGCATCAGGGCAAGCCCGTCAGCCGGTTGGTCTCGTTGCGTATTGCGTTCGCCAAGATAGGCCTGGGCACACTGGCACTGACCGGGGGCTTTTCGGCGGGGCGCGAAGGCCCTTCGGTGCAAGTGGCCGCCTCAATCATGCACTTCTTTCATCGTTACCTGCCCAATGCGCGGGTGATTCGTCCCGAAGATCTGATCCTGGCCGGCGGCGCCGCCGGCATTGCCGCAGCATTCAACACGCCGTTGGCCGGGGTGGCGTTTGCGGTGGAAGAGTTGGGGCGCAAGCTGGAAACGCGCACCAGTGGTGTGTTGCTCAGCACGATCATCCTGTCAGGCATGGTCGCGATCGCTATACAGGGCAACTACAACTACTTCGGCCACCTGGACGTACAGGATGTCAGCCTCACGATCATCGCGCCTGCGGTGGCCGCCGGTATCGGTTGCGGTCTGCTGGGAGGGTTGTTCAGCCGTATGCTGCTGTGGCCACAACGGCATCAGCGGTTTGCCCTCTGGGAATGGCGCCGCGCTCACCCGGTCTGGTTTGCCGGTGGTTGCGGGTTGATCGTGGCCGTTCTCGGCGCGCTCAGCGGTGGCCTGTCGTTTGGCAGCGGTTACGGCATTACGTCACAGATCATCGTGTCGGATATCGGCCTGCCCTGGCATGCGCCCATCACGCGTTTTCTCGCCACCGTCGTGACCTATTTTTCCGGTATCCCTGGCGGCATTTTCGCGCCGTCCCTCGCAGTCGGCGCGGCGGTGGGCGCCAATGCCGCCGAGTTTTTCAACGTGGCTGCCCAACCCATGATTGCGCTGTGCATGGTGGGTTTCCTGGCGGCGGTAACGCAGTCGCCGATCACTGCCGCAATCATCGTCATGGAAATGATCGACAGCCATGGCATGGTCATCAGTCTCATGGGCGTGGCGTTGATCGCCAAGGCGGTCAGCGCCAGGATGGGGCCTGAGTTGTATCAGCAATTGGCGCGAGGTTTTCTGCAGGTGCCCGTTGCTGCGACAGCCACCAAACCTTAGCGCCAGTGGGAAGTTGTACCTTGAGTCATTTTGGCACTGCTTGAGGCGCAGGCAGTGTTGGATTGCCTTGGCGAGCGGGGTCGCCCAACCAGAGCATCAAGCACAGGCCTATCAGCAGGACGGCCGCCACCGCAAAAAATGGCATCGTATAGCTCTCAGTGGAGTCCTTGATCAAGCCGATCATGAACGGGCCGGTGAAACCGCCAAGGTTGCCGATCGACACAATCATCGCCAGGCCTCCCGCAGCGGCACGCCCGGTCAGGAAGGTCGAAGGAATCGCCCAGAACGTCGCCTGGAAGGCAAGGATGCTGGCCACCGCCATGCACAGCGCGGCAACTTTCAGTACGGAGTGCTCCGTCAGTGCCGCGACCACCAGTGCCGCGGCGGCCATGGCCAACGCACCGACGACGTAGGGAAGTCGCTGCCTGCTTTTATTGGCCAGGCGCGCCCAGAGGGTCATGATGATTGCGCCTGACACATAAGGCAACGCCACGACAAAGCCCAAGGCGCCACTGGAAATACCCTGGCTTTTGATGATTTGCGGAAGCCAGATACCGATGCCGACCGAGCCGACGATGCAACAGAAGTTGATCGCCGCCAGCGTGAAGACTTTCGGATTGGTCAATGCTGCCCGCAAAGTGGTGCCATGGGAGGCGCCAATCGCTTTTTGCTCTTCAGAGAGGCGGTTGTTCAGCCAGGTTTTTTCGCGATCCGACAGCCACCGAGCCTTCAGCGGCGTATCGACGAGCAGAAACAGGCACGCGATACCCAACAGCACAGCAGGCAAGGCCTCCGTAATGAGCAATAGTTGCCAGTTGCGTAGCCCCAGGACATCGTGTTGTTCGAGCAGCCAACCCGACAGCGGCGAGCCGACGATATTCGCCACGGGAATACCGAGTAGAAAGGCAGCGGTCGCCTTGGCGCGCCACTTGCCCGGGAACCAATAAGTGAAATACAGATAAACGCCTGGGGTGAATCCGGCTTCGGCAACCCCGAGCAGGAAACGCGCAATGCTGAAGCTGATCGGGCCGGTCGCAAACGCCGTGGCCATGGAAATAAGGCCCCAGGTGATCATGATGCGTGCGATCCAGATCCGCGCGCCAAATCGTTGCATCAGTAGGTTGCTGGGGATTTCAAAAATGAAATAGCCGAAGAAGAACAGGCCGGCGGCCCACCCGAACATTGTTGCGGTCAGCCCTAAATCCTTGTTCATGCTGATGGCGGCAAAACCGACGTTCGTGCGGTCCAGGTAGCTGATGACGTAGCAGACGAAAATGAATGGCACGACGCGCCACAGTATGCGGCGCATCAAACGTTCACCCTCGGCGTCGTCGAGCGGAGTAGGGTGGGTCGAAGTCTCGTAGGTCATAGTGTCAGGTCTTTTTATAGTTGTTGTATGAGCTGTGCTGTGGGTTCAGCTATGGGAGTACATTGGTAACCCCGGTGTGGCCGTGTCGACTTGCAGAATGCTCCCGGTTTCGGACTCGACGATGAACAGCGTTCGACCGTCCACGCCGCCGAAAGCCAGGTTGGTATTGCTGATGCCGGCACAAGAAACGATGCGCTGCAGCGGCTCCGCGACTTTCGACAGTTTCCAGACAGAACCGAAGCCTGTGTGCGCGATGTAGAGGTTGCTCTCTGCGTCAAGGGCCAGCCCATCGGGGCCGCCGAGACCTCCGTGCAGTTGGGCGAAGACCCCAACCTTGCCGATGATCGAGCCGTTGCCCAGCGGGATACGCCAGATCTGTTGGGCGCGGGTGACCGCAATCAGCAGATGATTCAGGTTGGGGTCGTAGACGATCCCGTTGGGACTGGGGATGGTATTGAGCAGGCAAGTCAGGTTGCCCTTCACGTCGACCTTGTAGACCCTGCCGCTCGCATCCTGCAGGCCGGTCTGTCCCTGATCGGTGAAGTACAGGTCACCATTGGGAGCGAAGACGAGGTCATTCACGCCCTTGAAACCCTCTGAACCCGCCGATTCCAGAAGGGGCTGGATATCGCCGGTGTGCGGATCCAGCACCATGATTCCGCGCTTGTAATCGGTGATGAAGATTCGCCCGTCCTGATGGATTTTCAGGCCATTCGGCCAGCCATCGTAGGCGCAGACCAGCTCCCACTCGCCGCGACGGGAAATCCTGAAAATCCGCCCATTGGGGATGTCGGTCACGTAGAGGCGACCCTCCCGGTCAAACGATGGACCTTCCAGAAACGAATCTATCACTCGTCCCTGGCGGTTGGCATTCGCCCAGGCGGTTGGGCGCACGTCGCGAAACTGTTCCGGCAGACGCGTAAAGACGCTTGTCTGAACGGTCGGTGGGGCAGCAAAAAAGCTCATGTTCGCTCCTGGCGGCGAGGAGGGCGTGGGTTGCCCGAAATTGTTATTGATTTGGCTTTAATGAAATGCAGTTTCAAAATAAACCAATTACCAGCGAAAGGCGATATGTGGGTTAGGCAAAAAAGACAGCTGGTTATTGATTTATTCCAGGTGGGTGGCGAGTGGGTCGAGTCTTGGTAATTAACAAAAAAGAAATGTTATTTTAAAAAAATGTCAGGCGCGGCTGCTCAAGGGCGCTGCTGGCTTTTATGCTCTGGATCGCCCGGATGGCGAGGCGGCTATCGTTGTAAGATAATCAATTTTCCTGCCCTGATCGTTGGCTGCCCTGTCTGGTCAACTGAATGGGCTCTGTCAATGAGGTGTCTTCAATGGTTAAAGCGCGGCCGCGCCCAGCGGTAAACGGGGTGGCTTCGGCTGACCGAGTCTTGACCGTTCTGTCTGCCTTTCGAATCGGCGATTCTGCGTTGAGCCTGGTTGAGCTGGTAGAGCGTACGGGGCTTATCAAAAGCACGATCATGCGTTTGATGGTTTCGCTTGAAAACCAGGGTTACATCACACGCATGGCTGATGGCCGTTATCAGTTGGCCAGCGAGGTCATGAGGCTTAACGCGGTGTATCAGGAGTCGCTCGATCTGGAGCGGCATGTGATGCCGCGACTGCAGTACCTTTCCGAGCAAACAGGTGAGACCGTTTCTTTCTATGTTCGCCATGGTGCCTATCGGATGTGCCAGTACCGGGTCAATTCCGCCCATCGCCTGCGGCTCAATATGCAGCCGGGGGATATGCGCCCCATGGATGAAGCGGCCGGAGCCCAAGCGTTGCGAGCGCCTTTTCACGTGGGCATCGCGCTGGAAAAACCGTACTTTTCGCGTGGCGCGACGGACCCACACGCGTCCTCTATCGCGCTGCCGATCTATGGGCGGCAGCAGGAGCTGATGGGCGCACTCGTCATCTCCGGGCCTGCCAGCCGACTGACGGAGGAGTGCGCGGACAACTTGAAGGACATTTTCTTCGAGGTCGCCCGCGACCTGATGCGCAGTCTGGGGCTCAAGCCGGCGGATAGCTGAACCGCCTAGGAAGCATCTGTCCCGGCGTCCGGCGCGCCAGTAGATCCTGGAGGGCGGCGTCGCCGGCTTGCAGGAAACGGCGACGAGACAGAAGCATCGCAGAACCTCATGATGTGGGTTTGGAAGCGATACCGAGGCTCCCTTGCGGGAGCTCGGCATCTTGGCGTCGATTGAAGAGCGCTTACTTGGCGACCACGGATGCGCCCAACTCGGCGTGCTCCCGCTGACGCTTGCGGCCAATCACCAACACCATGATGCCTGCCAGCGTGCAGAGCGCCGCCAGCGGCATAAGCGCTATCGCGTAACTGCCTGTTGCGTCGTGGATCGCGCCGTAAGCATTCACCATCAGGCCGCCTCCGATCAGGTTTGCCATTGCGCCTACGGCTGCGAGCCCGGCAGCAGCCGTGGAGGAGGAGAGCCAACCGGAAACCAACGCCCAGAATGGACCTTTCATTGAGTAGGCCCCGACCAGCACCAGGGTGAGCAAAATGACGGTGGCAACCAAGGAGGAGGTGAACAGGGTCAGGAGCAGGCCGAACGCGATCAGCAACAAGGTCATTGCTGTGTGCCAGCGACGTTCGCCGGTGCGATCGGAACTGCGTCCCCACACGATCATCAGGACCGAAGCGATACCATAGGGAATGGCATTCACCAGGCCGATTTCCAGTGAGTTCAAACCAAAGGTCTTGAGCAGTTGGGGGGCCCAGACACTCATGGTGCTGCCGGCGGCGGAGGCCCCCGAATAGATCAGGGCAAGCACCCAGATGTCTTTATGGCGCAGCAGTTTCCACAAGGAAATATGGCCGATTGCGGTTTTTTTCGAAGCCTCTTCAGCCAGGCGCTGAGTCAACCAGTGGCGTTGTTCATCGGTCAGCCATTTAGCCTGTTCGGGGCGGTCAGTGAGCACGAACAGGCAAGCAAACCCCAGCAAGACGGCGGGTATGCCTTCAAGGATGAATAGCCAATGCCACCCGCGCATCCCCATCCAGCCGTCCAGGCTGAGCAAGAGACCGGACAGCGGCGAGCCGATGAAGTTGGCGGCAGGAATCGCCACCATGAAGATCGCCACCATGCGTGCACGGTAAGCTGAGGGCAGCCAGTAGGTGAGGTAAAGCAGGACCCCCGGGAAGAAACCTGCTTC
Source organism: Pseudomonas sp. ICBG1301 (assembly GCF_016918385.1). Classification (NCBI taxonomy): domain Bacteria; kingdom Pseudomonadati; phylum Pseudomonadota; class Gammaproteobacteria; order Pseudomonadales; family Pseudomonadaceae; genus Pseudomonas; species Pseudomonas sp. ICBG1301. The sequence continues at coordinate 427,271 of NZ_JAEKGB010000002.1, forward strand.
GGCGGCTCCGAGCAGGAAGCGCATCACATACAGGGAGTTGGCGCCCTGCACGAATGCCGTGCCAGCCGAGATCAGGCCCCACGTGATCATGATCCTGGCGATCCACATACGCGCGCCATATTTTTGCATGGCCAAATTGCTGGGGACTTCGAGAAGGAAATACGCGACGAAGAACAGGCTGCTCGCAAAGCCGAAGACTTTCGCCGTCAGGCCCAGGTCTCCGTTCATCTGCAGCGAGGCCATGCCGATGTTGCCGCGGTCGATGATCGCAATCAAATAGCAGACGATCAGAAATGGAAGGATGCGCCAGGCGACGCGGTGCATCGTACTGCGCTCTAGCTCACTTACGGTGGAAGTTGCTGAGGTCATGAGGCTCTCCGATTGTTATTGTTTCTGGAGTGTCGCGTTCATTGTGGGCGGCCCTGGTGTCCAGCCAGGGCAGTGGGGGCAAGATCACTGCACCGCGGTACTGGCCTCGAGCAGATGTCGGTTGACCACACAGCGCGGATCCAGGGGTTTGCCCGCCCACACATCGAGAATCTGTTGAAGTGCAACGAGACCGACGCGATCACGTGCCTCGCCGGTATTGGCCCCCACGTGGGGAGTGGCGACAAGTGTCGGCAGGCCCCAGAGCGGGCTGTCGGAAGGCGGCGGCTCGGGGTTGAAGGTGTCCAGGCCGGCGCCTGCGATCTTGCGCTCGCTCAGCGCTTTGACCAGTGCGTCGGTATCAATCAATTCGCCCCGGGCGGTATTGATCAGGATGCTGCCTGGGTGCATGCGCTCCAGTTGCGCGGCGCCAATCAGGTTTGCGTTGGTGTCCGTCAGCGGGCAATGCAGGCTGATGATATCGCTCTGGGCCAGGAGTCGATCGAAATCTTCCTCGCGCTGCACATGATCGCGTTGCGGCAGTTGCTTCAGGTAGGGGTCGTAAACTTTTACCTGCATGTTCAACGGAGCAACCAGGTCCATCAGGATGCTGCCGATCGAGCCCAAACCCACCAGGCCGAGCGTCTTGCCAAACAACTCAATGCCGTTCGCCGAGGTCTTGTCCCAGTGACCGTCGCGCATGCGTGCGTCCAGCAATGCAGTCTGGCGTGCCACGCTGAACATCAGCGCAAAAGCGTGTTCGGCGACGGACTGCGCGTTGGCACCGACAGCGATGCTGACTGGCAGGCCGTGGTCGGCAGCCGCCTGGATATCAATGGTGTTGTAACCCACGCCGTGCTTGGCAATCGCCTTGAGTCTGGACGAGGCCTCAATCATCGCGCGGGTCAATTGCCCCTGGCGAACGATGATTGCGTCGGGTTGCTCGGCACGGATGATCGCTTCCAGCTCGTCAGCAGCAATGTAGGGGGTTGTAGGGATTACCCTGACGCCCTGGCGTGCGGCCAGGTTCATTGCGTCTGCAGCCAGTTCGGGCCCGGTAAGCAGGAGGGTTCGGGTCATGACAGGTACCTTGTTCTTATGGGTATGGCTGACGATCAAAGCGAGAGCGTCGCGACAGATCGACATTACCATAATGAAATGCCGTTGCAATATATGTGATTGAAATGCTCTTTTTGCTAGATGGCCGGTTAAATTCTTTGTTGCATTGGGATAAATGAAATGCAATTCTGAAATTAAGCCTTGGCTACTCGGCCGACGGCAACGAATAAATTCAATAAGCAACGTCAGTAGAGGTTTGTCACATGAGCATTGGATTCAGGGTGTTGGAGCGTGCGCGCAAGGTAGATGCCGAGTGGGTTGCACGTTACCGGGAGGTTCCAGTGGCGAACGTCAGCGACTCAATGAACCGCATGACGGCAGGTGGCGCCAAGGTGCGTCCGATGCATCGTGCAGGCGTATTGGCCGGCGCTGCGCTCACGGTCAAGGCTCGCCCGGGTGACAACCTGATGCTGCATTACGCCCTGGATATTGCAGAGCCGGGTGATGTGGTGGTGGTCGATGCGGGCGGCGACCTGTCCAATGCGTTGATCGGCGAAATGATGGTTGCCTACGCCATCAAGCGCGGTGTCGCGGGTATCGTGATCAATGGTGCAATTCGCGATTCGGCCGTCATCGGCGCAGGCGATTTTCCACTGTTCGCGGCAGGCATTTCACACCGCGGCCCTTACAAGGATGGCCCGGGCGAGATCAACGTGCCTATTGCTATCGATGGTATGGTGATCGAGCCGGGCGACCTGGTAATTGGCGATGACGATGGCCTCCTGTGTGTACCTTTCGATCAAGTCGGCGAAGTCTTTGATCGTGCGTCAGCCAAGCATGCTGCCGAGTGCAAGCAGATGGAGCAAATTGCCCAAGGCACCAATGATCGCACCTGGGTACTGGAGTCACTGAAGAAAAAAGGTTGCCTGCTACCCTGATGTGCCATTGAGGTGCGATGGGGCGGGCATTGCTGTTACTTGCTAATCAGGAGCAACGCCTTGCTGGACCCCATCACCACGCAACGCAGGAAGTGGCCCGCCTCCGTGAGAGCGCTGGCACATCGTAACTTTCAAATCTATTTTGCAGGACAAGCCGTTTCCACCCTGGGCAAGTGGGTCCAGCAGGTGGCGTTGTCCTGGTTGACCTATCACCTGACAGGATCAGCCGTACTGCTTGGCACCATCACCTTCCTCACCCTGGCGCCTCAACTGCTGATAGGCCCTCTGGCGGGAGCCTGGACGGACAGGCACGACAAGCGTCGCCTGCTGATCATCGTACAGGCCATCCTCGCGCTACAGTCGCTGGCGCTCGCGATTCTTGCCTATGAGCAATGGATGAACGGCTTGATCCTTGCACTGATGGCATTGCTGCTCGGGTTGCTCAACGCAGTGGAAACGCCGCTTCGCCAGGCATTGATCGCAAGCTTTGTGCCTGATCCTGCAGACCTGCCGAATGCCCTTGTACTCAACGCCATGCTCATCAACGCCGCGCGCTTCGTCGGCCCACCGTTGGCCGGCGTCCTGATTGCCTCAGCGGGCGAAGCGGGCTGTTTTTTACTCACCGCTCTTGCGTTTATGTGCCTGTTGATAGGGCTGGTAAAAGTACGCACGACACCCAGCCCCAGAGCCAGTGGTTCAACCCGTGAAGTGTTCCGCGAAGGGTTGCGCTATCTCTGGAGAACCCTCGAAGTTCGGCGGTTGATGGTCAGTGTGGTGATCACCAACCTCCTTGCGTCGTGCTACACCGCATTGCTGCCGATTTTAGCCAAGACCGTTTATGCGGGGGATGCTCGTACGCTTGGCTGGCTGTGGGGCGCGGCGGGTTCCGGGGCGTTTCTTGCAACCATCCTATTGGCGGTCAGCGGTTCCGCGTCGAGGTTGCAGCATTTTATATTGGCCGGGGCGGTGTTATGCGCATTGGGTTTGCTGGGGCTGGCCATACCTACTCATCTGGTACTGGCATTACTTTGCCTGGCCGTGCTCGGGTTTGGGATCACCGTCAGTAACGTGAGCAGTAATATGCAATTGCAAAGTGGAGCGCCTGGCGCACTGCGTGGACGAGTGATCGCGTTCTACATCGCGCTACGCTTTGGCTTCGAGGCGATTGGCGGGCTGCTTGCCGGGTTGATCGCGGCTCAATGGGGAGTGTCCGTCACTCTCGCGATAGCCGGAGGGCTGTTAGGGGGGATTATCGTTGCTCGCGAACTCCTCGGCGTCAGGAGAAGCGCGTCATAGTGCATTCAAGCGTGCATTTAAACGAAGGGAGCGCAGGTTTCCCGGCTGGCCAACTGTACTCGGTCACGACCGCCGGATTTGGCGGCGTACATGGCAGCGTCCACCCGCCGCATAAGGTCCTCGAAGGACTCAGGTGGAGCCCACGTCGCCACGCCAAAGCTGCAACTCACCTGGCCCGCTTCCTCGAACGGGAGGGCGCTTATCAACAAGCGGAGCTTTTCTGCGAGTTTTCCTGCGTCGTTCAGTTCGCTGCTCGGGCATATGAGTGCGAATTCTTCTCCGCCCGTCCTGCATAACAGGTCGCTTTTACGTATTGCCGCACTGATCCGGGCGCACAGAAGCCGCAGGACTTTATCGCCGCACAGATGCCCCTTGCGGTCATTGATCAGTTTGAAGTGATCGATATCGAACATGATCAGCGATAACGGCTGGCGTTGGATATTGGCCTCTATCAGCAGGCGCGCCATGGATGTTTCAAAGTAACGTCGGTTGTACACGCCGGTGAGGTGGTCGGTAATGTTCATGGTCTGCAATTCTTGGGTGCGCTCGGCAACCAGGGAAAGCGCGCGGGTGCGTTGTGTGATCAGCAGGAACATCATCGCGGTCATCAACAGCGTCAACACGGCCCCGGATACAACAATCAGGCCGCTGGAAAATACGTGACTATTGGCCGCCGAAAACGCCGGGCCGGGCCGAAACTGCATGACGTAGGTATTGTCGGCGACGTTGAGCAGCCGCCGCTCGTAGAGTTCCGAATCGGCTGGCGGCGTTGAGCTTTGATAAATGTACTCACCGGCCGCTGCGTCAATCGTTGAGAGCGTCACGTTCAGCCTCAGCATGCTTGCCAATGGAATGTTTTGTTCCATCAAGAACGCCAGGCGCACGGTGGAAACCACGTAACCCTGCAAGCCATCATCGTGCTCGGGAATCGTAGCGTCTGGGCCGAATACGGGTGCAATAAAGAACACGCCGAACTGGCCACTGGACATTTTCAGCGGGTCCGACACGACCATTTGATGGCTCTCGCGAGCTCGGGTGAACAGCGCTTCGCGATTCGGGTTGGCCATGACGTCGGTACCTGGGGTGATCTTTACATCATCCAGCGACAGCAGGTAGAGCAGTATCCAGTGTTCCGCTCGTTCAGTGAGGGGACGCGTTTGGCCGTTGAGGGGGTTGATCTCATGATAAGAAAAATCGCTGGTTCCGTTCAGCAGCGCTTCGGCGCGAAAGGACTCCAGATCCTTCTGCTGGATCCTCTGGACCCAGCCATAGGTTTCGCCTTCCTCAACCAGCGGCGTGACAAAGCCCATGAATTCTTTTTCAGTGACGTCGTCGGCGTTGATAAAGAACCGCTTGACGGTGTCCAGCTTTAAATCTTGCACGCTGAAACGTCGCTGTACGCGACTGAAGCGCTCGTCAACTTCGAGTTTGAACGCCACGCTGGCGGTGCGCTGCTCTGTCCTTATGTAAAAGGTCAGCACCAAGACTGTAACGGCAATGCCTGTCAGGCAGATCAGGGTGCAAAAGATCACGTCGGCAACTTTGAAAGCACCCAAATGAGAACGCATCTTCTTTTTTGATCCTCAAGCATCGACGGCAGAGCGTATAGGGGAGACGGCAGTATGCTGGCTATCGGCCCTTGCTCAAAATACTTAACGACTCGCCTGGAGAACGCCTTGGATTTGAGAACGGCGGTGAGCGGAGCAAACCGGTTTAGAATATTGGCGCAAGTTCCAGAGCGGCCCCACCCCGATCAAACCATTTCTTCAACGCTTGCGGGCTTAGAGGTTGGGTGATCAAATAGCCCTGCGCTTGCGTGCAGCCCCATTTGGCGATCAGGTGAAGAGTGCTTTGCGTTTCGACACCTTCGGCGACTACTCGGTAGCCCAACCCCCTGGCCAGTTCGATAAGTGTCTTGACCAGGCGCTTATCTTTTTCATTGTGGGGGAGGTTGCCGATCAGTGATTGGTCGATCTTCACTGAGTTGGCCGGCAGCTGACGTAAATAGGTCCAATTGCTGTAGCCCGTGCCAAAGTCATCGACCGAAATTTCTATTCCCAGATCTCGAGCTCTTTCGAGTTGGCGTACGACCTTCTCCGGATCGGACATGACCATACTTTCGGTAAATTCCAGCTCCAAGTCTTCAGGAGCAAGTTTGCCCGCCTGTAGGTAGCTTTCGATTTTATCCACGAACCTCGAGTTTTCGAGGTCACTGACCGTCACGTTCATTGCGACGCGTACCGCAAGCCCCTCGGCTTTCCATGCGCGCGACTGTTCGACTACTGCCTCCAGAACCCAGAAGGTGATGGACTGCATCAGCGCGGTCTTGCCTGCCAGGGGGATGAATTCTGCCGGACTGATCACGCCAAGTGTTGGATGCGTCCAGCGGATCAGTGCTTCAACGCTGTCGCATGTGCAGCCAGGTATGTTGATTTTAGGGTGGTAAACCAGACTGAATTGAGTGCTCGAGCGTACGGCCTCTGATAAGGAGCTAAGGAGCGTGAACGCGCGTTGCTGGGCGGCGTCCAGTTGCGGCTGATACAGCGCCCACCCGATATTACGCACCCTCGCATCATCCGCAGTGCCGACGACAAGGCGCAGCCAGTCCTTCTCCTCCGGGCCCTGGATTGAAAGTACACCGATACCGGTCTGCATCAGGATCGGAATGCCCCGGCAGTCCACCGGCTCCTCGAAATTGGCAAGGATTTTCGCGCAGAGTTGCTCGATGGGAACATCGCTCTTGAGCAGGAACCCAAAGCGTGTGGGGCTGATTTTGTACAGCAGGCAATGTTTGGGGATCAGGCGTTGAAGGCGTGATTTGACGCACAGCATCAACGCCTGCGCGAAACTGTAACCGAGTGCCTTGACCACATCATTCAAGAACTTCGGCGAAATCACATCAACCGCGTAAACGTGGTACGGCTCTGCGTTGGCGCGCGCCTGGCGGATATCTTCTTCCAATCGGAGGCGGTTGAATAACCCGGTCGGCTGATCCACATAGTTTCGGGAGCGCAAGCCCCTGATTTGCATCATCACCAGCTCAGAGAAATACGTCAGCATGGCTGCATCACGCGAGCGCATCGGTGTTCTGGGGGCGGTGTCTATGATGCAGAGGCTACCGAGGGAGAAACCGTCATGGGTGAGCAGCGGGGAGCTTGCGTAGTAACGAATAAAAGGTGAGCCGGTCACTAACGGATTGTTCACGAAACGCTCGTCCTCGTGAGCGTCCAGGATTTCCATGAACTCTCTGTCACGCAGAGAATAAGCGCAAAATGCGACATCCCGCGGTGTGGAGCGTTCTTCTATCCCCACGCGCGCCCTGAACCACTGTTGGTGTTTTTCCACAATGGATATCAGCGCGATGGGCGCATTGAAGTACTCCGAGGTCATCGCAATTATTTTCTCGAAGACCTCATCCTCTTCATTGTCATACGGGCACAAGTCCGCCACGCGTGCCAGGCGCTGTGTTTCATAATCCCTTTCTTGATCCAAAGCGTCCATGATCTCTCTCGTTTAGCCTGTGTCTGGCTGGAACAGTAGCAGATGGCTACTAGGCCCACGACTGCATTTATCTATCGCCTCTATAGCTCAACGCAGACGGAACCGGACACCGGATCAGGCTCAACTCACTTATGAAACCGGCGCCCCAGCGCATCCAGCCGCACCGCAATCGGTGGCAACTGCTGACTGCTCCTGGCCAGCGTTTCCACATCCAGCGCGGTGTTCTGCGCAATGTTCTGCACCGATTGCAGCCGTCCCACGATCTCCACATTCGCCGTGGATTGCTCTTGGGTGGTCGATACGATCCGCCCATTCAACTGATCAATCTGCGAGATATCGTTGCCCACCGCGCGTAGCATCTCGACTGCCAGCTGGCTGTCTTCCACGCACCGTTCCACGCCTTGGTGGCTGTCGTGCATGGCCTGCGCCGCCCGCCGGCTGCCGTGCTGCAACCCCTCAATAATAGTCTTGATCTCCTGGGTGGACAGCGCCGTGCGCTGCGCCAGGTTACGAACCTCATCGGCGACGACGGCAAACCCACGGCCTTGCTCACCCGCACGGGCGGCTTCAATGGCGGCGTTGAGCGCCAGCAGGTTGGTCTGGTTGGCGATGCTGCTGATCACCTCCAGCACTGAGCCGATCTGTTCGGCTTGTACGGCCAGTTCCTGGACCGTCTCGTTGGTGTCGTGGAGGCGGGTGGCGAGTTGGGTTATTTCCTGTTGGGCCCGGCCAACGCTTTCCTGGCCGCGAATAACCTGCCGGCTGGCTTGAGCCGCGTGCTCGACGGCATGTTCCACATGCACGGCGATATGGCCCGTGGCGTCTTCCATACGTTGCATGGAACCGGTCATTTGCACGATTTCCGCCAGCTGGTGGCGTGCGCCGGTTTCCAGAGTGCCGCTGGCGTGGGCAAGTTCCTGGCCGAGTTGGCCGAGGCCGTGGGAGTCGCGGGCGACGCCATCGATCAGGCCGGTAATCTGCGTCAGGAAGTGATCGAAGCGGGTAGCCAGGGGCACGTGGGCTGTTTCCGCCTTACTCGTGGCGGATCCATCGTTGAACTGGGTGGTGACGGCCAGCATCTTTTCGAGCATTTCCTGGCTCTCTACCGCTTCGCGCTGGCTGTGCACGGCAAGGTAGAGCAGGGCGATCGTCTCCATGACCACGTATAACGCATGGACGAAGATCATGTTCCAGCCGCCGTGATGTTCCATCACAAATACCGGAAAGCCTTGGTGCTGCAAGGCATGAAACACCACGTGGTGCACCGCGATGGTCACCGCGGCCACCAGGATCGGCAGCCAGTCGCGGTAGACGGTCAGCACCGCCAGCAGCGCGAAGATACCGAAGTGCGATTCGATGACTCCCTGGGCCTGGTTGATGTGCAACGCCGCCATGACCATCAGGCCAACGCCAAGCGCGCAACGCATCAGGCGTGTGCCGCCGATGACCCGATAGGCCAAGGTCAGCACCACGCTGGTGCCGACACCCACGAACAGCGTTTGAAGCAACGTGTCGTGCCAAAACGCCAGGCCCAGTGAAAACAGGGCCATCAGCCAGATCACAGCGAGCATGATGCGGTCGGCTTTCTGGTAATGCTTGATGAAACGAATTTGCGCAGGCATTCACTCGTACTCCATGTGGACAGGCCAGGGTCAGGCAAGCATGCGACGTGCCACAGAGGTAAGGTTCATACCGGAAAACTCACCTGCGATCCTTGAGTCGGTGTTGAGACAACGTCGGTTGCCTGCTAAACCCTGATCGCCTGCACCACTCCAGCACAGACACACCAAACCAGCGATGAAATGCCCGAGAAAAAGTGCTGACATCGGCGTAACCCAGCAGATGCGCCACTTGCGTCATGCTGATTGTCGGGATCTGCAGATAGTTGCATACCAGTTGCTGGCGTGTCTCATCCAGCAACTGCTGAAAAGACGTATTTTCCTGAGCCAGGCGGCGCTGCAAGGTTCTTGGGTTGACTGCCATGCAAACGGCCACTCTGTCGATCGTTGCGCGTCCGCTGGGCAACAGGTTACGCAGCAATTGCCTGACGTAGCCAGGCATCGCGTCTGTCGACAAGCGCTCTATACCCGATAGGTGTCGAGCAAGAATCTGATGTAATGCTTCGCTGGCACAATCCAGCGGTTGCGCCAGCACGCATGCGTCAAATAGCAGCCCCGTGTGCGCTGCCGAGAAGATCGGGGTGATACCCAGTGCCTGGCGATAGACCCACTCATCTGCAAGAGGGCGATGACGCAGCATCACTGCCCGAGGTTGCCATTGATCCCCGGCCAGGGTCAGCATCAGTTTTAAACCCACTCCACACGCCAACTCTTCTGCTTGAGGCAATCCGCCAATCGACATCTCATCGGTTCGGTAACTGAGCAACGCGACGCCGTCGACAACCTCCAGATCAACCTGTGCCGCGCCGTTGTACAGCGCGAAATTCGCACGCAGTTCGAGCAAGGCATCGCCGATGGTTCGAGCGTTGTGAATCAGGAAAAAAATATCTCCGAACACGTCGACCCCTTGATGCAGCCCGAACTCCAGGCCGAACAATGCGTTATTCGAACGCTGCCGGCACAGCTCCAACAAGCCGCAATAGTGTTGGAAAGACAGGATATCTTCCGGGCGCTGCAGCGACATCAAAGGCACAGAGGCCAGTCGCAGCATCTGGCTCGGGTCCAGACCTTGATGCCGGGCGAATTGATCGAATCCTGTCAGGCTGATTGCACGAATGAAGGGATTGGAAGCCATGTTTTACCCCAGCGTGTGTTGCATGCGCTGTTTCCACTTTTGCGGGCTGACGCCGTTCCAGCGAGTGAAAGCGCGGGAAAAGCTGCTCAGGTCAGCGTAACCCAACAGGCTTGCCACCTGCGTCAGACTGATCGATGAGTCGCAAAGGTAGCGCACGGCCATCGCCTGGCGGGTATCGTCCAGCAACTCCTGGAATTGTGTGCCTTGTGCCCGCAGATAGCGTTGCAGGGTGCGCTGGCTGATCATCAGGAACTCGGCCATGTCGCGAAGCGTGACCGGGCCATGGACCAGTTCAGTGCGCAGGCGGTTTTGCACGTAGGAAGGCAACTCTTGCAGGGTTACGCAGGCGAGCTCGTCGAGATGTTGCTGGGCCAATTGCTGACACCGGGTGTCTGTCGCTCCCAGGGGGATCGCCAGCAATGACTCATCAAAAACCCAGGCATTGACGGGGCTGCCAAAGCGCGGGGGAATACCCAGCAGAGCACGATAGGCAACGCGGTGGGGTGGAGCACCGTGGCGCAATAGCAGAGCGCTCGGTTTCCAGGCGTGTCCCAAGAGTTCGCGGAGCAGACACGCGGCAATTCCCATCGCCAACTCCACTGTCTGACGTACCGAGACCAACGTTCCGTCAGTGACATCGTACAAAAGCCGGGCGCTGCCGGCCTGACGTTCAAGGCTTAGCAGCGCGCCGTCGCTATGGATAGGGAAATAGCGTGTCAGCAGATTCAACGCCTCACCCACATTGGCTTTACTGCGCATGGCGTACAGCAGGGTACCCAGACTTTGCGTGCCCTGGTGCAAGCCGAACTGTAAGCCGAACAGAGGATTGTCCGAACGCACCGCACACAACTCGACCAAGGCATTGAACTGCGCGCCGGAAAGTTGAGCATCCAGCGGCTCTTCAGGCAGACCCATTTCGGCCAGTAGCGAGTTCGCATCGATGCCCTGACTGACAGCAAATGCCTTGAACCCCCACAGAGCAGCGCCACGGACAGTGGACATCAGATTGACCCTCCGAATGACGAGCCGTCTCTGGCCTGGGCGGCATTGGCACGATATGCAAAATTTCTGGCGCGATCTGCAAAGCTTTCACCCTGGTATCGAGACCAGACTCGAACCACCAATAACAAAAAACCTGCGTTCGGCCCCACGCTGGACGGTGGAGGTGTTCGATGCGTCGGTCTCTGTTCGCTTTGCTGGTAGTCGCACTGATTTCGGGGGCGCTGTATTTTCAGCCGCGCTCCGCTCACCACACTGTTGCTCATCATTCCAATCACCCACCGGTTGCCGGCATCAGCGATGCCTTCACACATTTCTGAGCACTACAGTGCACTTTCCTGTGCAGAGGCGTGCTCGCGGAACTCGCCACCAGAGAGCGCTCCGTGCAGGAACATTTGCTCAAGCGTGCGTGCCGAATCGGCGTTGGCAGCACGCCCGCGCTGCTCGGCATCTACCAGGCCGTAGATCAGCGTGATGAACAGCTCGGTAAATATCGCGGCGGTGATGTCGATGCGGAACAGCCCTTTTTGCTGACCTCTCAGGAAGAACCCATCCAGCGCCTCCAGGTAAAACTGCCAGCGTGTGTCGCCCCGTTCGAAGTCGAGAAAGTCAGGGCGGTATTGCGCCATCAGAAAGGCAAGCAGTTCGCGATGGGCAAGGTGCTCACGGATCAGTCGACGCAACGCGTCCAGTGGTTGCAGGTGCTGCAAACCGGCGCTGCGGATAATCATATTGAGCGTGCCTTCGGCATATTCCTCCAGTCGCTGCCCCAGATTTTCCCGTGTTCCGCAGTAGCGGTGCAGGGTCGCCTTGCTCACGCCTGCCAATTGCGCCAGCTCTTTCATGGTCGCCCGCGGTCGGGTGACGACCGCCACGGTCAGCGACTTGAGCATTTGTTCATCATGGGAGTTCGGGGTCATCACCACGCCTCAAGCGATGTTTATACAAGAATCACACATTTCTCACGTGAGACAATGTTGACTCATTAGGGTTTGGAAAGTAGCATTCGCACCAAATTCAATCAAGCCTTGGGTGAGTTATGGGCAATTTGCGTGCAGTAGGGATGGCGGGCTCGCTGGCAGCAGCCATTGCATTGGCCGGGTGTGGACCCGCGAATGAACCAGTGGATGTAGCCGAAGTGGCGCGCCCGGTAGAGGTGTTGGCGGTGAAAACGGAGCCTCTGGCACTGACTTCAGAGCTGCCGGGCAGGGTGGAACCCGTGCGGGTCGCGGAAGTGCGCGCTCGTGTACCTGGCATCGTGATGCAAAAACGTTTTGAAGAGGGCGCCGACATCAAAGCCGGTGACCTGCTGTTCCAGATCGATCCGGCACCGCTCAAAGCGGCCTTGTCTCGCGCCGAGGGTGAACTGGCCCGTGCGCAATCCGTTGCACTTGAGGCACAGGCACGGGTCAAGCGCTATGAGCCCCTGGTGAAAATCGAGGCGGTCAGCCAACAGGATTTCGACAGCGCCATGGCGGACCTGCGCAGCGCTCAGGCAGCCACCCGCTCAGCCCAGGCTGATTTGCAAAGTGCCCGCCTGAACCTCAGTTATGCATCGGTGACTGCGCCGATTTCCGGTCGCGTAGGTCGTGCCCTGGTCACTGAGGGGGCCTTGGTCGGTCAAGGTGACGCCACGCTGATGGCGCGGATTCAGCAACTGGATCCGGTGTATGTCGACTTCACCCAGTCGGCTGCTGATGCACTGCGTCTACGCGAATCGCTCAAGGGCGGAAAGCTCTCCGATGACGACAACAAGGCGTTGTCGATTCGTGTCGACGGCACCGCTTACGAGCGCCAGGGCGCGCTGATGTTTACCGATGTCGCCGTAGACCGTGGCACTGGCCAGGTGTCGCTGCGCGGCAAGTTCGCCAATACCGACGGCGTGCTGTTGCCTGGCATGTTCGTGCGCGTGCGCACACCACAAGGCACCGACAACCAAGCCATTCTCGTGCCGCAACGCTCGGTGCAACGCGGCAGCGATGGCGGTGCCCAGGTGTTGGTGGTCGGTGCCGACGACCGCGCCGAAGCACGCACTGTGGTAACCGGCGCGATGCAAGGTTCGCGCTGGCAGATCAGTGAGGGGCTGAAGGCTGGCGATAAGGTGATTGTCAGCGGCCTGAGCGGCCTGCAGCCGGGCGCCAAGGTCGTACCTGGGCAGCCCCAAGCGCAGGCTCAGTCGCCTGAGTCGAAACAGTAAGGGCGCTGTCGCCTCGAGGATATTCCGATGTCTCAGTTTTTCATCAAGCGCCCGAATTTCGCCTGGGTGGTGGCGTTGTTCATCTCTCTGGCCGGTCTGCTGGTCATCCCGATGCTGCCGGTGGCGCAGTATCCCAACGTAGCGCCGCCGCAAATCAAGGTGACGGCAACCTATCCGGGCGCCTCGGCGAAGGTGCTGGTGGACTCGGTCACCAGCGTGATCGAAGAGTCGCTCAATGGTGCCAAGAACCTGCTGTATTTCGAGTCGACCAACAACTCCAACGGTATTGCCGAGATTGCAGTGACGTTCCAGCCCGGAACGGATCCGCAACTCGCTCAGGTCGACGTGCAGAACCGCCTGAAAAAGGCTGAAGCCCGCATGCCGCAAGCAGTGCTCACCCAAGGCCTGGAGGTGGAACAGACCAGCGCCGGTTTCCTGCTGATCTATGCGCTCAACTATAAGGAAGGCACCCAGCACAGCGATACGACCGCGCTGGGCGACTACGCCGCGCGCAATATCAACAACGAACTGCGCCGGGTGCAGGGCGTCGGCAAGCTACAGTTCTTCTCCTCTGAAGCTGCGATGCGCATCTGGCTCGACCCGCAGAAACTGGTGGGTTATGGGTTGTCCATCGACGACGTAAGCGCTGCCATCCGCGGACAGAACGTGCAGGTACCGGCCGGCAGCTTCGGTAGTACGCCGACCAGCAGCCAGCAGGAACTGACAGCCACTTTGGCGGTGAAAGGGACGCTGGATAACCCAGAGGAGTTTGCGCGCATTGTCCTGCGTGCCAACGAGGACGGCTCTACAGTCAAGCTGAGCGATGTCGCCCGCGTGGAAATCGGTCAGGAGAGTTACAACTTCAACTCGCGCCTCAACGGCAGACCTGCGGTGGCGGCGGCCATCCAGTTGTCTCCCGGCGCCAACGCAATCCAGACCGCAACCGCGGTCAAGGAACGTCTCGCCGAACTGTCGGCGTACTTCCCGGATGACGTGGAGTATTCCGTCCCCTATGACACCTCGCGTTTCGTCGATGTCGCGATCGAGAAGGTGATTCATACCTTGATCGAAGCGATGGTGCTGGTGTTCCTGGTGATGTTCCTGTTCCTGCAGAACATCCGCTACACATTGATCCCGTCGATTGTGGTACCGGTGTGTCTGTTGGGCACGCTGCTGATGATGTACGTGCTGGGCTTCTCCGTGAACATGATGACCATGTTCGGCATGGTGCTCGCGATCGGCATCCTGGTGGACGACGCCATTGTGGTGGTGGAGAACGTTGAACGGATCATGGCCGAGGAGGGGTTGTCTCCGGTCGACGCCACGGTGAAGGCCATGGGGCAGGTATCGGGCGCGATCATCGGTATCACCCTGGTGCTGTCGGCGGTGTTCATGCCACTGGCGTTCATGTCCGGGTCGGTGGGGGTGATCTATCAGCAGTTCTCGGTGTCGCTGGCGGTGTCGATTCTGTTCTCCGGTTTCCTGGCACTGACGTTCACCCCGGCGCTGTGCGCCACGCTGCTCAAGCCGATTCCACAGGGCCACCATGAAAAGCGCGGCTTCTTCGGCGCCTTCAACCGTGGCTTCGCGAAGCTCACCGAGCGTTATTCGATCCTCAACAACGGGCTGGTGGCACGTGCCGGCCGGATGATGTTGGTGTATGTGGGCATCATCGCCATGCTCGGCTACTTCTATCTGCGCCTGCCCGAGTCGTTCGTACCGGTCGAAGACCAGGGCTACATGATTGTCGACGTTCAGTTACCACCAGGCGCGACCCGTACCCGCACCGAAGCGACCGGCGAGCAACTGGAGCGCTACCTCGCTTCCCGTGACGCGGTCCAGTCGACGTTCCTGGTCTCTGGCTTCAGCTTTTCCGGGATGGGCGACAACGCAGCGCTGGCATTCCCGGTGTTCAAGGACTGGTCGCTGCGTGGCGAAGATCAATCGGCCATGGCGGAAGTCACGGCGCTGAACGAGCAATTTGCCGTGACCAACGACGGCGCAGTGATGGCGGTACCGCCGCCACCGATTGACGGTCTGGGCAACTCCGGTGGTTTCGCGTTGCGCCTGCAGGATCGCGCGGGTCTGGGCCGTGAAGCGTTGCTTGCCGCCCGCGACCAGGTGCTCGGTCAGGCCAACGGCAACCCGAAAATTCTCTACGCAATGATGGAAGGTCTGGCCGAGTCGCCGCAATTGCGGGTGGTGATCGACCGTGACCAGGCTCGCACCCTGGGTGTGAGTTTTGAATCGATCAGCAACGCTCTGTCTGCCGCGTTCGGTTCGCAGGTGATCAACGACTTCACCAACTCCGGCCGTCAGCAGCGCGTGGTGGTGCAGGCCGAGCAGGGCGAGCGCATGACTCCGGAAAGCGTGCTCAAGCTGTACGTGCACAACAACGCCGGCGATCTGGTGCCGCTCAGTGCTTTCGTCACCACCCACTGGGAGGAAGGTCCGGTGCAAGTGGTGCGCTACAACGGTTATCCGTCGGTGCGCATCGTCGGTGATGCGGGGGCGGGATACAGCACCGGTGAAGCCATGGCGGAAATGGAGCGAATCGCGGCGCAGTTGCCGGCCGGTTTCAGCTACGAGTGGACCGGTCTGTCATATCAGGAGAAGGTCTCCAGCGGCCAGGCTACGCAACTGTTCGCGCTGGCAATCCTCGTGGTGTTCCTGTTGCTGGTGGCGCTTTACGAGAGCTGGGCGATTCCGTTGACGGTAATGCTGATCGTACCGATCGGCGCCATCGGTGCGGTCCTCGCAGTCATGGTCGCCGGCATGCCCAACGATGTGTACTTCAAGGTGGGGTTGATCACCATCATCGGTCTGGCCGCGAAGAACGCGATTCTGATTGTCGAGTTCGCCAAGGAACTCTGGGAGAAGGGTTACAGCCTGCGTGACGCCGCCATCGAGGCCGCGCGCCTGCGCTTCCGGCCAATCGTGATGACTTCCATGGCCTTCATCCTCGGCGTGGTGCCGCTGGCATTGGCGACCGGAGCAGGGGCGGCGAGCCAGCGGGCAATCGGTACCGGTGTCATCGGTGGGATGCTCAGCGCGACGCTGCTGGGTGTGCTGTTCGTACCGATCTGTTTTGTCTGGGTGCTGTCGATGCTGCGCAGCAAGCCGGCTCCCATTGAACAACCTGCTTTGACTCAGGAGTGACTCATGCGTATTTCAGCTTTTTCTACGCTGGTGGTCGCCATGCTGCTGGGCGGCTGCTCATTGGCGCCCACTTATGAGCGGCCCGCTGCGCCGGTTGCCGATCACTGGATGGAAGGGTCGATGAAGCGGGGCAGTTCGATCAACCCGTTGGCGTGGGAGGCGTTCATCGTCGATCCCGACTTGCGTCGTCTGGTGTCGATCGCACTGGACAACAACCGTTCACTGCGCCAGACCCTTCTGGACATCGAGCAGGCCCGGGCCCAGTACCGCATCCAGCGGGCCGACCGGGTACCCGGTCTGAATGCCGGTGCATCCGGCAATCGTCAGCGCCTGCCGGCAGATCTGGCCAGCAACGGGCGGGCGGGGGTTGCCAGCAGCTATCAGGTCGGCCTGTCGCTGCCCGAGTACGAGCTGGATCTGTTTGGCCGGGTGAAGAGCCTCAGTGATTCCGCGCTGCAAGAGTACCTGGCCACCGAAGAGGCGGCTCGCGCCGCGAAGATCGCGCTGATCGCCGAAGTCAGCCAGGCTTACCTGGTTCACGACGGCGCCCAGCGTCGCCTGGATCTGACCCAGCAGACCCTGATCAGTCGCGAATACTCGTTCATGCTCATCAGCCAACGTCGTTCCAACGGCACAGCGACTGCCCTGGATTACCAGGAAGCGTTGGGGCTGGTAGAGCAATCGCGCGCAGAACAGGAAAGCAACCTGCGCCAGAAACAGCAGGCCTTCAATGCGCTGGTGTTGTTGCTCGGCAGCAAGGATGCCGCGAAGTCGATACCCGACAGGCTGTCGACGGAGCCGATGCTGGTTCAGGACATCGCACCTGACACCACCTCGACATTGATCGAACGCCGGCCCGACATCCTTGCCGCCGAGCATAGGCTACAGGCGCGCAATGCGGACATCGGTGCTGCACGGGCGGCATTCTTTCCGCGCATCAGCCTGACGGGCAGCTTTGGCACGTCCAGCGCACAAATGTCCGGTTTGTTCGACGGCGGCTCACGCTCCTGGAGTTTTGTGCCGAACCTTTCACTGCCTTTATTTGATGCAGGCCGCAACAGTGCCGGGCTCAAGTTGGCGGAAGTCCGCAAAGACTCCGCGGTTGCGGCGTATGAGGGCACGATTCAGACGGCGTTTCGCGAGGTCGCCGACGCATTGGCCGCCACCGACACCTTGCGCCGGGAAGAATCGGCACGACGCGCATTGGCCGACACCAGCAGCGAGAGCCTGAAATTGGCCAAGGCACGTTATGAAGGTGGCATTGACAGTCACCTGCGTTACCTCGACGCCCAGCGTACCAACTTCGTCAACGAGACGACGTTTATCGAAGTCAGCACTCAGCGGCAGATCGCTCTGGTCGATCTGTTCCGTTCGTTGGGCGGAGGATGGTCAACGCAAAAAACCGTCAGGTAAAGCCTGGCAAGAGCTCTTTTGGTTGGCGCATCCAACCTTTTTGCCCCGTAGACCGAGAGGTCACGGGGCTTTTTTTTGCAGGAAATCCGAGTGAGGGTTACTGGGCACGCGTGGCACTGGCAGCGCCATGCAGGAACATCTGCTCCAGCACATTGGCCGAGTTGGCACTGGCCGCACGCCCACGGCGCTCGGCATCGACCATACCGAAGATCATGGTCAGGAACAGCTCGGTGAAAACGGCAGCGGTGACGTCGATGCGAAACACGCCCATCTGCTGGCCACGCAGAAAAAAAGCATCCAGGGCATCGGCGTAAGACTGCCAACGGTCGCCCTCACCATTAACCGTAAACGTGTCAGGGCGGTACTGAAAGAGCAGGAAAACCAGCATTTCACGATGAGCCAGGTGCTCATTGATCAGGCTGCGCAACGCCTGTCCTGGTTCACCGTGCAATAGATCGGTCGTGGTGGTGATCTGGTTCAACACCGTCTCACCATGGCTTTCCATTATTTGCACAAGGTTTTCACGGGTGCCGCAAAAGCGGTGCAGCGTGGCCTTGCTCACGCCAGCCGCCTCTGCCAGCTCCTTGAGCGTCGCCCGAGGGCGATCAACGATGGCCAGGGCCAACGCCTTGATGAGTCTTTCGTCTTGAGGAGTCAGGGACATCAGTCAGTCTCGATCGAATTTCAATGCCAGGAATTGTGCAGGAAAAGCTCAATACTGCAACGAAAACCGTAGAAATCAAGGAAGTTAGTTCATTTGAGACACTATCAGCTCAGTGCCCGATATTCAGACCTGCCCACTGTGCCAGGCGCTTGACTGTCATGAACTGCAAAATACATGGCGCGATCTGCCAAGCTTTCGCAGCGGTCATTATCCAGAATCGAAACCTTCAATAACAAAAGACACTGCATTTGGCTCCCGCCGGATGACGGAGGTTTACGATGCGCTCTATTCTTTTTTCCTGCCTGGCCTTGACGCTTGTTTCCCTCGCCATCTACGCAATTCATAGTTTCTACTCGTTGGGTTCCTACGGTGGTTTCAGCCCGGTGAGCTCGACTCTGACAGCGCAGCCGTATTCCGCTTATCCCGTTGCCAGCATTGGTGATGTTTTCCGCAATTTATAACAAACCGCCAATTCTCGACCTTCGAACACGCCATCTCAACACCCTGAAAATGCCTGCAAGGGACACCCTATGTGTGACCTGATCCATTACCGTGTCGAAGAAGGCTTGGCCCTGATCGGTCTGAACCGTGCGCCGGTCAACGCACTCGACCAGTCCCTGCGTGCCGCACTCATTGATGCCTGTGAGCGTGCCGCTACCGACACGACGGTGGCAGCGATGATTCTGTATGGTGTGCCGGGACTGTTCAGTGCCGGTGCCGATATCAAAGAATTCGGAACCGAAGCCTGCTTCGCCGAGCCTGACTTGCCGGGCATCCTGACGCACCTGAGTGCCATTCATAAACCACTGATTGCTGCAATTGACACGCTTGCATTAGGAGGAGGGCTGGAGCTGGCGCTGGCCTGTGGTTACCGGATTGGAGCACCCGATGCGCGGGTAGGGCTGTCGGAAATCCATCTTGGCCTGATGCCCGGCGCTGGCGGAACGCAACGCCTGCCCAGGCTGATAGGCGCCGAATCGGCTTTGAACCTGATCTTGTCAGGTGAACAGATCGATGCCGAGCGCGCCCGTATGCTCGGCATCCTCGACCGTGTTTCCTCCAGCACTGACCAGTTGCTGGAGGAGGCTCGGGCTTATGCCCATGAGCTGATTGACTGCTGTGCCCCGGCACGGCCCGCCGAAGCCTGGCCAAACCCCACCGAGGGTTTACCCGATGGTTTCCTGACGCGCTATCGCGCGGAGCATGAGCCCCGCTGGAAAAGCCGATTGGCGCCCAGGCTGGTGCTTTCAGCGTTGGAAGCCGCTTGCCTGTTGCCCATGGAAGAGGGATTGGTGCGCGAATTGACGCTGTTCAAGCAGGCTGAAGCGTCACGTCAGTCAAAAGCATTGCGGCACGTGTTCTTTGCAGAACAACAAGCACGACGGACGCCCCGAAGTGAACCTGCCGATACTTCGCGCAAGATCAACAAGGTTGCCGTGATCGGTGCAGGCACCTTGGGCGGAGGTATCGCAATGAGCTTTGCCGATGTTGGCATTCCCGTGGCGCTGATGGAGCTTGATGGGCGCACACTGGATCGTGGTCTCAAGCGAATTCGCGAGAACTATCAACTCAGCGTCAAACACGCAAAGCTGAGTAACGTACAGGTGCAGCAGCGCATGGAGCTGTTGTTTGGCACGCTCCACTACGCAGACCTCTCGGATGCCGACCTGATCATTGAGGCGGTATGCGAAAAGATGGAGAGCAAGCAACAGGTGTTCCTCGCGCTGGAAAATGTCTGCAAGCCGGGCGCCATTCTTGCGACTAACACGTCGTCGCTGGATATCGAAGCGCTCGCCAAGACGGTCTCCCGGCCACAGAACGTCATCGGCATGCATTTCTTCAGCCCGGCCAATGTTATGCGCCTGGTGGAAATTACCTCCTGCCAGGCCACAGCGGCGGGCGTGGTAACCGCTGTCGTGGACATCGCCAGGCGTATCGGCAAACTTCCGGTCATGTCCGGTAACAGCGCGGGCTCCATCGGCAATCGCATGCTCGAACCCTATGCCCGCGAAGCCCACCGACTTGTACTGGAAGGGGCAACGCCGGCGCGGGTTGATGCTGTGCTGACCAGTCTGGACTTGAACATGGGTGTATTCAGCATGCTGGATCTGGCAGGCATCGATGTGAGCTTTCTGATGCGCGACGCCAACCGGGAAGCCATTGCCCATGACCAGAGCTACTGCTGCCTCGCCGAGCAACTGTATGCCTTGGGGCGGTACGGGCAAAAGACCGGACGTGGCTTTTACCTCTACGAGGGACGCAGCCGTACCGAAGATCAGGAAGTCATCACGCTGGCCGAACAGCTTGCCCGTGAACTCAACATATCTCGGCGCAGCATCGAAGACCTGGAGATTCATGACCGTTGCCTGTTCGTGATGATCAACGAAGGCATTCAATTGCTGGATGAAGGTGTCGCACTGCGCGCGAGTGACATTGATCTGGTCTGGATCAACGGCTACGGCTTTCCCGCTCATCTCGGTGGCCCGATGCATTACGCCGAGCAATTGGGCTTGAACACGGTACTCAGCCGCATTGATCACTATCGCCGCACGCTTGGCGAGTACGGTGATATGTGGTTTCGCCCGGCAGCGCTTCTGGAGCGACTGGTCGCCGCCGGCAGATCCCGCATCGAAAAAATCTGAAATTCCCTTTCTCCGGGGGCGGGCAGGTCATGCGGGCGACCACGCATCAAGCTCATGCCTGGCCGGTTCCGGAGGAAGGGGCCTGTTTGCCCGCAGCGCGCGCCAGCGTCATTCATTTGGAGGTGTACTGATGACTCATGATTTCGTCCAGAATTTTTCCCTTGCCGGCCGAACGGTATTGATCACTGGCGCCTCCAGCGGCATTGGGGCATATCTGGCCCGGGTCGCTGCGCATGCCGGCGCCCGGGTCGTGCTGACTGCGCGGCGCGTCGAAAAGCTGGCGCAAGTCGCCAAGGACATTGAGTGGGATTGCGGTCAGGCGCTGTCGCTCGAGCTCGACGTGACGGATCGGGGCAGCGTCGAGGCGGCGTTCGATAAGGCCCAGGCGCATTTCGGTGTGGTTGACGTGGTGCTCAACAACGCTGGAATCGGTAACGGGCAGCGCCCGCTGGAGATCAGCGAGGAGCAGTGGCGCGCAATGCTGTCGACCAATCTGGATGGTGTCTGGCGTGTAGCCCAGGTTGCGGCGCAACGGCTGGCCAGCACCGGGCGCAGCGGCAGCATCGTCAACGTGGCGTCGATCCTCGGGTTGCGCGTCGGCACCGGTTACAGCCATTACTGCGCGGCCAAAGCCGGGGTGGTGCAACTGACCAAATCACTGGCGCTGGAACTGGCGCGGTACAACATTCGGGTTAACGCCATCGCGCCGGGCTACTTCAAGACGCAGATGAGCGAAGCCTTTTTTGACGACGAAAAGGGCAACCATTACATCCGCGATCAGGTACCGATGCGTCGGTTGGGCCAATTGCACGAACTGGCCGGTCCCTTTTTGCTGCTGGCCAGCGACGCCGGTGCGTTCATGACCGGTAGCGTGTTGGCGGTGGATGGCGGCCATCTGGTCAGCAGCGTGTGAGGATTGCCTCAGTGACTGGCTACCAGCAGCAATAGCGCTGTGCAAGCTGTCTCGGTCTCGGCTCTCAATCTCGACAGGTCACCATGGGCGGACCACGCGATGGTCAGCCCGTCAACCAGCTGGATCAGAAGTCGACTTGTCGCCTTCAGGAACGGCTTCCCCAGCTCAGCCCCGATGGCGCGTTCCAGCGCCTGCTCGGTCGCTTCAATGGCCACCGAGTAAATCTTGCTGGCCATTTCCGGGTCATTGCGCATTGCCCAGAAGAACAGCTCGGTCTGCGCCTTGGCTGCATCCGGATGATCGATGAACCAGGTGATCAACTGCCGCAGGACTTCGGCAGCGGTCTCGCCGGCAGTCGTTCCGGCGGGCACATGTTCCAGTGCTTGAGGGGGCAGGCTGAACAGCGATTCATAGACGGCATAGAACAGGTCGTTCTTGGTATGGAACACGTAATGCAGTGATGCCAACGGACAACCGGCGGCCGCCGCAATACGGCGGGTCGTGGCATTGGCCACGCCGTGCTCGGCAATC
The DNA here is from genome assembly GCF_016918385.1 of Pseudomonas sp. ICBG1301. Classification (NCBI taxonomy): domain Bacteria; kingdom Pseudomonadati; phylum Pseudomonadota; class Gammaproteobacteria; order Pseudomonadales; family Pseudomonadaceae; genus Pseudomonas; species Pseudomonas sp. ICBG1301. The sequence continues at coordinate 449,703 of NZ_JAEKGB010000002.1, forward strand.
ACTTTGATCGTGGCTTCGACGAAATCCTGCCGGCGTAATTCAGCGCCCATTCTGGCCATAGATCAGCAATCTCCTATATTCCTGGCCCCTGCGTAATGGCAGGGGCAGTGTCGACGCTAGCGGATGCTACAGCAATGAATCGCCAAACGTCATCGGCGAAAAGACACCCTCAAGCACGTGCACCATTATTGGTAACGATCGTTTCGTAAATTCACAAACAGGTGCGTTCTAACGAAACACGGGAAACGTTTTGCAAAAATTTTATCGGCTCTACTGTCCCGATGACCTCGCAATCGATTGATAAAAAACAACTATTTCCAACCCCTCGATTCTTGGCACCAGCCTTGCTTTGATCAATCGACTTGGTCAACTGATCAAGTCAGTTGATTAGGTTCGCGCAGGCAACGTGTTACCACCGTCCAGACGGCCCCGTTGCTGATCAAGGCTCACGAGGATCCACCCATGAACACAGTGATTGAGCGCCCCAATAACAAGGCTTCTAAAGGTGTCGTCATCAGGTATCTGGTCGCGGCTGTTGCCGCATCGGCCTTTTTCTGTACTGCGCAGGCGGCAGACCAGGATCCTGCATTACTTGGCACCAAACTGACCCCACTGGGAGGCGAGGCAGCAGCCAGTGCCGATGGTGTGATTCCCGCCTGGGCACCACCCGGACCACAAGGTGGCGGCTGGAGCCACGGCCAGGTGCGAGGCCAGCAATGGAAGTTCAAGGATGACAAACCGCTGTTCAGTATCGACTCAGGCAATGTCGCGAAGTACTCGAACAAGCTTTCACCTGGCCAGGTGGAAATGTTCAAGAAGATTCCCGGCTACCGGATGGATATTTACCCGACGCGGCGCAGTTGTGGGGTGCCGGACTTCGTTGCAGAGAATACGAAGAAGAACGTCGGCTTCGCCAAGCTCGACGGCGATGGGCTGGCGCTGCAGGAAGCCTACGTGCCCGGCATTCCCTTTCCGTTTCCAACCTCGGGAGCCGAGGTGATGTGGAACATGAAGATGCGTCATCGCGGCGTGGGCTTCGATATGTCGAAAACCGTTTCCGGTATTTCGCCGCGCAAGGGCAGTGAAGAATGGCTACGAACGTCTACCGATTGGTTCATGTACACACCATGGGGCGTAAAGGGCAGCGCGCTGTTCTCTTCATTCGATCGGTTCGAAGTCGCAACCTACTTCAGCTACACCGAACCTGCGGCCCTTGCCGGGCAAGCCGGGGTGGTAACGACCAAGGCCGGCGAGCAAGCCACCACGTTCTATTACTTCCCGGGCCAGCGCCGGGTGCGTCGCATGCCGGCGTACTCCTATGACGCACCGCAGATCGGCCTGGACAATCAATACACCATCGATGAGTCGAATGTGTTCTTCGGCCCCATGGACCGCTTCGACTGGAAGCTGGTCGGCAAGCAGGAAATGCTGGTGCCCTACAACTCGTTCGGGGCCTACGACAATTCGGCGAAGATTGAAGAGGTCGCCAAGCGCGATTTCATCGCCCCCGAGTCACGTCGCTATGAGCTGCATCGCGTCTGGGTCGTCGAGGCCACCGTCCGCCAGGGCATGCGCCATCAGGCGCCGAAGCGTCTGTTCTACATCGATGAAGACAGCTGGAACGCGCTGATGGCGGTGGACTACGACAAACAAGGGCAAATCTGGAAAGTCCGCGAGGGCTACACGATCCCGGTGTACGAGACCGGCACCTGCGACATGGAAGCCCAGGCGCAATACAACCTGGTTGACGGTCGCTACCTGTACGACATGACCTCTATCGGCACCGGCAAGAACGACCATCGCTGGCTGACCGACGGGGCCGGCAACCCGCGTCTGAAACGCGACTTCTACACCTCAGACAACCTGCGCGCCACCAGCGAACGCTGACGGCGGCTTTCGGGAACAGACATGAAAAAAATAATCAGTAGAACCTCAGGTCTTGTCATTGCGTGTGCAACCCCATTTGCCATGGCGTTCACCTTTGAAACCGAAAACGTTCGTGGCTCATTCGATTCCACCCTCGCCGTGGGCATGGGGCTGCGCACCGAATCGCGCGGCTGCAACCTCATCACCAGCAGCCCCGGCGGGCACAATCCACCCGGCGGCTGCCTGGCGCCCAGCGCCAATATTGGTGATCAGGGCGACTTGAACTACAACCGCGGCGACCTGTTTACCAACTACATAAAAGGTACCCATGAGCTGGTGCTGAAATTTCCCGAGGACTACACGTTCATGGCGCGCGGTAGCTGGATCCGCGATTTTGCGGCGACCGACACCAGCGGTGCGTTATCGGCCAACCGACCTGAAGGGGTCGGTAGCGACGGTCTCACCAGTAGCGCCCGGGACGACCTGGAGTTCAAGGCGCGCCTGCTGGATCTGTGGGTGAGCAAAAGTTTTGATGTCGGCGACCAGCGTGTTCGAGCGCGCTTGGGCAATCAGGTGATCAACTGGGGGGAAAGCCTGTTCGCTGCCGGTGGCATCAACAACACCAACGCCTACGATGTCATGGCGTTGTCGCGCCCCGGCACCCAACTCAAGGAAGCCTTGCTGCCGGCACCGATGCTGAGCCTCGCGTCGGGGCTTGGCGCCGGGGTGAACATCGAGGCGTATTGGCAGTTCAGCTGGAACAAAAGTGAATTGCCGCCGGTGGGCAGCTATTGGTCTACCACCCATGCGCTGGGCGAGGGCCGGGGCGCCTACGGTTACGACGAAAAAAAAGCACGCAATGGCGGCCAATGGGGCGTGTCGCTGCGCTGGCAACCCGACAATACAGATCTGAACCTCGGCCTGTACGTGATGCGTTATCACGACAAGCTGCCGTCACTGGCCGTGCAGGTGCTGGATCCGCAAACCTTCGCCGTGGCACAGACCTGGGAGTATCCGGAGGACCGCATGATGTACGGCGTCAGCGCCAACATGCCGGTCGGCGACTGGGCATTGGGCACCGAGCTGTCATATCGCCCCAAGGATGCGGTACCGCTCAACCCGGTCATCGACGCCTGTGCCAGCAACGGTGGCAAATGCTGGAAAGACCAGAAAAAGCTGCAATGGCACCTGACCGGCATCTACAGCATGACGCCGTCCAACTCGCCGACTTTGCTCGACTTCACCGGCGCCAGCACCGGAACCTTGCTGAGCGAACTGGTGGTCGTGAAATACCCCGGCCTGCATAACGACTACGCCGGCGAACCGATCGCCGCCGGCCTCAATACCTGGCAACTGGACCCGGCCGTTGCACCGAGCGCAAAGGGCAACAAAACCTCCTCCGGCATCAGCCTCGATTTGAGTCTGACCTATGACAACACGCTGATTCCCGGCTGGCAGGTCACGCCCGGAGTGTTCTACTCGCGATCGATCAAGGGACGCACCCCCAATCTGTCGGCAACCTTCACCGAAGATGCCAGCAGCATGAACCTGTACCTCAACTTCGTGCGCAATCCTGCGAGCTGGCAGATCTCGGCCAATTACGCAAAGTTCATGGGCGGCAAGACTCCTTACGATCAACTGCTGCGTGATCGCGATTATGTCGGCCTTGTGGTTTCCCGAACCCTGTGAGGCGTACCGTGAACAGTTCCCTGAAAATGAAGGAAACCAAGGTGCGCGGCGTGTTGCCGCGCATCGAACAATGGTTGTTCTCTCACCGCCGGTTGACGCTGCTGACTCTGGCGATGTTCACCTTGGGCATGGCCTGGTTTGCCGTGCAGTTACGCATGGAAGCCGGATTTGAAAAGCAGTTGCCCATTGGCCACGAATACATCTCAACCTTTGAGACCTATCGCAATGACTTGCTCGGCGCGAACCGGCTGACGGTGGTGGTCAAGGCTCGCCAGGGGACGATCTGGAGCCAGGCCGGGCTCAAGCGTCTTTACGACGTCACCCAGGCGCTGATGTTCCTGCCCAACGTGTCGCGCAGCAGTGTGCGTTCGTTGTGGACACCCAACGCGTTCGTCAACGAAATCACTGAAGAGGGGTTTCGTGCCGACCCGTTGGTGCCAGGGACAGTGACGCCCGAAAGTCTCGATGAGACGAGCATCTCAATGATCGCCAACTCGACGGCGCAGGGCGGTTTTATCGGCACGCTGGTGGCCCGCGACCAGGGCAGCGCGATGATCACCGTGGATCTCAACGAGTTCGATGCAGACGGGCAGCGCCTCGACTATGTGGCGTACAACCGGGTACTTGAGCAACAGATTCGCAATCAGTTCGAGGACAAGGACTTCGAGATCCAGATCATCGGTTTCGCCAAGCAGATTGGCGACATTGCCGTTGGTGCTTCGGCGGTCCTGGCGTTCTGCTTGCTGGCCTTGCTGCTGACGGCAGCTGCGGTGTACTGGTACTGCCATTCGCTGCGCTTCACCTTGCTGGCAGTGGGTTGTTCACTGGTGTCACTGATCTGGCAATTCGGCGCCTTGCGTCTGCTCGGTTATGGACTGGACCCGTTGGCAGTGCTGGTGCCGTTTCTGGTGTTTGCCATTGGAGTGTCCCATGGCGTGCAGCAGATCAATTTCATCATCCGCGAGATCGCCGGCGGCATGTCGGTGGAAGGCGCGGCGCGGGCCAGCTTCAGAGGGTTGCTGATTCCCGGCACGCTGGCGTTGGTCACCGCATTGGTGTCGTTCGTGACGTTATTGCTGATCCCGATTCCGATGGTGCGGGAACTGGCAATCACCGCTTCGCTCGGCGTGGCATTCAAGATCGTCACCAATCTGGTAATGCTGCCGGTCGTCGCTTCGATGCTGCGGGTGGAGGGGGGTTATGCCACTGCCGAGGAAATTTCTCGCCAGCGCCGCGCCCGCTGGTTGCACGGGTTTGCCCGGTTGAGCGAATGGCGCAATGTACGCTGGGTGTTGGGCATGGCCGTGCTGATCTTGGTCATGGCAGCCTGGCAAAGCCATGATCGAGTCGTCGGTTCTTTACAGGCCGGGGCACCGGAATTGCGCGAGGACGCACGCTTCAATCGGGATGCGGTGTCGATTGCCAACAATTACGACATCGGTCTGGACTGGCTCAGTGTGGTCTTCGAGGTCAAGGTCGAAGCCGGCGCGAACGACTGCGAAGACGTCGCGCTCGGCCAGTACCAGGATCGCTTTGTCTGGGCCATGCAAGGTGTGCCTGGTGTGGTGTCGGTCACCTCGTTTTCCAACAGCCTGCGACAGTTCAACGAGGGCTATAACGAGGGCAACCCGAAAATGAACGCGGTGCCCATCGACCCGACCAATTACTCGTCGATGGCCGCCGAGGTGGCTCGCGTGCCTGGCCTGATGCGGCCCGATTGCAGCATGACAGCGGTGCATCTGTTTCTCGCCGACCACAAGGCGACGACCATTCACCGAGTGATCGCCGCGGCCAAGGCGTTCCGTAGCCAGTTCACTCAGCCCGGCGTGAGTGTACGTCTGGCGTCCGGTAATGCCGGGGTGATTGCGGCGATCAACGAAGAGGTGGAGCGCAGCGAGCTGCCAATGATGCTTTACGTCTACGCTGCGATCGCGCTGCTGGTGTTCATTGTCTACCGCGACTGGCGCGCCGTGCTGGTCTGTTGCCTGCCGCTGACGTTGGGGACCTTCATCGGCTACTGGTTCATGAAGGAACTGCAAATCGGCCTGACCATCGCAACGTTGCCGGTCATGGTACTGGCCGTCGGTATCGGCGTGGATTACGCCTTCTACATCTATAACCGTCTGCAACTGCACCAGGCCCTGGGCCAGCCGATCAACAAAGCCGTCGAACTCGCGTTGCTGGAGGTCGGCGTCGCGACGATTTTCACCGCCATCACCCTGGCGGTGGGCGTCGCCACTTGGGCGTTTTCCGATCTCAAGTTCCAGGCAGACATGGGCAAGCTCTTGGCCTTCATGTTCCTAGTCAACATGGTCATGGCCATGACCGTTCTCCCGGCATTCGCGGTGTGGCTGGAGCGTACATTCCCGCGGCGGCGCCCTGTGCGTCTGATCGGCTCACTGGTGCATTGAGGAGGCTGCGATGCGAAACCTGATTTCTTTACTCGTTCTGATGTTGCCGGCGTTGTTGCAGGCTTCGCCCTTGTCGGCCGTACCGGCGACACAAACGGCCAACGCCAGTGCGGCCACACTGTTGAGCGTCGCCAGGGCTGGGGAGCGAACCGTTGCCGTCGGTGATCACGGTGTGGTGCTGCTGTCGGACGATTATGGCCGGCATTTGCGCCAGGCAGCTTCCGTGCCGTTGTCCACGCCTTTGACCGGTGTGTCCTTCGTCGACGCCAGGCAGGGTTGGGCGGTTGGTCATTGGGGCGCCATTCTCGCCACCCGCGATGGTGGCGACGCCTGGCAGGTTCAGCGCCTGGCCAGTGCAGAAGATCGGCCGCTGTTTGCCGTGCATTTCTTCAATCCGATGCAAGGGGTGGCGGTGGGGCTGTGGTCGCTGGTGCTGACTACCGATGACGGCGGCAATACCTGGATCGAGCAGAAACTTGACGCACCGCCTGGATCGACTCGTGCCGACCTGAATCTGATGGGGCTGTTTGCCGACCGTGAAGGGCACTTGTACGCCACCGCCGAACACGGGCAGTTGTTGCGATCGGACGATCAGGGCAAGCACTGGCGCTATCTGGATACCGGTTACAGCGGCACGTTGTGGACGGGGGCGGTGCTGGGCGATGGCTCGTTGCTGGTGGGCGGGCAACGCGGCACGTTGCTGCACGGCTCCGCCGACGGCGCACGCTGGCAGCGCGTACCGCTGCAAAGCAAGAGCTCAGTCACCGCCATCGATGTTTCCGGGCAGACAGTCATTGCGGTAGGGCTCGACGGCTTGCTCGTGCGCAGTGACGACGGTGGCCAAAATTTCCATGAGCAACCCAGCGGCGACGGGGTTTCGCTCACGGCGACACTGCTGAACGGGGATGGCTCGCCGATCGTGTTTTCCCGTAGAGGCGTCGTTTCTCGGCGCTGATACCCGCGTGGATGTTGGGAGGCCGGCGCTACACCGGTTTCCCGGCAGTTCAGCGCGATTTTTCTCAAACAAACTGCTGATTTCCGGCCGGTTTTCCCGTGCCTGAAGAAGTCCTTGCGGGCTCAAAATAATAAACATAACGGATGTTGCGTTAAATAATTCCGCTTGTTAGAGTCGATGACAAATAACAAGACGCAGAACGTTGCAAGCGCAGCGGCCTGCCACTCTCGATGGAGGTACTCTGATGATCTCGCTCAAGTCGACACTGACACTGCCAGCCGCCGGACTTTCCGGTTTCGAAACCCCGCTGACGGAAGAGGAGGCTGCGATTCAGGCCTCCGTCCATCGCTTCGCCAAAGAGGTGTTGCGGCCATTGGGGCGCGAACTGGACCGCATGACCCCTGAAGAAGTCATTGCCCCAGGTTCGCCTTACTATTCATTGTTCGGCGAGTTCGCCAAGCTCGGCCTCGACCCGGCCCTGTTGGCACAGTTGCCGCCGGACATGGCGGTGCGGATCGAATCGCTGATCGGCGAAGAACTGGGATGGGGGGATGCCGGCCTGGCGGTCTCGTTGGGCTGCGCCGACTTCCCGCTGCAAATGGCCATCGCTGCTGGCAATGCCGAGTTGGTCGAGCTCTGCCAAGGCCGGATCGGCTGCTGGATGGCCACCCAGCCCGACCGTGGCAGCGACAACCAGATCTTTGACATGGCTCGAGACTGGCCAGCGGGCAAACCCGGCAATATTGGCAACCTGACCGCCAAAGTGGTCGGCGATGAAGTCATCCTCAATGGCCAAAGCTCCGCGTGGGTCTCCAATGGTGCTATCGCACAGGTCGCCCTGGGCTTGGTCTGCGCTGATTACGGTGATGGTTTTTACGATGCGAACGGCCGGCCGCACGGGATTGCGTTGATCATTCCGCTCGACCTCAAAGGCGTATCCAAAGGCAAGCCGCTGGACAAGATCGGCCAGCGCTCCTTGCCGCAAGGCGAAATCTACTTCGACAGCGTGCGAGTGCCGCGCCGCTTTGCCATCGCCGAGCAAGACAACTATTACGGCGCCGTCAGCTCCTCCTGGTCGTTTGCCGGAACCCACATGAGCCAGGTGTTCACCGGCGTCGCACGCGCCGCGTTCGAGATGACCCTGCAGTATTGCCATGAGCGCCGCCAGGGCGGGCATCCGTTGATCGACCACCAGATGACGCGTCTGCGCCTGGGCGAAATGTTGCGCCGTGTCGAGGCTGCCCGTGCGGTCGCGCGACGCTCATTGAGCTTCGCGCGCCTGTCGCCACAGACCCATCCCTACGCGACAGCCTCCGCCAAGGTCACGGTGACCGAAGAGGCAATGGCCGTCGTACAAGAGGCTTTCCGCCTGTTCGGCGGCAACGGCACCACCCGTGAATACCCGATCGAAAAACTGTTGCGTGACACCCAGTCCTCATTGATCGAGGACGGTGAGAACCGTGTCTTGACCATGCGTCTGGGGCTGCTGGCCCAGCAGCTGTATGCCGAAGGCTGGGCGAACAACTGACCCAGAAGATTCACCCGACATCACTCATCCAAAAACAACAAATGAGGTAAACCCCGATGGCCAAATATCCTGTCGTTGTCTATGGCGCCAGTGGTTACACCGGCATGCTGATCATGGACTGGTTGATCGACCAGCGCATCCCGTTCACCGCCGTGGCACGCAACGCGGCGCGTGCTCAGGAAATGATGGCGCAACGCGTCGTCGGCCTTGAGTCGGCCACTTACGAAATCATCGAGTGTGCCCACGAGGTCGACGCGTTGGTTTCAGTGTTCAAAGGGGCGCGAGTGGTCTGCAACACGGTCGGCCCGTTCATCAACTTTGGCCTGACTGCCGTTGAAGCGGCATTGAAAGCCGGCTGTCATTATCTGGACCCGGCCGGGGAGCAAGCGCACATTCGTGCCTTGCGTGATCAGTTCGGCGAGCTGTATCGCCAGGCCGGGCTGCTGCTGTCGCCATCGCTGGCGTACATGTACACCTACGCCGAGATCGCTGCCGAGCTGGCCCTGGAAACTCCGGGCGTCGATTCGCTGGAAACGGCGACGCTGACCCGTGGCCCACGGACCGGTGCCGCCGGCGTAACCGTTGGGTCAACCGCGACCATTTTCGAAGGCGTACGTTATCCCGGTGCCTACCTGTGGGAGAAGGAATTGGTGCCTTATGCGCCGAATGCCAGCTTCAACGTAGTCTGCCCCGATCTGCTGGAAGCCGTGTTTTGCCTGCCCTGGGGCGGCACCTCGCTACCGGTGTTCTTCGAAGAGGATGGCCGGGTGCGCAGTTGCATGTCCTGTGTCGGCTTCTACGACAACCCGGTGATGAAAATGGTCCACGGTCTAGGTGAGAAGTGGGAAGCCGAATACAAGCACCTGCCCAAAGAACAGCAGGACGCAGTGATCCAGAGTCTTGTGCAATCGACCACCCCGAGCATGCCACCACGTGAGCGCAGCACCTTGCAACGCACCGTCGACTTCGCTATCGGACGCGGTCAACTGACCGCCGTGCGAGCGACCGTACACGGCATCACGCCTTACATCGCCACCGGGGCCTTGCATGTCGCGGCAGTGGTCAAACTGTTGAATAACGACACCGCCAAGACCGGTTTCGCCTCGGCCTCCAAAGCCTTCGGTCATCGCTACCTGCTGGGTTTCCTCGAGCAGCGTGGCCTGGCTCGCGCAACCATTACCCAATTGTGAAGTGACCGACATGGCGATTATCGATTTCTTCGACCGTGGCTGGCGGATCAATCCGCACGGCGCGGCGTACATCCAGGATGATCGGGTGTTCACCTTCACCGAAGTCCGCCATTTGTCCTGCCGGATCGCCAATGCGCTGTTGGCTGCCGGCTTGCCCAGCGGCACCAAAGGCGCCATCTGGTCGGCCAACGATGCCGTGGCCTGGACCTGCACCCTGGGACTCTGGCGCGCCAACCTGTGCTGGATTCCCGTAGGGGCGCGCAACAGCGCCGAAGAGAATCGTCACGTGCTTGACGCCTTCGACTGCGAAGTGCTGTTTTTTCAGAAAGAGTTCGCCCCGATCATCGACGCGTTGCGCCCGAGCCTGCCGAAAATCCGATTGTGGATCTGTATCGACGAGCACCTGCCCAAGGCGCAGTCGCTCAAATCCTGGGTCGAGGGGCAGCCGGTCACCCCACCCAAGGTCGAGTATCACCTCGACGATGTGGTGGCGCTCTCGCCAACCGGTGGCACAACGGGGCTGCCCAAGGGGGTGATGAACACTCATCGCAGCATCCAGACGTTCTGCGCACACTTCATGATCAGCTTCCCTTACGCGGATGAACACCCGCCGGTCAACCTGGCGGCGGCGCCCATGACCCATACCGCCGGCACGCTGTCCCTGCCGTGCACCTCCCGGGGCGGTACGGTGGTGATCATTACCAAGCCGGATCCGGCACTGATGCTGGCCATGATTCCAAAGTACAAGATCACCGAGACCTTTTTGCCACCGACGGTGATCTATCGACTGCTGGATGTTCCGAATCTGGCGCAGAAGGTCGATTTCAGCTCGCTGAAGTACTTCCTCTACGGCGCGGCACCGATGTCGGTGGAAAAGCTCAAACAAGCCATCGAGACCTTCGGCCCGGTGATGGCCGGCGGATACGGCCAGACGGAAGCCCCGGCTTCGATTTCCAACCTGCCGCCCGCCGAGCATCTGCAAGGTGGACGACTGGCATCGGATGAACGTCTGTCATCAGTCGGTCGTCCCAATCCGCTGATTCGCGTCGAAATCCTCAGCGACGTCGGGGACATTCTCGCCCAAGGTGAAACGGGGGAGATCTGTGTACGTGGTGACCTGGTGATGAAGGGCTACTACCAGGACCCGCAGAAGACTGCAGAAACCATCATCGATGGCTGGCTGCACACCGGCGACATCGGTCACTTCGATGCGCACGGCTACCTGCACATTACCGACCGCAAGAAAGACATGATCATTTCCGGCGGATTCAACGTTTACCCCAGTGAAGTCGAACAAGTGCTCTGGAGCCATCCGGCCGTGCAGGACTGCGCCGTCATCGGTGTGCCGGATGAACAGTGGGGCGAGGGCGTGAAGGCCGTGGTCGAGTTGAGCGCTGGGCATAGCGTCACAGCCGAGGAGTTGATCGAGCTGTGCAAGACCCGGCTCGGCTCGGTCAAGGCGCCGAAAACCGTGGATTTCATTGACGCATTGCCACGCAGCCCGGTGGGCAAGGTTTTGAAAAAAGATCTGCGTGCCCATTACTGGCAAGACGTTGATCGGTGCATCTGAGGGGAATGATCTGATGGAACCTATCTATATCGCCGGCATTGCCATGACCGAGTTCGGTCGCCACCTGGAGCGCAGTCTTCAGGACTTGGCACTGGAAGCCTTGCAAGGCGCACTTGTGGATTGCGGTGCCTCGCGCGCCCATATCGGCGCGGTGTTCTACGCCGGCATCACCAACGGTCATCTTCAAGGGCAACTGTCGATTCCGGGGCAGGTGCTATGCAGCAAAATCGGCATCGAAGGTGTACCGGTCTACAACGTTGAAAACGCCTGCGCCTCGGGTAGTACGGCAGTTCATCTGGCGGTGCAGAGCTTGCGCTCAGGGGCGACCGACGTGGTATTGGCATTGGGCGCCGAGAAAATGAACGTGCCTGACAAGTTGCGGGCACTGGCCTTGTTCGAAACGGGCTGGGATGTTTCCACCGCCGAGGAAAACTACGCGACGCTGGTGAAAATGGGCGAGGGCATCGTTGTACCGCCTGGCTCGGAGTCTGATCGTCCGTACAGCAAGTTCATGGCTATCTATGCCGCCATGTGTCGCTGGCACATGAAGACCTATGGCACCACTCAGCGCCAGATTGCGGCGGTATGCGCCAAGAACCATCAACACTCGGTGCACAACCCGTATTCGCAATTTCGCAAGACCTACACCATCGAAGAAGTTCTGGCGGCGCCGCCGATCACTTATCCGATCACGTTGCCGATGTGCGCGCCGTTATCCGACGGCGCGGCTGCCGCGATTCTCTGTACCGAGGCGGGACTCAAACGCATGGGTGCCGATCCGAAACGTTGTGTGCGGATTGCCGCCAGCGTGATCCGCAGTTTCACTCTGCGGGGGCTGGACGAGCCGCACAAGCACGTCAGCCGGCTGGCGGCGCTTGAGGCCTACGAGATCGCCGGCCTCGGCCCGCAAGACATGCATGTGGCCGAAGTACACGACGCCTCGGCAATGGGGGAGATCATCCAGGCGGAAAACCTCGGGCTCGCACCACTGGGGGAGGGTGGGCTGTGTGCCGAACGCGGCGATTTCACCCTGGGTGGCCGCCTGCCAATCAATACCTCTGGGGGGCTGGAATCCAAAGGTCATCCGCTGGGGGCTACGGGGATCGGTCAGTTGTACGAGTTGACCGCGCAGTTGCGCGGGGAAGCCTGCGCACGCCAGGTCCCCGGTGCGCGGCACGCCATCCAGGAAAACGGCGGCGGTCTTCAAGGTGTCGAGGAAGCTGCCGTCGCTATTCACATCCTGAGTCGATAGGAGCGCATCACATGTCCATGACCTATCAAACGCAAGAGCTGGAAAGCCACTCTACCGGCGACCGTTTCCGTCGGCTGGGTGGTTGGGTCGAGAGTCCGGCTGACCTGCAACCCGAGCTTGAAGGCGATGTCAGCGCGGATGTCATTGTGATCGGTGCCGGGTTTGCCGGCCTGTCCACCGCATTGGAGCTTACGGCACTGGGGGCGAAAGTCATCGTCCTGGAGCAGTCCTTCGCCGGTTTCGGCGCCAGTGGTCGTAATGCCGGTTACCTGGGTGGGAGCATCGGCATTGAGTTCGAGTTGTTCTTGAAGCGTGTCGGTCATGAAAAAGCGAAAAACATCGTCAGGTTCTATGACGAAGCTGTCGGCTACGTCGAAGGCCGCTTGCGCGAGCTGGGTATCGACTGCGATTACAACGCCTCGGGCATCATCAGGGCTGGCATCCATCCGTCGCAGGAGAAAAAACTGCGCAAAAGCATGGCAGTGGGGCACGAGCTGGGCTCTCAAACCGAGTTTCTGGATCAGACGCAAATGCGTGCCCGGGGCATTCCACCGGCTTTTCTGTTTGGCTGCCTGCAACGTCACGGCGGTACGCTGGACCCCGGCAAATACGTGATGGGGCTGCGGCGGGCGGCACTCCAGGCGGGGGTGCGGTTGTATGAAAATACCCGGTTGGTGTCGTATTCCGACGGGCCGACGATCACCTTTCAAACACCACTCGGCCGAGCGACTGCGCCGATATTGGTGCTTGCCACCAATGCCTACACGCCGCAACTGGGGCTTCTGCGCGATAAGGTCGTTCCATTTCGGGTGTCGGCGATCGAAACCGAGCCGTTGTCCTCGCAGCAGTTGGCATCGTTGGGCTGGGCAGGGCGGGAAGGGTTGACCACGCCACATCTGGTGATGGAAAGCCATCGCCTGACGGCGCGCAATACGTTGCTGCTGACCACCAAACGGCTCGGTTATGCCTACGGATCGAAAACGCCGAACATTCCCGATGAGGTCACCTACCGAGCGTTGGAAAATACACTTGGAGTACGTTTTCCGACGTTACGCGGTATCGGTATTCAAGCGTGCTGGAGTGGCTATGTCAGCATGGCTTACGACGCGTTGCCGGTGGTGGGTGAAACCGGAACTCACCACAACATCCTTTACACCGCAGGTTGCTCCGGGCACGGCGTCGCGTCGCAGTCGCTTATCGGGCATCTGCTGGCGGAAAGAATCGGCGGTATCGAGCATCCGCTGCTCGCCGCTTTGCGTCACAACACCCCGAAAACATTGCCCGAACCGCTGCAGTGGTGCGCCGTGAATCTGGCGCTGGGGGGCGCACATATCCTGGACGAATACACCAATCGCAAAGTCGCGCACCCGCATCACTAGCGGTCGAGGGCGCATAGAACCAAGCGTACAGGACGACAGAACACGCTGATTTCAGCGGTGGCACTGGCCTTGAAGTCATTGGCCCGGCAGGCGTTCGCCTGCAGGAAGACAAAAGAGATATCTGCTTGTTTGCCAACGCTTTTTACTGCCGCACCGACGCTCTGCCAAGAGCGTTCAATCCAACAATAACGTTATGTGAGGCATCGAATATGAGTACTGACGCCCCTGCGGACTTAAAGCGAAGACAATTACTCAAACTGGCCGGTGCCACCGCAGCGGTGGGGACGATGGGTTTGAATATCGGCCTGGCCGGCGCGGACGATGCGCTGGTCAAAGGCAACACGGAGGATGTGGTCGACGTGGTGGTCATCGGTGCCGGCATCGCCGGTCTGACAGCCGCCCGCGATCTGCATCTGGCGGGTTGTGAGTCTCTGCTGGTGCTTGAAGCACGCGATCGTGTAGGTGGCCGCACTCTCAATCACGATCTGGGGTCGGGCCATATCTCTGAAGCCGGAGGGCAGTGGATCGGTCCGGGACAAACAGCCGTAGCGGATCTCGCCCGAGAGCTTGAGGTCAGTACCTTTCCCAGTTTCTATGACGGGGAAACCGTCATTCTCGGCGGTGACGGACGTGTTGCCGTTGATTTGAAAGGCACGTTCGGCACCGATGAAGGCGTGTCGGCAAAACTCAGTGAGCTTTCGCGGGACGTGCCATGTGGCGCGCCATGGAAATCCCCGAGGGTTGCCGAACTGGACAAACTCTCGGCAGGAGACTGGCTGGCTCGCCAAAACATCAAGCCTGAGGACCGGGCAGGGTGGAATGCCAGCTTTCTTCTGACCTGCGGTGTCACGCCGGCAAAGATGGGCTTTCTGCATTTTCTGTCGATGATCAACTCGGCCGGTTGCGAATACATGCGGCTTGACTCAATCAAGGACAGCGCGCAGGGCGCACGTATCGTCGGTGGCTCGCAGGTTCTCAGCAGCAAGATGGCGCAGTTGTTGGGAGACAAGGTTCGCTTGTCCTGTCCGGTGCGCAGAATTGATGACTGGAACCGCGACATCGTCAGGCTGCAAACGGATCAGGGCGAGATACGTGCCCGACGGGTGATCATGGCGATTCATCCCGCGTTGTGCCAACGCTTGCAGTTCGATCCACCCCTGCCCGAAGCCCGCGCCGCCCTGCAACGCGCCTGGCCGGCGCACTCGCCAGCACGCAAGACGGCGATGGTCTACCCGCGGCCTTTCTGGCGAGATAAAGGCTTGAATGGCCACATCATCCAGGTTGGCGGACCGGTCATCTGGGCTTACGACAACTCGCCGCCTGACGGTGAAATCGGAGTCATCAATGCATTCATCTTGAATGCAGCAGCACCCGCCGACCCCGAAGCAGCGAAGCGCGTGCAGACCGAAATCTATGCGCGAGCGCTGGGGGACGAAGCGCTTGAACCCGTCTCTTACCACGATCACGACTGGGCGCATTTCGACCCCTGGACGATCACTTGCGTGTCGCCGATTCCCCCGGGGTTCTGGTCGACACACGGCGAGGCACTGCGCCCACCCTGCGGCAATCTGTTCTGGTCGGGCACCGAAACGGCGGACATCTGGGCAGGCTACATGGACGGTGCCGTACGCGCCGGACACCACAGCGCTCTACAGGTGCTCAACGCGTTGCGTCGGGCATAGGAGGCGACAATGAAAAAAATCATAGCGCTTGGCGTTATCGCGGTCATTGCCGTACTGCTGGCGGTTTTCGGGCGTGACCTGCTCGATCTCTATCGTCTGCAGAGTTACATCACCACGTCCACCGAGGCCTACCAGGTCGAACGCGGGCATTGGCCGCATCTGACCGATGCCTGCACAGGTTGCCATGGCAGCCACGGTAACTCGCTGAACCCGACGTATCCGAGCCTGGCGGGTCAACCGGCCGCGTACCTGTCTGCGCAGTTGCGCAACTTTGCCAGTGGGCAACGGCTTGCCCCCAACATGGAGCCGTTGGCGATGACCCTCAGCCACGACGAAATTGATCTGCTGGCGAATTTCTACGCCCGGCAATCCGTCGATGCCAATGCGGCTTTCAGCCCTGACGAAGGCCTGAAGGAAAAGGGCAAACAACTGGTGCAAACCAGAGGCTGCACAGCCTGCCATGGCGCCCAACTGATGGGCCAGGCTGCGTTCCCGCGGCTGGCTGCGCAAGGCCACGATTACCTTTTGGCCCAGCTCAACGCTTTTGCCGCCGGCGAGCGCAACGAGCCCAGTGGCGCAATGAAAGCCATGACGGCGGCGCTGTCAGCGGATGAGCGCAAAGCGATAGCGGCTTACCTCGCTGCACTGGCTCCTCAAGCCCATTAACGCATCAAATTTCCTATCAGCTGTACCGAGGCTATCGTCATGGAACCGAGAACTATTGTGCTGTGCCTTGCTTGCTTCTTGTTGCTCGCAACCGGGTTGACCTTCGGCATCAAGTTTCTGAAAAAAAGAAACCTGCTGCTGGCTCTCGAGTGGTTTGTGGTTGCCTTTTCCGCTACAAACTTCCTGATCTTTTATCTGACGGGATCAGAGCATTCGTACCTCATTTCATACTTTTGCGACGCGTTCTCCAGAGCCTTCGGGATACCGATCATCACGGTTCTCGGGCTGATGGCGGTGACGCATGGCTACAAGCCCTCCGTGCGCAAGGAACTCATGATGTTTACCGCCGCTCTGGTGGGCACATTCGCTTTGATTTCCGCCAATGTTCTGGTCACGCTCCTGGCGTATTTCTACATACTGATGTGGCTCGGGTTTTCGGTCTACCTAGTGTATTTCGCGGTACGGCTGGTAACCGCTGGGGAATCGCTGCACGCGATCGGAGTGATGCTTGGCATGCTCGCCTCATTGACCATTGCGTGCATCTACGACTTCTACAAGATCCCCGGAGATGCCACCAATGTGCTGCTGAACTTTTATGTGCTTGCGCTGACGACCTGGGCTTATTTGCTGGTGCATTTGTATTACGCGTATTGCGCGCTGGAGCGCTCGAAGGAAACAACGGCGCTTTGGCAGGCTCGCTGAGAAGTCTTTTTTGAGGTACCTGAAGCCGCCGTTCTGGCGGCTTTTTGCATAATACAGGGCAGGGCGGGGGCATCCTTGCCCGAGCAGCATCAGGGGGCGACGTTGGCCAGATAATGCGCCACGGCCTTGATGTCCTCGTCGGACAAGGCGGCCGCCATGGCATTCATGGCTTGCGTCGGATCGGTACGATGGCCACGTTTGAACGCGCTCAGTTGATCGGTCAGATAAAGCTGCCCTTGCCCCGCGATACGCGGAGCCAGCGGGCCGCCGGACAGTCTTTCGCCATGACAGGCGGCACATCCATTGGCGACGACCACTCGCTGACCTTGCTGGTCAAGCGCATCATCCTTCCCCGAGCCTTCAGTTACGCCTGGTTTCTGTTCGGCGAAATAGCTGGCCAGTCGTTTGATCTGCTCGTCCGTCAGATTTGCCGCCAGCGGCTCCATCTGTGCACTGTGGCGGCGTCCCTCGGCGAACGCGTGTAACTGGTTTTCGATGTATGTCGCGGGCTGCCCCGCAAGCGCTGCATACTGGGCATCCCTGGGCTGGCCGTTAGCGCCATGGCACAGTGCGCAGGTGTCCTGTAACTGTGGCCAGGCACCGCCATTGGCCTGGTATTCAATGTCATGCTGGTCGACGGCATTCATGAAACGATAGCCTGCCCACAGTTCTGGTCCGTAGATCGCTATTGATGCTGCCAAGGCCGTGGTCACGACGATGGCGCCAATCGTTATTGTCCGCTTCATCATGCGTTCCTCCCTGGTTGCAGCAACGCCTGCAACGCTTCCATCGCTGCCCGATGTCCGGCGCGGATCGCGCCGTCCATTGCCCCGGCCCAGATTTCCGCGGTCTCGGTACCAGACCAGATCAGGCGGCCAACAGCGGGCGTCAGGTATTCGCCCCATTGAGTCCAGAAACCGGGGGGCATGGGGGAAATGCAACTCAAGGTCCAGGGATCGATCTTGCCCCAGTCCATATCATGGAACTGGATCGGATTCAGGGCTTGTTCTCCCATGGCTTTGGCGTAGATCGCCGACAAGATGTCCTGCGCCGCCCTGGGGTCATGGGGGAGTTGCCCGGTCCTGATGAAGCCGCTGAGCACACCCAGGCTGCCGTCCGCAGGGGAGTTATCAAAGGCCCAGATCAGGGGGCCTTCCACTTGCACAATCTGCCCGTTGAGGCCTTGGTCGCGCCAGAACGGTCGCTCATAGACGTGCACCGTCTTGCGCATTGGCGAGTGGGCCGGCCAATTGCGCTGCAGCGCGGCACGCCCGGAGGGTAGAGGGGGATCGAAGACGATCTGATTGCACAACGCCGGGCTCAAGGCGGCGATCACCTGTCGAGTAAGGATGACCCCCTGATCGGTATGCAATTCGACGACATCACGATCCCAACCGACAATCTTGCGCACCGGGCACGCTAGCCGGACTTTGTCTCCCAGAGCCTGAGCCATCTTCAAACTGAGGATTTGAGAGCCGCCCGCCAGGCGTGATTCCTGTGCGCCACCTTTGATACCTTCGAGCTTTTCGAGGCGGCAGTCCGAGGAGTTGATCATCGCCAGGTAATGCAGCAGGCCCATACCCGCCGGCGTGGTGCCGAAGGTCAGACTCACGGACATATTGAAGCCGATCTTGTCTATGTTGCTGATGCCTTGCCCGGCCAGCCATTGGCCAATCGAGAGTTTGTCGAGTGCCGCCGCGTCCTTGGCTTTCCAGGGCGCTTTGGCGGGGACGCCTTCAGCGAGTTTGTTGAGTTTTCCGACGATTTCAGTATTGGAGTTCGGACCATCGCTGACATCTTCCTGGACTTTTACGGTGTCCATCAGATAAACCGCCTTGCCCTTGTAATACGTGGGGAAGGTTGCGACATCGAGCTGTCTGGCCAGGTCCGCAATCGACGTCTGACCGGGGCCGATCCATTGGCCCCCAGCCTCCGAGATCACGCCATTGCCCAGATCATGGTTAAACGTGCGGCCACCGACACGATCACGGGCCTCAAGGACAACAAACGATTCGCAGCCGGCGGCCTGAAGATCCCTGGCGGATGTAAGCCCGGACAATCCCGCCCCAATGATCACAACATCCAGTATCGAGGATGAGGCCGCGGGTGCCGTTTGAGCCATCGTGCGCCCACTGGCGCCGAGGCCTGCGGTGAGTGCGGCACCTGCAATCGCTTGCAGCAACAATCGCCGCTGTCGTGATTGCCGCGACAGCTCATCGAGATCCGAATCCATCTTCACCTCCGTCTTTTATTTATAATCACAGATGTTATGTGAATATATGACGGAAGAGGAGTTCAGCAAAGTGAAATCGAAAAGGTGGCGATAAACAGTGGATTCAAGCGATGAAAGGCGCAGTTACGCAGCGTCCGCTCCACAAATGAAGCGAACCCTGTTGATGTTTGAAGACGGGTAGGAAGTTACCGAGCAGGGCTGATCAGTGTGATGACGGCATCCATCAACGCTTTGCTGCGGTTGGTTTCAAAACGTTCCGGTTCGATGGGTAGCATCATCATCCAGCCGTCACTCAGTGCGCTGAGCTGATCCGCGAGTAAATCGGCGGGAAGGTCCTTGCGGATGATGCCTTGGGTTTGCCCCTTGGCCAGAATGGTCGCGAGATTCTCTCGGAATCGCGAGTAACGTTTCTGGATAACGTCGGCAAATACCGGCTCATGCCGTGCGTGGGCGAGCATCTGAAACAAGGCAAGCCAGCGGGCTGAGTCGTTGGCTTGGGTCAGGTTCAACCATTGCTCGATCATTGCCCTGACATCGACTTTCTCCTGATCGGAATCGAGCAAATGGTCGAACTCGTCGAACAGACTCTGTGCAGCAGCCGTGATCATTTCTTCCTTATTGGCAAAGTAATAGGTCACGGCGCCAGTGGTACAGCCAGCATGGCTGGCGACTTTGCGCAAAGAAGTCCCGGCATAGCCCTCCTGGGCGATGACTTCGATGGCGGCGGTCAACAGTTCACCGCGTTTTTCCAGACGATTACCTACCGGGCGCCCCCGACGTGGAGCGTGCGTGGAATCACGTTCAGTGGAATGCTGACTATCCGTGGAGGGCGCTTGGGCATCATGCATGAGAAAAGAGAGTTCCGTTGATTGAAGGCGTTGAGCCGGCAGCGGCTGCGAACGCCATTTTGGCCTGGCACATCGAGCTCATGCAATCGTTCAGATTCGGCCGCTGCCAATCACCGCGACGGCTCGGACCTCCACTCGCAAGCCGGGAATTGTCAGCTGTGAAATGCCGACAGCGGTCCAGGCTGGATAACGCTCAGGGAAGTACTCGTCCTTTACCTGTCCAAAGGCATGCACTTCAGCCTGGAGATCCGTATGAAAAGTCATTAACTCGACCACATCGGCCAGGCTTGCGCCCGCAGCCTCGAGGATAGTCCTCAACGACTGAAACGCCAGATGGGATTGTGCCTGGATACCTTCGGCTGGAACCATGGCGGCGTCGATACCAACCTGGCCGGACACCCAGATCATGTTCCCCACACGTGTTGCCTGGGAAAAGTGGAAGTTGTCGTAGATCGCCTGGGTGTGACCAGGGTTGATGGATTGACGTTGCAGGTCTTGAGTGATCATTTCATTGCTCCTCTTATAGTAATTGGCGGAACGTGGGGTGGCGGAAAGCGTCGCCGGCTTTCAGAGTCGACAATTCCTCATGGAACAGCACGCCCTGCGGCGGATATCCGGAGACGCTGTGCTCTGGAAGTGGATGAAAACTGGCGTCGTCGCCAAAAAAACGGAAGACGAAGGTGTGACGATTCGGGAAGGCTTCATCCACCGGCGCGCCGCCATGGAGTGAACCAGGATGCAGCAGGACGATATCGCCAGGCTCGGTGGCCCACGAAATGATGTCGAATGCCTTGGGGTCGTTTTGGCGCAGAGCCTCAATGTCAGGTAGACGCGGTAATGCATCGCCACCGTGCAAAGGTTGAGTCGGATCATTTGGATCGCGAAACGTGGTGCCGTCGTAGCGTGGCCCTTTGTGTGAACCTCGAATGATCTCCAAAGCGTTTTTCTTAGGGACTGATTCAAAGCTGATCCAGGCATTCGCCCAGTGGTTTCCGGCCCAAGGCAGATACGACGTGTCCTGATGCCAAAGCGTGCGGGATCCGCGCCCACCTGCTTTGAGAAACACTTCTTCGGCGAAGTACCACACATTCTCCGAGTTCCAGAGCTGCGCAAACAGCTCGCCAAAGGGCAGGGTGGTCACCAGCTCTTCGAGGCGGGCCTTGGCGACAGGATTGGCATTGTCGACGTGTGACTGTTGCTCCGTTCCGTCGAACATTCGCGTCGCGTGAGGGCCATGATTCTCGACAGCCCAGTCATAAGCTGCCCGACATTCGGCCAACTGGTCCTTGTTGAGAAAACCTTTGATCAGGACGGCCCCGTCTTCCAGGAACGCCTTTCGCACAGAGGGTTGCATAAGAACTTTCTCCTCGGAAATGCCACTTGGCAATCAGGATCCTAGCAGTCGCACAGATTAAAGACAACGATCGTTATGTTAATTTTGAGCAGCACTGCATGGAGGCTGTGATAGGAGCGTACGTGAATCTTATGAGTCATTGTTGACTCATGAGAGCCTTTGTGGCTTCATGCGCTCATCGGCGACGGAGAGACGGTGTTCGGTAACTGAATGTCTGCGAGCAGAGCCGTAACCAGATTGCTTGGCTGGCCTGATGAAGGGAGGTTTTCGAAACACCTCATGCCTTCCTGCGCCAAACATTATGAGGGGAAACGTATGTCTTCGAGTAAGGCTGTAAGTACCGTGAAAATCTTGATGTCCTCTTCTTTAGATGATGCGAAAAAAAGAGAGCTGACCAGTCTAGTCGCTCGGCTTAGAGAGTTACCTGGATGTCTTTCCTTTGGTCTTCTTCAAAGTAAACGTAATGACGAGCCATGGGTGTTGAATAGTCATTGGGTCAATGACGATTTCATGAGGAGTTATTTTTTTGAAGATGATCTTTCCAGGCTGATTCAGATTTTCGCCGGGCGGTGTAGAGAAATGCGCTTCAATACTCATTTTTGTGACAAGGAGAGCACCAATGAGATTTGATGAGCAGATTCTGCGAAAGATCGACTTGAATTCGTTGCTGACTTTTATGATGGTGTATCAAGAGAAAAGTGTGTCACGTGCAGCCTGCCTGTTAGGTGTTACTCAACCGGCAGTCAGTAATGTACTCCGTGAGTTGCGCAACAGATTTGAGGATCAGCTGTTCGTTCAGCGTTGCCGGTATATGGAGCCGACGTTCTTGGCTGTGGAAATCGCTGCGCTCCTTGGGCCGGCAATGTATCTCATACAAACATCCTTAGAGCTAAGGCTTTCGAATGGTTAAATTGTTTTTATGGGGAGGAGTGTTTTTTTCTGCAGTTTTTTGGTACTGGTATTTAACAATAAATATAGGAGGTTAAATGTTGCCATCAGTGACTCCCGATTCGCGGCGACTGGCATTTGAGGCCCGCCGTCTGGCGATAGAAACGCTGGTCAAAATATATCTGGAACAAGTCGATGCGTCACGAAACCTGGTAACTATATACCTTCGCTTGATGTTCACTCTATCCTTGGGTGCACTCGCAGGCGCGGTGACCTTATATGCCGCCATGCTTCGCTTCAGCGCTGTCAGTAGTCTTGAAGCAATCACGCTGTTAGAGGCAATTTGTGCAGTGCTGACGTTGGGAGTGCTGGTTTCATCTGCGTTCCTGTCTGCGCGAGCCTTACAGCAAAGTGCAGTGGATGCTGCACCTTTTTTGCATAATCCATTCCCAAATGCTGGAACTGTAATTGATTCGATTTTTCAGTCAAATGATCTCGATGAACAACAGATTCTGAATAAGTTGTATTTTGCTATCAACCAGAGCATTGAACATCAGCCCGCTCTCAGGGTGAGTGCGCGCTTGACCACCGCATTATTGATCCTTGGCCTGTTTTTGGCGGGGATATCATTTCTGGTTTGATGGTTGGGTACTGCATCCGATTACATCGTATTTTGCGACTTGAGCCAGTCCAGGCTTGCAGCTGTAGTGCTGGAAGGACGGTATTCACATCCGATCCATCCGGTGTACCCACGCTGCTCCAGAGCCGCAAATAATTCAGTAAAATTCATCAGGCCTGTCCCCGGCTCGTGGCGGCCTGGGCAGTCTGCAATCTGCACGTGGACGGTACGCTCATAAAACAGATCCAGAATAGTTGCGGCGTCGCCGGTCAATAACTGTGCATGGTAAAGATCAAGGATCAGTCCAATACTCGGGAAGGTCTCCAGCACCCGTTGCGCCTGGGTGAAATCCGACAGGTAGTACCCCGGGATTTCTTTTGGGCTTATCACTTCAATCAGGGGCCGTATTCCCTGATCTTCAAAATACTTGACTGCATATTCCAGGTTGCTCATGAAGCTGGACGCAGCCGAGACTTGTGTCGTGATCCCAGACATGATGTGCACGTTTGAGCAACGCAACACCTTCGCATACCTGGCGGCCAGGGCTAAACCTGCACGAAACTCTTCTTCCTTGCCTTGCAGCGCCGCAATGCCCTTGGTAACGCCGGCCGGTGCGGCAAATTGGATGAGAGGCAGGGAGTATTGAGCCAGATGTGCGGCTAAGTGACTGGCTTCAAATTCATAAGGAGAAGGAAACTCCACCGCCTTGAATCCAGCAGCGGCAGCCGCTTCTATACGCTGGAGAAAAGGCAAATCGTTAAATTGAAAGCCGAGATGAGCATTGAACTTGAGCATCGGTAAAAATCCATTTTTGAAAGAGGCAGTCATCGACGTGGACGCTGACCTCAAGAAGGCGACAACGAAGTCATCGCAGGCATATTAACGAGACGCCTCCATCACGAAAAATACTATGTTGTGATTTGTATGATCACTAATTGTTATGCTTGGAGTTTCGAGCCGAGTATGACTGTCATGAACCTCAAAGCCTTGATGGGCTGCGTAGAAGTTGCGCGGCAAGGTAGCTTCACCAAAGCCGCCCAGAGCCTGCACATCGCCCAACCCGCGTTGAGCATGGCTATCACGCGCTTGGAGGAGGAGTTGGGCGTAACGCTTTTTAACCGTGCGGCACGACAAATAACCGTGACGGCTGAAGGAAAAAGCTTTCTTGCACATGTCGAAGTCGCTTTGCTCGAGTTAGACATGGCCCGCCAAGAGCTGCGGGATATGGCGCATTTACACAGTGGTGAGATTCGTCTCGGCGTGCCTCCAATGTTTGGAATCCACTACATTCCGCAAGTGCTGAACGCCTTTGGCACGCGCTATCCAGGCATCGTGATGACGGTGGTTGAAGGCAGTGCGGATGACATCAGCCAGCGCCTGGAAGACCGTGATATCGATGTGGCCCTATTGGAGTCTCGTCGAGTCAAGAGCGGATGGGACTCGGTTCTGCTAGGCACCGACGAGATGGTGTTGTGCATGAGCGATAGCCACCCACTTTCTGGCGAGGCGTTTATCGAGGCCTGGCGCCTGCAAGATGAGAAAATGGTGCTGTTTGACCAGACCTTCCTGCAACGCCACCTGTTCGACCGCTTCTGCGACGCTGCAGGAGTCGACTATCGAATAGCCTTGCAAAGCAATTTTGTATCACTGGTCATCAAGGCGACACTGGACGGCATCGGGGCCTCTACGCTGCTGCGCTCCATTCAACAGAGCGTACCCGGCATGGTGGGTATCCCATTCAAACCGGCACAGACCATGAGCTTCAGCCTATGTTGGCGAGCTAACGAATACTTGTCTGTCGCAAACAAGCGATTTATTGAGTTTGCTCAAACAAGGGTTTTTTTCAGCAAAGATCCTGACTAATAGTCGATGGAGGTGGCGTGCATCTGCCCCTATGTCCCCGCGCATCCGTATTGCCATCGGCCTGTGTCGAGCCGTTTGGCGCGAGCGCAGAGATGTATCTGTTTAAGCTCCAGGGGGAGGGGAGGAACATATCGTGCGATAAACGAATCGCAAACATCGCTTTTGGACGACGGAAGCCCGGCCATCTCATACCGTTTCAGAAAAAGGTGGTCTCGTACTGCAGAGCCGAAAAATTCGCGTGCTTGGATTAAAGGAACGGCGTCCTGACCACGCTCAGCTACGCCGAGCAACTGTTCAGCCTGCAACGGTCTGAGAATGGCTCGAATTTTTTTGCCACATTCATTAGGTGATGGGAATGTCGCTGCGCCAATCGGCGAGTAGTGAAAGAACATCGAGAGGCGAACGTGAGGCAGAAGATGAGGATGAGATTTCAAATTACTGGTTTCGGGATACGGGGTCTGTGCAAACGTGACCTAGGGTTAGTGGCATTGGATATCCAGATACATAATTTAACATAATATACATTATGCGAACCATCAGAACATCTCACCAGGGACTCTGCCCAATGCTTTTCATCCAATACTGCCACCCGCAAAACGGCATTCCGCCAACGCGCCGGATTCCCTTCCGGCACATTACGCTCGCTTCATACCATCCCAGGAATCAATGCGAGTACTCTTGAAACCAATCAACAACGTGACCCACCGTACGATCAACCACATCAGGCTGTTCGTAATATTGGAAATGATGAGTACCGTTCTCCCAGATCAGTTTTTTGTCTGCGGTGGGAATAGATTCAAAATGTCGACGTGCTGCCGCCGGGTTCATGCAGGTGTCCGAATGCACTACAAGTGCCGGCTTCTTGAGTTTGGCTACGCCTGGCACCGTGGTGTAATCGAAATGGTCCAGGTCACTCATGATTGCATAGCGGTTTTCCCAGCCTTTGAGCGTCCATGGGCCATACCAGCTCCACACTAATGGGCCTGGTAGACCTGCGTCGGAGCCGAGTACCGGATCGCCCAGTTCCGCACAGACCAGCGGCTGGTAGACGACTTCACCGGTGGTTTCGTAGCGCCGCTTGGCATCACGCGCACGCTCCAGTCGTGCGGCGAGCAATGCTTCCAATTGCTCGGTCGCGGGTGCAGTCTCCGGGTCAAACGGATTTTCGCTGACGCCGGCTGCGAGCATGAACAGGTCGGTTTCACGGTCGCGGTAATAACCCGTGATGGATGCAACGGCGCTTATCCGGTCGTCATAAGAGGCGATGTCCAGCATTTCGGGGCCGCCCTGGCAAATACCCAGCAGGAACACGCGTTTGCGGTCGATATCCAGGCGCGTGAGCAAGTGATCCAGCGCCGATACGACGTCTTCGTTTTTCATCTTCGGGTTTTCCAGGCGCCGCGGCATTCCTCCACTTTCACCGACGGTACGGGGGTCGAATGCGAGCGCCGCAAACCCTTCATCTGCAAGTCGAGTTGCGTATTGGGTCGGGGCCTGTTCTTTGGAAAACGAATAAGGCCCCAGGAGTACAACCACCGGATGAGGTCCCTTCCCTTTAGGCCGGTAAAGTACGCCGACGACGCTGTCGCCGTGGGAGTTGAAGGTTAGTTTTTCAGCTGTGTAATTGCCGTGCGTGGACATATTTACGCCTCCATAGTCGTGAGCAGGTTCAGCTTATGGGATACTCACTGGTGCGAATATGGCCACAATACTTGATAAATACATGAACAACGCTCATCAACTCAAAGGCGTGGATTTCTTCACGCTGACGGTATTTCTCGCAGCGGCAAAGCATCTCAACTTCCGTGCGGCGGCGTTGGAACTGGATATAACGCCGTCGGCGGTCAGCCATTCGATGAAGACGCTTGAACAGCGGCTGGGTGTGCGTCTGTTCAATCGAACCACACGCAGCGTGTCGTTTACCGAGGCTGGCGAGCGCCTGGCTAAAAAGCTCTCTCCGGCGATGTCTACAATCGCCGACGCCATGCAGGAGGCCGATGATAATCGTGGGGTTCCCAGTGGCACCATCAGGATCAATGCGAGTGAAGGCGCTATTCGCATGGTCTTTCGTCCGGTGCTTGCCCGCTTCCTGCGCGAGCATCCGTCGATTCACCTCGATGTGGTGACTGATGGCAAACTCAGCGATATCACCGCCGATGGCTTCGATGCGGGCATCCGGCTGGCTGAAGCCGTGCCGCAAGATATGATTGCCATTCGTTTGACTGAAGACATACGTTTCGCCGCAGTAGGATCACCGGGTTACTTTGCAGCACGTGGACGCCCGCAATCGCCGCAGGATCTTCATCAGCATGACTGCGTCCGGTTCCGATTCGACAGCGGCGCGATTTATCGCTGGGAATTTGAACGCCGAGGCTGCAAGGAAAGCATCAACGTCAACGGTCCGCTCACGTTGACCGACCAGCCTTTTATGGTCGAAGCGGCCATGGATGGCATAGGCATCGCGTTCGTGCCCGAGCATCTGGTACTGGACGCACTGGCCGATGGCCGGCTTGAGCGCGTGCTGGATGATTGGTGCCCTTCAATGCCGGGACTGTGCCTCTATTATTCCGGGCACCGTCATGTGTCAGTCGCCCTTCGTGCATTGATTAACGCTCTTCGCAGGGCGGAATCTAATCCTGTGCCCTCTCCCGTCAAGAACAGCTGATTCTATAACTCAACTAAATGACTATTTAGTTGAGTTATAGAATTGCCCGAAGCCTCCCAGCTATTGTTTGCTCTCGTCTGCCTTGCCCTCCTGCATCTGCACAGAAGACTTGGTTCCACTGGTGTTTTTCTTCGTCGCATTATCGGCATTGTCAAAGCACCCATGAAGCATAAATACGCTGCACAAGCCTAAACACAGATAGAGCTTTTTCATGATCGTTCTCCCGTAATCAGTGTGCCCTGCCCCCTGCTTAAGCTGCGGGTTTGAGCACAACTTTCGTCCAGCCATCGTCACGCGCGTCGAAATGCTGGTAGGCCTCTGGCCCTTCAGCGAGTGTGAGGCGATGAGAGATGACCTGCGACGGCTTTGCACGTCCGTGATGGATAAGCTCGGCCAAACGACGATTGTAGGCTTTGACGTTGGCCTGCCCGGTCCGGATCTGCTGGCCCTTGAACCAGAATGCACCGAAATCGAAGGCCATCTTGCCCTCCTTCGCCAGCTCATTTTTTGCCCCTGGGTCTTGCGGTACGAATACGCCGACGACGCCGATTCCGCCAGTCGCCTTGGTCGAGGCCACAAGATTATTCATGGTCAGGTGATTGGCTTCATGACCGTGGCGGTCGCAGCATTGATAACCGACGCACTCACAACCACGATCGGTACCTTTGCCCTGGGTCAGGTTCAATATCTGATCCACGGCTTCTTTTTCAAGCGCGTTGATCGGCGTTGCGCCCATCTGGGCCGCCAGCTTCAAGCGATCAGGATGATTGTCGACCACGAACACCTGGGATGCGCCCTTGATCATGGCTGAGTGCGCGGCCATCAAGCCCACCGGGCCGGCGCCGTAGATGGCAATGCTTTCGCCCGGCAACAGGCCGGCTAATTCAGTGGCGTGCCAGCCTGTCGGGAAGATATCGGAGAGCATGACGTAATCTTCTTCGCGCTCTTGCGCATCTTCGGGTAACACCAGGCAGTTGAAATCGCCATACGGCACCCGCAGCAATTCTGCCTGGCCGCCCTGATAAGGCCCCATGTCGGCGAACCCATAGGCAGCGCCCGCAGTGCCCGGATTAGCCGTCAGGCAGAACCCGGTCAGGCCTTTTTCACAGTTTTCACAGAACCCGCAGCCGATATTGAAAGGCAAGCACACCCGGTCACCGACCTTGACCCGATCTACACCGGAGCCAATTTCAATGACCTCCCCCAGGTTCTCGTGGCCAAACACCCTTCCCGTCTCAAAGGAAGTCCGGCCTTCATACATGTGAAGATCAGATCCGCAGATATTGGTGGTGGTGACTCGCACCAGAATATCGGTGGGTTTCTCGATTTTGGCATCCAGAACATTTTGCACGCTGACGTCACGAGGGCCGTTATAAACGATGGCTTTCATTGCGTTCTCCCAGAAGCAAGACGAAAAGAAGTTTTCGTCAGCACATGTTTAATCTGTCCGGGAGGGCAATTCGTATGTTCAAGAAAATCGCATCAAGTCTGACGAGCGGTGCTTTGGATGAACGCTCAAAAAATCTGAATTATTCCTCATCGAGTCTCTCTGTTCCTGTTTGGGCAGCCTTCCCTGCTTTCACCTTTGGAGCTGATAACACGAGGAACTCCTATGTCGAACGCTATGGACACGACGCAGCAGCCGATCACAATTGAATACCTGCTGGACACGCTGTTCGGGGTCAATACACTCACTACCGAGTGCCTGGCGCAGAAGATCGACAAGGCGCCCGGCTTCCAGCTACGGCTCGCCCCACCATGGCCGGCGCAACTGAAACACGCCCACAGCATTGCCTTTGAATGGCACGCCAGCGCCTGCCGCGGCTTGGTAAAGCACGCCGAGCCACTGCCCAGCGGCGATCTGCTATTGGATATCGAGCCGCAACCTCAGTAGCGCCTCTTCATGGAGTGGTCAGGAACTCCACCAAGGTCGCCGCGCAGGCTTCGATTGCCCCGTCCACGATCAATTCATAGCCGTGGGTATTCTCCGTGGGAATGGCCACACAGCCGGCCTTGGCAGACGTGCCGTTACTCATGACGGCACTGGCGTCCGAGGCAAAGTCCACCAGCAACGCATATTGCGGGCTGTAGCCGCAGCGTTCTGCAGCAGCAGCCAGGCCCGTGACCACGGCCCTGGTGTAATAGCCCTTCTGGTCCCCGGTGTTAATGATCGGATCAACCCCCAAGCGTGTGCCGTATTCCTGCATGACCGGCCCCACCTCCACCGCGAGAGTGGTATCGCCTGGCAGGGTCGCTGCGGCGTACATGGCTCCGGCATTGCATTCCTCTTCCAGCGTGGTGAAGACCAGGTAGATATCGTGGCTCACCGCTTGCCGGCGCGTTTGCAGGCGTTGGGCCGCGTGCAATACGGCGGCGATGGGCGCACGGTCATCCAGGAAGTGCGCGGCAATCGCATCTCCCACTCGGAAGGGCTCACGCCAATGACGGCTCAACACCACACGAGTACCCGGCCGAATCCCCTGCGCGCGCAAGGCCTCGGCCGAACATCGAGTGATCACATGGACATCGTTCCAGTGCACGTCGCCGGCTAACACATCAGCGCCTTGAGACGTATTGTTGGTGGCGTGCATCGAGCCGTAGGACAGCACGCCCGGCAAGCTATGCGTATCGCCCAGGATGTCCACCGGGCACACCCCGAAGTTGATCGGATTGGCCCCGCCGAGCGCCGTCACCCGCAGGGTGCCATCGGCTTCGACGCGCTTGACCACCATGGCGATCTCATCCATGTGTGCCATGACTTTGACTGCCCGGCCGCGCTCACCATCGCCCTGTGCGCCCTTGATCAACCCGACCACATTGCCCGCTGCATCAACCCAGGCCTCATCACACAGCGGCTGCAGGCTCTCCAGGCAAATGGCACGCACTTCGTCTTCCTGGCCACCCGGCCCGCGTGCACGCAATAACCGGGTGAGTAACGCCGAGGATGGGTTTTCGCTGTTTTGCATGGGATGGCTCCCTCCTTTGCGGATACGTGAGTGCGCCGTCAACGTCACGCTAAAAACGACCTTTCAAATCCCGCAGTGTTCAAGCGAAAGCGTTTTGAACGCACACGCCCACAGGTTTTCCAACGACCACAGCGTCAGATCTGGCTGCACTCCTGCAGCTTGAAATACGACAAGAGGATGGAACCTGCGATGACCCCTACCCAAGCAACCCGCATGGCCAAATCATTTTCCTGGGCCGCAACCTTCACCCTGCTCGGCGCCTGCGCGGGTAATGACTCGCCGTCGAATGTGGTGACACCTGGCAAACCGACAATGCCCTCTACCCGCACACTGGACACCGGCGCAGCCATGCTCCAGTCGCGGCCGCCCGTGGATGCGTTGAACGCCTACCTAGACGGCTTTCACTTCTACAACGGCCACCCCGACGTACAAATGGAAGCCCACCACTACTGCGCGATCCTCAACGAAGAAGTGATCCAGTGCGTGATCTACGACGGCAATCGCAAGGATGCAAAGTTGATGGGCGTGGAATACATCATCAGTGAGCCGCTGTTCAACACCCTGCCGGCCCCTGAAAAGGCGTTGTGGCACAGCCACGTGCATGAAGTGAAGTCAGGGCAACTGGTCGCGCCGGGGATCCCCGAAGTGGCCGAGCACGCCCTGATGGAAAAACTGGTGCACACCTACGGCAAGACTTGGCACACCTGGCATACCGATCTCGATAAACGCCTGCCACTGGGCGTGCCTCAGTTGATGATGGGGTTTACTGCCGAAGGCCAGGCCGACCCGCGCATGGTTGCCGAACGCGATCAGCGTATGCGTATCGACAGCGCCGAAAAGAAGCAGGCTCGCGCCGACATCATTGCGCCTCCCATTGCCCCCGGTGCGGACGCATGGCGTCAGGGCGATGTTATCCAGATCACCGACCCGACGTTGAAGGCCCATCAACACTGATAGCACCACTCGTGCATTTGGATGGAACGATCATCGCCGCTCTCTTCTCTACCGCAACACCCCAACTCGGGGGCAGCGGCCCCCCTTTTACGAGGTAACCCAGCATGTCTTACGACTTCCAAGGTACTGCCAGCGTGATAACTGCCTCGCGCCATCTGGGGACACCCTCGGATGAATGCCTGAATGAGTCGGTCGAGATCCAACTGACCAGCAGTGGCAAGCCGACCGTTGCGCGGTTGAACTTCGATAGTCCATTGGAGTGGCCGGGGCACCCCAACTTTGTCACCGTCAACCTGCCCGACGGCACCTCTGTCAGCGGCGTTATCGCCGAGATCGAGCGGCCCGCAGATGCAGGCGGTTGGGTAACTTTCACAGTGGATGATTGAGCATCGTGAGGTGATCGGGTCACCTATCGAATTGTTGGACAATTCTTTTGAATTTTTTTTGACGTCAAATCTCTGTACTTCATGAGCATAGGGAGGCCTCATGAAACACAACGATCTATTCACCATTGACTATCAGCTTCACGGCGAACCGAAGTCTTTCATCGTACGAGCGGCGCAAATGAACAATGCCGAGGCTTGGCATTGGGCCAGTTGCGATGCAGGGGTAGCTATCATCCCCAGATTTGGTCGGCAAGCCCTCAAGCGAGTCTCCAAACCCATGGCGGAGAAATACGGCATCAGCGACGTACGCTGGAGTACTGCGCAGCAGATTCAATGGGCGGAGGCTTGACATGATCAAAAGCCAGACACTGGGTTACACCAGCACACAAGAGCGTGAGGACGAGGTCGAGCGCAACAACCAGATGTTTTTCGAAGCCGATCGACTGGATGCGCAAGCCTACCAAATCATTGAGTCGTACAGCGGTGATGCACAGACATGGGCGCGCTTCACCGAAGCCAAGCGGCTCGCGGATGCGCAGCGAACTGCGGCCTATCGAGAATGGATGCGTATCCACCGCGCGCGGCGCAAATAACCGTCAGCCCTAGCCATTTCAGGGCCCCTGATTCGGTTTTTTAAAGGTCTGCCTGAGACAACACCGCCCTGGTCGAGCTCTGCCTCCCCAGGGCGGTGTTCATTCAGAGAATCGGTTTGCCACCTGTCACGCCGTAGCGCTCACCGGAGATATAACTGCCCTCGTCCGATGCCAGCAGTACGTAGATGGGCGCCACCTCGACCGGTTGACCGGGGCGTCCCAGCGGTGTGTTGCCGCCGAAGTTTTTCACCTGATCCTCGGTCATGGTCGACACGATCAACGGCGTCCAGATGGGGCCGGGAGCCACGCTGTTAACGCGGATACCGCGCTCGCCGAGCATTTGCGCCAGGCCTGCGGTGAAGTTGGCGATCGCGCCTTTGCTCGCGGCATACGGCAACAACGTGGGGTTGGGCATGTCGGAATTGACCGAGCTGGTGTTGATGATCGAGCTGCCTTCGGCCATGTGCGGCAGCGCGGCCTTGCATATGCGGAACATCGCGGTGACGTTGACGTTGAAGGTTTTCAGCCAGTCCTCGTCGGGAATGTCTTCCAGCGATTGGTAGGTCATCTGGAAGGCTGCATTGTTGACCAGCACATCGATACGCCCGAACTTCTCCACGGTATCGTTGACGATCGCCGTGCACTGCTGCGCGTTGCCCAAGTCGCCGGGCAACAGCAGGCATTGCCGCCCCGCCGCCTCGACCCAGCGTGCGGTCTCCTTGGCGTCTTCATGCTCGTCCAGGTAAGAAACCGCCACATCCGCGCCTTCACGGGCGAACGCGATGGCCACCGCACGGCCGATGCCGCTGTCGGCGCCCGTAACCAAGGCTATTTTGTTGGCGAGCCGGCCTGAGCCTTTGTAGGTCTGTTCACCACAATCGGGCATCGGGTCCATCTTGCGCTGTTCACCGGGTACCGGCTGCTGCTGGGTGTTGAACGGTGGTGTTGGATAGTGATTCATCGTGTTTTCTCCAGTCGTGATTAATGTTGCGAGGGTGCGTCGGGAGGGGAAGTTCAGATGGATGTGCGGTTAATCGGATAACCGTGCCGCACGACAGCAACCCGTGGCGAGGGGCTGGTTCCCTCGCCACAGGGCTTGGGTCAGAACTCGGGCTTGGGCTGCAACCCCATGCCCAGATCGGCGCCGGTGATCGGGTCGCTGAGGGGGTCTGACACCGTGCGGATTTTCATCGCAGCCAGCACGGCTTCGTCTGCCTCGTCCAGCTGCACACTGGCCGTTCCATCGCCACCGTCGACCGCCGGTTGAGGGGACTCGACGAATTCCCAATCGTCGCCCTGGTTCCATGGGCCGCGCACACTTTCCGCACCTTGCGACATGTTGTAATAGACCTGTGCGAACTCAGGCTTGCCGGGTAACTTGCCTTGGGGAAAGTTCGGCTGGATCGCATGCAAGGCCTTTTCAAAGGAAATCTGGTGGGCGATTTCGCGCGTCATCAAAAAGCCCAGCGCATCCTTGACGCCTGGGTCGTCGGTGACGTTCATCAATCGCTCGTAAACGATCTTGGCGCGGGCTTCCGCGGCGATATTGGAGCGCATGTCGGCAGTGGGCTCGCCGATGGTGTCAACGTAGGCGGCGCTCCATGGCACCCCGGCGCTGTTGATCAGCGGCGCACCGGCACCGTACAAGAGGCTGGTGATGTGGGAATCATTGCCGGCACCGTTCAGCGAGCGGTACAACTCACCCTCCTCCTCCACGCCTTCCGCCAGGCGGCCTTTGGCCCCCTTGTTGAGCATGACGATGATCGAGCCGACGATTTCCAGGTGGCTGAGTTCTTCAGTGGCGATGTCCATCAACAAGTCTTTACGCCCTGGGTCGTCTTCCGACAGGGCTTGGGTGAAATAGCGGGAGGCCGCTGCCAACTCGCCTTGGGCGCCACCAAACTGCTCGAGTAAAAGGTTCGCCAGGCCCGGGTTGGGCTCGGCGACGCGTACGGTGTATTGAAGTCGCTTGTTATGTAGAAACATGAACAAATCTCCTCAGCTCAGGAAGGGGGCGGCGCCCGTTGCGGACACTCGCCCTACCTTCATGTGAAGCAACCGCCGGTTGAATAATTTCAAAATAAACCCCGGTGCTGCGACCAGCGGTCAAGCGCCTAGCTTCAAGCGAAGCGGCGTTCTAGAGCGCTCGCGTTCAATCGGCGCGGTGCTTTTGCGGCGCAGGCACGGTGTCGATCCCAGGCGTGCCATTGGGCGGCAACGCGGCCTCGTGGGCCTTGTCGGAGCCGGGCGGCTGTTGGGATTTTTCAGCGGAGTTATCGGCGGGATGGTCCCAGTCAGTCGTGGCGTTGGGATCTTCGTTGCGCCCCGCCGTTCCCAGGACGCAACCGTCCTCATTCGGTGCAGGCGATTCTTCAAGTGGTTGGTCTTGGCCATTGGATGAGTCGTGGTTCATGGCAAGCGTCTCCTGTGTGCGCGTATGAACTCATTTGGAATCTTGCGAAAGTTTCAAGTGCCACGCGAAGGACGAACGGCCGTGGAGTTATCGATAGGTCGCAATGATTAAGTAGCCATTACCGGTAACGCCTCTGTTTCTTCCCTGCAAAACTTATACGAAGCGGCAAGCGAAGATCATTTTTGTATAAGTTTTCAGTATTAATCACCGTTCGTCGCCACATCCAGAAATTTGTAAAACGTTTTTCCATCGCCCGATATCGGAGTAAGTGTCCGTTGCGAAACGGGCAACTAACGAAGCGCCAACTTAGTGACTGGAGAATTATCATGACTACAGGTAATAAAAACTCGGGTAACTTTGCCAATGACCGCGAAAAGGCTTCCGAAGCCGGGAAAAAAGGCGGCCAATCGTCAGGTGGCAATTTTGCCAATGATCGCGAAAAAGCCTCTGAAGCCGGGCGCAAGGGCGGCCAACAGAGCCACGGCGGTGGCCGTAAATCGGGTTCTTGAGTGACCGTGCATGGGGGCGGCTTTGCCGCCCCTTCGGTTTCGGTCTGGCATAGTCTTCACCGAGGCGTCACGCTATATTGCGCAAGGCATAAGCGGCTTGGCCACCTTACTGCTAATTAAATTATCGACATGCTGATTTGTTTTTATAATTGGTTTTAGTGCATTCATTTAGTTCAGTGGACAGCACGCTTGGGTGACTGTGATCGCGCTTGTATTTCAACTTTAAATATCGCGACCCAAGACTGGTTATTGCATATTGCCGTGTGCTTTATGCCGACAAGTAATCTGATTAACTCTCGAATTATAAGCGCTGGCAACTTTCTTCCAACAACAGATCAACCACCGCTTGCCCGCGTTGCAAGGCAGACGCCCCCGGCGTATCGAAGGCACGTAGCTGACGCTCGGCACTGGTGCCGTCGCGCAGCATTTGCCGTATCTGCTCGAACACGCCCTCCTCGCCCACCGCACGAGCGGTATCGCCCCATTCCTGCTGCGCCAGTACCAGCCATTGTTCAAGCGATACGGGCTCTGTGTCCGGCGCCAGTACAAAGCGCGCATGGCGTCCCCAGCGTCGCGCTTGAATGCGGTTTTCCTTGAGCAACCAATGCTGCTCCAGGCTGTACTGGCTGCCGGGGGCCGGTAGCTGGCAGGCGTGTTTGATCATCACCCGGAACAGCCCAGCCAAGGCCAGCGCATCGCTCAAGCGCGGGCACGCATCGGTCATGCGCAACTCCAGCGTCGGGTAGCTCGACGAGGGTCGGCAACCCCACCACACATTCGCGTCATCGGCCAACGCCCCGCTACGCTTCAACATATTCAGGTAGCGCTCGAAGCTCGGCTCATCCGGCAGATATTCAGGGATGCCCATGCGTGGCCATTCATCGCAGACCACCTGCCGATAACTGCAATAGCCGTTGGGCTGGCCCTGCCACAACGGTGAGGAAACGCTGAGGGCCAACAACATCGGCAACCCAGGCAACACCTCGTTCAACACGGCGATGCGGTCCACTCCCACCGGGATCTCTGCGTGGACATGCAGCCCACTGAGCACGCTGCGCTGCGCGACGCTCTGGAACTCCTCGAACAAACGCTGGAAATGCGCCTGGGGCGTAGCGCGTTGCGCCTGCCAATCGGCCAATGGGTGTGCGCCGCTGCATATGAAGCCCAGCCCATGCTCGGCCAGGGCCAGGCTCAACTCGCGGCGCACCCGGCCAAGGTAAGCCGCAGCCTCTGCGGTGTCGGTAAACACCGGCGATGCGACCTCGACCTGGCCCTGGAACATCTCATAGGAAAAGCCCTCGCCAATCGCCTCGCGGCACACCGCGAGCACTTCGGCTGACGGTTCGGCGAGCATGCGCCGGCTGTGCAAATCGGTGAGGAAATATTCTTCTTCGATGCCGAAGCGCTGTGCGCGATCCATGGGCACTCAGCTCAGCCGAGTCACAGTGAGCGCCACCGCAGCGATGCGGTCGACGCGCTCATAGCCCGGCTGCTCCAGCTCTTCGCCGAACACATCGGGGTCAAGCTCCTCGTAGGTCCAGCCAAACTCATCGCCGGTCAGCATGGCGCGAGCGGCTTCAAGAAACACATCACGCCCCTCCACCATTGCCACGCCGGTGTAGAGCAGCAAGGTGCCGTCGCGCTCCAGGCGGGGCAAGGCTTCACGCAGGATGCGCAGCGACAGCGCTTCACCCAGCTCACCGCCGCCATGGCGATAGGCGCGCTGCTGGCTGTCCTTCATATAGGGTGGGTTGGCGAGGATCAGATCAAAGCGGCCGTCGACGCTGTCGAGTACATCACTGTGGTACACGCTGACGTTCGGCACCTCGGCCAATTCGGCGTTGACCGCACTCAGGCGCAGCGCCTTCGGGTTGATGTCCACCGCGAACACTTCCGCCTCAGGACGGGCACGCGCCACCATCAAGGCAGCGGCGCCTGAACCGCAGCCGATGTCCACGGCCCGGCGAATCGGCGCGAAGCGTTGGCGCAGGCAGGCGTCAATCACACGGGCAAAACGTTAAGTGTCGGGGCCGAAAAATACCGAATCGGCCTCCTCGGTCGGAAACGCCGAATGCGCCAGCAACAAAGGCCCCAGGCTCGACCAACGCACCGTACTGCGCCAACGGCCGTGCGCCTTGACGATAATCCCCGCCTGTTGCAGCTCCTGCAGCTCGGCTGCCTCGAACACCTGCATATCGAAGGGCCGCGACCAACCGAAAATCCCGCGCAGGTCGCTGGCCGGGGCATTGTCCCACCGGGCAATGACGCGCTGGTGGGTCAGAGGCGTGGGCGTGATGAAGCGATAGTCCTCGGCCTGCAAACGGCGGCCCAGGCGCAACAGCGCCCGGTCAGCCTGCGCTTGAGCCGATGACACAGGGGGTGTTGAACACAACAGCGAGTCGACCATGGTCAGGCTTCCTTGTCGATCAGCGCAGACCCGCGCGCAATTCAATAAAGCGCCGGGTCGCATACAAACCAGCGGGACGATGATGGCGGTGAGGCGCCAGCCACGGTAACAACAGGCCCAACTGCCGCTCGCCGTTGTGCCGGGCCAGGGCCTGGCGCAAGGCGCAGGTTTCAGGGTCATCCGGCGTAGGCTCGTGGGTGCCTGACGACACCGGCCGCACCGGGCGTGGGCGTGCAATCGCGCTGGCGTCGCGCCAATTTCCGGCGATCCAGTCGCGCAGCAGTTGTTTTTCATAGCCGCTGAAGACGCCGAACATCGCAGCGCCCGCGCCCTCGATCAACTGCCAGAAACGACTGTCTTCGGGCGCCTGGTTTCGCTTGATCCAACCCTTGTTCTCAAGGGCCTGCAAGAACCCGCGCACTTGGCCGGGCTGGGCTAGCCATTGGTTGACGGTCTTGCCTTCAAAGCGGCAGTAGTCCGAATGCATGTGCTGGGCAAACGGCCGCTTGCGTTCAAGCATGGTCACCAGCTCGTGTTCGAGGTCGAACGCCTGGATCACCGCGGTAGTGCCCAGCCCCAGATCGTTCAACTGATAACCACGGCGTACCCGCTGCCAATATTCGGTTGCATCCATGCCGTTCGGCATCAACCCCAGCACCGCCTGCACGGCGCGTCGGGCATGACCGCTGCTGGCGTTGTCGATGGTGACATGCAGGCTGAAATAATAGGGGTCGATGCCCAGTTCCTTGAGTTCATAGGCGCAGATCAACAGGTGCAACGGCAGCTGCTCGTAACCCAGGTTGTAGCCCAGGATCTCCGGCATGTGCGATGCGGCGCTCTGCCCCAGGGCCAACTGAATGGCGCCTTGGTGAAAGTGCTGATCCTGCCAGCCGAAATCGCCGTCACAGCCTTGCTCGGCCAGCAGGCGTTGGTAAATCGACACATGGTTTTGCGTCGGTTCCCCATCGCCGAGTTCTTCCAGGTAGGTGGTCACAAGCCCGTCATAGCGGTAATCCTGCCAATGGCTGAGTACCCCGTAGAGCCAGGCACCATCGACTTGCTTAGTCGGCGCCACACACTGCAGGAAGTACAGGGCATGGGCTTTGTTCTGGAAATAGCGGCGGCCGCCGCCTTGCTGCCGCTCTTGCAAATACTGCGCATATCGCTCGGCCACAGCGGTGCAATTGAGTTCGACCCAACTCATTAGTTGGTCGGGCGACGTGGGCAATGAAGTGTCTTCAGTGGTGCTGACCTGAGCCAGCTGCGCCTGCAGAAAATCTGCCGCCGATTGCGCGGCGCCCGTGTCCCAATCGGTGAGCAGGCGCTGGTATTCACTGCGCAACGGGCCTTCATGCTGCCACTGGGATGCACTTTGCAGGGTTTGAAAGACAGTCATAAGCGGTCCATCCACAATTTTTTATTCAGGTCTGGGCGGATGCCAATACCTGGTACGCGACGCCTTTTGGCGCTTCTATAAGGAGAGAGCCGCCCCCTGCTCAATAATTCCATCGGTGTGCGCCAAGGTCTGACCAAGGGCGCAGGGGTCAAGGCTTCAAGCGTTTTTCGTCTTCCGGGCCCGGTGTCACTCGTGCGCCGTCACCGTTTGAACCCGCGTTGCCCTCACCTTCCCGGGACACGCGTTCGTCATCGGTGAGCCCCTGGCCGATGTCTTTTTCCGGCAGCTGTTCAGGGGTGTCGGTTCCGGCTTGAGTGGGAGTAGATTGCGTCTGCATCGGCGTGGCCTCCTCGGCTGGCTGGTAATCAACCCTTGCTGTGTTCGGGCGAGGACGGTCCCTTGGTGACGCCACGCGGGCCGGCAACGGCCCATATTGCCGCGCCTAAAAACGGCAGCAGCACCACTATCGTGGTCCAGCCCGCCTTGCGCCCCGAGGGGTCGTCACTGCGCCAGACGCTGTTGATGATCCACAAATCGAGGAGTATGAGAACAACGGCCAAGCCTATCCAAAAGTAAGTGGTTTGCATGGGGACACCTCCGGGTTATGCAGCGTTAGGTCATGCATAAACTGGCAGGGTTCATTATTTTTAAACGCCGTCGTTCACACTAAGCGAAGCGGCAACAGGCTACTAGTTTAATATCGCGCGCTTGAAAAAGTTATACGAAGCGGTGTGAGTCAAATCGTTTTGTATAAGTTTTAAGCCGCTCTTTACCGTTTATCGGCATTTCCGGAAATTATCAAAACGATTGCCAGCGCAGGCTTATCCGAATAGATGTTCGCTGCATCAAGGTGCAACTAGCGAAACGACAACTCATTGTGGAGATCTATCATGACTACCAGCAATAAGAACCCTGGAAATTTCGCCAACGATCATGCAAAGGCTGCCGAAGCCGGCAAAAAAGGCGGCCAGGCCTCTGGCGGCAACTTTGCCAATGATCGTGAAAAAGCCTCTGAGGCTGGCCGTAAAGGTGGCCAGAACAGCCATGGCGGCGGGCGCAAGTCGTAAGTGATCCAAACGGGGGCAGCCTGGGCTGCCCCTTCATTTCAAGCTGGAGAACACACCATGCACGCGGCACCCGAACCTCAGCGACACGCCCCTCAACCGGCGACCGCCCGTGAAACGCGAGCGGTAGACGCCGCCAAGACATTGCCGAAACCCCCGAATTGTTATGAGCGGATGGAAACTGTCGAGCATGCGGAGGCCACTGTCCGGTCCTCACAGACACTTCCCATCTGTGAACGAACTCCGTAGCAGTGCTGGTTATTCATCAACGGTAGCCATCCCTGACTCAGAGGTGCCTTATGCCTTTGCATATCATCAACTTCACAGGCCCGGTCAACGCGTCGACCTGCAGCCAACTCATCGAAAAATCGTCATTGGCTGTCCAGCAGAACGCGACCGGCTTGATCGTGAACATCGCGACCATGGGCGGTGAGTGCAGTTATGGCTTCACGATGTACAACTTTTTACTGGCCCTGCCGATTCCGGTGCATACGCACAACCTGGGCACCGTGGAATCCATGGGCAATATCATTTTCCTGGCGGGCGAACGCAGAACGGCGTGCGAGCACAGCAAGTTCCTGTTCCATCCGTTTCACTGGCATGTACAGGGCGCCGTGGATCATTCGCGCATGTCGGAGTACGCCATGAGCCTGGATTACGACTTGCAGTTGTATGCGCGCATCGTTGCGCAGCGAACCGCGCAGGCCGTTGAAAAGCTGGACACCGAAAACTATTTGATCGCCGCCCCGCGCATTCTTGATCCACATCAGGCGCTGGCCAGCGGCCTCATCCATGCAATCGAATTGCCCGTCATCCCGGCGGAATGTGTATGCAGCTTCATTCATTCCTAGCCTGGCAACCCTAGCCAGGCAACGACGCCCCAATCAAGAAACGCGAAGGAAAGCCGCTTCGAACTCAGAACACTTTCTGACTTGATGACAACATTCAGAAGGAGCTCACATGAAAAACACGCTATATATTATCGAGTATGAACTTCATCACACCCCTAAATCTTTCATAATAAGAAGTGAAGCCATGACCAATGAAGAGGCGTGGCACTGGGCATGTTGCGATGCAGGGATAGGTATCATCCCCAAGTCGCGCAACGATAAGATCAAACGCATAAGCAAACCGCTCGCTGAACGTTATGGACTTGAAAATGTGAGATGGCGTCCCTCAGGGAATATTCCATTTGTCGCACAACCCTATACGCCGCCTCCGCCCGAATAAACTTGCCGTTCTAATACTGATATCAAGTCCATAAAAATAGCCCGCACTCAGTGCGGGCCAATCATGTGCGGAACGATCCGCGCCCTTCAATCTGCGAAAGCAGCGTGCCGGCCCCTCTGCATATGGACTGTGCCGTACATAAAAATGACTGGGCCGTTGGGGCAGTTGTTCCAAATTTCTCTGCGGGAGTGATTATGAACTCACGTCACTTCGCGGCACTCGGAATAAAAGCCATGTGAATAAAGGGAGGATGGACGCAATGCGCAACCTCAAGATCGCCACGTTCAACGTCAACGGCATAGGGACGCGACTGCCCAACCTCCTGCAGTGGCTTGAAAAAGAACGCCCCGACATCGTGTGCCTGCAGGAACTGAAGGCCCAGGACAAGGCTTTCCCGGCAAGCGATCTGGAGGCGGTGGGCTATGGCTCATTGCATCATGGTCAAGCTGCGTGGAACGGCGTGGCCATTCTGGCGCGCGACTCCGAGCCCCTGTTGATTCATAAAGGTTTGCCCGGCGCGCAGGACGACTCGCAGTCTCGCTATCTTGAAGCGGCTGTGCATGGGGTTGTCGTCGGGTGCCTGTACCTGCCCAACGGAAACCCGCAGCCAGGTCCCAAATTCGATTACAAGCTCAAGTGGTTCGAGCATCTGATTGCGCATGCCGAATCGCTGCAAGCCAGCGAACACCCGGTGGTGCTGGCGGGCGACTACAACGTCGTCCCCACCGACCTGGATATCTACAACCCCCGCTCCTGGCTCAAGGATGCGCTCCTTCAACCAGAAAGCCGCGAATGCTTTCAAAGGCTGCTGAGCCAGGGTTGGATCGACTCGCTGAGACACTTGTACCCGCAAGAGCGTGTGTACACGTTCTGGGATTATTTCCGCCAGCATTGGCAAAAGAACTCCGGTTTGCGCATTGACCACCTGCTGCTGAACCCGGTGCTCGCCCCTCACCTCAAGAACGCCGGCGTGGACGCATGGGTCCGAGGTGAAGAGCACCCCAGCGACCACGCGCCGACCTGGATCGAGATCTCAGCCGGCGTACAGAAGCGGCGCAACGTCGCGCAAAAGAAACGCGCAGCTAAACCGGCGGCAGCATCCAAACCCGCCGAGAAACCGGCCACATCACCGGCCAAACCGGGACAACCAAAGTTGGCCAATGCGCGGCCCAGCGCTCTCCCGGAAAGTCTGAAACCGGAACTGGCCACGCTGGTGGATTCAGCCCCTGAGGGGGATTGGCGCTATGAAGTCAAATTCGACGGTTACCGCATCATGGCGCGGGTGGACAAGGGCAAGGTGCGGTTGTTTACCCGCAACGGCCATGACTGGACGCACAAGCTGCCTCGCCAGGCCGAAGCCATTGCCGGCCTGGCCTTGAAGTCCGCGTGGCTGGATGGCGAAATCGTGGTTGCCAACGCGCAAGGCGTTCCCGATTTCCAGGCCCTGCAAAATGCCTTTGAACTGGGCCGCGACGGCAATATTGTCTACTACCTCTTCGACATGCCCTTTCTCGACGGCATGGACTTGCGCGAGGTGCCCGTCGAACAGCGCCGGGAGGCCTTGTCCGGGATACTGGCGCGCAATGAAGATGAGGCTCTCAGGTATTCGCAAGACTTCGCCGAAACACCGCAGGCCTTGCTGGACAGCGCATGCGAGATGCAAATGGAGGGTCTTATCGGCAAACGTGTTGGCAGTGCCTACGTATCACGCCGCAGCGGCGACTGGATCAAGCTCAAATGCAAACGTCGGCAGGAATTCGTGGTTGTCGGCTACACCGAGCCGAAAGGCTCGCGCAGTAAATTCGGGGCGCTGCTGCTGGGGCTGCACGACATCGATAGCGGTGAGCTCAAATACGCAGGAAAGGTTGGCACCGGCTTCAACCAGACCACACTGAATACGATCTACGCACAATTAACCCCCCTCGAAGTCAAGCAGCCGGCAGTCGTCAACCCTCCCAAGGGCTTTGAAGCCAAGGACGTGCGCTGGCTGAAGCCTGT
Source organism: Pseudomonas sp. ICBG1301 (assembly GCF_016918385.1). Taxonomy (NCBI): domain Bacteria; kingdom Pseudomonadati; phylum Pseudomonadota; class Gammaproteobacteria; order Pseudomonadales; family Pseudomonadaceae; genus Pseudomonas; species Pseudomonas sp. ICBG1301. The sequence continues at coordinate 492,979 of NZ_JAEKGB010000002.1, forward strand.
GCTGCTGGCCGAGGTCACCTTTGCCGAGATCACACAGGAAGGTTCCGTACGCCAAGCCGTGTTCCAGGGCCTGCGCAACGATAAACCCGCGCAGTCGATCATCGAAGAGCGCCCGGCCCATGCCGCTGAAGTGGAGAAAAAGCCGACCCGAAAACAGGCAATCGCGGCGAAAGCCAAAGGTAAAGCCGGCGACGATGCATCAACCACCATTCGGCTCACCCATCCGCAACGAGTGATTGACCCCAGCAGCGGCGCAACCAAACGTGACCTGGCGGACTACTGCATCGCCGTCTCTGACTGGCTTCTACCGCAGTTACTCAATCGCCCCGTCGCGCTGGTGCGCGCGCCGGACGGCATCGGCGCAGAGCTGTTTTTCCAGAAAAACCCGCAGCGCCTGGCAATCCCCGGCATCGAAATCATCGGCAAGGCAGAGACCGGCCACCCTGTCATGTTGATCAACAACCTGGAAGCGCTGATCGGCGCGGTGCAGATGAGCACGATTGAACTGCATACCTGGAACGCCGTTTCCAAAGATCTGCATCGCCCCGACCGATTTATTCTCGACCTTGACCCCGACCCGGCCCTGCCATGGAAAAGCATGGTCGAGGCCACCCAGCTGACATTGACGGTACTGGACGAACTGGGGCTCAAATCGTTCCTGAAAACCAGCGGCGGCAAGGGTATCCACATTGTCGTGCCGTTAACGCCGAAAGCCGACTGGGACGCGGTCAAAAGCTTTAGCCATGCGATTGTCAAACATATCGCCAACCTGCTTCCCGATCGGTTCTCGGCAGTTTCCGGGCCGAAGAACCGGGTGGGACGGATTTTCATCGACTACCTGCGCAATGGCCTGGGTGCGACCACGATAAGCGCCTATTCACCGCGTAGCCGCGAGGGCTTGCCGGTGTCGGTGCCGATTTTCAGAGAGGAACTCAAAGGGATCAAAGGCGCCAACGCGTGGAACATCCACAACCTCCCTCAACGCCTGGAGACACTCAAGGTTGATCCGTGGGCGGATATGCCGGGAACCCGACAGACCATCACAGCGCAGATGCGTAAACGCATCGGGCTCAAGTAGCCCCTGCCTGATGACCTGGCTAGCCGTTGCCCAAAGCGGCCTACCTCAGTTGCCTCGGAGTGGCATTCAGGTATTTCTTCAAGAGGCGGCGCAAAGCGGTTGGGTCGCTGAACCCCACTTGCCCGGCCACAGACTCCACCGAACAGCGACTACTCTCCAGGAGCGCTCGCGCCCTATTCAACTGGACCGTTCGAATCAAGTGCAACGGCCCCCGTCCTGTCGCCTTGGATACTTGCCTGGAGAGCGTTCGTGTGCTCATTCGCATCGTTTGTGCCAGAGCATCCACACTCATCGGAGTTGGCAGCGACGCCTCGATATGAGCGATCAACTCAGCAACCAGTTCACCTTGGGCCATCAACGCCGGCACCATAAAGGGTGATTGCAGTTGGCGCTGATTTAAAAGAAAAGCCTTGGCCACCGCCGCGACCAGTTCCGGCCCGAAACGTTGGCCGATCAAGTGCATCAATAAATCGGTGTGCCCCAACGCGGCACCCGCAGTCACCAGCGGGGCGTCCTCAATCACCATCCGATCCGGGTCGACATTGCAGCGACCTGCAACCCGTTGGCGCAATGTGGCGGCCAGCCACCAGGTGGTCGTCAGCGTCTTGCCGTCTGTCAGCCCCGCTGCGTGCAAAAGAAATACGGCAGAACATGACGCTGCAACCGTCCCGCCAGCGGCCACATGCTGACTCAAGGCGGTCAGTATCGGCGCCATCTCGGGCTGCAATAAGCTCGACTTCAGCGCGACCGGATCATCAACATCCAATCCAGGCAGAATCCAACAGGCTCGCCCATCAGACGGGAGTACCAAACGCTGCGTGAGCAGGCTCAGACCTGCCCCTAATGAAACGCGCCCTCCTTCCGTCGAGCAGACCATCCAGCGTGGCGCCGGCAGACCCAACCGGGGTGCCAACTTTGCGGCAGTGGAAAGTATGTCCAGGGTCAAGGTGACACTGGAGGCAAACGCGCCAGGGGGGACAACAACAATAAAATCGTGCATTGGCCGATTCTGCACGAAAGATGTCTGATCGGCCAATTTCATCTCAAGGTGCATAACGTTTCAATGGCGTCCCTCTCATCCGGAACATCTCTGTATGCCAAATATCACGATTAAGTTGCCCGCCAATGTGTTGAGTGCAAACACCCTTCAACAGCTTCTGGCCGCTGTTGACTGCGCAGCGGTAGAAGCCACCGGGCTCGGCAGTGACCCTCGTCAGCGGCTGCTGTCCTGGGTCATGCTTGATGAGGTGCCTGCTGCACACTGGCTATGCGGCGGCCAGAGCAACTTTGACCAAGTTGTGCCCTGCCACATACAGGTACTGGCTCCTGCCGGAGAATTGGATGCGGGACGCCGGGCTCACTACGCCGCAGCCCTGCATAAGGCAATTGCCGGCTGCCTGGGCGCGCGCGATCCTGTGCTGATGACATCCATCGTGATAAGTGACGTGATGGATGGAACCTGGGCCGCTAACGGCGATATCTGGCATCTGGCGGATTTCATCAGGGCGGCCGGGTATGCACGCCAGGAGGTTGTGGCAGACGCCGCCGGCACGCTGTTACCCAGCTGAGCAGGCAAGAAAACGCCCGGCGATGCCGGGCGTTTTCCTTGAAGAACCGGGCCTGCCTTACAGCTGAAACCGGTCCACCGACTGCGACAGCTTACCCGCCAGGCTCGACAACTCGTCTGTCGTCGAGGCGGTTTCACCGATGACCCGGCTGTTGTTTTGCGACATGCCGGCGATCATCTCCACCTGATGAGCAATTTCATTGCTGGCCAGGCTCTGTTCACTGATGGTGCGGGAAATATCCGTCACCAATTCAGTGGTGTTCAGCGTCGCCTGGAGGATCTCTCGGATCGCCCGCTCCACATCGGCGGTCACGGCCATGCCTTTATCCACCTGGGCAACACCCTCCTCCATGCTCATCACCGCTTCGCGGGTGCTTTGCTGGATTCGCCCGACCATGCTGGCGATTTCCTGGGTGGACGCGCTGGTGCGCCCGGCGAGGCTGCGCACTTCATCGGCGACCACCGCAAAACCACGCCCTTGCTCTCCCGCACGGGCGGCTTCAATGGCGGCGTTCAGGGCCAGCAGGTTGGTCTGGTCGGCAATGCCCTTGATCACTTGGATGATGCTGTAGATCGCTTCGGACTCTTTATCCAGCGTACGGATCACTTGCGCCGACTGCTGCGCAGAGCGCGCAATACCGTCCATGTCAGTCACCACCTGGTGAATCACCTGCCCGCCGTCCTTGGCCAGGCTTTGCGCCTGATTGGCCATGCTCAAGGCACGCTCGGAGTGCCGGGTGATTTCCTCGATGCTGGCGGTCATTTCACTCGCAGCGGCTGCCATGGTGCTGGCCGCGGAGCTTTGTTGCTGGCTGCTGTCGGCCACTTCATGGCAACCCTGGCTCAGTTGCTCGCTCATGCCGTTGACGCCGTGGGCGTTGCTGCGCACCACTTCGATCATGCCGCGCAAGTCGCGCTGCATGATCGCCAGACTCCGGATCAATGAGCTGGCTTCGTCCTTGCGCTGGGGCTCGACGATCGGTTCGCTCAGGTTGCCTTGAGCAATGCTTGCGGCAATGCGGCTGGCAGCGCGCAAGGGCGCCATGATACTCAACGCGACCCAGCGGCCCTGGGCCAATAACAGCAACAGGCTGGCGATCAGCACGACCGCCAGGGTGAGGTTGGCGTTATGGATGGTCTGCTGCGTGCCGACGCTGGTTTGCTGGGTGTTGGTTTCGATCTGCTCGCTCAGCGTCGCCATCTGATCTTCCAGCTGGCTGAAGATGCTATTGAAGGTCGCCAGTTCCCCGCGTGCGGCCTCGGGGTTGTCCAAGGCCAGCGCCACTATGCGCTCTCCTGCGCTGATATAGGTGTCCAGGGTGGGTTTGATTTTTTCCAGATTAACCCTGAGCGCATCGTCCAACGGCAACTTGAGGTTGTCGCTCAACACTTGCCGAAAGTGTTCGGCATGCTCTTTGATCGATGCATTGACTTCGGCCGCGGTGCTGGTGCTTTTCCCCAGGCCCACCAGCATGGCCGACAACACGTCGGCGCGCAGGGCGTCGTGCATCATGTCGGCTTCCATGTGGTTACGCAGCACCGTCATGCTCATCTCGTTGTCCTGCACGGCCGCGGCCATCCGGGTATTCCCCAGGTAACTGGCCAGGCTCATGATCAACGCAGTGAGCAGTCCGGTCGCAATCAATAGCACCAAGCGCAATTTGATCGTCATGCAGATATCCCCATACCCAACGGCTTTAACATCGCTAACCACGTTATCGGCAGCCTTTGTCGTCAGTGAAGACCAAGTTTGCGGATCTGCACGAATCCCTTAAGCTGACCGGCCTTTGCTTCGCCTGGAATTGCACATGTCCCGTAGTATTGCCCGCCTCGCCGTGTTGCTGGGGTTGATCACGGCCATCGGCCCGTTCGCTATCGACAGCTACCTGCCGGCGCTGCCGACACTGGGTGCCAGCCTGCATGCCTCGCCGGCGGCGGTGCAGATGAGCCTGACCGTATTCTTCGTCATCATCGGCGTGTGCCAGTTGTTCTACGGGCCGATCAGCGATGTATTCGGGCGCAAGCCGCCGATTTATGCAGGGCTGGCGATTTTTGCCGTGGCCAGTGTCGGCTGTGCGCTGGCCCCCACTATCGAAGTGCTGATTGGCTTTCGTGCGCTGCAAGCCTTTGGTGCGTGTGCCGGGATGGTGATTCCCCGGGCGATTGTGCGTGACCTGTATACCGGCCATGAAGCCGCGCGCCTGATGGCGTTGTTGATGCTGGTCATGAGTGTTTCGCCGATCCTGGCGCCACTGGCCGGCAGCCTGGTGATCTCGATCTGGAGTTGGCGCGAGGTATTTGCCGTGCTGGCCGTCGTGTCGGTGTTGTGCCTGGTGATGACGCGGCTGCAACTGCCCGAAACCCATCCGGCCGAACGCCGCCTGGGCAAGACGCTGGGCAATGCCATCGGCAGCTACGGGGCGTTATTGCGCGATCCGGTGTTCATCGGGTTGTCGTTGGTCAGTGGCTTTGGTCTGGCCACCTTCTTCGTGTTCATCGGCAGTGCACCGTTCGTGTACATCGAGTATTTCGGCCTGACACCCACCCAATTCAGCCTGTGCTTTGCGCTGAATGCCGCGTCGTTCTTTACCATGAGCCAACTCACTGCGCGCCTGAGTGCGCGTTATGGGCTGGCGCGGCTGATTCGCGGGTCAGTGATCGCCGTCGCCAGTGTGTTGGGTTTGCTCGCGGTAACCACGGCATGGAGCAGTCATCTGGCCGTGATGATGAGCCTGCTGTTTATCGGCTTCGGTTTCCTCGGCCTGCTGTTGCCGGCGGCCGGCGTCCTGTCCCTTGAGGATCATGGCGCGGTAGCGGGCTCCGCGTCAGCCCTGCTGGGCGCCATCCAGATGATCACCGGGGCGGTGTGCATGGCCCTGGTCGGTGTGTTTGCCGATCACACGCCTGCGCCGATGTTGGTGGGCATCGCACTGTGCGCGCTGGCTGCGCTGCTCGTCACCCTGTGGACCTTGCGCCGTCTGCCGCCGCACCTGGTGACTGCGCGGTCCTGACATCGTTTTCACTGATAACCGCTATTGGCCGGAATCCGTTCAGCCCCTGCGGCCGGGCTTTATAGAATGGCAACCTCGTCAAACCACTCCCGCTGGGGTTGGAGGTCGCCATGCGTTACTTGCTGATTGCCGTGCTGAGCCTGTTCAGCACCCTCGCCGCCGCCCAGGGTGACCCCGGCCCGGGCGTCAATACGCCGGTCAACCAGGCCGACGATTACGCGCAAGACCTGGATATCGCCAAGGCCGTGCGCAGCACCCGCGCAGCGGCTACGCCCTGCGGGCCGGTCAAGGGGCATGTGATCTACGTCGATAGCCAGGGTGTGCGCCATGAACTGGACTACATCCGTGTCGGTGACGCCTGCCCCCATAGCTGAGCTCTTCTACAGATCTGAGCTCATCTACAGATCGAAACGATCCACCGCGCGCCGCCGCTCGTTGTCGTCGCGCACGTCATAACTGGCCGTGGTCTGGATATTGGTGTGGTGCGCCAGTTTCTGGGCGATCGACAGGTCATGTTCCTCAATCACACGGGTGATGAATGAACGCCTGAAATCATGGGGCATGATCTTCACGCCCACCTGCTCGCCGCGCTGACGGGCGATGTAATAGATCGCATGCTTGGTAATACGCTCCCGGGTGATATGGCTGCCCCGGCGGATGCGGTTGAATAAAAAGGTATCGTCCTCTTCCCCCTCTTTGAGTTGCTCGCGACGAAACGCCAGCCACGCCTGCAACTTGGCGAAGGCCCACTGTGGCGCGTACTTGAGGAGTTCTTTATGCCCCTTGCCGGTCACGCGCAAACTGCGTTCCTCGAAGTTGACCTGCGCCAGATCCAGGTTGACCGATTCCGACTTGCGCATGCCTGAGCCATACAGAATGCCGATGACGGCGGCGTCGCGCAGGCCCTGAGGGCGCGGGTCGGCGGCACAGACCTCCATGAGTTCGCGGATCAACGTGCGGCGCAGGTTGCGCCCCTGCCCCAGGCGCGTGCCGGAGGCGGCCTTGACCGAACGCATCTTGAGCAGATGGTCCTGGCTGATCAGGCTCATGCGCCAGGCTTCGTTCATCACGCCACGCACGGCGTTCACATACAGCGACGAGGTGTTCGGCGCATAGCCGTCCTCGCGCAAGGCTGCAATCAGGGCGATCACGTGTTCCGGTTGCAGCAGGTGCCAGTCGATCTCTTCGAGGTTGATGTCTTCGAAACCGAGGCGGTCGGCGGCATCCTGCAGCACGTAACGCATGGTCAATTGGCTGGAGGGCGCCAGGCGGGTGAGGTAGAGGGTCAGCGGGTTGCGGATAGTCTCAGTCAAAACAGTTTAGCCTTTGGATTAAATACACCTATCAACTCGTTGATTAATAGGTGTATTTAGTGAATTGGCGAAGGCCGAGTCTAACGCAGGACCGGCCCTGGCACAAAATCACGGCTATTGATCGTCCTCGACCGGGTCCGGGGACTGGGTCTGTGACTGGCTCCAATCCGCGTCCTGCGCCTGCATCAGGGCAAACCAATGCTGGCGCATGAACGCCAGGTAGCTGTCCGGTGCCTTGGCAAAGTCCTTCTCATCGCCATAACAGCCCGGCAGCGGCAGTTCGGTACCCTGCTCCTGGTACTGACTCACCAGCGCCTGTTGCGCAGCGACGCTGCAATCCTTGGGCAACGGCATGCCACGCAACGCACCGGCTTCCTCATCCCACCAGCTTGCGCCCACACGATCGACGCCGCGCAGGCGGTATTTCTGCGCTTTCCCCACATGCATGATCAGCTTGAATTCACGCGGGCTGACGTCGCTGGTGCAGGTGCGCGAGTAGCCGACCGTGGCCTGGGTGATGCCATCTCCCGCCAGGTCGGTGACTTTGGTGGCGGCCCGGTCAAAACGCAGCGCGGCATCGAACTCACAATGCTGTACATCGTCGTAGAGCATCCAGACGCGTTTGGGATGTTCGCCATCCAGCAAATACTGGGCGGCATAGACAAAAGCCGACTGGGTGCCATCGTCGTCCCGCTCGCTGACCTGCTCGGCGAGTACCAGCAGGTTCTTGCCCTGGCGGTCGGCCCAGGTGTAGGCCGCGACCTGCTTGCCGCGCACCTCGACGCCTTCCGGCACCTGGTCGATCGTGGTCAGCGTCACACCGTCGTCGGCATACACAGTTGTAGCACCGGCCACGCTGAGCAATAACCCCATCAACGACCCTATCAAGGCTGGCCGCAACTGGCCGCGAAAAAGCTGCACGCTGTTCATCCGAGTATCCAGGCAAGAGATGGCTTACTTTACCGGCACTTGAGCGCTAATGCAGAGAAGATTGTTGAATGTGGGGTTAAAATCGCCAGGTGACTGCGTAGGAAATCTATCCCTTGGCGCGTCAGCTACTTAGCTGAACCCTGGCTGTCTATTTGTGAAAAAAACGAGTTTTTCATATGCCTTTCATATTCGTTGCACATTTTTCCGCTTAACCTTGGGCGTATGACTTCAGAACGAACCGCGTTTTTCCCAACTAAGCTGTTGATCTTTCCTATATTTCGTCTTTACTCTGCTGGCCCATGGAAGAAACTCGCGACCGTCCCCAGGAATGTCAAATGAACGCCGCAACCCCACGCTACGTTTAATCTGCACGCTGTCCATCAGCCCGGATTACTGCTGTTTTCACGCTTCAATTGCTCTAGCCCCGAGGTCTTGAATCTTTGAAACCCTACCCTATTGATCTCGTGTCGATCGTTATCCCGGTCTACAACGAAGAAGACAGCCTGCCTGAATTGCTGCGTCGTACGACGGCAGCTTGCAAGCAACTGGCCTACAAATACGAAATCATCCTGGTGGATGACGGTAGCCGTGACAGTTCGGCCCAGTTGCTGGAAGACGCCGCCGCCGAAGACGGCAGCAACGTAGTGGCGGTGATCCTCAACCGCAACTACGGCCAGCATGCCGCGATCATGGCCGGTTTTGAGCAGTGCCGTGGCGACGTGGTGATTACCCTCGACGCCGACCTGCAGAACCCGCCGGAAGAAATCCCGCGCTTGGTGGAGCAGGCCGCCCTCGGCTACGACGTGGTTGCGACCGTGCGCAACAACCGCCAGGACTCGGCCTTCCGCCGCTGGCCTTCGCGCCTGATCAACCTGGCCGTGCAGCGCTCCACCGGCGTGGCCATGACCGACTACGGCTGCATGCTGCGCGCCTATCGCCGCACCATCGTCGACGCGATGCTGGCCTGCCGCGAACGCAGCACCTTCATCCCGATCCTGGCCAACGGCTTTGCCCGCCACACCACGGAAATCCTGGTGCACCACGCCGAGCGCGAGCACGGTGAGTCGAAATACAGCGCCATGCGCTTGATCAGCCTGATGTTCGACCTGCTGACCTGCATGACCACCACCCCGCTGCGCCTGCTGTCCATCGTCGGCTTCAGCCTGGCGGCACTGGGCATGCTGTTCGCCTTTGCATTGGTCTTCCTGCGCCTGGTCTTCGGCGCCGAATGGGCCGGCTCAGGCATGTTCGTGCTGTTTGCCGTGCTGTTCGTGTTCACCGGCGGTCAATTCATCGGCATGGGCCTCTTGGGTGAGTACCTGGGTCGCATGTACAGTGACGTGCGTGCCCGTCCACGCTTCTTTATCGAAAAGGTGTTGCGCAACCAGCCCGCAGCACCGGCTCCGGTCGTCGTGGTCGACGGCCTGGCAACTTCTCACACTTCCACTTCTCCTTCCGATCAGGTTTCGTCATGAATTCAAAAGCTGTTGTCTTTGCTTATCACGATATTGGCTGTGCAGGCATTGAAGCCCTGCTGGCCGCCGGCTACGACATTGCTGCCGTGTTCACCCATGCCGACGATCCCAAGGAAAACAACTTCTACGGTTCCGTCGCCCAGCTCTGCGCGCGCAATGGCATCCCGGTACATGCGCCGGAAGACGCCAACCACCCGCTGTGGATCGAGCGCATTGCCAAGCTGAACCCGGATTTCATCTTTTCCTTCTACTACCGCAACCTGCTGAGCGAAGCCCTGCTGGCCACCGCCAAAAAAGGTGCGTTCAACCTGCACGGCTCCCTGCTGCCTAAATATCGTGGCCGCGCTCCGGCGAACTGGGTGCTGGTAAACGGCGAAACCGAAACCGGCGTGACCCTGCACCGCATGGTCAAGCGCGCCGATGCCGGCGCGATCCTGGCCCAGCAGAAAGTCATCATCGACCGCACAGATACTGGCCTGACCCTGCACGCCAAGCTGCGTGACGCCGCTACCAACCTGCTGCGTGATGCGCTGCCGCAACTGGCTCAAGGCAAGCTGGCTGAAACCGCCCAGGACGAAAGCCAAGCCACCTACTTCGGCCGCCGTACCGCCGCCGATGGCAAGCTGGACTGGAAAAAACCGGCTGAAGAGCTGTTCAACCTGGTTCGCGCCGTCACTCAACCTTACCCGGGTGCTTTCTGCGCCGTGGGCGAGCACAAACTGATCGTTTGGCAGGCCGAAGTGCTCAAGGGCAACGAAGGCCTGGCGCCGGGCCGCGTGATCAGCGTCAACCCGCTGCGTATCGCCTGCGGTGAAGACTCCCTGGTGGTCAAGTTCGGTCAGCGTAACGCCGACGGCTTGTTCCTGGCCGGCCCGGCACTGGCGGATGCGCTGGGTCTGGTGGATGGTTCGGTACTGCGCGGCGCCGAGTCCGGCCGCAAGCCACGTCGTACCCGTGTCCTGATCCTGGGTGTGAACGGTTTCATCGGTAACCACCTGTCCGAGCGCCTGCTGCGTGACGACCGTTACGAAATCTACGGCCTGGACATCGGCTCCGACGCCATCGAGCGCCTGCGCAGCCACCCGAACTTCCACTACGTGGAAGGCGATATCAGCATCCACACCGAGTGGATCGAGTACCACATCAAGAAGTGCGACGTGGTCTTGCCGCTGGTGGCCATCGCCACGCCAATCGAATACACCCGCAACCCGCTGCGCGTATTCGAACTGGACTTCGAAGAGAACCTGAAACTGGTTCGCTACTGCGTCAAGTACAACAAGCGCGTGATCTTCCCGTCGACCTCCGAAGTCTATGGCATGTGCCAGGACCAGTACTTCGACGAAGACACCTCCAACCTGGTGGTGGGCCCTGTCAACAAGCAGCGCTGGATCTACTCGGTTTCCAAGCAACTGCTGGACCGCGTGATCTGGGCCTACGGCGACAAAGGCCTGAAATTCACCCTGTTCCGTCCGTTCAACTGGATGGGCCCGCGCCTGGACCGTCTGGATTCGGCCCGTATCGGCAGCTCCCGTGCCATCACCCAGCTGATCCTGAACCTGGTGGAAGGTACTCCAATCCGTCTGTTCGACGGTGGCGAGCAGAAGCGTTGCTTCACTGACATCGCCGACGGTATCGAAGCCTTGGCACGCATCATTGATAACGAAAACGGTGTGTGCGACGGCCAGATCGTCAACATCGGCAACCCGGAAAACGAAGCCAGCATCCGTCAGTTGGGCGAAGAGCTGCTGCGTCAGTTCGAAGCTCACCCGCTGCGCAGCAACTTCCCTCCGTTCGCCGGTTTCCGCGACGTAGAGAGCAAGGCGTTCTACGGCACTGGTTACCAGGACGTGGCACACCGCAAGCCAAGCATCGAAAACGCCAAGCGCCTGCTGAACTGGGAGCCGACCGTAGAGATGAGCGAAACCATCGGTAACACCCTGGACTTCTTCCTGAAAGAAGCCATGCTCGAAATCGCGGACAAGAAGTAATGCAGGCAGGTCTTCGCATCGACGTCGACACCTACCGTGGCACCCGTGAAGGTGTGCCGCGGCTGCTCGAGTCCCTGGATGAAGCCGGGATAAAAGCGACGTTCTTCTTCAGCGTTGGGCCGGACAACATGGGGCGCCACTTGTGGCGCCTCATCCGTCCGCAATTCCTGTGGAAGATGCTGCGTTCCAATGCGGCCGGGCTGTACGGCTGGGATATCTTGCTCGCCGGCACCGCCTGGCCGGGCAAGCCGATCGGGCGTGACCTGGGGCACTTGATGCGCCAGGCCAAGGCCGCCGGCCATGAAGTCGGCCTGCACGCGTGGGATCACCACGGCTGGCAGGCCAACACCGGGCGTTGGAGCGATGCACAGCTGGTCGAACAGATCCGCCGTGGCGTCGATACCCTGAGTGACATCCTGGGCGAGCGCGTCGATTGTTCAGCGGCCGCCGGCTGGCGTGCCGATGAACGCGTGGTGCAGGCCAAACAAGCTTTCAATTTCCGCTACAACAGTGATTGCCGGGGCACCAGCCTGTTTCGACCGACGTTGGCCGATGGCAGCGCGGGCACCCCACAAATTCCGGTAGACCTGCCGACCTTCGACGAAGTCGTCGGGCCGGTAGTGGCTGCCAAAGAGTTCAACAACTTCATTCTCGACAGGTTTTCCTCGTCGAAACTGAACGTCTACACGATCCACGCAGAAGTAGAAGGGATTCTGATGGCTGATGATTTCCGCCAGTTGCTCGCCCAAGCCGGGCAGCGCGGCATCGACTTCAAACCCCTGGGTGACCTGTTGCCCGCGGATGTGACCACCCTGCCCCAGCAACAACTGGTGCGTGGTGCGTTGAGCGGCCGAGAAGGCTGGCTCGGAGTGCAGCAGGCATGATCCGGCGCTGGGCATTGCCCCTGCTCCTGTTGGCGTTTGGCGTGTTTTACCTGTTACCGCTGGCCACTCACGGCCTGTGGATTCCCGATGAAACCCGCTATGCGCAGATCAGCCAGGAAATGTTGCTGACCGGCAAATGGGCCTCGCCGCATTTCATGGGCATTCGCTACTTCGAAAAACCCGCCGCCGGTTACTGGATGATCGCGCTGGGCCAGGCGATTTTCGGACAGAACCTGTTCGGCGTGCGCTTTGCCTCGGCCTTGAGCACCGGGCTGAGCATCATGCTGGTGTATCTGGTCTCTCGCCGGCTGTGGAACGACCCGCAAAAAAGCCTGATCAGCAGCGTGCTGTACATGAGCTTCGTCAGCGTGGCGCTGCTCGGCGGCTATGCCAACCTGGACCCGCAGTTCACCTTCTGGGTCAACCTGACAGGCGTTGCCCTCTGGTTCTGCTTCGACAGCACCACACGCCGTGGCCGTTTGTGGTCCTGGGCCCTGCTCGGTTTTGCCTGCGGCATGGGTTTCATGACCAAGGGTTTCCTGGCATGGCTGCTGCCGGTGCTGATCGCCCTGCCCTACGCCATCTGGCAAAAACGCCTGGGTGAACTGGTGGGTTACGGCATCGTCGCCGTGGTCGTGGCGATCGCCGTCAGCGTGCCGTGGGCCCTGGCCGTGCACCTGCAAGAGCCGGACTACTGGAACTTCTTTTTCTGGCACGAACACATCCAGCGGTTTGCCGGTGAAGATGCGCAGCATGCCGAACCCTTCTGGTACTACCTGCCGTTGATGGTGGCGTTCTCGCTGCCGTGGGTCGCCCTGCTGCCCTCTACCGTCAAACAGGCCTGGGTGGACAAGCGCCTGCCGAAAACCGCGTTCCTGTTGCTGTGGCTGCTGATGCCCCTGGCATTCTTCAGCCTGGCCAAGGGCAAGCTGCCGTCCTACATCATGCCGTGCCTGTTGCCGCTGGCCCTGCTGATGGGCTCGACCCTGAGCGACAAGCTCAGCCAGGGCAAGGCGCGTGCATTGCGCATCAATGGTGGGTTGAACCTGGTGATCGGCGTCCTCGCCTTGCTGGCGATCAGCTGGTTCCAGTTGAAGAAGCCGATCTACGAACCCGGGCAGGAAACCCTCAGCCTGGTGCTGGTGTTTACCTTCCTGTTCGGTTGGATCGTCGCCAACCTGCTGCAAGCTGCACGGCCGTTGACGCTGTGGGCGGCGCCCGTCGTCGGCAGTTGGCTGCTGGTGGCCCTGGTCCCGGCCGCGTTGCCGCATTCAGTGGTGTATAACAAGACGCCGGACCAGTTCATCATCGATCACTTGCAGGAACTGCAACCAACCACCGCGTTGCTGAGCAATGACCTGGGCGCCGCGTCGGCCTTGTCCTGGCGCGTGGCACGCCCGGAAATCACCCTTTACAACACCGTGGGTGAAGTGAAGTACGGCCTGGCCTACCCGGACACGGCCTACCGCAAGATCGACCCCACCCAAGTCCAGCAATGGATGAGCGATGCGCGCAAGCAAGGCGCCGTGGGTGTGGTGATGCGGGTCAAGGGTGAAGACGAAGTCGCTGAAGTCGAGCTGCTGCCCAAAGACGGCAAGCGCTACGAGCAAGGCAACATCGTGATCATGATCTTCCCTCAGGTCACGCAATGATCACGCTGCTGCTATTGCTGAGCGCCTGCCTGCTCACGTGCATGGGCCAGGTCTCGCAAAAGTTTGCCGTCGAAAGCTGGCGCGACCAGCCGCAGGGCTGGGCACCGAAACTGCGTTCAGCATGGTTGTGGTCGGCGCTGTTTTGCCTGGGCCTGGGGCTGCTGGTGTGGCTGCTGGTGCTGCAACGCCTGGAGGTGGGTATTGCTTACCCCATGCTCAGCCTGAACTTCGTACTGGTTACGCTGATGGCGCACTTTGTCTTTCACGAACATATCGATGGCCGTCACTGGCTGGGTGTCGCCTTGGTCATCGCCGGCGTGGTGTTGCTGGGGCGCCAGGTATGAGCCGGGCGCGCGGTTTTGCCCTGGCCCTGGGCAGTGTCGGCCTGGTCAGCGCCGCCCAGTTGGGCATGCGCTGGAGCATGACACGCCTGCCGCTGCCCGCCGAATGGCTGACGGCCTTCAACCAGAATGCTATCGATCTTGGCGCCTTGGGCGTGGTGATCCTGGCGATCATTGCCTATGCGCTGTCGATGCTCTGTTGGCTGGGGGCACTCAAAGACCTGCCCCTGGGCCGCGCCTATTCGTTGCTCAGCATCAGCTATGCGCTGGTGTACCTGTTGGCCGCCAGCCTGCCGGTGTTCAACGAACATTTTTCGCTTTCAAAAACCCTGGGGGTGGCGCTGGTCATCCTCGGTGTACTGGTTATTAACTCTCGTCGTGCTAGCAGTATTAGTCCCAGGAATGCCCCATGAAAATCAGTGTATTTGGTAGTGGTTACGTCGGTCTGGTGCAAGCCACCGTGTTGGCCGAAGTCGGTCACGATGTCATCTGCATGGACGTTGACAAGAGCAAGGTCGAATCACTCCAGAAAGGTCACGTGACGATCTTTGAACCGGGCCTGGCGGCCATGGTCAAGGAAAACCTGGAAAGCGGACGCCTGCACTTTACCTATGATGAAAAGCTCGCCGTTGAACACGGTGAAGTGCTGTTTATCGCGGTAGGCACGCCTTCGGACGAAGACGGCTCCGCCGACTTGAAATACGTACTGTCGGTCGGTGATGCGGTGTCCCGCCACCGGGTGGAACCGGTGATCCTGGTGGAAAAGTCCACCGTTCCCGTCGGCACCGGTGACACGCTGCGTGCCCATATCGAGAAAAACCTGCAGGCTGCCGGCCGCCACCTGGCGTTCGATATCGTCTCCAACCCGGAATTCCTCAAGGAAGGTACGGCCGTTGCCGACTGCCGCCGCCCGGACCGCATCATCATCGGCTGCGAGCGCGAAGAAGTGCGTGAAGTGATGCGCGACCTGTACGCGCCGTTCAACCGCAACCACGACCGCATCATCTTCATGGACCTGCGCAGCGCCGAACTGACCAAGTACGCCGCCAACTGCATGTTGGCCACCAAAATCAGCTTCATCAACCAGATCGCCGAACTGGCCGAACACCTGGGTGCCGACATCGAAGCGGTGCGCCTGGGCATTGGTGCCGACTCGCGCATTGGTTACCACTTCATCTACCCGGGCTGCGGCTACGGCGGCTCGTGCTTCCCCAAAGATATGCGCGCCCTGATCCACAGCGCCAAGGAAGCCAACTGCTCCAGCGACCTGCTCGAAGCCGTGGAAGCCATCAACCAGCGCCAGAAGAGCAAGCTGTTCGAACGCATCAACGCTTTCTTCAAGGGTGAGCTGAAAGGCAAGACCTTCGCGTTGTGGGGCCTGGCGTTCAAGCCCAACACCGACGACATGCGCGACGCGCCAAGCCGCGTACTGATGGAAGCACTGTGGGCCGCCGGCGCCAATGTGCGTGCGTTCGACCCGGAAGCCATGCAGGAAACCCAGCGTATTTATGGCGACGAGCCACGCCTGGCCCTGCTGGGCACTCCGGAATCGGCCTTGAGCGGCGCCGACGCGCTGATCATCTGCACCGAGTGGCAGCAATTCAAGGCGCCGGACTTCGAACTGATCCAGCAGCGCCTGAAAAACCCGGTGATTTTCGACGGTCGCAACCTGTACGACGGTGAGCGCCTGGCGCGCAAAGGCTTCAAATACTTCCCGATGGGCCGGGGTGACTCCTGCGAATTGCCGATCCCCCAGCAAAACTGGACGCCACAGGCCAAGGAAGGCTGATACGTGAACAAAGCTCAGCCGCCCCTGCAGAATGCAACGATCCGTTATCAGTCGCTGGGGCTTGGGCTCCTGGCCCTGGTGCTGTTCATCGTCGGCAATTGGCACCAGGCGATCATCGGGTTTGACTCGCGCTTTGTGCTGTTTGCCCAGGAGATGCTGCGCCACGGGCCGAGCTTTTTCCCCACGACGTACGGCCAGCCCTATGCCGACTACCTGGCGACCTCGACCCTGCTGACCTGGCTGTTGTCCGTGCCGCTGGGCCAGGTCAACAGCTTCACCGCGTGGTTGCCGACGGCGGTCGCCTCGGCCGTTATCGTCATCCTGGTGTTTCGCCTGACAGCGCCCTACTCCCCGCGCTGGGGGGTGCTGAGCATCGCGATGTTGCTGCTCAGCAGTACGTTTATCAGCGAAACCCGTGCGGTTTCCCTGGACCAGATGCTCGCCGCGGTCGCACTGGCGGTGTTCTACCTGGGCTATGCGCATGATCATTTCGGCGCGGCGAAACGCCTGCATTGGCTGTTTCTGCTGCTGATTCTCGGCTTTGCCATCCGCGGGCCGATCGGCCTGGTGATCCCGACCGGCGTGCTGTGCAGCTATTACCTGATCAACCGCCAATGGCGGCAACTGTTCAGCTTTGGCTTGTTGGCACTGGCGCTGCTGGGCGCCTGTGTGGGGCTGCTGTTGCTGCTGGCCAAGCTCAGTGGCGGCGAAGTGTTCATGCAAGATGTCATTCGCATGCAGTTCCTCGGCCGTATGGATGGCACCGAAGGCTCCAGCGGTGTGCTGTATTACTTCACCAGTTCCATGGGCAACTACGCCTTGGCCTACCCGGTGGCGCTCCTGGTGTTGGTGGCCATCGCGGCCGGTGGCCGTCGCGCTCCGGACCCGGCGCTGAAACTGGTGCTGTACTGCGCGGCGGCAGGTTTGCTGGTGATGGTGGGGCTGTCGGTGCCTCAAGCCAAAAAAGCACGCTACATCCTGCCGATGTTGCCGATGGCCGCCATTATCGCTGCATACCCGTTTCAAGTGACTCAAGGGCGACTTTTCGCCTGGTTACGCGGTTTGATGCTGGGCATCTGGACGCTGTTGCCGACACTGTTAATCATTGGCCTGGTGGCTGCGCGCAAGCGTTACCCGGCGGAGCTGGAGAGCCTGGGCGCGATGTTTGCGCTGCTGGGCGTGCTCCAGGTGTTGGCACTACTAGCGTTGGCCAAGGCTCGTCTGCGAGCGTTCGGCCCGGCGCTGGCGGCGGTGTTGGCTATTTGGGCGACCTACATTGTGGTGGTCGAACCCTTGGAACGCTCGCTGTACGACACGCGGACCTTCAGCGTGGCGGTCAAGACCCGGATCTTGCAGCAACCCGCCCCGGTGGTACTGCATGGTCTGGGCAAAGACGCCAAAGCCATCAAGTTCATGGTCAACTTCGATTGCGACAAGGTGCCGTTGTTTACCCAGTCGCCTGCCGAACTGAACCTGATCCAGGCCCCAGCCTGGCTGGTGATGAGCCAGGCAGACTTCGAAAGTTTGACGGAGCCGCGCCTGCGTTCGATCACGCCGACCCTCACCGGGTCGTTCGACAAGAACCCCTATGTGCTGCTGCACCTGGAGAAAACGTCGACGCCTTAATGACGTTTCCATAGGCCCCGTAAGAAACAACGCCCACTCCATAACGAGTGGGCGTTTTTCATCATGCCCACCAAGAAAACACCTACGGTGCTTTGCGTAACGGCTGCGGCACCGTCCCTTCCGGCGGCTGGATCCCCTATGTAGACTCGCTTGCCAAGTGCGTTAACTATCTACCACCCCCGTCGTTCAGGCATATGGGTTGGAGCACCCTGCATAACAACAAGGACGCTGTAGGCCACCCAACAGACGGTTGGCTACTTCATTGAGAGGACAATGCCGTGCGAGAGAATCTACTGCCTATACCGGTGCCGAGGCTGGACCGATTGATGGAGCTGCGCGACGCGTTGGTGGCGTTGAAAGGACCGCTGGCCAATGACCTGGCGCTACGGGAGGGTCTGCAAAAGCGCTTGTTCAACGAGGAGACCTACTGCCGCGTGCTGGGTGACGCGAGTACCTCAGCGGCGCACAAAGTGGGTTTGATTCGATACGACGAGGGACTTTAACTGCATTTTTTCTGCACTCAACCCTCATTAATATGCATTGGCATCATTGCATCAAGCTGGGCAGACTGCACAGGTTCCTCCCCCAGATGTTGGAACGTTACAAAGGCTTTTCCGGGAAACCCGGCAGGCCTTTTTTTTCGCCCGCTGTTTACGGACCTTTTTAAATGCTCGCTCGTTGGTTACCTGCTGCAATCAATACCCGTCCCGCTGAATGGAGCCGTGCCGCCATCGGCATGGCCTTGGGCACCATGCTCAGTGTCTGGGTGTGCGCCCAGGTCTTCGGCATGGAAGTCGCCCTGCATCTGCTAGGCCCGCTGGGGGCCTCCGCCGTGCTGTTGTTTGCGGTGTCTTCGGGTGCGCTGGCCCAGCCATGGTCAATTATCGGCAGTTACTTGTGCGCCGCAGTCGTTGCGCTGCTGGTGGCCCGCGTATTGGGGCGTACGTTGGGCAGCGCCTGCCTTGCCGCAGGCATGACCGTTATCCTGATCTGCTGGCTGCGCTGCCTGCACCCGCCCGCCGGTGGCCTGGCGATGACCCTGGTTCTGGCCGACCCGGCCTCCATCGCCCTGGGCTGGCAGGCGTTGGCGCCGGTCATGCTCGGCGCGGGCGCACTGTTGACTGCGGCATTGGTCTACAACAACGCCACCCGTACGCGTTATCCCAAGGGGCTGGTCGAGTCCCCCATGGCGCCGGTGAGCAGCCCTGCCCGCGTTGTCGATCCGATGATCACTGCGGCTGACTTGAAACTGGCCTTGGCCGAAATGGAGCAGTTTTACGATGTGGAACCGAGCGAGCTTGAACAACTGATCCACGCGGCGCAGAGCCATGCACGCCGGCGCAGTATCGGTGAAGTCCTCGCCCATCGCGCGGTGTGAACGCCCCTGCATAAATGCAAAAACGACCTGCACGATTCCGGGTTGTACTGGGCAAATTTGCACTGGTACGATCGCGAGACAGTTCGCCCGCGAATGTCGTGATAAAGAACAATAAAAGCAGGGAGTTAGAGATGACTGCTCAGGTTTCATCCCAAGCATGCAGCGCCGAGGTCCTCCAGGATGAGGTATTGGCCGAAGTTCGCAACCATATCGGTCACCTTACGCTCAATCGCCCCGCAGGCTTGAACGCGATTACCCTCAACATGGTGCGGCGCCTGACGGCGCAGTTGCAGGCCTGGGCCGATGACCCGCAGGTGTTTGCCGTCGTACTGCGTGGGGCCGGCGAGAAAGCCTTCTGCGCCGGGGGCGATATCCGCTCGCTGTATGACAGCTTCAAGAACGGCGACACCCTGCACCAAGACTTCTTCGTCGAGGAATACGCCCTCGACCTGGCTGTTCACCACTACCGCAAACCCGTACTCGCGTTGATGGATGGCTTTGTTCTGGGCGGCGGCATGGGGCTGGTGCAAGGCGCGGATCTGCGCGTGGTCACCGAGCGCAGCCGTCTGGCGATGCCCGAAGTGGCCATCGGTTACTTCCCGGACGTGGGCGGTAGCTATTTCCTGTCGCGTATCCCCGGTGAACTGGGGATTTACCTCGGCGTCACCGGGGTCCAGATTCGGGCGGCCGACGCCCTGTATTGTGGCTTGGCCGACTGGCACCTCGACAGCGCCCATCTGGCCGAACTCGACCATAAGCTCGATCACCTGCAATGGCATGACTCCCCGCTCAAAGACCTGCAAGGCGTACTCGCCAGGCTCGCAGTGCAACAATTGCCCGACCCGCCCTTGGCGGCCTTGCGCCCCGCCATTGACCATTTCTTCGCGTTGCCGGACGTGCCCAGCATGGTCGAGCAACTGCAGGCCGTGACCGTCGCCAATAGCCGCGAGTGGGCACTGACCACGGCCAACCTGATGCAAACCCGTTCGCCCCTGGCCATGGCCGTCACCCTGCAGATGCTGCGCCGTGGCCGTCACCTGCCGCTGGAACAGTGCTTTGCGCTTGAGCTGCACCTGGACCGGCAGTGGTTCGAGCGAGGTGACCTGATCGAGGGCGTGCGCGCCCTGATCATCGATAAAGACAAGACGCCTCGCTGGAACCCGCCAACGCTCGACGACCTGGACAGCCGCCATGTCGAGAGCTTCTTCCACCACTTTGCGCAGGTTGCGAAATAAGCCATGCAAGATCTTGAATACACTGAAGAACAAGTAATGATCCGAGACATGGCGCGTGACTTTGCCCGGGGCGAAATCGCCCCTCACGCCCAGGCATGGGAGAAAGCCGGCTGGATCGACGACGCGCTCGTGGCGAAAATGGGCGAACTGGGCCTGCTGGGCATGGTAGTCCCGGAAGAATGGGGCGGCACCTATGTGGACTACGTCGCCTACGCCTTGGCGGTGGAGGAAATCTCCGCCGGCGATGGCGCTACGGGTGCACTGATGAGCATCCATAATTCAGTGGGTTGCGGGCCAATCCTCAACTTCGGTACACCAGCGCAAAAAGAAACCTGGCTGCCGGCCCTGGCCAGCGGCCAGGCGATTGGCTGCTTCTGCCTGACCGAACCCCAGGCCGGTTCCGAAGCCCATAACCTGCGCACCCGTGCCGAACTGCGGGACGGCCAATGGGTGATCAGCGGCGCCAAGCAGTTCGTCAGCAACGGCAAGCGCGCCCAGTTGGCCATTGTGTTTGCCGTCACCGACCCGGAGCTGGGCAAGAAAGGTATTTCTGCGTTCCTGGTGCCCACCGACACCGCCGGCTTTGTAGTCGACCGCACCGAACACAAGATGGGCATTCGCGCCTCGGACACCTGCGCCGTGACGCTCAACCAGTGCAGCGTGCCCGAGGCCAACCTGCTGGGTGAGCGCGGCAAGGGCCTGGCCATTGCCCTGTCCAACCTCGAAGGCGGGCGCATCGGCATTGCCGCTCAAGCCCTGGGCATCGCCCGTGCCGCGTTTGAGGCGGCGCTGGCCTACGCCCGCGATCGGGTGCAATTCAACCAGGCGATCATCGAGCACCAGAGCGTGGCCAACCTGTTGGCGGACATGCAGACCCAACTCAATGCCGCGCGCTTGCTGATCCTGCACGCTGCGCGTCTGCGCAGTGCCGGCAAGCCGTGCCTGTCGGAAGCTTCACAAGCCAAACTGTTCGCCTCGGAAATGGCCGAAAAGGTCTGCTCCTCGGCCATGCAGATACATGGCGGGTATGGCTACCTGGAAGATTACCCGGTGGAACGGTACTACCGGGATGCGCGGATCACGCAGATTTATGAAGGCACCAGTGAAATTCAGCGCATGGTCATTGCGCGAGAACTCAAGCACTACCCGTTCTGAATGACCACCGGGTAACGAAATGTGGGAGGGGGCTTGCTCCCGATTGCAGTGCATCAGTCACAGATATTTCGACTGAGACACTGCAATCGGGAGCAAGCCCCCTCCCACACGTTAGTTACTGGTCTTTGAACTCTGGAGTGCGTTTGCCGACGAATGCGGCCATGCCTTCCTTCTGATCCTGCGTCGCGAACGCCGCATGGAACACCCGGCGCTCGAAGCGCACGCCTTCGGACAGGCTCACTTCAAACGCACGATTCACACTTTCCTTGACCATCATGCTGATCGGTACGGATTTGCCGGCAATCAGCGTGGCGACTTTCAGTGCTTCGTCCAGCAGTTCATCGGCCGGCACGATACGCGCCACGATCCCGCAACGCTCCGCTTCCACCGCATCGATAAAGCGCCCGGTCAGGCACATTTCCATGGCCTTGGCCTTACCCACGGCCCGCGTCAGGCGCTGGGTGCCGCCCATGCCGGGCAGTACGCCGAGGTTGATTTCCGGCTGGCCGAACTTGGCGCTGTCACCAGCCAGGATAAAGTCGCACATCAATGCCAGCTCACAGCCCCCGCCGAGGGCGAAGCCGTTGACCGCAGCGATGATCGGCTTACGGCGGTTGGCCACGCGGTCACTGTCGCTGAACAGATCGTCCAGGTAGATCTGCGGGTAGGTCAGTTCGGCCATTTCCTTGATGTCGGCGCCGGCGGCAAAGGCTTTTTTCGAGCCGGTCAACACGATGCAACCGATCTGCGGGTCGGCTTCCAGGCGGTCCAGCGCGTGGTTCAGTTCACTGACCAGTTGCGCATTCAAGGCATTCAGGGCTTGCGGGCGATTGAGGGTAATCAGCCCGACGCGGCCCTGGATTTCGAGCAAGACGGTTTCGTAAGTCATGTATCGGCTCCTTAAAGATTGCGTGAGATGACCATGCGTTGAATATCGCTGGTGCCTTCGTAAATCTGGCAGACCCGCACATCGCGGTAGATCCGCTCCAGGGGGAAGTCGTTCAGGTAACCGTAACCGCCCAAGGTTTGCAAGGCGGCCGAGCAGACTTTTTCGGCCATTTCCGAGGCGAACAGCTTGGCCATGGACGCTTCCACCAGCGCCGGCTTGCCGCTGTCGCGCAGGGCGGCGGCGTAATGCACCATCTGCCGGGCCACGGCGATTTGCGTGGCCATATCGGCCAGGCGGAACGCCACGGCCTGATGCTCGATCAGCGCTTTGCCAAAGCTTTCACGTTCACGCGCATAGTCGCGGGCCGCCTCAAACGCGGCGCGGGCCATGCCCACCGATTGCGAGGCGATACCCACGCGGCCACCTTCGAGGTTGGCCAGGGCGATCTTGTAGCCCTCGCCCTCCTCACCCAGGCGATTGCCCACCGGCACCTTCACGTCTTCGAACAGGATCTGGCAGGTGTCGGAGGCATGCTGGCCGAGTTTGTCTTCGACCCGCGTCACCGTGTAGCCCGGTGAGTCGGTCGGCACGATGAACGCGCTGATCCCGCGCTTGCCGGCGGCCGGGTCGGTGACCGCAAACACGATCACGATGCCGGCGTTCTGCCCGGAGGTGATGAACTGTTTGCAACCGTTCAGCACATAGTGATCGCCTTCAAGGCGGGCACGGGTTTTCAGGCTGCTGGCGTCGGAGCCGGCCTGGGGCTCGGTCAATGCGAAGGCACCCAGCATGGCACCGCTGGCCAGGGGCTTGAGGAACTGCTCTTTCTGCTGGTCATTGCCGAACTTGAGGATCGGCACGCAACCCACCGAGTTGTGCACGCTCATGATGGTCGAGCAGGCACCGTCACCGGCGGCGATTTCTTCCAGGGCCATGGCGTAGGCCAGGTAGCCGGTGTCGCAACCGCCCCACTGCTCCGGCACCAGCATGCCGAAAAAGCCCAGCTCGGCCATTTCGCCGATGGCTTCCTTGGGAAAGCGGTGCTCGCGGTCCCACTCGGCGGCAAACGGCTTCAAGCGTTCCTGGGCAAATTGCCGGGCCGCGTCACTGATTTGCACGTGTTCTTCATTGGGCAGCATATAGCGTCCTTAATCCAGGCATTCGACGGCCATGGCCGTGGCTTCGCCACCGCCGATGCAGATGGCGGCAACACCGCGCTTGAGCCCGTTCTGGCGCAAGGCCGAGAGCAGGGTCACCAGGATCCGCGCACCGGAGGCACCGATCGGATGGCCCAGGGCGCAGGCGCCGCCGTGGATGTTGACCTTGCTGTGGGGGATTTCCAGTTTGGCCATGGTGGCCAGGCTGACCACCGCAAAAGCTTCGTTGATCTCGAACAGGTCGACATCATTCAGGCTCCAACCGGTCTTGCTCATCAGCTTGCGGATTGCCCCCACCGGCGCGACCGGGAACAGACCCGGCTCATCGGCGAACGCAGCATGCCCGTGAATCACCGCCAGTGGCTTGAGACCACGCTTGCGCGCTTCGGATTGGCGCATCATCAGCAAGGCTGCCGCGCCGTCGGAAATCGAGCTGGAGTTGGCCGCCGTCACCGTGCCGCCTTCGCGGAATGCCGGTTTCAAGCTGGTGATCTTGTCCAGCTTGGCTTTGGGCGGTTGTTCATCGTGCAGGACAGTTTTCTGTTCTTTGCCCACGGTGACCTGCACCGGGACGATCTCGGCGCTGAAGCTGCCCCGGGTGATCGCTTCCTGGGCACGCGTCAGCGAGGCGATGGCGAAGGCGTCCTGGGCTTCTCGGGTAAAGCCGTTATGCTCGGCGCAATCCTCGGCGAAGGTGCCCATCAGGCGGCCTTTGTCATACGCGTCTTCGAGGCCGTCGAGGAACATGTGGTCGAGCACCTTGCCATGCCCCATGCGGTAGCCACTGCGTGCGCGGTCCAGCAGATACGGCGCGTTGGACATGCTTTCCATGCCGCCGGCGATCACCACATCGACGCTGCCGGCCACCAGCGCATCGTGGGCGAGAATGGCGGCCTCCATCCCCGAACCGCACATTTTGTTGAGGGTCGTGCAGCGGGTGGCCTTGTCCAACCCCGCGCCCAGCGCGGCCTGGCGTGCGGGGGCTTGGCCGAGGCCGGCCGGCAGCACGCAGCCGAATAGCACTTCATCCACTGCATCGCCGGCAATACCGGCACGTTCGACGGCGGCACGAATGGCGGCGCTGCCCAGTTGCGGCGCGGTCAGGCCCTTGAGGTCGCCCTGGAAGCCGCCCATGGGCGTGCGTACGGCGCTGACGATGACAATCGGATCAGTCATGGGAATACTCCTTACTTGGCCGCCATGCGCAAGGCGCCGTCGAGACGGATCACCTCGCCATTGAGCATGCTGTTTTCAATAATGTGACGTACCAGCGCCGCGTATTCGGCCGGTTTGCCCAGGCGCGGCGGGAATGGCACGCCGGCGGCCAGGGAGTCGCGAACTTCCGGGGTCATGCCGGCCATCATCGGGGTTTCGAAAATGCCCGGGGCAATGGTCATGACCCGAATGCCGAAGCGCGCCAACTCGCGGGCGGCGGGCAGGGTCAGGCTGGCGATGGCACCCTTGGAAGCGGAATACGCCGCCTGGCCGATCTGCCCGTCAAAGGCGGCCACCGAGGCCGTGTTGATGATCACGCCGCGCTCACCGTCGGCATTCGCCTCGGTTTCAGCAATGGCCGCAGCGGCCAGGCGCAACAGGTTGAAGCTGCCGATCAGGTTGACGTTGATCACCTGAGCGAAGCTGGCCAAACCGTGGGGGCCGTTCTTGCCGAGGATTTTCTCGCCACGCACTACACCGGCGCAGTTCACCAGCCCATGCAAGCCGCCAAACGCTGCGACCGTAGCTTCCACGGCGGCCTGGGCAGCGGCCTCCTGGCTGATGTCGGCCACCGCGCAACGCGCGTTATCACCCAATTGACCGGCCTTGGCCGCAACGGCCTCGGCGTTCAGGTCGACCAGCATCACCTTGGCTCCGGCCGCGACCAGCATGTCAGCGGTCGCCGCACCGAGCCCCGAAGCGCCGCCACTGACCAGGAATATCTTGTTTTCAATCTGCATTATTGTTTCCTTCAAAGTGGATCAAGCGACCCTGGAAATAGTCACTCCAGAGCCGCTCGGCAGCAATGGTCAAAGCCATCAACCTGGCTGACTGGTTTGGCCATGATTGATCGCGCTGATCGACCGGTCGGCCCAACTGATTGGACGTCGGCGCACGCGACTTCTACTCTGGGGGCCTGCGCCACCGAAGAAGTCTTGCCGCGATGATCGTGCGTTCCAAACCCAATCTGCTGGGCATCCTGTTTTCCCTCAAAGGCTCGATTGCCAAGCGCATTGCCTTGCGCAGCCTGTTGGTCACCCTGCTGGCTTCGGTGATCGTGCTGGTGGAAACCCTGCACCCCGCGTACTTCTCCAAAGTCAATGCGACGCCGTTCACGTTGCTCGGGCTATCGCTGTCGATCTTCATGAGTTTTCGCAACAACGCCTGCTATGACCGTTGGTGGGAAGGCCGCAAACAGCTGGGGCAGATGATCATTGAGGTGCGCTCGCTGATTCGTGAAACCCAGGTGCTGGGCGACTGCCGCGAGCGCAGCGACCTGTTGCGGGGTGTCTGTGGCTTTGCCCATGGACTGATTGCGCGTTTGCGCCATGAAGATGAAGCACAGGCGATAGCGCCGTGGATGGCCGTGGATGGCAACCACCCCAACCCGCCCGACAACCTGCTGCAAACCCTGGGTGCAGGCTTTTCCGAGTTGGCCCAGCGCGGTGTGATCAGCGACTGGCGCTACACCCAATTGGAAACCCGTCTGGTCGGCTTGAGCCAGGTCCAGGCGGCCTGCGAGCGGATCAAGCACACACCGCTGCCCTTCCCCTACACGTTGCTGTTGCACCGCACCATCTACCTGTTCTGCATTCTGCTGCCGTTCGCCATGGCCGAGCCGCTGGGATGGCTCACTCCCGTGTTCACGGCCATCGTCAGCTATACGTTCTTCGGCCTCGACGAAATCGGTGATGACCTCGAAGACCCCTTTGGCTTTGACGAAAACGACCTGCCGTGCAATGCGCTGCTGCGCACTCTGGAGCGTGAAGTCCTCGCCGCGCTGGGCGAAACCGATTTACCGCCAGCCCTGCAACCGATCGACTATGTGCTGAACTGATACGGGTTTGACACGTGCCGTGCTCTGGCCGAAGCTGATGGCTTTGCGATAGCTGCCCGGACGCCTGCATGTCAAAGTCACGCCGTTACTCCATCATCGGCCTGTGCGCCCTGTTGTTGATTGTGTCGATCACCTGGTATTTCTCCCGCACCGCTCAGGTCGCCGTGCCGCCGGCGATTGCCCATGGCTATGGCAAAGCGCTGAAGCAGGCGCACAACGGTGAGCCAGGCGCCGCACGCGTGTTGTATCAACAGCTGGGGCGGCCGGACCTCTCGCCGGAACGTCGTGCCGCCCTGCATGCGGAACTGCCCAACTACCCCAGCCCGCAAGCGCTGAAGCTCGCCGACAAGGACTTGGCCAATGAGTCGCCACTGGTACGCGAGGCGGCGATTCACAGCATCGTCGGCCTGGTGCCGACCGGCCAGCGCACTTTGCTGCTGGGCCCGGTACTTGAAGATCCCGAACAGAGTGTGCGCTTTGCCGCCGCGAACGCCTTGCTCGGCCTCTCGCCCGACACCCTGGGCCTTTATTTCGGCCCATTGCAGCAAGTGCTCGACGAATTTGTGAAATATCTCAAGGCCCAGCCCGAGACGGCCGAAGGCTGGATCCAGTTGGCGCGCCTGTACATTCACAGCGCCCTGCTGCCGGACGCGCAACATGCCCTGGAACAGGCGATGCGCCTGCAGCCGGATAACCTGCAAACCGTGGTGGCGCAAATCGAGCTGCTGGACAAGCAAGGCAAAACCGATGAGTCCCGCCAGTTGCTGGCGCGACAACTGGCCGAACACCCGGAGTCGGCCTACTTGCAACACGCCTTGGGCCTGTGGCTGTTGCACCACGGTGAACGCCAATATGCCTTGCTCGGCTTGTCCAAGGCGGTGGAGCTGGAGCCGGACAATCAGGATTACCGCTACGACCTGGCCACCACCCTGCACGCCCAGGAGGAATTGGAGGCGGCCCAGCGCCAGCTGGAGGAGATCATTCAACGCCACCCCGCCAACCGCAAGGCGCGGGTGTTGCTGGTCAACTACTGGAAGGAAAGTGGTCAATTGCAAAACGTCCAGGTGCTATTGGCCCAGCTTGAACAGCAAAACCCGGACGATCCTGCGCTACAGCAAGGTCTCTGACCTGACAATACGAAATTGTAAAAACAGCGACTGGCTGCACAAAAAACGCAAAACGTTGAACCGCCAAGGGGCCGCTACGGTCAAGTAAATATGGCGCGCTCAAAGCGGCGCGCACCTACTTGTACGTGACCTGAGGGCACTTCTTGTCTACATCCAATACGCAGTTCAGTGAAAAGGCGGCCACCGGCATCGAAGGTCTTGATGACATTCTTGTCGGCGGGCTCTCGCGTAGCCACCTGTTCCTGCTGGAAGGCGAACCCGGTACCGGAAAGACCACCGTTGCCCTGCAATTTCTGCAAGCCGGTGCGAAAAACGGCGAGCGTTCGCTGTACATCACCCTTTCCGAAACCGAGCGCGAGTTGCGCCAGGGCGCCGAATCCCATGGTTGGCAGTTGGATGACAACATCCATATTTTCGAGCTGACCCCACCCGAAAGCCTGCTCAATGCCGAGCACCAGCAGAGCCTGCTGTATTCCTCCGACCTGGAACTGGGTGAGGCCACCCGGCAGATCTTCGAGGTGGTCGAGCGTGTCAAACCGAGTCGTGTGGTGATCGACAGTCTGTCGGAGATCCGCCTGCTGGCGCAAAGCTCGCTGCGTTATCGCCGGCAGATCCTGGCGATCAAGCATTACTTCGTACGCTATGACACCACGGTCCTGCTGCTCGACGACCTGACCACCGAGGCGCTGGACAAGACCGTGCACAGCGTGGCCCACGGGGTGATCCGCCTGGAAGAGCTGACTCCCAGCTATGGTGCCGAACGTCGGCGCGTGCGCGTGATGAAGTACCGTGGCCAGAAGTACCGCGGTGGTTTTCATGATTTCACCATCCTGCAGGATGGGGTGCATGTATTCCCGCGCTTGGTCGCCGCCGAGCACCGCGCCGGTTATGTGCGCGAAACCTTGACCAGCGGCATCCAAGAGCTCGATGCGTTGCTCGGCGGCGGTATTGAAACCGGCTCCAGCAGCCTGATTCTCGGCCCTGCCGGTACCGGTAAATCGCTGATCGCATTTATCTTTGCCACGGCGGCGGTGGCCCGCGGCGAGAAAGCCGCGCTGTTTATTTTCGATGAGGAACTGGGGCTGCTGTTCGAGCGCATGCGCAAGCTGAACATTGATCTTGAAGCACTGCAAGTGACCGGCAACCTGCTGATCGAACAGGTGGACGCCGCTGAACTGGCACCCGGGGAGTTCTCTCATCGCGTACGGCGTTGCGTGGACGAGCATGGCATCAAGACGGTAGTGATCGACAGCCTGAACGGCTATCAGGCGGCGATGCCGGAAGAAAACGCGCTGATCCTGCACATGCATGAATTGTTGCTGTACCTCAATCGCCGTGGCGCGGCGACCTTCATGACTATCGCCCAACACGGCCTGGTCGGGGACATGCAGGCGCCCGTGGACATTACCTACCTGGCCGACACCGTCATTTTGTTGCGTTACTTCGAAGCGCTGGGTGAAGTTCGTCGGGCTATCTCGGTCATCAAGAAAAGGACGGGGACCCATGAGTCGACTATTCGTGAGTACCGCATCAGCAAACAGGGCATGACCATTGGTGCGCCGCTGAACAATTTCCAAGGCGTGCTGCGCGGTATTCCCACCTATGTGGGCAGCGCCGCTCCGCTGCTGGAGGATGAGGAGCAGTGACAGGCCTTTCACCGGTCTCCGAGCGCGCGATCATTCTGGCGCCGCTGGGCCGCGACAGTACATTGGCGTTGCAGATGCTCAACGAGGCGCACTACGACGGGATAGTTGCCCACAGTCTGGGCGCGCTGTGCGAGGCGCTGGAACAAGGCGCCGGGCTTTTGATTATCGCCGCCGAAGCGCTGCGCGGAGTCGAACTGGCGCCCTTGCTGGATTACCTCGCCCGGCAACCGGCGTGGTCTGATTTGCCGATTGTGCTGATGACCCACCATGGCGGTCATCAACGCAACGGCTCAGCGCACCTGGGTGGGTTGCTGGGCAACGTTACCTTCCTGGAGCGCCCCTTTCATCCGGTGACCTTGATCAGTCTGGTCAGCGCCGCCCTGCGCGGCCGGCGACGGCAATATGAGGCGCGTGACCGGCTGATCGAGCTGAGCACCAGCCAGCAGCGACTGCAAACGACGCTGGAGTCCCTCGAACAGCAGGTCGAAGAACGCACCGCGCAATTACGCCATAACGAAGATGCCTTGCGGCAATCGCAGAAAATGGAAGCGGTGGGCCAATTGACGGGCGGTATCGCCCATGACTTCAACAACATGCTCACCGGCATCATCGGCAGCCTGGAGATGCTGCGCAGGCGGGTTGCGCGCGGCAAGCTGGATGACCTCGACAGCCTGATCGACCTGGGCGTCACCTCGGCCAACCGCGCAGCCAGCCTTACTCACCGCTTGCTGGCGTTTTCCCGTCGCCAATCCCTGGACGCCAAACCGGTGCAAATCAACCAATTGGTGAGTTCCATGGGGGAGTTACTCAAGCGCAGCATCAACGAAAGCATCGTCCTGGATATGCGCCTGGCCGCCGGCTTATGGACTGCGGAAGCTGACCCCAACCAATTGGAAAGTGCCTTGCTCAACCTTGTGATCAATGCGCGGGATGCCATGCCGGGGGGCGGCAGGCTGGTGGTGGAAACCAGTAATCGGCATCTGGACAGCGTGTTTACCGCCGCCTATGGCACGTTGGAGCCAGGCGACTATGTGGAGTTGAGCGTCAGCGACACGGGGTGTGGTATCCCGGAAGGTCTGATGAGCCGAGTGTTTGATCCGTTTTTCACGACCAAGCCCATCGGCCAGGGTACCGGCCTTGGATTGTCGATGATTTACGGGTTTGCCCGTCAATCCCACGGCCATGTGACGATTCACAGTGAGGTCGATAAAGGCACGACCGTCAGCTTGTTCCTGCCACGCTTCCACGGCGAAATCACGCAGGCCGAGGCCACCGACCCCGCGCTGCTGCCGTTCGCCGGTGCCGAAGAGACCGTGTTGATTGTCGAAGATGACCCGGCGGTCCGCGTGTTGGTCAGTACGGTGCTCAAGGAACTGGGCTACGCCTATGTCGAAGCCGCGGACGCCCCTTCGGCGTTGCCGATCATTGAGTCGGAGCAACGCATCGACTTGATGATCAGCGATGTCGGCTTGCCAGGCATGAACGGCCGGCAGTTGGCCGAGATCGGGCGGCAGATAAGGCCCGAGCTCAAGGTACTGTTCATTACCGGGTATGCCGAGCATGCGGCGGTGCGCGGTGGGTTTCTCGACCCCGGGATGCAGTTGATCACCAAGCCGTTCACCTTCGATATGCTGACGGCGAAGGTCCGCGAGATGATCAACATACGTTCCCAGCAGCAGGCCGCGCCTGATCTAGAGTGAGGTCATAAACAGACTGGCTACGGTGTCGGAGTCAACCCCGACTTTGCTCAGCGCGTCGCTGCGGTATTCACTGACACCGAGGTGCAGCACTTTGGACGTGGGGTCGGTGTTGGCATAGGGTCGGGGAAATTTTTTGTTGGTGAATACGTCATTCATTGCTTTGCGCAAGCTGCCCAGCGTCGGAAACTCAGCCAAACCGTAATTGGGCTCAAAAAAGAAGTAAGTACGCTGCCCCCCTTCAACCTTGACCCCCACGACCATGGCGTGGCCTTTATCACTGACCAGGATGTATTTGGTCTGGGGAGCCGTGACCAGTTCATCAGCTATCACGTTGAAGGGTTTAGAGGGCACATTGGATATGCCATGGAATGCAGTCGGCTGGGCGAACCGGCTTTGCATGCCCGTGACCGTCTGGATAAAGCGCTTGGAAGCGGCGCTGTTCGGATTGGCCGCCGCTTTAAAGAGGTTGTCGATGAACTGCTGCCCCTTGCCCCGTTTTATCGCCTCGATCATCACATGGGACAGTGCTGCACACTGGCCTTGGGATAACGGCTGCACCTGGCTCAAATAAAACAATTGCGAGATCGGCGTGACCCTGCCACCCGCACTACGCACAGCATTGTTGAACACATCGACGCCCTTCAAACTAAACTGCACCGCTACCCGTTCCTGTTGCCGCGCCAATATGCCGAGATTTTTGGGCGTGTGTTTTTGGCTCACAGCCAGCTTCTTGATTTGGGCCGACTTCATGCCCGCTGAATAACCAGGCACATCGGCCGGGTTGCCATTCAAGTAGCCTTCGCGAAACGCGGCGGCATGGGCACCGTTTTCCGCCTTGCGGGTGACGTTTTGCCATTGGGTGTCCAGGTGAGTGGTTGTCGTGGGCTTGAAATCCGCCAAGGGCCTGCCAAAGGACTTGTTGGTGGCTGGGTTGTAGGCAAACCACCTGCCGGAGCCTGAATCGAACTTGGCAATGGTCGGGTAATACCCTCCAGCGCCGGTGGCTTTAGCCGTGCCCTCGAACAGATCGCTGCGCTGGGACACCACATTGGCCTGCTGCGGGGTCAGGCGTACGCCTGACTGCGTGGTTTTGCCGGAAAAACCTGTGCGTACGCGTCGAACGGCGTCAGTGAGCAATTTTGAGCCTGCCTTGGCGCCCGTTTTCGCACCATCGGCGAACCCCATCAGCAATGATTGCCCGAACATCTTGCGTATAGGCGTGATGGAGCTTTTGGCGGCTGCCTGGACTGTATCCTTGGCAACGCTTTTGAGGGCCCCACCTCCCGCGCGGCCAATGCCCGCAGTGGTGGCTGTCATCACGACATCGAATATGATATCCCCTGCCGCCGCGACGTAATCACCGTTCACCAAGTTCCTGATCATCGAAACGCCAGGAAAAAAACCGATGATGCGTTGGAAGTCGGCATGCGCCTGCGCCTTTTCTTCGTCGAAAGTCGTCACCGCCAGGTTGCTCTCCCGGACCTCATCAAGGTGATAGCCCTCAATGATCTCGTCCGCCAGCTTCTTGCCGAGGTACTGGCTGCGGCTGCTGGAAAAAGCGTTGGCAGACGTTTTGCCGTCAGGCCGGGCTTGCTGCTGACGGGCCTCTTCGTCCGACTCGGGCACCACCCGTGTGATTTCGCGCGCGTCCTCCGTCTTCTCGTCAAATGCCTCGCCAACCACTGTGTAGGGTTCTTGCAACCCTTCCTTGAAGGTCTCTTGCCAGTCGTCGTGGCGTTGCACCCGATTATGGCGCGGGTCGAACTCGTAATAAGTCGCTTTGCCCTCATGCTCGGTTTTTATAATCAGCTTACCCCGCTCTTCGAGTGGCTCGGGCGGGTAGTACTTCCATTCCTTTGTTCTCTCTCGCTCCACGACGCGCCTCGAGACACCGGGTCGATAAATCGTCAACGTCCCGCTTTCGATATTCTTCCGATCTTGCGGAGCGAGATTGGCAATCATCGTGCGGGTCACGGTACTCCAGGCTTTACTCAGCCTGGCCCGATATTCATCGAACGCGGCTTTGTGTTCCTGGCCCGGGTCGGGCAGCTCGCGCAGGCGCTTGAACACATCCGCGTCGATCCTCGGATTAGTCGAAACCCAGCCATAACTCCTGGTTTTTTTCGCCAGGTAGAAATCCAGCAGCGAGTAGCTCCCTTTGGGCTCCACGCTCAGTGCCGGCGACAGCGTATGCGCCCCCGAAGCCACACTGCTGCTACGGATAGTCTTCTCTTCGAAGTCGATGCCCTCGCCAAACTCTTGCTTGAGCCGGGCCAGTGCGACTGAACGCTGGGTCGGGGCCGGCGTGGCCAGGACCTCGATCGCCTCGACCAGCTCATTCTGCTGGTCGCTGATAGCCTGGCGGGTCGCGCTGATCTGCTGCTCGGTGTAGGGACCTTGGGGGCCGAGCAGGCCATGCCCCCTGCCCCACTGGATAATCGCAGGCAACTGGGTCTGGTCCTGAATCAATTGATCCTCTTCGCGAACCGGGTCGATCGCGTCAAACTCGACCACCTCGGTAAAGGTCATCTGCGCGCTGGCACCCGGGCTGGTGGCTTCAATACGCGCCACGGCAGACTTGAGGCTGAGCGAGGCGAACGAGTTGAAGGTCACCTCCGGTGGAACACCCTTGACCTGCAGTTCCGGGGCTTTGCGGCTGAGCAGTAGCATCGCGGCAATCGGTGCAGCCTCGGGCGTGGTTTTATTGGTATCCACCAGATGTTTGATCAGCTGTTGCTTGATCACTGAAACCGGCTGGCGGTAGAACTGCGGGGCCGCCAAGTCGAATCCCGCCACGTATTGCTCTGCGGGCTCCTTGGGGTCTGACAGGCTCGCGGCGTCGAGCGTTACGCCCAGGGCCGTCAGCAAGACTTCTTCGGGGCTCATGTGCGCGGCCACTTCGCCCAGGCGCGCTTTAAGCTGCGCGCCTAATTGCCTGCCGACACTCGAGTTCAGGATCCACTGCATCACGGCATGGGAGTCGCCGGTATTGAGCACACTGCGCGGCACGTTTTTCACCAGGGCGCCCAGCACATCGGTGGTGCCCAATGCCGAATCCGGGTCCAGCCCCGGCAACGGCGGCTTGTTCTCGGCAATGATCCGGAAGAGCTCAGCCTGGTCTTCAATGGACAGCGGCTGTGGCCATGCCAACGCCCCGCCGTAGTTACCGTAGGGGGGAGCGGGCAATGCCGGGGCGGCCAGGGCGGGGATCAGGTTGTACATCTGCTGCGGATTTTGCGGAACCTGCCAGCCGCCAGCAGCCAGCACGTCCGCCAGGGTCGCTTCCGGCTGGTCGGAAGACTGCCCATACGTTGAATCGGGATGAATCGGCATAAAGCCGCTCAACAGATAGTTGACGTTCTCGCCCCGGTAGCGCTGCAAGTGTTTGAGCAAATTGAACTGATTAATGCTGTCGCCCAGGTCGTTCTTCTGCTGTTGCAGCAACTGCGGGGATTGATATTCAAGCCTCACATATGTCTCGCCGGGCTTGAGGGTATCGAACGCCTGGTTGTGCTCGAGCTGCGTGGCCCGTTCGAGTGTCTGGACACTGTAGTGAGGCAGCAGCACTTCGCCATGAAAGCGCGCAACGATAATCAGCGGCGCCGATGTGGGGCTGGTCGGAAGATCCACGGCCGAGGGGTAGAAGGCTTTCATTGCCGCCATCACCGGCGCCAGCGCAGCCTGCCACTGCGGTGCCTGATCCTTGAGTTGAAGCCGTGTACTTTCGCCGTTGATGACCACGGTCAGGGTCTCGCCATCAACGGTGATCGGCTGAGTGGTATCAATGTTGAGCGCCTTGGCCCAGGCGAGGAACATCGGGCTGTGGGAGGCGTTGTACAACGCTTGCCACCACCCACCGAACGCCGTCTCCTGGGGAATATCGTGAAGCATTCCGGCGCTGGACTTTTTTTCAACGGCCTGCCGGATGCCGCTGATGTACAGCTGCAACAGACGCGGTTCGCCGGCCGCTTCGGGTGCCGGTTCAGGCAACGATGTCGGTTGGCCCGAGGCCGCTACGGAAGTCACAGGCGTCGGAATGGCAAAGCGCTGATTCGACGAAACGGAAGACGCAAACATGGGGAGCCCTCTGACAGAAAATAAGCATCGCCCGTGACGAAGGAACGCTCATCAAGGGCATCGCTTATTGGGCACTGGCTGTCAGACGGTTCCTGTTTGGGGATCAGAGGGATGTAACGGGACGTGCCCTTTTATCAGGCCAGCAAGTGCTGGATGTGCTCCTGCAGGGTATCGAGGTCAAACGGCTTGGCCAGGATCGGTGCATTCCGCGTGATCGGGCTGTTGCAGTCGAGGATTTCCTGCGGGTAACCACTGATGAAGATCACTTTCAGTTCAGGCCGCAGCTTGATGGCGGGCTCGGCGATCTGTACCCCGGAAATCCCGCCCGGCAGGCGGTAATCGGTCACCATCAGATCCAGGTGCGGCTTGGTCGCGAGGATCTCGAAAGCCTGCTCGCCATCGCTCGCCTTCAAGACCCGATAGCCCAGGCCCGCCAGGTATTCACCCAGCACGAACATAATGGATTCGTCGTCCTCGACGATCAGAACGACATCTTGCGCATCTTCACTCATGGGAAGCCTTTGTCCGGTCAATTGCTGCTGTTACGACCATGGGGTCACGCAGAGGTTGCGTCGAAGCGACGATTGATTTCATGCCGACACCGCCAGGGGCAGGCAGACGCGAAACAAGGCGCCCTCGCCTATCCGGCTTTCCACTTCGATAGTACCGCCGTGGGCCGTAACGATCTGCTCGGAAATAAACAGCCCCAGGCCAAGGCCGGCGGCTACCTGGCTGGCCGAGACGCGTTCGAACTGCTGGAAAATACGTTTCTGGTTTTCTTCGCTGATACCAATGCCATGGTCGCGTACCTCTACCCGCGCCTCGCCATGCTCGGTGTACACGCGCACCTCCACCGGGCTCTTGGCCCCATAGCGCAAGGCGTTGGTCAGTAGATTGGTGATCACCTGCTCGATGCGGAACTCATCCCAGTGGCCCTCGACAGGCCCTTCACTCGCCCATTGCAGCGTCGAACCGGCGGCCGCCACCTGCGGCGCGAAGTTTTCCACCAGGTTGCCGACCAGTCGGGCCAGGTCGAAACGCGCCGGGCGGATCGAGAGCTTGCCGGTGCGGATACGCGACACGTCGAGCATGTCTTCGATCAGGCGGATCAGGCTGCGGATCTGCCGCTCGTCGCGGTCGACCATGGCGTGCATCTTGTCCAGGGTGAACGCCTCGGCATTGTCGCGAGCCAGGTGCATCTTGCGCAGCTGGGTTTCCAGGATCAGCCCATTAAGGGGCGTACGGACTTCGTGAGCGACGATCGACATGAAGTCATCGCGCATGCGCACCGCCTGCTCCAACTCCGCCTGGGTCGCTTGCAGGCGTGCCAGCAGCAGCTCCTGTTCGCGTCGGCTGCGCTCCAGCTCTTCGACTTGCAGCTTCATCGCCTTGCTCTGGCGGTACAGGTCGACAAACACATTGACCTTGCTCTTCACCGCGTGGATATCCAGCGGCTTGTGCAGGAAGTCCACGGCGCCGCTTTCATAACCCGTGAAGGCGTAGTTGAGCTCACGGCCGGCGGCACTGACGAACACAATCGGGATGTTCTTGGTCTTTTCGGTGCCGCGCATCAACTCGGCCAGCTCGAAACCGTTCATACCGGGCATCTGTACGTCGAGAATCGCCATGGCGAACTCGTGCTCCAGCAACAGGGACAAGGCTTCGTCGGCGCTCAAGGCCTTGAAGACCTGACGGTCCTCGCGCTTGATCAATGCTTCAAGGGCCAGCAGGTTCTCCGGCAGATCGTCAACGATCAGCAGTTTGGCCTGGATAGTACTTAACATGAGGAATTTTCCAGGGTCGCCAGCAATGAGCTTATTTGGCTCAAGGTCAGAATATGGTCAGGTGTATGCAGTGCCAGGGCCGCCAGTGGCATCACGGCAATCCGTGCGTCCCTGGGGTCCTGGACCACGGTGATGCCGCCCGATTGCTTGACGTAGGCCAGCCCGCTTGCGCCGTCCTGGTTGGCGCCGGTCAACAAAATCG
Organism: Pseudomonas sp. ICBG1301; assembly: GCF_016918385.1. Lineage (NCBI taxonomy): Bacteria > Pseudomonadati > Pseudomonadota > Gammaproteobacteria > Pseudomonadales > Pseudomonadaceae > Pseudomonas > Pseudomonas sp. ICBG1301. Next base: position 530,035 of record NZ_JAEKGB010000002.1, read on the forward strand.
CCAGCAGCCCTTTGCCATAGGCATCGGCGGCCGAAGAAAACAGGAAATCGATCGAAGGTCGGGAGTAGAACACGCGGTCTTCCTGGCTCAGCGACAGGCTGCGGTCCTGCTCCACCGACAGGTGATAGCCGGGACCTGCAAAATACAAAGTGCCCGCCTGCAACGTTTCTTTGTCCATCCCCTCGCGCACCGGGATGCGCAGGCGCCGTGCGAACACTTCGGCCAACTGGCTGCGCCGCTCATCCGGCAGGTGCAATACCGCAATGATCGGCAGGCTGAAATCCTGGGGCAACGGCTCAAAAATATGCAGCAACGCCTCCACACCGCCGGCGGAGGCGCCGACGACGATGGCTTCAATCCCGTGAACCGGGTTGGTGACAGCGTCGTTCATGATTTTCGGTAGATCCGCTCTTGCTTGACCAACGGCTCGAATTGTTTGCTGTAGGCGGAAAAATCCAGGGTTTCCTTGCTGCCCAGCACCAGGAAGCCGCGATGACACAGCGACTCATGGAACAACCCAAACGCCCGATCCTGCAATTTTTTATTGAAATAAATCAGTACGTTGCGACATGAAATTAATTGTGTTTCTGAGAATACACTATCGGTCGCCAAACTGTGATCGGCAAAGGTCACATTCTCGCGCAGGGTTTTGTCGAAGATCGCGTAATCGTAGGCCGCGGTGTAGTAGTCGGCAAACGACCGCTGCCCACCGGCCTGCTGGTAGTTCGCCGTATAGGCGCGCACGTTCTCCAGGGAGAAAATGCCCTGTTTGGCTTTATCCAGCGAGGCGGGGTTGATATCGGTGGCATAAATGATCGTGCGCTCCAGCAGCCCCTCCTCACGCAGCAGGATCGCCATGGAGTACACCTCTTCGCCCGTGCTGCACCCAGCGATCCAGATCTTGATCGAGGGGTAGGTTTTGAGCAGCGGCACCACTTCCTGGCGGATGGCCAGGAAGTGCGACGGGTCGCGAAACATCTCGCTCACGGGAATCGTCAGGAACTGCAGCAACTGCATGAACGCCGCAGGGTCGTGCAGCACCCGCTCCTGCAATGCCGAAATGGTCGCGCAGTCGAGCTGGTGCAAAGCGTGGGCTACGCGCCGTTTGATCGATGCCCCCGAGTAATCGCGAAAGTCGTAGCTGTACTTGAGGTAAATCGCCTCGATCAGCAGGCGCAGCTCAATATCGCTATCGCTGCTTTTGTCCAAAAAACATTGCTCCACTTAAATGCGTTCCATCTTGGGTAGCCACACGCGAATCAAGGAAAACAGGCGATCCAGGTCAATCGGCTTGGCCAGGTAATCGTTGGAACCGGCTGCGAGGCAGCGTTCCTGGTCATCCTTCATCGCCTTGGCCGTGACGGCAATGATCGGCAGTTTCTTCCAGCGCGGGTCCTGGCGGATCAGGGCAGTGGCCTCATAGCCGTCCATTTCCGGCATCATCACGTCCATCAGCACCAGGTCGATATCCTCGACTTCATTGAGCTTGTCGATGGCTTCATGGCCGTTACGCCCGATCACCACCACCGCGCCCTTGTGTTCCAGGGCACTGGTCAGGGCGAAGATGTTGCGCACATCATCGTCCACCAGCAGGATTTTGCGCCCCTCGAACACCTTGTCGCGGCTGCGCGCCGTCTTGAGCATCTTCTGGCGGTCATGGGACAACTGCGATTCGACTTTGTGCAGAAAGAGTGTGACCTCATCCAGCAAACGTTCCGGCGAGCGTGCGCCCTTGATGATGATCGAGCGCGAGTATTTGCGCAGTTCAGCTTCTTCATCGCGGGTCAGGTTGCGCCCGGTGTAGACGATCACCGGCGGGAACGAGCAGATGTCCTCAGTGGCCATGCGCTTGAGCAACTCGTTGCCATGCATATCCGGCAGTTTCAGGTCGATGATCATGCAGTCGTAGATGTTGGTGCGCAGCAGGTCCAGTGCCGCCTGGGCGTAGGCGACGTCGGTGATCTCGATGTCATCGTCGCCGATCAGCCGGGCAATGCTGTCGCGCTGCAGATCGTCGTCCTCCACCAGCAACACACGCTTGACCTTCTGGGTCAGCTTGGCTTCCAGGCGCGCAAACACGTCCTTGAGCTCCTCGCGGGTCGTAGGCTTGACGGCATAACCGATGGCGCCCATATGCATGGCGGCCTCGACGCGGTCTTCCACGGAAATCACATGCACCGGGATGTGGCGGGTGTTGGCGTGTTCCTTGAGGCGCTGCAGTACCGTCAGCCCGGAATGGTCCGGCAGGCGCATGTCCAGCAGGATCGCATCCGGAATGTATTCCTCGGCCAGGCTGTAGCCTTCGTCCGCGCCGTGTGCCACCAGGCAGTGGTAGCCCAGCTCGTGGGCCAGGTCGAACAGGATGCGGGCGAAGTTCGGCTCATCTTCCACCACCAGAATACAACGCGTGGCAAAGGGGGCTTTGTCGCGGTCATCGGCGAAGCGCGGAATCTGCTCGGTGTCGGCCACCGGCAGCGGGGAAATCCTGACCGGGGCCGGCGCAGGTGCTGCCACGACCTGGCGCGGCGCCTCGATCGGCGGGCTGTCTTGCGTACGTTCCACGTACTGCTGCGGCAACACCAGGGTGAACACACTGCCCTTGCCGGGCTCACTGGTCACGGTGATATAGCCGCCCAGCAAGGTGGCCAGATCGCGGGAGATCGAAAGGCCCAGGCCCGTACCACCGTAACGACGGTTGGTGGTGCCGTCAGCCTGGCGGAAGGCTTCGAAGATGCTTTCCTGCTGGTCCGGGGCGATACCGATGCCGGAATCGCGCACGGTAAAGGCAATGCTCTCCCCCGGCGCCTGGGAAACCGACAGGCTCACCTCGCCCTGCTCGGTGAACTTGATCGCGTTGGACAGCAGGTTCTTGAGGATTTGCTCCAAACGCTGGCGGTCGGTGAACAGCAGCGCCGGCGCACCTTCGAGTATCTGCGCCTGAAAGCCCAGCTTTCGATCCGCCGCCAAGGGTTCGAACATGGCACGCAGGCCATCGACCAGGCGCGGGACGCTGGAACTCTCGGGACGCACTTCCAACTTGCCGGCTTCCACCTTGGAAATGTCCAGGATGTCGTTGATCAGGTTGAGCAGGTCATTGCCGGCCGAATAGATCGACTCGGCAAACTTGACCTGTTCGGCGCTGAGGTTTTCCTGGGGGTTCTCGGCCAGCAGCTTGGCCAGGATCAGCGAACTGTTCAGCGGAGTGCGCAGTTCGTGAGACATGTTGGCGAGGAATTCGGACTTGTATCGGCTGGAGCGCTGCAACTCGTCGGCGCGGTCCTCCAGTGCCGCCTGCGCCTGGTTGAGCTCGATGTTCTTGCGGTCCATGGCGTCGCGCTGGTCGGCCAGGGTCTGGGTCTGTGCGGCCAACTGCTCGTTGGTCTGCTCCAGCTCGGCCTGCTGGGTTTCCAGGTGGGCCTGGGATTCCTTGAGAATCCGCGACTGCTCTTCCAGCTCTTCGTTGGCGGTCTTGAGTTCTTCCTGTTGCACTTGCAGTTCTTCATTGAGCTGCTGGGTTTCGGCCAACACCTCCTGCAAGCGCTGGCGGTAGCGGGCAGCTTCGATGGAGGTGCCGATATTGTCGGCGATCAGCTCCAGCAACTCGATGTCGCGCTCTTGCAATGGGCGCAGGAAACCGAGCTCGATCACCCCGTTGACGCGTTCGTCATTGCTTGTCGGCGCTACCAGCACGCTTCGGGTGGGGCCATCGCCCAGACCCGAGCTGACCTTGAAGTAGTCCACCGGCACATCATCCAGGCGAATCAAGCGATCCTGCTGGGCCGCCTGCCCCACGATGCCTTCGTCGCTGTAGATCGATTGCTCCTGCTGTTCCTGTTCACGCGAAAAGCCATAGGTGGCCACACGTTTGAGGCCACCGTGTTCTTCGCGCACGTACAGCGCGGCGACCACTGAGCCCATGTATTGGGCAAAGAACTGCAGAATATTGCGCCCCAGCATATTCAGGGTCAGTTGACCGAGTACCTGTTCAGCGAGCTCGGTCTGGCCGGTGCGCAGCCAGGCTTGTTGCTCCAGGCGCCGCGCAATCTTCTGTTGCGACGCGAGGTTTGCGTTGTAACTGTTTGATAAAGCGACAAGATTTTTGCGACCGATATACGCCAGAAAACCGCTCAGGCCAAGTACGAAGATCAGGTACAGCGTGACACTGGTCACGGTCGTACGGGTGACCTCTTCATTGCGCGCGATACGGAACTGCTGCTCCATCGCCACCGCGTTGTCGTATTCCTGACGGATTTCATCGGTCAGGCGTTTACCCCGGCCCGCTTTCACTGCGCTTCGGTAATCACCGCTGGCGCGCTGCATTTCAATCATCGACTGGGCGTATTGGTTCCACTCAATCTGCAGGGCTTCCAGGCGCTTGAGGCGGTCCACCTGTTGCGGGTTGTCCGACACCAGTTCCTGGAGGTTGCGCAGGTCGGCAATGATCCGGGGCTTGGCCACCTCATAGGGGTCGAGGAAGTGCTCGTCGCCGGTGATCAGAAAGCCGCGCATGCCGGTTTCCAGGTCAACGGTCAGCTTGGACGTCTCGTTGAGGTTGTTGATGACCCGGTCGGTGTGCTCCACCCATTGAATGACGGACAACAAATAGGTGATCAGACACACGAAGAACACGGCGCTGAGCACGCCCACGCCCAAGGGCAGCGCGACGTTTCGGCTCAATAGATGACGAAAGCTCTTTTCATCGACGGACGATGCAGGAGTCATGGGCAGGCCTTTGCCAAATGCGGAAAAAAACGGAGTTTGCCCCAAAGTTGCCCGGGAACGCCATTTTTCTACCGCATAACGACGAAAAGGATGACAGAGCGGGTTAAAACGTCCGACCTGCCAACCAAGAGCGGGAGTCGATCGCCTTACTTCTTTTCACACTTCCCTGCGCCGTGCACGGGAACGTCGGTGCTCAGGCACTCCACCTAGAGATGCGCCTGTGAACAGGGAGGCTCCACCGCAAAGGCGCCACTTCATTCCCATAAAGGTGCTCCCAGATGACAAGCTCTGTTCACCACCTGCCACGCGCAATCCCGACGCTTCCCACACTAGTACCCGCCCCTACGCCTGCGCCTACACCCGGCAACGCGGTCGCCAACCCCAAGCCCAACCTTAAAACCGCCCTGGCCGATAAACGAAACCTCATCACCTTGGGCGAAGCGCTCAGTCAACTGGCCAGGCAACTGGGCGCGGACGCCACCGCACCGGTGATATTGGCAGCGCTGAAAAGCACATCGATGCTGCTTGATCCTGACTCATATCCTCCTCAGGATGCCGGCCGGCACGTCACCCTTGAGGCTTTCATCCACAGTCTCGGCTTGCCTTTACCTGACCGCCATTTCGCGCTCGACGGCCTCTCGGACGCCGTTATCGGCCGTGGCCAAGTGCATCCGTTGGGCAATCTGGGCGGCGCGCTGTCGTGGCCAGTGCCGCTGAGCACCGATCAACAGCAACGCGTCCGGCGCATCGCCATGAGCCATGTCGACCCCCATGGCCAACAACCGCAAGTGATGCAGACCCAGGGCCTGTTGTTGGAGTTCTTGCGACTTCGCACGCCGCTCCCCGCAGGGCTGCTGAATGATCCGGCCAAAGCGCTGGAGGCCTTGATCAGTTCACCCGAAGGGCAATTACTCGGCGAAACACTGCGCGAAACCCTGCAGGGCGTTGCCACCGACAGCAGCACGATGGACTACCTGCTCGCCGCCGTGATCTTGCAACTGGACCCGGAATCCATCACCACACCGCATCGCAACGTTGTCGCAGGCTTCGATCTGGCCCATGACAAGCACTGGGGCAAGCCGCTGTCCACGCTGGTCGATGGTCTTGAACAGCATCTGGTCACGCAGGCAAAGACCAGCGCGGCCATGGCCGGCGTCGCCGCGCATCTGTTGTTGGCCAATCGCGCACCGGCGTTGCTGATCAAGGACATTCCGGCCAGCGTCACCTATGGCAGCCTGGCCTGGGTCAACCTGTCGATAGCCGCCGCCACCATTGAAGCGCAAACGCCCGGCAAGGTCGCGAATATGACCTTTACCGAAGTCATGCTGGCGGCTCGCAGCGCCAGTGCAGCCGACCCGGCCGTGACCCTGCGCGTGCAACGGGAAGTCCTGGTGGATTGGGGCGTGGCCAACGGGGTGCTGGCCAGGAAAGATGATCAACGCTATAGCGCTGATGAGCTCACCGCCCTGCTCGGTGAATTCAATGCACGCAGAGCGCTGACCAGCGCCGCCACGCAAGCCTTGGATGCGCAGATTCCGTCGCGTCGAGAGATGGCGCTGGCCGAGCTGAAAAAACGCTTCCCCGAGCAACAGGCCCTGTTCGAGGAAAAACGGCTCCACATCAGCCGCCAGGAAACCACAGCCGATGGCGGCGTCGGCTATCGGACGATCGAGGTCGGGCCCCACTCGATGCTGGACATCGCCATGATGGACTTGCCGGACGCTGACTGCGTCTTCACCTCTGACGACACGCGCATGCCGCTGGCGGCCTTGAATGCCAACCCTCGGTTTGTCGTGGCCGACGCCTTCGAGGCGCAGTTCGCCGGCGCCGTCCAGCAAAAAAAGGCCGCCATCAATACTTACGTCAGGCACTTGATCAGCCAGGCGCCCCTGGCGATACGCGAAGATCTCGAATACGGCAAGATCAGCTTCTTCCAGGAGCATTCACACAGCTTGGGCACGGGGTTTACCGGGACCACGCCACACCCCAGAAATGAGGAACTGCTCGTCGAAGTCGAGCGCGACGGGGTGACCAGGGCCTACGCGATCAGCTTTAACAAAGGTGCGATTACACCGATCCGGCCGTCGCGGGCAAGCGCCCAGAGCCGTCGGGACGCCAGTGTCGTGCACGAAACACAAGCCTTTGTCCCCAAGGGTGACGACGCGGCCCGCCGTGAGGCGCAACAGCGCCCGAATCAGTCGCCACCCGACAGCTTCAATTCAGAGCGCACGGGCCTGATCGCTGACGCCTTCGTGCAGCATGTCGACCTGGATAACGAGGCGATCAAACAACAGGCCCGCGGCCTAACCACCGCCGATAACAACCGCAGGCGCGGCGAAGCGGTCAGCGAGGCCATACTGGACCTGATCCCCTTTCGCGCGGCGTTCAATCACTTTCGCAAAGGGCATATCGGCGAAGGGTTGTTAGACCTTGGCATGGACCTGTTCGGCGTCTTGACCGCCGGCGTGGGCACCGCCGGCAAGGTTATCAAGATCGCCGGCACTGCCGCCGCAACCGCCACCAAGGTGGCGCGTACGGTCAAGGTCATCGGGATGGCCACCTTCAGTTCACTCAACCCTTTGAGCGGCCTGGGCGATGCGGCGGTGGGTGCCACCCGCTTGATCGGCGGCGGGTTCTCCAAGAGCGTCGAATGGCTCAATCACCTGAGGGGCGCGAGCGGTGGCTATGACTTCTTGAAGGCTGCCAGCAAAGAGCATGGGCCAACCTTGATCGGCACATACAAGGTGGGTGGGATCGAGACCGAAGGCGTCGCCGTCCTGAAAAATGATCACTGGTACCCCTATGATCCCATCGCCAATAAACCCTATGGCCTACCCATCGACGGTTTTTCCCCACGCGGAGCACCTGAGCTGCATGCCTTGAATGGGGTGGCCAACGAACCTGCGTATTTAAGACTGCACAACAACATCCTTAACGCACGGACAGCGCAAAACAGACCGGCCTTCAATCAGGGTTATTTGACCGGACGCTTGCACGAACTGCCGGGTTATCGCGATGGAATGGGCAGTTCACAACTCAGGAAACTGGCTGAAGCGCAGGGGCGACTGCCACGTGAGATGGGCATCCTCAGCCGGGAGCTGAAACTTGCCTATATCCGGGACGGTGAGTACACCAGCGCGTTACTGCGCCATGATGCGACGGGGCCAGGGGTATCGGTGCTGCCCTTTTCACAGGCCCGTTACAACGCACACGTTGACTTGCCCTCCGTCGGCGAGTGCGCCGGCATATCCTATGCCATGGCGCTGGCGCTGCATCTGGGCAGCGAAGAACAGTTTGTGAAGAACCTGCTCAAGGTGAGCGACAACCCTTCAACGGCCGCCCACACACGATTCGCCACGCATTTGCGCGACCTGCAAGATGCGGTAAAAAAACCCAGTGCCTTCCATTTCGGCGGGCAGGTGGAAGTCGGGTACGACGAGATCATCGAGAAAATGCTCACGTCTGGAAAGTCGATGACTATCAGGATCGGTACTGTGGATCACGCGATGCTGGCTGGGGTGCGGATCAAAAACGGTAAGCCTGAGTGGTTCTTTTTCGACCCCAACGCCGGCCTGGTCAAATTCACAAACTTGCAGTCGATGGAAAAAGGCATGGAGGAATTGCTCAACAGCGGCCAATCCGCAGCATTACACAACACGCGTCGCACGCTGACGGGTAAACGCGCCTACAGCATTAGTACATTTGATCCCGGCCATGTGAATAATCGACCCGGCATCAACCCGGATGCGGTCAGAGAACTTTCCAGCGTTACGTTGTAAACCATCAAGCGCCGAGGCATCCTGCCTGCCTAAAGTCACAGTGCCATTAAGTTTTTCGGAACTTGCTGGCATTGTGACTACTCATTAGTTGAGTTGCCTCAGCCCTACCTGGCCTCTGCACCTTTACTTTCAGGAATGTTCACTATGCCGTCCCCTGCCTCCACCATCCTTGTAGTCGAAGACGACGCCATCGTGCGCATGTTGATTGTCGATGTGCTTGAAGAGTTGGAGTTCTGTGTACTGGAGGCCGCTGATGCCGGCGAAGCGCTGGCCGTGGTCAACACCGACAAAGTCATCCACCTGATGATGACCGATGTCGGCCTGCCCGACATGGACGGCAAGGAATTGGCGACCCAAGTGCGTCAACTCCGCCCCACCCTGCCAATTCTGTTTGCCAGTGGTTATGCCGAAAACATCGACGTTCCCGAAGGGATGCAAGTCATCGGTAAACCGTTCTCGATCGATCAACTGCGCGACAAAGTCAAATCGATGTTGCCCGCCGCGTAGCCCTCCTTCCCCAGGACAAACAGCACGGCCCCTCTGAACGTGGAGCCGTCTGCTAACCTGCACATCTGCGCCACGCCGTTATCGCACTGACAGTTCAACTTGTTTGCAGGGATTAACGTGACGTCCGGCGAATAAAACTGGAAACTCGGCGTTTTAATCCCACGCCCTTGAAAAAGCACTCAGGAAGGACGCAACTACATGATTGGAAAACCGACGCGCCTGCTGTTGGCGAGCCTCTCGATATTCATGAGCACCGGTGCCTGGGCCGACTTCACGGCGACCCCGACCGAAGCCCGGGCCATCGCCAAGGAGGCCTACTTGTACGGCTACCCGGTGGTGGAGATGTACAAGACGCTCTACACCCAGGCCGTTGATAAAGGCGGCACCAATTTCAAGGCCCCGTTCAACCACATCGGCAACAGCGCCCAGCTGTTCACGCCCAAGGACACTGCGTTCACGACCCCGAACTCGGACACACCCTACTCCTTCGTCTGGATGGACCTGCGCAAGGAACCCCTGGTGCTGACCCTGCCCAAGATCGAAGACAACCGCTACTACTCGGTACAGTTGATCGACCTCTACACGCAGAACATCGCCTACCTGGGCACCCGCAGCACCGGCAACAATGGCGGGCACTTCATGATCGCCGGGCCTGACTGGAAAGGTCAGCAACCGGTCGACATCGACCGCGTGATCTACAGCGAAAGCAACATCGCTTACGCCCTGTACCGCACGCAGTTGTTCGATGAAAAAGACCTGGCCAAGGTCAAGCAGATCCAGAACGGCTATAAAGTGCAGCCGCTGAGCAGCTACGTGAAGCAGCCCGCTCCGGCCAAAGTGACCAAGATCGAATGGCCCAAGCCGATGGCAACCATGACCGACAGCCCGCAGCTGTTCCGTTACCTGAACTTCATGCTCAGCTTCGCCGCGCCCCAGGACAGCGAAAAAGACCTGTTGGCGCGTTTTGCCAAGATCGGCATTGCGCCGGGCGCACCGTTCAAGGTCAACCAGCTCAGCGCTGAACAGCGCAAGGCCCTGGAAGAAGGGATCGCCGATGCCAAGGCAGAGTTCGCAGCGTTCAAGAAAGACAAGCTCGACACCCAGCAAGTCTCCAGCAGCGACCTGTTCGGCAGCCGTGATCGCCTGAAAAACAACTATCTGTACCGTTATGCCGGGGCCAACCTGGAGATTTTCGGTAACTCAAGCGACGAAGCCACTTACCTGACCTACTACGTCGACAGCGAAGGCAAACCCGCCAACGGCGCGCGCCACAGCTACACCGTGCATTTTGCCAAGGACCAACTGCCGCCGGCCGATGCGTTCTGGTCGCTGACCATGTATGACGCCAAAACCAAGTTGCTGGTGCCCAACCACAAGAAGCGTTACCTGATCAATTCGCAGATGTTGCCCAACCTCAAGCTCGACGCCGATGGCGGCCTGACCCTGGCGCTGCAACACCACGAGCCGCCGAAGGCCGAACAGAGCAATTGGCTGCCGGCGCCACCCGGTCCGTTTTATGCGGTGCTGCGCATTTACCTGCCCAAACCTGAGGTGGGTAACGGTCAATGGAAACTTCCCCCCTTGACGCCTCTCAAGTAACGGGTTGTACAGGAGCGAGCCTGCTCGCTCCTGCTTGCACGCAATAATCAGTGTTTGAACTTGGCATAGGATTGATGCAGATCCGAAGCCCAGGCATCGATCACACTTTTCACATCATCGGCCTTCATGACCTGGGAATCATTGGACAGGGGCTTGCCGGTGCCTTTGCGTACCACTTGGGCGAGCACTTTGCCATTGCCACCGTCGAGGAACTGCGCTTCGGTGCCCAGGGTGGTTTCCTGATCGCGGATGCCGGCGCCGGTACTCACGGCCGCCGCCACCAGGGCCACAGGGATGTACTCATAAGGCTTGAGGCTTTCGGTCTTGCTGCTTACGGCGGTGATGGCGGCACGCACCACAATCACCCCCGGCCCCGGCGCACTCGCCAGCGGCAACGACTTGACCAGCTCACGCTTGAGCGCCTGGTTGTAGTAGGCATTGATGCCGTCCAGGGTGCCTTGCGGGATTTTAGTGGTTGCCTGGGGCTTGGGATAAAACTGGGTCGGCTCGACAAATACCGCCGTGTAGTTGCGCAGGTTCAGATTGGGGTCGACCCAGCGCATCACTTCAGCGCCCGAAGGCGACTTGGCTTCCTTGAGCTGACTGTAGTCCGATAGAAACCCCGAGTACTCGTCGGGTTGGGTGACCTTGCTCGCGCAGCCTGCCATTGCGAGCGAGGCGATGCACAGCGTGCTGATCATTAGCCTTGATTTCATCACTGAACTCCCTGTCGGTCATCACCGGAATATTGAGCTGTAGGTATAGCCAACTTTGCGCAAACAAGGGTTTCTGCCGGCAAGTTTTGCCGCAGTGCTAGAGGCGCGCTCTGTTGCGCTGGAGCGGTGAACTGCACCGGTCATTTCGCAGGCAACTGCGTATGACTAATCCACGAGCGGTGGGTAAGGTAACGCGACATTCCTCTTCAGGAGCATCGCATGCGCACCATTGGCCTTATCGGCGGCATGAGCTGGGAATCCAGCGCCGAGTATTACCGCATCATCAACCAGAGCGTGCGCGACCAGCTCGGCCCACTGCGCTCGGCGCAGTTGTTGATGTACAGCGTGGACTTCGGCCCGGTGGAACAAGCCCAGCATGCCGGGCGTTGGGATGACACCGCAGTGATTCTGCAAGACGCGGCGCGCCGCCTGCAGGCCGGCGGCGCCGATTGCGTGGTGCTGTGTACCAATACCATGCATTTGGTGGCGCCGCGCATCGAGGCCGCGGTGTCGATTCCGTTCCTGCATATCGCCGATGCCACCGCGGCCGCAGCCCTTGCGGCGGGCACCCTGACCGTGGGCCTGCTGGGTACGGCGTTCACCATGGAGCAGGATTTTCTCAAATCACGCCTGGCCGCCCAGGGTTTGAGCGTGCTGGTGCCTGATGCAGACGAACGCCAGGCCGTGCACCGGATCATCTACGAAGAGTTGTGCGTGGGGGTGATCAGCGAAGCTTCCCGCCAGGTCTACCAACGGGTGATCGACAGCCTCGCCGCGCGAGGTGCCCAGGCCATCATCCTGGGGTGCACCGAGATCTGCCTGCTGATCCAGCCCGAACACAGCAACCTGCCGCTGCTGGACAGCACTGAGCTGCATGCGCGGGCGGCGGTGGCGTTTGCTTTACAGGACTAAGCCAAGGCCATCGACAGTAATCCAAGCCATCTGAAGTCAACTGCGGGAGGGGGCGAGCTCAATTAAGGATGAACATTGTCCCTGTGGCGAGGGAGCTTGCTCCCGCTGGGTCGCAAAGCGGCCCCAGCTTTTGGTTTGAAACGACTAGGCCTGCTACGCAGTCCAGCGGGAGCAAGCTCCCTCGCCACAGGTTACCCGTTGTCCGCTCCTTTGCGCAGGCGCGCCATGCTCAGCGCGTCGACAAACACCCCATCGCGCACACCGTAATCGCGCAGGCAGCCCTCGACCTCGAAGCCGAACTTGCGATAGAGCGCGTGAGCGGCTTCGTTGTCGGCATACACCGTCAATTCGACGCGGCGCAGGTTCATCCAGTTGTCAGCCACTTCCAACGCAGCGCTCAATAGCTTCGAACCCACACCTTTGCCCTGCCAGGCGGTAGCGACCCCCATGCCCAAGCCGGCAATGTGGCTTTGGCGAACGCGGGCGTTCTGCTCCATGCCGAGGTTGCCGATGACCTCACCGCCATGCACCGCCACCAGTTGCAGCCGCCGTTCGTTGTCCATCACCAGGCGCTTGCGCCAGGCCTCCACGGATTGGAAAGGCATTTGCAGCACCTGACGGCACACGGCCGGGTCGTTATACAGCGCAGTGACGCCTTCCAGATGGGCTTCGGTAAAGCGCTGGATCACGATGTGGGGTTCAGGTGCGTGCATTGTGTTTCATCCTTTGAAAGACACGTGGCCAGCCAGTGTAGAGGCCCAACCCGCCGGCTGGCTAGCGCGCTGGAGCGCTCGACCAGAGCGACGGCCAATCGCCATAACCCACGCCGGTACAGCGCGGCATCATCTTGAATTCGCTGAGCTGGAAGCCCTTGCCGTCATACACCCAGACGCCTCCAGCACCGCAATCCCCAATCCCACGCTGTTTATAGAAATAGCTCAACGTGCCAGTGGCTTCGTCATACCCGACCGAGCCTTGCAGCGCCGCGCCGTCCAACGGCAAGGGTTGCAGGGTCAGTGGGGTTTCGCCGTAAGGCGCCTGGCGCTGGCGGCTGGTGACATCGTACTCGCAGTTGTAGGCGGCGCAGTCATAGCGCACCACGCTCATGGCTTGAGCCGCACTCAGCGCGCCGACTTCAGCCTGAGGTGCCATCTCGGTATCGGTCTGCGTGATGGCTTTCACGGCGGCGGCTGCCAAACCGGTCTGTTCCTGTGCAGTCAGCGGTGGCGCAGCCGGGAACTTGCGCAATAGCGGTAGCGGCAAACGCGCCGGTACTTCACTCGCCGCCCCTTTGCCCGGCCGCGCCAGTGCGGTGACGGTATCCAGGCGACCTTGCACTGCATCCATCAACAGCAGCGAAGCGCTCAGCCCGCTGAGCGATACATGCGCGCTTTCATCTCCCGGCACCTGCAAACGCTGACCGTTGCGCAACCGCTGCAACCAGAGGCGAGCCGGCGCTTCATCGATCACGCCGTAGGACTGAACCTGGGGATCTTCGCCCTCATCGTCCAGCTCCACATGCAATGCCTGCGTCAACTCCTGGCCCAGAGGCTGACCATCCAACAGCAATGTAGAAAGGTCCACCGCCTCACCACGATGATCAAAACGCAAACGCGGATACCCCTGCGGGCCGGCCTGATGCCAGATGTGCAAGGTCAGGGAGCTATAGTCCTCTTCGTCGACGCCGCTGGGCGCACTGAGGGCATGGCAATTGCGCAGGTTGTCGCAGCCGGTCACCCATTGCTTGATTTCCCGCAGCAAGGGCACGGTTTCGGCGGGCGGTTGAGCGAAGGCTGGAAAGGTGGCGCCGGCCAGCGACAAGGCCAGTAATGCGGGGCGTAGCATGGGGACTCTCCGTGTCTGAAAGGCGCGGATTGTCCCATGTTCAGTGCATGGCGTCAGCGGCCGGAAGCGGTTCGCCACACCCGCGCAACATCCGCCGCTCGCTCGCGCAACAAACGCGGCGCCTCGGCGCAGGCCTGCTCCAGGCTCATCGGCCCGTTCGGCAAAGCGAACGCAGCCGCCACGCCATGGGCGTACATCTGTTCATAGCCATCGCCCAGGGTGCCGGCGATCACGATCACCGGCACCTGGTGCCGCTGGGCGATACGGGCCACGCCAAAGGGGGTTTTACCGCGCAGGGTCTGGGCGTCGAAGCGGCCTTCGCCGGTGATCACCAGGTCGGCGCCACGTACGGCAGCGTCCAGGCCCACCAGTTCGGCCACCACTTCAACGCCGGCCCGAAACTGTGCGCCGAGAAACGCCTTGGCAGCAAAGCCCAGGCCACCGGCGGCGCCGCTGCCGGGCTCGTCGCGCACATCCTTGGGCAGCACCCTGGCGCAGTGGTCGGCGAAGTGGCCGAGGGCTGCATCCAGCTGTTGGACCTGTGCGGGATTGGCGCCCTTTTGCGGGCCGAAAATAGCCGAGGCGCCCTGGGGGCCACACAGCGGGTTGTTCACATCCGCCGCGATTTCAAATTGCACCTGCGCCAGGCGCGGGTCCAACCGCTCCAGGTTGAGGTGCGCCAGGCGCGCCAACGCCAGGCCGCCGGCGGGCAGTGGTTGCTGTTGGTCATCGAGCAGTTGCACGCCAAGGGCCTGCATGGCGCCGGCGCCCGCGTCATTGGTGGCGCTACCGCCAATCGCCAGGATGATACGCCGGGCCCCCAGGTCCAAGGCGGCACGGATCAGCTCGCCGGTGCCGTAGGTGGTGCTGGAGCACGCGTCACGCTGCCCTGGCGGTACCCGTTGCAGGCCGCTCGCCTCAGCCATTTCGATCATCGCAGTGTGGCTGGCTGCCAACCAGCCCCAGCGTGCCTCGACCGTGCCGCCCAGCGGGCCACGCACCCATTGGCGGCGCAGTTCGCCGTTGCAGGCGGCGAGTACCGCATCCACCGTCCCTTCACCGCCATCCGCCATCGGGCACTGGATGCATTGCGCATCCGGCCAGGCCTCGGCCAGCCCTTCGGCAATGGCCTGGGCAACGCCTTCAGCACTCAGGCTGTCCTTGAACGAGTCGGGGGCGATGATGATTTTCATGGGCTTTCTCCGGTTTTTATAACGCCCATGCTGCCAGTTGTCTGCGGCGATGACGCCGGTCCGATGCACAAGTGTGGATGAGCTTTGTTGTTCATTCCGACAAAGCCTGGGGTAACAGCTGTACGCCCAGGTAGAGGGCGAGCATGCCGTCCAGTGTCAGGGGGTCGACCCCGCTGAGTTCGGCGATACGCTCCATGCGATAACGCAAACTGTTGCGATGGATGCCCAGGGCGTCGGCGCACGCCTGGCTTTGGCCATCGTGTTCGCACCAACTGCGCAAGGTGGCGAGCAGTTGGCCGTTGCCGTCCTTGGCCAGGACTTTGCGCAGCGGGTTGAGCAATTCGTCCAGGGCATCATCGTTGCGATGACGCCAGAGCATCACCGGCAGGCGGTAACGGTTGAGGGTCAGCAGGCGTGACTGAGGCAGTACATCGCGCCCGTAGGCCAGCAGATCGCTGACACGTCGGTAGCAACGACGCAACCCGGCCAAGCCATCGGCCTGCCCGCCCACGGCTACACGCAGGATGTTCCAGCCCTGGCCATCGAGTTTTTCCAGCAGGCGCGGGTTGTCTACCGACACGGTTGCCGGCCGACACCACAACAGCGAGAACTGCGCCGAGCTGACACACCAACTGTCCGGGTAGCGACTGCCCAGCCAGGCACTCAAAGCTTCGGCCGATTGCCCCGGCCCCAGCTCGAACAGGTACGGCGTACGGGGCATCTGCGGCTTGAGCCCCAACTGTTGGGCTTCGTCCACCAGCCGTGGTGAGTCGCCACTGTCGGCCAGCAGCAAGGCGAGCAGATCATCACAGCGCTGCCGGCGCCATTGCTGTTCGGCTTGCTGGTGACGGTGGCTCACCAGCATTTCAGCGGTCATGCGCACCAGCTCGGCGTAGGTGCGCAGCCCTTCGGGTTCGCCGGTAATCCCCAGCACACCGATCAGGCGCTGGTCATGCAGCAATGGCAGGTTGATGCCCGGCTGCACCCCCTTGAGGTGCTTGGCGGTCTGGCCGTCGATTTCCACCACGCGACCATTGGCCAGCACCAGCTGCGCCCCTTCGTGGCGGGTATTGATGCGCTCCGGCTCGCCACTGCCCAGGATCAGGCCCTGGCTGTCCATGACGTTGACGTTGTAAGGCAGGATTGCCATGGTGCGATCGACAATATCCTGCGCCAGGTCATGATCCAACTCGAACATGGGGCTATTTTCCTGGAAAGCGGTTGTTCAGCGGCACAGCGCAAAGGGCGCTCGACTGTGCGCGAGCACAAAGACAGTACCCCATCACGTCACCGAGACTGTTTGGGCGATCAACGTTACCCTCGCATCGCGAAAAATCATAATAAAGAGAGAACCCCATGTCACAGAGCGCCGCTGCCACACTGGCCACCGATGACGATAAAAACGCCATCTATCAGCGCATTACCCTGCGCCTGATCCCCTTCATCTTTATCTGCTATCTGTTCAATTACCTCGACCGGGTAAACGTTGGCTTTGCCAAACTGCAGATGCTCGATGCGTTGAAATTCAGCGAAACCGTGTACGGCCTCGGTGCCGGTATCTTCTTTATCGGCTACGTGCTGTGCGGCGTACCGAGCAACCTGGCGCTGACCCGGTTCGGCCCACGGCGCTGGATTGCGCTGATGATGATCGTGTGGGGCACGCTGTCTACCTGCCTGCTGTTCGTCACCACACCGACGCACTTCTACACCCTGCGCCTGTTGACCGGGGCCGCCGAGGCCGGTTTCTTCCCGGGTGTGGTGCTGTACCTTTCGCAGTGGTTCCCGACCTTTCGCCGGGGGCGCATCATGGCGTTGTTCATGTCGGCGATCCCGGTTTCCGGCCTGCTCGGCAGCCCGTTCTCCGGCTGGATCCTCAACCACTTCGCCGCCGGTCAAGGTGGCCTGGCGGGCTGGCAATGGATGTTCCTGTTGCAGGGCATCCCCACCGTGATTCTCGGCGCCCTCGCCTACTTCCTGCTCAGCGATAACTTCGCCAACGCCAAGTGGCTCAAACCCCACGAACGTGCGGTACTGGAAGCCGACCAGGCGACCGACTTGGCGAACAAACCGAAAACCACCAGCGACTCATTGGCCGAAGTATTCAGGAACCCGGCGATCTGGGCGTTCGGCCTGATCTACTTCTGCATCCAGAGTGGCGTCTACGCGATCAACTTCTGGCTGCCGTCGATCATCAAGAACCTGGGTTTCAGCGACAACCTGGTGATCGGCTGGCTCAGTGCCATCCCGTATTTGCTGGCGGCGGTGTTCATGCTGCTGGTGGGGCGCTCGGCCGATTTGCGTAAAGAGCGGCGCTGGCATTTGGTCGTACCGATGTTGATGGGCGCAATCGGCCTGGTGATTGCTGTGAATTTCGCCACCACGCCGGCCCTGGCGATTCTGGGCCTGACGATCGCCACCATGGGCGCCCTGACCGGCCTGCCGATGTTCTGGCCGGTGCCCACGGCAATGCTCAGCGCCGGTGCGGCGGCAGGCGGCTTGGCGCTGATCAACTCCATGGGCCAGATGGCGGGCTTTCTGAGCCCGTATATCGTCGGCTTTGTGAAAGATGCCACCGGCTCCACCGACATGGCGCTGTACCTGCTGGCGGCCGTGATTGTCGCCGGTAGCCTGTTGGCGCTGCGCATGACGCGTAGCCTCAGGACCTGAGCCGTTCATGGCTCCCACGCCTATGGATGCGTGGGAGCCACTGATCAGTAGGTCACTTGAGCGGGTTGCGGCTGAACCGGCAGCCCGTTCAAGACTCGCTGCTGATCCTCGCTGAGCGGACGGTTTTCAACCGGCGGCTTGTTTTGCAGCGTGGCGATAATCGACTCGATCAGATGGTTGGCGCCTGGGAACGCCGTCGGCTGGTTTACTGAGGACATGGAGTTTCTCCTTGGGATCATTGGATGAACACTGCCAGGCATCGGCAGTTACAGCCTGTGTGGTCTCACCGACGATTGCGTTCCCATCGGCCTAGCCCGTGCCTACAACAGGCCGCCACCGTCAATGTCGATCACGGCGCCGGTCATAAAGCCATTTTCCATGGCCAGCACATACCCCGCCGCCACTTCTTCAGCCTGCCCCACACGACCCACTGGTAGGCCTTCGCCGGCCTTGGCGAACATCGCCACACGCTGTTCCTCGGCCAACCCGGCATACGCCGGTGTGTCAATCACCCCCGGGCTGACTACATTGACCCGACGCGGCGCCAACTCTTTGGCCAGTTGCTTGCCCAGCGCCTCGGTCGCCGCATTGATGCCGGTCTTGATGAACTGGCCGGGTGCCAACTTGCGCCCCAGTTGTCCCGAGGTCAGGCTGATGCTGCCGTGCTCATGCAAATACGGCAGCGCCTGCTGGATGGCGCGCAACGCGCCCCAGAGTTTCACGTTGAAATTGTCCTGGGCCTCGAGCAAATCGGTCTCGACCAGCGTCTTGGCGCGTACCGACGGGCCGGACGTATACACCAAGTGATCAAAGCGCCCCACCGTCGCGAACAGACGCTGCAAGGACGCGGCGTCGGTGACGTCGACCGGTTCGCTGCGCAGACCGTTGTCTACGCCGGATGCCAGCCGACGCCCGGCCAATACCACCTGTGCGCCACGCGCAGCGGCGGCCTTGGCGACTGCCGCGCCGATCCCGCTGCTGCCACCGATCACGATGACGGTTTTACCGTTGAGGGAAGCGTTCATAGAGAAACATCCAAGGTCAGAAAGTGAGCGTTCATCTTCCTCGCTTGGCAATCCGCGAAAAATCCCGGTAAAACGACAAGATCTTTAAAGGAATTTTACAGATGAGCTCGACCCTGGACCTTGAAGTCTTTGTGCGCACCGCCGATAGCGGCAGTTTGTCGGCCGCAGCACGTGGGCTGGGCCTGACACCGGCCGCCGCGAGCATCTCCCTTAAACGCCTGGAAACCCGGCTCGGCGTGCGCCTGCTCGCGCGTTCCACCCGCAGCATGCGCTTGACCGAGGAAGGCCGGCGCTATCTGGACAGCGTACGGGTGGCACTGGAAGCCCTGGCGGAAGGCGAACAGGCCATCAAGCAACAGGGCCAGAGCCTGAACGGTTTGTTGCAACTGGCGGCACCTTCGGATTTTGGGCGCAACGTGCTGCTGGGCTGGCTGGATGAGTTCAAGGTCGAACACCCGAACATCCGCTTGCAACTGCTGCTCAATGACAGCAACGCCGACCTGTTCCGCGACACCGTCGACATTGCCCTGCGCTTTGGCGTCCCCCGAGACTCAAGCCTGGTGGCGCTGCCGGTGGTACCGGGCCATCGGCGCATTGCCTGCGCCAGCCCCGACTACCTCGCGCGTCATGGCACACCGAGCCAGCCGGCGGATTTGGCGCAACACAGTGCATTGCGTTATATGCGCCGTGGGCAGGCCAATAACACCTGGTATTTTCGCCAGGGCACGCACCTGCAGGAAGTCGAGGTCACGGGCGACTATCTGAGTGACGATGGTGAAATCGTTCGGCGCTGGGCCCTGGCCGGCCATGGCATCGCCTATAAAGCCGCCCTGGACATCGCCCGCGATATCCAAGCCGGGCGGCTGGTGCCGCTGCTGACCGATTGGCAAGGCGAGCCGACGCCGTTCAACCTGATGTGCCCCCATCGCCTGCAAGTGTCGGAACGCGTGAAAGTACTGCATCGTTTTCTTCAGCTACGCTGCCAGGCGTTGCTGAGTGCATGAAGAAACCTGGGCAGGGCTTGTTCCAGAGCGGTCCGGTCTGGTATTGCAGGAGTTACGTTTCAACGCCACGAGGAGCTTTCCATGATTTACCGCACACTGGGCCAGTCCGGCTTGAAGGTCAGCGCACTGACACTCGGCACCATGATGTTTGGTGAACAGACCAGCACTGAAGACTCGCTGCGCATCATCGACAAAGCCTGGGACCAAGGCATCAACTTTATCGACACGGCTGACGTGTATACCGGCGGGCGCTCCGAAGAGATCGTGGGTGAGGCCATTGCGCGTAACCGCCAGGATTGGGTGGTGGCGTCGAAAGTCGGCATCGGCCCGGCAGAAGGTTTGCCCAACCGCAGCGGGTTGAGCCGCAAGCGTATTTTCAATGCGCTGGAGGCCAGCCTGGCACGCCTGGACACCGATTACCTGGATATCTATTACCTGCACCGTGAAGACCACGACACCCCCTTGGAGGCTACGGTGTCAGCCATCGGCGATCTGATCCGCCAGGGCAAGATCCGCTACTGGGGCCTGTCCAATTATCGTGGCTGGCGCATTGCCGAGGTGATCCGGGTCGCCGAGCATCTGGGCGTGGACAAGCCGATCATCAGCCAGCCGCTGTATAACATCGTCAACCGTCAGGCCGAGGTCGAGCAACTCACGGCGGCCGCCGCCTATGGCTTGGGCGTGGTGCCTTACAGCCCGCTGGCCCGCGGCGTGCTCAGCGGCAAGTACGCCCCTGATGCAACCCCCGAAGCCGGCAGCCGCGCGGCACGCCAGGACAAGCGCATTCTGGAAACCGAATGGCGCGTCGAGTCGCTGCGCATTGCCCAGCAGATTCAGCAGTACACCCAAGGCCGTGGCGTGGGGATAGTCGAGTTTGCGATTGCCTGGGTGCTGAACCATTCGGCGGTGAGTTCGGCCATTGTCGGACCGCGTACCGAGGCGCAGTGGGATGCCTACACGGGAGCGCTGGACGTGAAGATCACGGCGCAGGATGAGGCGTTTATCGACGCGCTGGTGACGCCTGGGCATTCGTCCACACCGGGCTTCAATGATGTGGGCCATTTCGTCTCAGGGCGCATCGCCCGCTCCTGATGATCAACCCCTGTCGGCGCGCGCGGGTTTGCCGCCACCCGCCCGTGCCGCAGGCAGTGCGCAAAAAAA
Organism: Pseudomonas sp. ICBG1301; assembly: GCF_016918385.1. Taxonomy (NCBI): domain Bacteria; kingdom Pseudomonadati; phylum Pseudomonadota; class Gammaproteobacteria; order Pseudomonadales; family Pseudomonadaceae; genus Pseudomonas; species Pseudomonas sp. ICBG1301. The sequence continues at coordinate 551,165 of NZ_JAEKGB010000002.1, forward strand.
AATCCATCAAACGCTCCAAAACAGCGCACAGCCTGCCGCCAAAAGCACCATAATCGCCTGCTCTTTGTATCTATCAGTTTTCGCGAGGACGGCGTGTCTAAAGGTGTTGCGTTATCGGTCTTGGCCTCGGTGCTGTTTGCCGTGATGTATTACTTCACATCCCTGCTGACGCCCTTGAGTGGCCTGGAGATTTTCGGCTGGCGCATGTTGCTGACCGCGCCCTGCATGACGGTGTTCATGATCGTCAGCGGCGAATGGCGCCGCGTGTGGGACGTGCTGCGGATGTTGGCGGCCAAACCACGCTTGATCGTCGGTGTACTGCTGTCGTCGGCGCTGCTGGGCGCGCAGTTGTGGTTGTTCATGTGGGCGCCGCTGAATGGGCGCAGCCTGGACGTGTCGGTGGGGTATTTCCTGCTGCCGCTGAGCATGGTGCTGACCGGGCGCCTGGTGTATGGCGAACATCTGTCGCGCCTGCAACAGATTGCCGTGGTGTTCGCCGCCATCGGCGTGCTGAACGAGTTGTATCGGGCTGGCGGGTTTTCCTGGGCGACGCTGGTGGTGGTCATCGGCTACCCGGTGTATTTCGTGGTGCGCAAGTACCTGACCACCGACCACCTGGGCGGCCTGTGGCTGGATATGGCGCTGATGCTGCCGGTGGCCTGGTGGTTCGTGCAAAGTGGCGACCAGGGTTTCGCGGTGCTCGACGCCCAGCCGAGACTGTATGCGTTGATTCCCATCCTGGGCTTGATCAGTGCCTCGGCACTGGTGAGCTACATCATCGCCAGCCGTTTGTTGGCATTCAGCCTGTTCGGGCTGCTCAGTTACGTGGAACCGGTATTGCTGCTGGGTGTAGCGTTACTGCTGGGCGAAGGGATCAAGGACGGGCAATGGTTGACCTATATTCCGATCTGGTTGGCAGTGATGGTCCTGGTGTACGAAGGGTTCAAGCACCTGGTGCGTCAGCGTAGAGCCTGATAGCGGGCGCTGGCGGTCTGGCTGCCGGCTCAGCCGGTTCTCACCGTGGTGCTTGCAGGGCGCACCGGCGCTATCTGCTCAAGACCATCAGCCAACCCTGTCAGTACTGCTCGGGTAGTACCGTAATACGGGATCTCGCCTTGGGCTTGCTCACCGAGGTTTTCCAGTTGCGCGTCCATCGTTTTCTGGTCCACGCCGAACAACTTGCCGATCCGGTTATCCCTGTTCAACTCAACCAATGTGTCGCTCCCGGGATTGGTCAATCGGGTCTCAAGGGAATGTGCCACATCCTCGGGAACCCCCAATGCTGTCAGCGCCTTGCCAAGGCCATGGCCTGGGTTTCTGAGTTGCTTGAGGAGTTCTTCGTAGAGTCCGTTCAAGTCGTTGGCGCCAACGTTGTCGAGCGCAACGCTCGTCACCGTCTGGCGGTATTGATCGAATGAAAGCAGTTGCAGCGGCTGATCATCGTTCAAAGCGTTTTTCACGAAGTAGAAACCGTCACGGGCTGCGCCATGCAGGTTTCCATAGGCGTCGTACTTATAGATAACCTCCTTGCCGTCGGTGCGCTTCCCTATGTAAGTCGCGCTGCCATCGGGCGCAAGCTTGTAAAGCCGAGTACCGGTCAAACCCTTGACGGGAGCCGGTGGCAAGCCGCCTGTTCCGCTCAGATACGTGAAGACATCGCCTTTGACCCGAGCGAAACTGCCCACCACTGCATTGATATCGTTATCGGCAAAGTCAACCAGCCTCTGCCTGACCCGTTCGACCTGCTGGGGCGCCCTATCGTTGGAAAAGTGCCGCGCAAAACTATCCAGCTCCTTTGGGTCGAGGGCCATCGTTTTAACCCAGTCGGTCAGTTCCTCGCGGTCTTTGAACTCATAGAATGCATACTGGCCCTCCTCCGGTACATACAGCAGGAAATTCGGCCCCTCAGCCGTGGCAGGCACGCGCTTGATCATCAGAATGTCATTGGCTTGAACCCCATCGACCGCGAACGTAGACACCTGCACCCCGGGTGCCCCACGCGTGCCTGGATACACGACCGCATCCACCAGCTTCTTGCCTTCGACACTCAGGACATCATCGCGAAATGCCTCATCGGCTTCATCAATGAACCGACGGCGGGCCTGGTCATTGCGCTGCAACGTCTGCGCTGCGGGAGCTGGATCAGGCGGTTTGGAAGTGACGGTGGGCGCCGGTGGGTGCCCAGGCAAAGATGCAATATTCATCAGAAAACCTCTTTAATCAGATGAAGATTTCCCTACATCGGACGCGACCGGCTACCTGCGTCACTGTCCTCTTTGTGGAGGGTCTTGCCCAACCGGTTCCGTTGTCCTGCCGGCCATGGTCAACCTATACAGCGCATACAAAAAAGCCCGGCAGGGAAGACTCCCGGCCGGGCTTTCAAGTATTGCGAACGAGTCGATCAGTCCGCCGTCAACACGCCCCGGCGCACCTGGTCACGCTCGATCGATTCGAACAGCGCCTTGAAGTTGCCCTCACCAAAGCCGTCATCGCCTTTGCGCTGAATGAATTCGAAGAACACCGGGCCCATCAGAGTTTCCGAGAAAATCTGCAGCAGCAGGCGTTTGTCGCCCTCGATCGACGAACCATCGAGCAGGATGCCGCGTGCCTGCAACTGATCCACCGGCTCGCCGTGGTTCGGCAGGCGGCCTTCGAGCATTTCGTAGTAGGTGTCCGGTGGCGCGGTCATGAAGCGCATGCCGATCTTCTTCAATGCGTCCCAGGTCTTGACCAGGTCGTCGGTCAGGAACGCTACGTGCTGGATGCCTTCGCCGTTGAACTGCATCAGGAACTCTTCGATCTGGCCCGCGCCCTTGGATGACTCCTCGTTCAGCGGGATGCGGATCTTGCCGTCCGGAGCGCTCATGGCCTTGGACGTCAGGCCGGTGTATTCGCCCTTGATATCGAAATAGCGCGCTTCACGGAAATTGAACAGTTTCTCGTAGAAGTTGGCCCAGTAAACCATGCGCCCGCGATAGACGTTGTGGGTCAGGTGGTCGATGACTTTCAAGCCCGCGCCCTGGGGGTTGCGGTCCACGCCTTCGAGGTACACGAAGTCGATGTCATAGATCGAGCTGCCTTCGCCGAAACGGTCGATCAGGTACAGCGGTGCACCGCCGATGCCCTTGATGGCAGGCAGGTTCAGCTCCATCGGGCCGGTTTCGATGTGGATCGGCTGGGCGCCCAGCTCCAGTGCGCGGTTGTAGGCTTTTTGCGAGTCCTTGACACGAAACGCCATGCCGCAGACCGACGGGCCGTGTTCGGCCGCGAAATACGATGCAAGGCTTTCAGGTTCGTTGTTGAGGATCAGGTTGATTTCGCCCTGACGGTACAGATGGACGTTCTTGGAACGGTGTGTCGCGACTTTGCTGAAGCCCATGATCTCGAAGATCGGCTCCAGGGTGCCAGGGGTCGGCGACGCGAATTCGATAAATTCAAAGCCCATCAGGCCCATCGGGTTTTCGTATAGATCTGCCATGATTTGGCGCCTCATCATTCTTGTGGTTAAGCGGATTTCAATTGCCGGCAAGGATGAGGTGCAACGGTGGCGCGCAGGAGAGTCCTCGCACGCTGCGGGCGAGGAAGTCACCGAAAATGAGGGGGGAGCCGAGTAGCTTCATGGTTACATCAGTCTCTGACAGCCGAGGCCTGCGTGAGCGCAAGTCCATATTCTTGTATGCGTAAATCGATTCTACACAGCGTAACCTGATTTGTCCTATTCCTTATCAAATCCCTATGCCTTGGCGGTTGCAAGGGGTTTATTGCACCGGTAGATGCCCAGCAGAATCAACACGGCGCCGACATACATCACAGGCGTCAGTCGCTCGTCGAGCAGCAGCGCACTGCTGATCACGGCGGTCAGCGGGTTAAGCGCGATAAAGGCGCCGGACCGCGTCGCGCCAATCCGACGAATGCCGTCGTAATAGCCGATGTAGGCCAAGGCCGAGCCCAACACACCGAGGTAAACCAGGCTGAACCATTGAACAGGCTGGATCGCAGCCAGCCGCTGCAGCGTGAAAGCGCCCATCAGCGCACTCGTCACCGTCAGCATCAAGGTGCCCAGCAGGATTGACCAAGTGACGGTCTGCAAGGGGCCCAGGCTCTGGTTGAGGCTGCGCGAGAACAACGAATAGACGCCCCACCCCACCACGCAGCCAAAGATCAACCCATCCCCCAGCCAGGCATGGGCCGCGCCCTGCAGCAAGTTCGGGTTGCGACTGACGATCACCAGCCCCGCACCGCCCAGGCACAGCAGAATGCCCGCAGCGCTCGCGCGTTCCTTGAACAACAGCCAGGCCGCCAGGCCAATCACGGCCGGATTCAAGGCGACGATCAATGAGGCCCGCGAAGCATTGGTGTAATGCAAGCCATAGAAAAAGCAGAGGTTATAGAAATAAATGCCGAAAAAGCCCAATACCGCCAGCTGTAGCAATTGCCTGCGGCTGGGGCGTGCCAGGGGAACCCGCGCCACGGCCAAAAACGTCAGCAACGCCAGGCTCGCCAGCATAAAGCGCACACTTGCGGCCAGCAAAGGGTCGACGTCAGGCGCCAGGTACCGTCCTGCGACAAAAGTGCCGCCCCAAATGACAGTCACTGCGACCAGTTTCAGGTAGGTCAGATGATCATTCATACGCGTTCAAGCTCCTCAAGGGCTGGGATGCGCGTATTCTTCGGCTAATGATCTGTCATCGTAAAATGAGTAAACGTTCATGACCCTTACCCAGCTTGAGATATTCTCTCTGGTCGCCGAGCTCCAGGGCTTCACCAGCGCAGCCCATCGTCTCGGGATCAGCCAGTCGGCCGTGTCCCATGCGATTCGGTCCCTGGAGCAGGAGCTGGGCGTCGAGCTGTTGCATCGTCATCAGGCCCAAGTGGCGCTCAGCGACATCGGCCGGCAACTGCTGGGGCGGGCACGGGCGATGCTGGGGCTGGCCAACACCCTGCGCCAGGAGGCCGCCGACGCCCGGGGCATGCGCACCGGCACCCTGCGGATCGGCTCATTCGGGCCTACCTCATCGATGCAATTGCTGCCCAAGATCCTGCAGGGTTATCGCGCCGCTCATCCGGGGATCGAGGTGCATATCCACGAAGGCCCGGATCGACAAGTGATCCAGTGGCTGGACGAACGGCGTATCGATGTCGGGTTCGTGGTGCTGCCCCTGGAGCGCTTTGATACCGTCCCACTGATGCAGGATCAGATGGTGGCATTGCTGCCTGCCGGACATCCCCTGGCCCAGGCCCAGGCCGTCAGCCTGGAACAACTGTGCAACGAGCCCTTTATCCTCACCGAAGCCGGCTCGTCCGAACTGGTTTCACACCTGTTCAGCAGCGCAAGGCTGAGCCCGAATGTGCGCTTTCACTGCTCGCAGTTGATCAGCACGCTGGATACCGTGGCTCGTGGAGACGGCGTGACCGTCGTCGCCGAGGCGTCTTTGCCCCCGGTATCCGACAGCCGCTACGTGACGCGCCCTCTCCTACCCCGCGTCCCGCGCGAAATCGGCCTGGCCGTGCTGGACCGGCGCGAGTCATCCCCGGCGACGCTGGCGTTTATCGAATGGGCGCGCAAGGCGTTATAGCGCTGCAGATTTTATTCAGGCCCTGCAAGCATCCCTCTGAGTTGCCATCTATCCTCGGCAATGCATGCCTTTTCACTCTGTTACCGGCCATCCTCTATGCCCCTGACCGCCAAAGGTCCACGAAGCCCAACCACTCGCTACCTGATCAGCGGCCTCAGCGCATTGCTCCCCATTTTGCTGGGGGTGCCGATTCTGCATTGGCAGGCCGAACGCACCCTGCAGAAAAGCACCGAACAGACCGCCCAGGAGGCCGTGCGCCAATTCGACCTGATGCTCGATAACACCGACCTGGCCGCGCAGGCCTTGCTGCCCTTGGCCGGCCAACCCTGTGATAACGCGGTGCAATTGGCACTGCGTGAACAAGTCACCCGTCGGCCGTTTGTACGGGCGACCACCTTGTCTTTCCAGCGCAATATTTATTGCAGCTCGTTGTTTGGGAGCCATTACGAGTCACCGGTCAACCCCGAGGATTACGTTGCAGGACGGCTTTGGTTGATGAATGGCAACCCGGTCACACCCAACACCGCCCTGCTGGTGTACCGCCTTACAGACGGCGACAAAGGTGCCTTTGCCTCCATTGACGGCTATCACCTGACCAATGCCTTGCGCCTGATCAGTCGTTACGCGGGGCTGATTCTGCAGGTCGGCCCCCACTGGCTGGCAGCCGATGGCAGCGTTCACACCACGCCACCTCCGACCTTTGCCGTGGCCCATCAACATCTTGTTTCCCAGCGTTATCTCTACAGCGTGGACGCTGGCATGCCTGACGGCGAAATCCTGCGCTACATGCAGGAACGTTACCCGGCGGTGTTCAGCCTGGTGGTGTTTTTCGGTGTGCTGGCCGGCGTCCTTGCGCACTGGTTGCAAAAGCGCTCATCGGCTCCCACCCAAGAGCTGCAACGCGCGCTGGGCGCCCATGAGTTCATTGCCTATTACCAGCCCGTCGTGCGCGGCGATACCCGGGAGTGGGCCGGCTGCGAAGTGCTGATGCGTTGGCAGCATCCCAAAGAGGGGCTGGTGCGGCCCGACTTGTTTATTCCGTTGGCCGAGCATTCCGGCCTGATTGTGCCGATGACCCGTGCGCTGATGCGCCAGGTCGCTGCGCAACTGGCGCCGCATGCCGCTCGCTTCGCGCCAGGCTTTCATATTGGGGTGAATATCACGGCCCGTCATTGTGAGGACCTGGCATTGGTGGAGGACTGCCGCACGTTCCTCGCCGCGTTCCCACCAGGCCAGGTCATACTCGTGCTGGAATTGACCGAGCGTGAGTTGATCCAGCCCACCGATATCACGCGCCGCTTGTTCGAGGCGTTGCATGAACTGGGGGTGATGATTGCCATTGATGACTTCGGCACTGGCCATTCCAGCCTGGGTTATTTGCGCAACTTCAATGTCGACTACTTGAAGATAGATCAGAGCTTCGTCGCGATGATTGGCCAGGATGCACTTTCACGGCACATTCTGGACAGCATCATCGAACTGTCCGGCAAGCTCGACCTGGGCATTGTGGCCGAAGGGGTGGAGACGACCGAGCAATGTGAGTACCTGGCGGCACAAGGTGTGGATTTTCTGCAAGGCTATCTGTTCGGCAGACCACTACCGGGTGAAGAGTTCATTAAATCGATGCGCAGCCATTGATTAGCCATCTAGTCCAGAATGAAAGAATGTTATTTAGGCAAAAGACATGATTTACTCGTGATGCATTAACTACTACAATTTTTCCTGCCTGTGTTGAACTCGCAGGAAGGCTTGTTTCTTGAGTCGCCAACACTCTTGGCTTATAGCGTTATCTTCAGTCGATATCAGCCAAATACACTATTGGAGTACAGATTTTGTCCAGACTCGCCGAATTTCGCGCAGCAGAAAAAGCCCTTCAAGAGCAGCTCGCCCAGCTGGAATCCCTGAAGAACGATGCTGGCCTGAAGAAAGAAATCGAATTCGAAGAAAAGCTCCAGGGGCTGATGAAGACTTACGGCAAAGGCCTGCGCGATATCATTGCCATCCTTGATCCGAACTTTCACAAAGGCACTGCAACTACTGCTGCCGCACCAAAACAGCGCCGCGCACGCGTGGTCAAGGTCTACCACAACCCGCACACCGGCGAGCTGATCGAAACCAAAGGCGGCAACCACCGCGGCCTTAAAGCCTGGAAAGAACAGTACGGCGCCGCCACTGTAGATTCCTGGCTGCGCGGCTGATCAAAGCGCACTAACAAAGAGCCCCGCTTATGCGGGGCTTTTTTTGCTTAACCGTTCGAAAGCGAACTTAACAACGATTTCATTGTGTTCAAAGTCGCGCGTGCAGCGCGCTTAAAGTTTCAGGCTACCGCGTACCGAATTGACCTCATCCTTGCTTGCCTCGTACACCTGAGCCTGGCCGGCAAATGAAAAAACATACGCCTTGTCGGTATCAACAGCGCCGACTAAAGTTTGCGACAGTACGTGCCGTCCATTCTCGGTAATCACGCAAGTAGTCTCCAGTGCGTCCAGGCGACTCAGTGTTGTAGGGTGCATTTTGCTGCACACGCTTTGATAGCCGCCCTGGGCAAAATCTTTCTGGATGGATTTACGCATCTCCAGCAGCACGCCTTGAAGATTAACTTTATGGCCCGCCTCTATCGGCGTAGCGGTCAGTTCCATCACCATCAAGGTCGAGCCATTTTCATCATTCTTGATCGCCCGCTGCCGGGTCACGGCCTGGGGAGTGGCGGGCGCGTCGCTATCGGGTGCGACCTCCTCGATCTGCCAGCCGCTGGGCCAATGAACCTGTGGATCAGCCGCCAGCACCCACGGGCTGCCCAACAGAAAACCCACAGCACCTAACAGCGGTTTACGAAATGCGATCATTGCAAGAAACATCCAGAATTCAAGCGTTGAAGTTTGAGCCTGAGGCCCGCAGGTCGCAAGGCCCGCGCGGGCTTTTTCATTTGGCGCACCGGGCATGGCTTGCGTATCATGACGCAGCTGCAGGGATGCTTGCCGCAAGCCAAGGAACCGCTCGGCCCCGCTGACCTCAAACGGGAGTCGAGTTTGCCCCATTTTTTTCTGGAGGGCCCATGAGCCTGCACGATCTGAACACTTTCCCAGGCGTCACCGCCCAACCTGACACCGCCACGTCCAACTTCGTGTTCAACCACACGATGCTGCGGGTCAAAGACATTACCAAGTCGCTGGATTTCTACACCCGAGTCCTGGGCTTCTCCCTGGTTGAAAAACGCGACTTCCCGGAAGCCGAATTCAGCCTGTACTTCCTGGCCCTGGTGGACAAGGCCCAGATCCCGACAGACGCCGCTGAGCGCACGCAGTGGATGAAGTCGATTCCCGGCATCCTGGAACTGACCCATAACCATGGCACCGAAAACGACGCCGACTTTGCGTACCACAACGGCAACACCGACCCACGTGGCTTTGGCCATATCTGCATCTCGGTGCCGGATATCGTCGCCGCCTGCGAACGCTTCGAAGCCTTGGGCTGTGATTTCCAGAAGCGCCTGAGCGACGGCCGCATGAAGAGCCTGGCCTTCATCAAGGACCCGGATGCCTACTGGGTCGAGATCATCCAACCCGCGCCGCTGTAAAGCTTTCACGCATAAAAAACCCCATGAGCAATCATGGGGTTTTTCGTTAATGCGCCAGGGTTCAGGCCGGAGCGGAGGTACGGATCAGGTGATCGAACGCGCTCAGTGAAGCCTTGGCGCCCTCGCCGACCGCAATCACGATCTGCTTGTACGGCACAGTGGTCACGTCGCCGGCGGCGAACACGCCCGGCAGTGAGGTTTCGCCACGAGCATCGACGATGATCTCGCCACGCGGTGTCAGTTCCACGGTGCCTTTGAGCCAGTCGGTGTTCGGCAGCAAGCCGATCTGCACAAAGATACCTTCCAGGTCGATGGTCTTGAACTCACCGCTGTCGCGATCCTTGTACGCAAGGCCGGTCACTTTCTGGCCATCACCTTTGACTTCGCTGGTCAGCGCGCTGGTGATCACGTCAACGTTCGGCAGGCTGTAAAGCTTGCGTTGCAACACGGCGTCGGCGCGCAGCTTGCTGTCGAACTCAAGCAAGGTGACATGGCTGACGATGCCGGCCAGGTCGATGGCCGCTTCAACGCCGGAGTTACCGCCGCCGATCACCGCCACGCGCTTGCCTTTGAACAACGGGCCATCGCAGTGTGGGCAGAAGCACACGCCTTTGGCCTTGTATTCCTGCTCGCCTGGTACGCCCATTTCACGCCAGCGGGCACCGGTGGCCAGAATCACGGTCTTGGACTTGAGGACCGCACCGCTTTCAAAACGGATTTCGTGCAAGTCACCGGCAGTTTTCGCCGGGATCAAGCTGCTGGCGCGCTGCAGGTTCATGATGTCCACGTCGTACTGACGCACGTGGGCTTCCAGCGCGCTTGCCAGTTTCGGCCCTTCGGTTTCCTGCACCGAGATGAAGTTCTCGATGGACATGGTATCCAGTACCTGCCCGCCGAAACGTTCAGCGGCCACACCCGTACGGATGCCTTTACGGGCCGCGTAGATGGCGGCGGACGAACCGGCTGGGCCGCCGCCGACGACCAGCACATCAAACGCGTCTTTGGCGCTGATTTTCTCGGCAGCTTTTTCGGCGCCGCTGGTGTCGAGCTTGGCCAGGATCTCTTCCAGGCCCATGCGCCCTTGGCCAAAATTCACCCCATTGAGGTAGACACTGGGCACCGCCATGATCTGGCGTTCATCGACCTCAGCCTGGAACAGCGCACCGTCAATAGCGACGTGACGGATGTTCGGGTTGAGCACGGCCATCAGGTTCAGCGCCTGGACCACGTCCGGGCAGTTCTGGCAGGACAGCGAGAAGTAAGTCTCGAAGCTGAACTCGCCTTTGAGGGCGCGGATCTGTTCAATCACTTCGACACTGGCCTTCGACGGGTGGCCACCGACTTGCAGCAGGGCCAGCACCAACGAAGTGAATTCATGGCCCATCGGAATACCGGCGAAACGCAGGCTGATGTCGGCACCCGGGCGGTTGATGGAGAACGACGGCTTGCGCGCATCATTGCCATCGGTTTTCAGGGTAATCAGCGTAGTGAGGCTGGTTACATCCTGCAAAAGAGCAAGCATTTCCTGGGATTTCGCGCCGTCGTCGAGGGAGGCGACGATCTCGATCGGCTGGGTGACCCGTTCCAGGTATGACTTCAACTGAGCTTTAAGATTGGCGTCCAACATACGGGCGATTTCCTATTAATTCGATTTATTGCAGACAAAAAAACGCCCGAGCGAATCTCGCCCGGGCGTTTTGAGGGGCGGTTGCAGCTTACTGAGTCGGTGCGGAAACCCGCCCTTGATACTTCACAGACTTAGATCTTGCCGACCAGGTCCAGGGACGGAGCCAGGGTGGCCTCGCCTTCTTTCCACTTGGCTGGGCACACTTCGCCTGGGTGGGCAGCAACGTACTGGGCCGCCTTGATTTTGCGCAGCAGCTCGGAAGCGTCACGGCCAACACCGCCGTCGTTCAGTTCAACGATCTTGATCTGACCTTCCGGGTTGATCACGAAAGTACCGCGGTCCGCCAGGCCGGCTTCTTCGATCAGTACGTCGAAGTTGCGCGAGATGGTCAGGGTTGGGTCGCCGATCATGGTGTACTGGATTTTGCCGATGGCTGGCGAAGTGTTGTGCCAGGCAGCGTGGGCAAAGTGGGTGTCGGTGGAGACGCTGTAGATCTCAACGCCCAGCTTCTGGAATTCGGCGTAGTTGTCGGCCAGGTCTTCCAGTTCGGTTGGGCAAACGAAGGTGAAGTCGGCTGGGTAGAAGAACACTACCGACCATTTGCCTTTCAGGTCAGCGTCGGTCACATCTACGAAGCTGCCGTTTTTGAATGCGGTGGCTTTGAACGGTTTTACTTGGCTGTTGATGATAGGCATCGTTGACTCTCCGTCAGGGGTTAAGAAGTTGATGAAGTGAATCCTACCCACTCTCTCGTTCGATGGCTCATTGGCAAACCTCATGCTGACGATTGCTTTTGCCTATCAGGCGGCCATATCAATAGAAGAAATCTCAAAGCAACGCTGACGTCGCCAAGGTCATGCCGAGAAAGGGCGTCGACTCAACATAGCGCATGGCCGATTTCATGTCGCTCCAGCCGACGTAACTCATCAATGACTTCAAGTCCCAACCGCTGCGATGCGCCCAGGTCGCGAAACCCCGGCGCAAGGAGTGGCTGGTATAGGCGTCGGCGGCAATGCCCGCACGTTCCAGGGCCTGGCGCAGTAGCGGGATCACACTGTTAGGGTGCAGCCCCTCCTCGCCCAGGTTGCCCCAGCGGTCTATGCCCCGAAACACCGGGCCGGCCACCAAGACCGAGGCGCTCAGCCATTCACTGTAGGCCTGCACCGGGCACAGGCGTAGCAACGCCGGCGTCTGGTAGGTCTTGCCAAGGTTTTCCCGGTCGCTCTTGCTGCGCGGCAGATACAGGCTGATGCCCGCTCCCGGCACCGCGTGCACGTGCTGGATTTGCAGGCGACACAATTCATCGCTGCGAAACCCGCGCCAGAACCCGAGCAGGATCAGCGCCGTGTCGCGCTTGGCGCGCAGTAAACGTGGCAGGTCCTGAGCCTCGCTCGCCCGCTTCGCCTCGGCCTCAAGGGCGGCAATCACCTGCTCAAGCTGCTTGAGTTGCAACGGTTCGGCCTGTTTTTCCCGCGCGGGATGCACGGCGCGAATACCTTTGAGCACCTTGCGCACCACCGGCGCCTTGGTGGGGTCGGCAAAACCCTGGCTGGTATGCCACTGCGCCAGCGCCGAGAGGCGCAGCTTCAAGGTGTTCACCGCCAGCACTCCGGCATGGGCCACCAGGTACCGGGCGACGCTGTCGCTGGTGGCCGGCAGGAACCCACCCCAGCTGACTTCGAAGTGTTCGATGGCGGCACGATAACTGCGCCGCGTGTTATCGCGGGTTGCGGCGTTGAGGTAACGGTCCAGATCGCTCATGAGGTGCCTATTTGACGACTGCTTGTACTGCTGCGGCGCGTTTCAGGGATCAAAACGGTATTCACACGGGATAATACGCCAATATCCCATCTGTTGAATCGTGAATTTAAACAACGTTTTGTTCGTGATATAGTACGTAAATACATACCATGTACCACATTATCAAATCGACGGAGACCCTATGGCTCGCGGCGGCATAAACAAAGCAGTTGTGCAGACGGCACGCCTGGCCATCCTGGCCCGCGGCGAAAACCCCAGCATTGATGCGGTACGTATCGAGATGGGCAATACCGGCTCGAAAACCACGATTCATCGCTATCTGAAAGAGCTGGATGAAAGCGAAAACCGCCTGACCATTACCCAAGCCCCTCTGGATGATGAACTGAGCGAACTGGTCGCACGCCTGGCGCAACGCCTTAAAGAGAAAGCCCAGGAGCCCATCGACCTGGCCCAGGCGCAATTCGAACAGCACAAAGCCGCCCTGCTCACCCAACTGGAAACCCTTGAGCAAGCGCACAGCCAGCTTCAACAACAATTCGATATCCAGGGTGCCGCCCTGGCCGAAGAAAGCGCCGCCCTGCAAACCGCCAGCACCAGCCTGCAGACCGAACAAACCCGCAATGCGGGCCTCAGCCAGGCGTGCAGCGACTACGAGTTGAGGCTCAACGACAAGGACGAGCAGATTCGCTCATTGGAAGATAAGCACCTGCATGCCCGGGATGCCCTTGAGCACTACCGCAACGCGGTCAAGGAACAGCGTGAGCAGGAACAGCGGCGCCATGAAGGCCAACTGCAACAACTCCAGGCAGAACTGCGTCAGGCCCAGCAAAGCGCCCTGGTGCGCCAGGATGAAATCACTCAACTGCATCGCGACAATGAACGGCTACTGATCGAGCACAGGGTCACGATGAAGGAGCTGGCCGCCCAGCAGGAGCAAAACCGCCAGGAGCAGGCCCAGCAACTCAAGCTGAGCGAACAGCTCAGCCTGATCGAAAGCGAACGCACCCTGCTGCAAGAACGCTTGCGGGTTGCGTTGCTGGAAAGCCAGTCACGCCAGCAGGCACTCAGTGAATGTCAGCACGCGCAAAAAAACCTGGAACTGGACCTGCTCAAGGCCCAGGCCAGCATTGAGGCGTTGCAGTTGGCGGCCACCCTTGCGGCGGCAACCGAAGCAACGCCCGACGCCTGATCAATCCGCCACAGGCGTGCGCATGGTGACGAATTCTTCCGCCGCCGTGGGGTGCACGCCGATGGTCTCGTCGAAATGCCGTTTGGTCGCGCCCGCCTTGAGCGCAATCGCCAGGCCCTGGACGATCTCGCCGGCGTCCGGCCCCACCATGTGACAGCCCAGGACTTTGTCGGTGTCGGCGTCGACGACCAGCTTCATCAGGGTTTTCTCCTGGCAATCGGTCAGCGTCAATTTCATTGGCCGGAAGCGGCTTTCGAAGATCTGCACCCTGTGGCCGTTCTTCTTCGCCTCTTCTTCGGTCAGGCCGACGGTACCGATATTCGGCAGGCTGAACACCGCGGTCGGGATCATCGCGTAATCCACCGCACGGTACTGCTCCGGCTTGAACAGTCGACGTGCCACTGCCATGCCTTCGGCCAAGGCAACCGGAGTCAATTGCACGCGACCAATCACATCGCCGATTGCCAGGATCGAAGGCTCGGCGGTCTGGTACAGCTCGTCCACCTCGACGAAACCCCGCTCATCCAAGCGGACGCCGGTATTTTCCAACCCCAGGTTGTCCAGCATCGGCCGGCGGCCGGTGGCGTAGAACACGCAATCGGCTTCCAACACGCGACCATCTTTCAGCGTGGCCTTGAGGCTGCCATCGGCTTGCTTGTCGATGCGCTCGATGTCGGCATTGAATTGCAGGTCCAGGCCGCGCTTGGTCAGTTCTTCCTGCAGGTGCTTGCGCACCGCGCCATCAAACCCACGCAAGAACAGGTCGCCGCGATAAAGCAGCGTGGTCTGCGCGCCCAGGCCATGGAAAATGCCCGCGAATTCAACGGCGATATAGCCCCCGCCTACCACCAGCACGCGCTTGGGCAGCTCCTTGAGGAAAAAGGCTTCATTGGAGCCGATGGCGTGCTCGCGTCCGGGAATATCCGGAATCTGCGGCCAGCCGCCCGTGGCGATCAGAATATGTTTGGCGGTGAAACGCTCACCATTGATCTCTACCTGATGCGGGTCCACCAGGCGCGCATGCCCTTCATGCAAGGTCACGCCGCTGTTGACCAGCAGGTTGCGATAGATGCCATTGAGGCGGTTGATCTCACGATCCTTGTTGGCGATCAAGGTCGCCCAGTCAAAATTCGCTTCACCCAGCGACCAGCCGAAACCACTGGCCTGCTCAAAGTCTTCGGCGAAATGCGCGCCGTATACCAGCAGCTTTTTCGGCACACAGCCGACATTCACGCAGGTACCGCCCAGGTAGCGACTTTCCGCGACGGCCACCTTGGCGTCAAAACCCGCAGCAAAACGTGCTGCGCGGACGCCACCGGAACCGGCGCCAATTACATACAGGTCAAAATCGTAGGCCATTTCACTCTCCTCGGCAGGACATCAGCATACCGACTTACATGGGGCTGAAAAACGAAAAAGCCACCCGAAGGTGGCTTTCTCTTTAAACGGGCGGGCTTGCGTGAATCAGTAAGCCTTGCCGGTTTTGTAGAAGTGCTCGTAGCAGAAGTTGGTTGCTTCGATATAACCCTCGGCACCACCGCAGTCAAAACGCTGGCCTTTGAATTTGTAGGCAATGACGCAACCGTCTTTGGCTTGCTTCAACAGGGCGTCGGTGATCTGGATCTCACCACCCTTGCCCGGCTCGGTTTCTTCGATCAGCTTGAAGATATCCGGAGTCAGGATATAACGACCAATAATCGCCAGGTTCGACGGAGCATCTTCCGGTGCTGGTTTTTCAACCATGTCACGTACGCGGATCAGGCCATCACCGATGTCGTCGCCGGCGATGACGCCGTACTTGTTGGTTTGATCCGGATCCACTTCCATGACCGCAACGATGGTGCAACGGTACTTCTGGTACAGCTTGACCATCTGGGTCAGTACGCCGTCGCCTTCCAGGTTCACACACAGGTCATCCGCCAGTACCACGGCGAAAGGTTCGTCACCAATCAGCGGGCGACCGGTCAGGATGGCGTGACCCAAGCCTTTCATCTGGGTCTGACGGGTGTAGGAGAACGAGCACTCGTCGAGCAGTTTACGGATACCAACCAGGTATTTTTCCTTGTCGGTGCCCTTGATCTGGTTTTCCAGCTCGTAGCTGATGTCGAAGTGGTCTTCCAGCGCGCGCTTGCCACGGCCGGTCACGATGGAGATTTCGTTCAGGCCGGCATCCAGTGCTTCTTCCACGCCGTACTGAATCAGTGGCTTGTTCACCACCGGCAGCATCTCTTTGGGCATGGCTTTGGTCGCTGGCAGGAAGCGAGTGCCGTAACCGGCTGCTGGGAACAAGCATTTCTTGATCATATGAGTCCTTACAAAGGGCTATGCGTACGGAATTCGGCGCAGTCTAATCAGGCCGCAGCCACCTTACAATGGGTCCTGCTGGCGTTGCGATGTCATCTAAGAGAAAAAATGTCGACGTAAGTTCCGCTAATCCTACGAAGAGCTTCACCAACAGCACACTAAAACAGCCAACGCGCCCACTTTTCGAGGCGCTGCAACCTTTTTAGCACGCTTTTCGACACTGGGCACTGACCTGCAACAACTTGCGCTGGACGGCAGCATTTGGCGCTATGATGGCGCCCTTGAACCCGAATACGAGAGACATAGATGTCAGAACCAAAAGGCGTTAACGGCTATCTGATCACCCAGCGAGCAGACGGCTGGCACCTGATCAACTTCCATGGCGACAGCGTCGCCGGTACATTTGCGACCGAGCGCGAAGCGATCCAGGTTGCCGAAGTGTTTGTGGATGAGGCCGGTCACGCGTCGAGCAAAAAGCCGAAGGGCAAGTAAGCCTCGCCTACTTGCACACAAAGCCCCGTTGAACGGGGCTTTTTTTGTGTTTGTCTGTACCTAGGTGGCAGTTAGCTATAATCTGCTGCCAACGCCCCACGACAGTGTCAGCGCTCCTCCAACACCCTCGACGACGACCCCACTATGAACAAATTCCTGGCACTGATTGCGGTACTGGCGCTGGCCGGCTGTACGACCACCTCCGATACCTACCTGAAAAACGGCGAACAAGGCTTGACCATCGATTGTTCGGGCGAGGCCAACTCCTGGGCCAGTTGTTACGAGAAAGCGGACGCCTCCTGCGCAGGCACCGGTTACCGCATCGTCGGCACCGAAGGCACGCCTTCCTTGAACGAAAGCGACAAGACCCTGGGCAAAGACGTGGGCAACTTCAAAAGCCGCAGCGTCGTGGTCGTGTGCAAATAAGCGGCGCGACTACAGGTGAACTTCGGCGAACTTGATGCCCAAACCGCGCAATATCTCGATCAGGTCATCCAGTCGCGGGAATGACTCGACTTCATCCTGTTCATCGACCAGGAAGTAACTGCGCCCCCCGCTTTTCTTGAAGAACACAATCCACTCACCCAGGTCGGCAGGGTTCTGGATAACGTGGGTAGCCGAAATCTGGCCCTCGGCGTAGCGGGCCTTGACGTGTTCACGCTTCATGACAGGCTTTCCAAAAAAGACAAATGCCGCGCAGGCCCAAGGGCTTGAGCGGCATTCTTGCGTTGATTGCCCGCCAGTTTAACGGATGCCCTGCCCGATCAGCACGCCTGCCGCGTTCGACACTGCCGGAAAGTGTGTGGCTACCACATGAATTTGAGCTCCACGCCCAAGTAGTTGCTGTCGTCACCTCCCGCATTGCGCAACGTATCGCCCACTGCATAATGAACCGCTTCAACTGCACCCGACAGGTTGCGATTGAATGCATAGTCCATACGCACTTGGTCGTAGTAACCCGTCCAGCGCCCACCGCGCCCCGCCGTTCCGGCTACCGGCAGATTCGGTTGGGTGTACACCGCATCCTCAGTCGTTTGGCGCCAGAGCATGCCCACAGCGGTCTGGATAGACAGGTCGGAAATCGGCCGTATCGTTACAGACGGCTTGACGTGGATAAGGTTGCTATAGCCGGTGTAACCGGCCAGCGAGAAGTAGTAGCCATTCGGGAATAGAGGGTTGAACGTGCCGAGGGTGCCATCGCCGGCGTGACGGTCACCGGAAGCGGCATCGAACTGCAGCCCGAGCCGTGGCGCCCAGGGCACAGACTGCAAGGTGTAGCCGAAACGGCTACCGCCGCCCCAGGCGCGGATGTCCTTGGAACCGACCGTACCGGTTTGAACCATCGCTTCCACGTCCCAGTCGTACGCCCCTTCGGTACCGGCGGTGCGGGCATCGAACAGGTGCCGGGTCTCGTCACCTTGCGCGTCGAGATAACTTGCCTGGCGTTGTTCGTACAACCCGTAGTAGGCCGAAAGCTCATTCTTGTTGTCGAGCTGGCGCTCAACCCGGAGCATATGAAACGCCACATCGGCGTTGGACTTGTCATCGAAGTGGCGGCCATCCAGGTACTGGACGGGGTGGCTGGCCAGGCCAATGAAGCGCCAGTCGCTTGTCTCCCAGTCGGCCCATACGGCATCAAACGACTGCCGAACGTTCGGACCGTCACGCGAAGAAATAAAGCGCTGCAAGTCAAAGGCAAAATCCTGCCGCCCCACCCGCGCCTTGAAGGTGTGATCAGGCGTCTTGTCAACGTACTCGACAAAGGCCAAGCGCATATCCAGACGGTTCTGGTCTGCCCCGCCGATGGTTGTCTTATCGAAGGCGCGGGCATCTTCCAACTCGGTAAACACACGCCAATGTTCGTTCAAATGCAAATCGGCATGCACCTGCAGTCGCTGAATCAACCACGAGTCACGCTTGCGGTTACCGATACCAAAGCCATTGGCGTCATTGAGTTCAAACCGCTCCCGCAGCGTCAAGCCGAACGATAGATAACGCTGCAGGTCCGTATCCGACAGCGACAGGTATTTGAGACCGTCTAACGGCTCGGTTCTCAACGCAGGGTTTTGAAGGACCGACCAGTCCTCCTGCCAACGGTTGGTTTTAAGCACAGGACGTTCAGGCGGCTCGGCGCCGTAGCCGCTGGAAACCCCCAGCGGCCACAGCACGGCCAGAACCCAGGCATACACGCTATGCGAAGGACGGCTGTTCATACGTTACTTCTTCGCGAGCGACTGGTGTATTTCAGCAACGTAACCACCGGGGAACTCCACCACGGCGGATTGGCGATCAGGCTCCGCCTTGGGTTCTATCAACAGTTGGGCACCGGAGTCCTTGGCCTTCGCGAGCGTGGCCGCCAGATCCTTCACCTCATAACCGGTCGTTTCACGGCCGTACGGGTAAGGCAGGTGCCCGTCGGTGACGAACATCACCATCTTGCCGAAATCGGATTCAAGCTTTACGCGGCGGATCGTCTTGCCGGGCTCCCCGACCACCGCACCGTCGAGATGTTTTTCATCCGCCACGACTTTGCCATGAGAGAAACCCGTGAAACTTTTGATAAAGGCATCGGCGCGTTGCTCGGAGAGATATACCCGGTTTTCAGGAATGCTCTGAAACGCAGCGTAATTGGGTGCCTTGCTATGCCAGTAAAGCTGCATCGTCACGCCACCGGGCCATTGCACCACGGCGTCGCGACCGATCGGATCGGGAAAGTCGTGCACGATCACGTCCGCGCCGTGTTTCTTTGCTTCGGCGAGAGCGACATCCATATCCTTGACGAGATAGCCGTTACGCTCGGCGCCAAAGGGGTAAGGAACCGGCGTGGTGAAACCAAACAGCGACACGGTGCCGACGGGTGTCTGCACCAGTTGTGAAGTCGTACTGCTGGGGACGGGCAGCACGTTTACCACGACCTGCGGGGTGCTTTGGCCGCCGAAGGTGGCCACAAAGCTTTTCACAAAACGATCCACATCGCCCGGCGTTACATAGACATGGCTGGTGTCGTACTGGGCTCCGACCGCAGGGCCGGTGGAAGCCTGAGCGGAAAGGGATACCGCCATCCCGAGGACGACCGGCAGAAGAAGTTGCTTGAATGAAAAAGTCATAAAGATGCCCTTGACGATTTAGGAGGTTCAGCGCCAGCAAGCGTAAGAAGCGACCGCAATCGTCGATAGGACGTATGTGCGCAGTAGTATGAAAATTTATTCATCTGCAAAAAAAAGCCTGGTGCAGCAACAGCAGCACCAGGCTTTTCTTATCGGGTTCAAGTGTTTGAGCAAGCGGCGGCTCAGCCGGAAATGCAATCCTCCCCGGCTTTCTTGATATCGCCTGGGCGGATCGGCACATTGGACATGCTTTCATAAAGCTTGATGCTGCTGCCGCTGGAACGCTCTTCAATCTCGAAGATCGCCGAAGGATCCGAGGAGAATTTCTGCGGCACAATGACCTGCACGCCATCCTTGTGCGGTTCAATCTGCGGCGGCCGGCGAGTGGCTGCGAGTTTACGCACGACACAGGCAGCATATTCCGGTGGTTTTTTCCCTGAAATGACGACCAAGGTGGGCGGGGTCTGCTTGATATCCGCAACCGAAGCACACCCACCCAGCGCCAGGGCCAAAACCAACACACTCCATTTCATACTTAAACCTCCGATAAAGACCCTACTGACAGCGGATATAGGAATTTTCTCCCACCAAAGTAGGATTTACCCCTAAAAACTCGGTAAATAACTGTTTTAAATTGTCGAAGTCGTCGACGACGGCCCGATAATAAACGCGCTGGGGCTGATAAACTCTATCTTAACCTACGTATCATTCTGATTTTTCAGAAAAAGCCCTTCTGGAGACCCCCATGAAATTCATTCATCAGCGCGAGCACCTCAACGAGGGAGACATTGTCGTCATCGAATGCTCGCAGACTTGCAATATCCGCCTGATGAGCGACGCCAATTTTCGCAGCTTCAAGAATGGCGGCCGCCACACCTACCACGGCGGTGCGTTTGACAAATTCCCGGCGAAAATCACCGCGCCCAGCACCGGCTTCTGGAACATCACCCTGGATGTAGTCACGCGCCGCGCCATCAGCGTGACCCGTAAACCCGCGCTGTCCCACAAGATTCGCATCGTTCGTCGTACCAGCTCCAAACTGAGCTGATCCGGATAACCGACAGGAAAAAGCTGTGACCACCACGACCAAATACGTCATCAAGTACAAGCTCAACGGCGAACGTCGCTTCGAGTTCGCGCAACTGCACAGCAACAGCGTGGAAGAAGCCAAGCAAGCCCTGGCGAAAATCCATGATGCCGGCGATGTCATCACCGACATCACGGTGAGCAAGGCGCTGTAAGCCATGACTGCCGACTTGTTCGCCGATGACGCCCTGCAACAACCCAGGGGACGCGAACAAATTGGCGCAGAATCCTATGTGCTCAGGGGCTACGCCCTACCCTGGGTTGAGCGTCTGCTGCCTGAGCTGCGTCGGATATTGGCGCAGTCGCCGTTTCGTAAAATGGTAACGCCCGGCGGCTTTACCATGTCGGCGGCCTTGAGCAGTTGTGGTGAGCTGGGCTGGACCACCGACAGCAGCGGCTACCGCTACAGCCCCGTCGACCCGCGCAGCCAAACCCCGTGGCCGGCGATGCCGGATGCCTTGCACGAACTGGCCACCCTGGCAGCAACGGAGGCCGGCTTCCCCGACTTCGCACCCGACGCGTGCCTGATCAACCGATATGTGCCCGGAGCCAAGATGTCCTTGCACCAGGACAAGAACGAGCGTCGTTACAACGCCCCCGTCGTTTCAGTGTCCCTGGGGCTGCCGGCGATTTTTCTGTTCGGCGGCCATGAACGCGGCGACAAGCCCCAAAAAGTCTCGCTGTTCCACGGTGATGTGGTGGTCTGGGGCGGCGTCGATCGCTTGCGCTTTCATGGGGTGATGCCGATCAAAGAGGGCGTGCACTCGGTGATGGGCCCGCAGCGGATCAACCTGACCTTTCGCACCGCCGGCTGATTTGACCGCAAGTTTGAGAGTGTCGAGCTCGATCTACGCCGCTAAGCTGCCCGTGAATCATCAAGAGTGCAGGTCATGAACAACGAACAAGACCCCCGCTGGGCGGCCATTGTTGCCCGCGACGCCAAGGCCGACACGCTGTTTGTCTACGGCGTGAAAACCACCGGGGTGTACTGCCGCCCCAGCAGTGCTTCGCGCCTGCCGCGCCCGGAAAATATCGAATTCTTCGACAGCCCTGCCCTCGCCGAAGCCGCCGGCTACCGCCCCAGCAAACGCGCCTGCGCTGACCAGACCCAATTGGCCGCCCACCATGGGCAACTCGTCGCCGCCGCATGCCGGCAAATCGAACAGGCCGAAACACCTCCCAGCCTGGAAGCGCTCGCCAGCCAGGCCGGGTTGAGTTCATTCCATTTTCATCGCGTGTTCAAGGCGGCCACCGGCCTGACGCCCAAGGGCTACGCCAGCGCGTTGCGCTCGCGCAAGGTTCGCGACGGTTTGAAAGGCCAGCACTCGGTGACCGATGCCTTGTACGACGCCGGCTTCAACTCCAGCAGCCGCTTCTATGAGGCGGCCGACCAACTGCTTGGCATGACCCCGCGCGACTTCAAAGCCGGAGGCACCAACAGCACCATCCATTTTGCCGTTGGCCAATGTGCACTCGGAGCCGTGCTGGTAGCGCAGAGCCAGCGAGGGGTGTGCGCCATTTTATTGGGTGACGATCCGGACAAGCTGGTGCGTGATCTGCAGGACCAGTTCCCCAAGGCCGAACTCGTCGGCGCGGATCGTGAGTTCGAACAATTGATCGCCCAAGTCGTGGGCTTCATCGAAGCGCCGGCCGTAGGCCTGGATCTGCCGCTGGACCTGCGCGGCACTGCGTTCCAGGAGCGGGTATGGCAAGCGCTGCGCGAAATTCCGGTGGGCGCCACCGCCAGCTACGCGCAGATTGCCGAACGCATCGGCGCGCCCAAGTCTTTTCGTGCGGTGGCCCAGGCCTGCGGCGCCAACAGCCTCGCGGTGGCAATCCCTTGCCATCGCGTGGTCCGCAGCAACGGCGAGCTGTCGGGCTACCGTTGGGGCGTGGAGCGCAAGCGGCAGTTGCTGGAGCGGGAAACCGCTGCGTGTCCCCTTCATGAAATACCCCTGACGTCCAGTGAATAAAACAGACTGGCCGAGTGCCAAGGGCCCTGCTAAAACAGCGCAACGTCTTACTCACGCTGGAGACACGTCCCATGAGCACCTGGCCAGACACGCGCATTCTCGACCTGCTGGGCATCGACGTGCCCATCATTCAAGCCCCGATGGCCGTGGGTACCACCACCGCAATGGTGATCGCCGCCAGCCAGGCCGGCGCGCTGGGCTCGATGCCTGCTGCAGCGCTGAGCCTGGAACAATTGCGCGAAGCCTTGACCACGCTTCGTCAAGCCGACGTACGGCCCATCAATGTCAATTTCTTCTGCCATCAACCACCCGCGGCCGATGAGGCGCGTGACCGCCGCTGGAAGGCGCTGCTGGAGCCTTATTACCGTGAGCTGGGCGCCGACTTCGATGCCCCCACCCCGGAGTCCAATCGCTCCCCTTTTAATGAGGCTGCCTGCGAAGTGGTCGAAGAGTTCCGCCCGGAAGTGGTCAGCTTCCACTTCGGCCTGCCGGAAAAGCGCTTGCTTGACCGCGTAAAAGCTACCGGTGCCAAGGTGCTTTCTTCGGCCACCACGGTA
Source organism: Pseudomonas sp. ICBG1301 (assembly GCF_016918385.1). Lineage (NCBI taxonomy): Bacteria > Pseudomonadati > Pseudomonadota > Gammaproteobacteria > Pseudomonadales > Pseudomonadaceae > Pseudomonas > Pseudomonas sp. ICBG1301. Next base: position 574,414 of record NZ_JAEKGB010000002.1, read on the forward strand.
GAGGAAGCCATATGGCTGGAACAACATGGTTGCGATGCGATCATTGCCATGGGTGTGGAAGCCGGTGGGCACCGTGGTTTGTTTCTCAGTGACGACCTCAATACCCAGATCGGCCTGATGGCCCTGGTCCCGCAGATCGTCGACGCCGTGAAGGTGCCCGTGATTGCCGCCGGTGGCATTGGTGATGCGCGCGGTATCGTGGCAGCGTTCGCGCTGGGCGCTGCGGCGGTGCAGATTGGCACCGCGTACCTGTTCACCCCCGAAGCCAACGTCAGCGCGTCCCATCACCATGCACTGCGCATTGCCCAAGCCAGTGAAACGGCGCTGACCAACCTGTTCACCGGCCGCCCGGCGCGCGGCATCGTCAACCGGGTGATGCGCGAGCTGGGGGCGATCAACCCGGCGGCTCCGGCATTCCCCAGGGCCGGCGGCGCCTTGATGCCGCTCAAGGCCAAGGATGAAGCGGGTTTCAGCAACCTGTGGTCCGGCCAGGCATTGCGCCTGGGCAAAGAGATGTCCAGTTATGCGCTGACGCGCGAATTGGCCGAGCAGGCGCTGGCCAGACTCCAGAGGAACTGACCCCCGAGGCGACTTTGCACTGTACCGGCGATGGCTAACCGCTATATATTCCCCTACATAGCGGTAACGCCTTCTATCTGAGACTCGCCGTACTACCCAAGGAGCTGCTTCATGATGATCCGCGCCTCTCGCCTGGCCCCCCTTGTCGCCGCCATGGCGTTCAGCACCGCTCACGCTGACGAAGTGCAAGTGGCGGTGGCCGCCAACTTCACTGCACCGATCCAGGCGATCGCCGCCGACTTCGAGAAAGACACCGGCCACAAACTGGTCGCCGCCTATGGCGCCACCGGCCAGTTCTACACGCAGATCAAGAACGGCGCGCCGTTCGAGGTGTTCCTGAGCGCCGACGATACCACCCCGCAAAAACTCGAAACCGAAGGCGACACCGTCAAGGGTTCACGCTTCACCTACGCCGTCGGCACCCTGGCCCTGTGGTCGGCCAAAGCTGGCTACGTGGACGCCAACGGCGATGTGCTGAAGCAGAACGCGTTCAAGCACCTGTCCATGGCCAACCCGAAAACCGCTCCCTACGGCCTGGCCGCCACCCAAGTGCTGGCCAAGGAAGGCTTGACCGACAAGGTCAAGGACAAACTCGTCGAAGGCCAGAACATCACCCAGGCCTACCAGTTCGTGTCGACCGGCAATGCCGAACTGGGTTTTGTCGCGCTGTCGCAGATCTACAAAGACGGCAAAGTCACCAGCGGTTCGGCGTGGATCGTTCCGGCCTCCCTGCATGACCCGATCAAACAAGATGCGGTGATTCTCAACAAAGGCAAGGACAGCGCCGCTGCCAAAGCCCTCGTCGAATACCTCAAAGGCGCGAAAGCGGCTGCGGTGATCAAGTCCTACGGTTACGAGCTCTAACTGCATGCCTCTGTCGAGTGCCGATTTTTCCGCTATCGGGTTGACCCTAAAGCTGGCGTCGCTGACCACGGTGATCCTGCTGATTATCGGCACTCCGATCGCTCTATGGCTGTCGCGCACCCAATCCTGGTGGCGCGGCCCCATTGGTGCGGTTGTGGCGCTGCCGTTGGTGCTGCCGCCGACGGTGATCGGTTTTTACCTGCTGCTGGCCCTGGGCCCGAACGGCTATGTGGGCCAGTTCACCGAATGGCTGGGCCTGGGCACCCTGACCTTCAGCTTCGCCGGGCTGGTGCTCGGCTCAGTGATCTACTCCATGCCATTCGTGGTGCAGCCGTTGCAAAACGCGTTCTCCGCCATTGGCACTCGCCCACTCGAGGTCGCCGCGACCTTGCGGGCCAACCCCTGGGACACCTTCTTCACGGTGATCCTGCCGCTGGCGCGCCCAGGGTTTATCACCGCCTCGATTCTCGGTTTTGCCCACACCGTCGGTGAATTTGGCGTGGTGTTGATGATCGGCGGCAATATCCCCGATAAAACCCGCGTGGTTTCGGTCCAGATCTACGACCACGTCGAAGCGATGGAATACGCCCAGGCCCATTGGCTGGCCGGCGCCATGGTGGTCTTCGCATTCCTGGTATTGCTGGCGCTCTACTCCAGCCGTAAAACCAAGATGGGCTGGAGCTGATCGCGATGATGGAGGTACGCCTGCAACTGGCTTATTCGGCTTTTGCCCTGGATGTGGACCTGCATCTGCCTGGCCGTGGCGTCACGGCGTTATACGGGCACTCCGGTTCCGGCAAGACCACCTGTTTGCGCTGCATCGCCGGGCTGGAACGGGCCGCAGACGGGTTTATCCGGATCAACGATGAGGTCTGGCAGGACAGCCGCAAGGGCGTGTTTGTGCCACCGCATAAACGCGCCATCGGCTATGTGTTCCAGGAGGCCAGCCTGTTCCCGCATTTGTCGGTGCGCGCCAACCTGGAGTTCGGCCTCAAGCGCATCCCACGTGCGCTGCGCCGGGTGGATATGGCCCACGCCACCGAACTGCTGGGTATCGGCCATCTGCTCGACCGCCACCCGCAGCACTTGTCCGGCGGCGAGCGCCAGCGCATCGGCATCGCCCGTGCGTTGCTGACCAGCCCGCAATTGTTATTGATGGATGAGCCGCTGGCAGCCCTGGACAGCCAGCGCAAAAATGAAATCCTGCCGTACCTCGAACGCCTGCACGATGAGTTGGAGATTCCGCTGCTCTATGTCAGCCACGCCCAGGATGAAGTCGCGCGGTTGGCTGACCACCTCGTGCTGCTCAGCGACGGCAAGGCGCTGGCCAGCGGCCCTATCGGTGAAACCCTGGCACGACTCGATTTGCCCATGGCCCTGGGCGATGACGCCGGTGTGGTCATCAATGGCGCCGTCAGCGCGTATGACGCGCACTACCAGTTGCTCACGCTGCAACTTCCCGACAGCGCGCTGTCGATGCGCGTCGCCCATGCACCGCTGGCACCGGGCAAACAGCTGCGTATCAAGGTGCAGGCGCGGGACGTGAGCCTCAGCCTGCAAGCCGAAGAACACAGCAGTATCCTCAACCGCTTGCCCGTGACGGTCACCCAGACGATTGGAGCGGATAACAGCGCCCATGTGCTGGTGCGCCTGGACGCCGGGGGTACGCCCTTGCTGGCGCGCATCACGCGATTCTCCCGCGACCAGCTGCAACTGCGCCCTGGCCAGACACTGTGGGCACAGATCAAGGCGGTGGCGGTATTGGCCTGAGCGGCCTCCGCACAAGTTTTTGGCACCACCGCACAGGGCCGCGGTCAATCAGACATACCGGCCTGATCCGTTGCCAAGGAACCTGCACCATGCCCGACTCTGCGCTGCCCGCCGATCTACCCCGCGACCTGCATTACGTTGACGACAGCCAGCCCGGCATCCGCCGTAAAACGCTGCGGGGCAAGTTCCAGTATTTCGATGTGCAGGGCAAGCGCATCACCGATGCCGATGAAATCAAGCGCCTGAATGCCCTCGCCGTACCGCCCGCCTATACCGATGTGTGGATCTGCGCCGATCCGCGTGGTCACTTGCAGGCAACCGGACGGGATGCCCGTGGCCGCAAGCAATACCGGTATCACCCCCGCTGGCGCGAAGTGCGCGACAGTGACAAATACGCTCGGCTGCAAGAGTTCGGCAAGGCCCTGCCCAAGCTGCGCAAACAGTTGGAGGCACAGATCGCCGAACCCGGTTTCACCCGCGAAAAAGTCCTGGCCACCGTGGTCATGCTGCTGGACGCCACGCTGATCCGCGTGGGCAATACGCAGTATGCGCGGGACAACAAGTCCTACGGGCTGACTACCCTGCGTAATCGTCATGTGGACATCAAGGGCAGCGAAATCCAGTTCCAGTTCCGGGGCAAAAGCGGTGTCGAGCATCAAGTCAGTGTCAGGGACAAGCGCCTGGCCACAGTGGTCAAGCGTTGCATGGAGCTGCCGGGGCAAAACCTGTTTCAGTATCTGGATGCAGACGGTGAGCGCCATACCGTCAGTTCCCACGACGTCAACGCCTACCTGCACAGCCTCACCGGCGCCGACTTTACCGCCAAGGACTATCGCACCTGGGCCGGCACCGCCCTTGCGTTGGCGGTGCTGCGTGATCTGGAATGGCAGCCGGAATCCGACGCCAAGCGGCATGTGGTGGCCATGGTCAAGAGTGTGGCCAAGCAGTTGGGCAACACGCCGGCGGTGTGCCGCAAGTGCTACATCCACCCGGCGGTACTGGAGCATTTCAGCCTGGGCGAACTGTCCAAACTGCCCAAGCCTCGGGTGCGCCAGGGCCTGAAAGCGGAAGAGGTCGCCCTGGCGATGTTTCTAGAGCAATTGGCCGCCGACTTGCCTAAGAACGCCAAGGCAGGTTAGCCTTTGCCCCCCTTCTGATTTACGGGATGACCGCCGACGTGAACCACTAAGCCTTCCAAAATGTATCTGCAACGAGCCGCCTGGCGCGCTTGTTGGCCTGTTCGACATTTTTTTGGAGGTGCTGATGACTGACGTCAACCGGCTGCCCGTACTCGTTTCCCTGCAACACGTGTCTTTCCAGTTCGCCAATGGCGATACCTTGCTGGAAGCTATCAACCTGTCCATCGATCACACGCCGACCGGGATTGTCGGGCGTAATGGCCGTGGCAAAAGTGTCCTCGCCAAGCTGATCGCCGGTGTGCTCCAGCCCTCCTCCGGCACACTCGACGGCAATGCCCGTGTGGCCTATGTCGCGCAGAGCCTGAGCGTCCAACCCGGTGAAAACATTGCCCAGGTCACCCGCACCGCCGAAGGCTTGGCCGCGCTTGAGCGTATGGCATCGGGTGAGGCCCGCGCCGATGACTTCGAGCGGATTGATGAACGCTGGGACCTGGCCGAACGCCTGCGTGCGGCGCTGGATGGGGCGGGCTTGCAAGCGCTGGGCTTCGATACGCCGGCCGCTCAACTGAGTGGCGGCCAACTGGCCCGCGTCGCAGTGATCGGCGCGCTGTTGGCCGCTCCGGATTTGCTGGTATTGGATGAGCCCACCAACCACCTCGACAGCCTGGGCCGCGACTGGCTGCTGCGCATCCTGGGCCAGTGGCGTGGTGGCCTGGTCGTCGTCAGCCATGATCGACAGTTGCTCAACACCTTGGGGCGCATCGTCGAGCTTTCCCCGCTGGGCATGCGCGTCTATGGCGGCAACTACGATGCTTACCGCCAGCAACGCGACACTGAACAACACGCAGCGGTTGCAGCCCTGGAGCACGCCAGGCTTGAACGTAGCCGCGAACGCAAGCGCCTGCAAAAGGATCACGACAGCCTGCAACGCAATGCCGCCCGCGCGCGCAAACACGCAGAAACCGCCAACGTTGACCGGTTCACCAAGGCCCGCTGGAAAGGCGCCGCCACGGAAATCGTCAGTACCGTACGCAGCGCCCACCACGCGCATAAACACCAACTCGACCAGCAGGTGCGCCAAGCCTACGAACGCGTCGTGGACGAGACGCCCACTCTGCTCGCCCTGCCCGGTTCAAGGCTGCCCAATGGTCGACATGTGGTGACGCTCGAACAGGCCCAATTGCCGTGGCTCGATGCGCAGCAGTCTTCTACCTACGTCACGTTGAACCTGATGGGGCCTGTGCGCGTGGCGGTACGCGGGCCGAACGGTTGCGGCAAATCCACCCTGCTCAAACTGCTTGCGGGGCACTGGCGGGCGGTCGGCGGCGAATGTGCCGTGCACGTCACCCACGCGTATATCGACCAGCATCTGGCGCTACTGGACGACCGACGCTCCATCGTCGAACAGCTGAACCTGCTCGACACGCCGCTGGCCGAAGCCGAACTGCGCACACGCCTGGCCTTGCTGCAACTGGATGCGCAGCGCGTCACCCAGCCTACCGGCCAGTTAAGTGGCGGCGAGCGGTTGAAAGCTGCAATGGCGATTGCCTTGTGGCGCGAAATCCCGGCGCAACTGTTGTTGCTGGACGAGCCCACCAACCATCTGGACCTGGAATCGGTGCTCGCTTTTGAGCAGGCGCTGCGCGGCTTTACCGGGGCCATGTTGGTGGTGTCGCATGACGAGGCGTTTGTACAGGCGCTCAGGCCGACCCATCGGTTGGACTGGCATCCGGCGGGCTGGCGACTGGAATCTGTCTGAGGTCATTGCGCCAACCCGCAAAGCCTCTTACGGTAGTGGCCGAATAATCTCATCGAGGAGCCCGCTCCATGCTGCCTTCGTCCCGCACGTCCTACGCCAATGCCGCGCTGGCCCACCGCCAACGCTGGCGTGGCCGGGTCGGCTTGTTGCTGGTGGCCAGCCTTTCGGTGCTGGCCGGTATGACCGATGCCATCGGCTTCATGGCCAGCGGGGACTTCGTGTCATTCATGAGCGGCAACACCACCCGCCTGGCCGTGGCGATGGGCGCCGGTGATCTGGGCCTGATCGGGCGCCTGCTGTTGTTGATCGCCACGTTCGTCATCGGCAACGCCTTGGGTGTCGTGGTCAGCCGCCTGGGCCGTCGGCATGCCCTGCCCTTGCTGTTGTGTATCGCCGTGCTGTTGAGCGGCGCCGGCTTATGGCCTTTCGCCGATACCTTGCCTGCCTTGCTGGCAGCGATCACCGCCATGGGCATGCTCAATGCAGCCGTGGAAGAGGTCAATGGCCTGCCCGTGGGGCTGACCTATGTGACGGGGGCACTGTCACGCTTTGGTCGTGGGCTGGGCCGCTGGATGCTGGGCGAACGACGCAACGGGTGGCGGGTACAGTTGATCCCGTGGGCCGGGATGTTTGTGGGGGCGGTGATCGGCGCGGTGCTGGAGCACCAATGGGGGCTGAAGGCGCTGCTGGTCAGCGGTGCATTGGCCATATTACTGGGCCTGGTATCGCTGAGGATTCCCCGGCGCTGGCACTTGGGCTACATGCCGCGATAACGAGCAAAGAGGCCCGCCCGACGTTTAGGCCTCGACATCCGTGTACCGGTAAAGAGCCATCACGTCGAGCGAGCGGATGAATAATAAGCCAATGCTCGGCGCCTGTCGCGCCAGGCATTTCTGAATAATTCTAAAGCAACGGACTACAGGCAGGTCGCGAGGGCGGCCTGGCGACGCTTGGCAGGCATCGTGTCTTCGGCTGCGTAATACTTGACGGTAGAGCCGGCACCCGCGGCGCGCACGTCTACAAAGTAGGCACCGTCAGTGGTGTACACCGTGAAACCATCTGACTCCAACGGTTCCTTGAAGCCTCCGGCGTCCACGCCGAACACCGCCTCGTCCTGCCAGCCGAACTGCACGCATTGGGCAACTACCAACGGGGCCTTGTCCGAAGCCAGGGTTTTATAGGGCTGGCCTGCACGCGCCTCTTTCATCTTCGTGCCGGCGCAACCGGACAGCGCCGCCGCCATCATGACGCCCATTACTACCTTACGCATGCCATCGCCTCCATGGAAAAACCGCGACTGTACCACCGCCGCAGGCTTAACTGACGCGCACATGAACTTTGTTTCACGGTAAAAGCACAATGCGCCATCTATAGTTGCCTGGCTCATTTTTAAGAAGTCTTCCTTCTGCCCGCCCTCCCGCGGGCATTTTTTCGCCTGCGCTTCAGAAGTACCAACGAAACAGATAGAACAGCGCCATGCTCAGCAACACCGTGATCAGCACGCTGCGCGTCCAGAACATCAGCGCCACCGCGCAGATACCCGCGAGCAGATAAGGGTTGGTCGGGCTCAGGTTGAGCCGGTGATCGGCGAGAAAAATGATCGGCCCGCAAATCGCCGTGAGCATGCCCGGCACCGCAAACCCGAGGAACTCTCGGGCGCCGCGATTAAGGCGCACCGGCAGACGCGGCTCGATAAACAGGTAACGGTTGAAAAATACCACCAGGCCCATGGCGACTATCATCAAGTAGATCATGCCTGCCCTACCCCCAGCCGCTTGCACGCATAGCCTGCACTCATGCCCAGCAAGCCCGAGACCACCACCGCCGACTCCCAGCGCAAAAAGCTCAACCCTACCGAGCACAACAGCGAGATCGCCACGCAGACCACCGTCGGTACGTCGCGCACCACTGGGGTGATCAAGGCAATGAAGGTGGCCGCGATGGAAAACTCCAACCCCAGTTGATCAAGCCCGGGGATGCTTTTGCCGAGCACGATGCCGGCCAGGGTAAACAGGTTCCAGGCAATGTAAAACGTCAGGCCGACGCCCAGGGCATACCAGCGGTTGAACGTTTCACGGTCATAGTGGTTGACCAAGGCGAAGAACTCGTCGGTCAACAGAAACCCCAGGCTGATGCGCCAGCGTGTATTGAGCGCCGAGAGTGTCGGGCGCATGTGCATGCCATACAGCAAATGCTGGGACGTCAGCAGCAGCGTGGTCAGGACAATGGATATCAGGCTCGCGCCACTCTTGACCATGCCGATCGCCACCAGTTGCGCGGCACCGGCAAAGACAATGGCGGACAAACCCTGGGCTTGCAGCGGCGTGAACTGCGCGTCGATTGCCATGGAGCCGGCGAGCAGCCCCCAGGGCGCACAGGCCAGGGATAACGGAATAACCGCGATTGCACCGCGAGCGAAGGCGTAATGAGGTAAGGCGGCAGGCATGGAAACGGCTCATCGACAGAGGGTCGACAAGCATGCCAGTGTCATACAGGGGCTGTCTTGAACGATCTTGCTCAGGCGAGTTTTACCGATACCCCTTCGACCGAGTCTCGCGCTTCGCGCAGCTCGTAGGCGTCCTGGTTGAGCCGGTGAATGGTATTGAGCAGGCGTTGGCGCAGCACTTCATCGCCGACTTTTTCGACGGCACGCATCAAGTCAAACGCCGCGGTTTCGTTATTGTCCGCGACGGAATCGAGGGTCTTGCGCAGGTTGCGAGTGGCACGGGTCACGCGGGATCTTCCTTCATGAGCAATGGGCAGGCACTTTAGGACATTCATGTTTCATTTTAATTTCAATCACTTGTGTGTCGATTGCGGTAGATTTGATCCACGTCAATGGTTTCAGGGTTTGACCTCGCAACGCGCCTACCCGTCGGCGTAATTGTTCCCACACAAAGACGAACTTTGCTCACGCGAACTGATCCATGCCTTGGATGACAAAGTGCCATGGTTGGCGCAGCGACGCGTAGCGTCTGGATACAATAGGCCCAACACCATAACCGGCCGGCACCTGTTGCCGAGCCATCGGAGCGTTCATTCATGCTTGTCGCCGTTGCGATTTTTCTCTTCACCATCATCCTGGTCATCTGGCAGCCCAAAGGGCTGGGCGTCGGCTGGAGCGCCACCGTGGGGGCAATCCTGGCCCTGGCCTGCGGAGTCATCAGCCTGTCGGACATCCCGGCGGTGTGGCACATCATCTGGAACGCCACCGGTACGTTTGTGGCGCTGATCATCATCAGCCTGTTGCTCGACGAGGCCGGGTTCTTTGCCTGGACCGCGCTGCACGTGGCGCGCTGGGGCCAAGGGCGTGGGCGAAGGTTGTTTGCCTATATGGTATTGCTCGGCGCGCTGGTGTCGGCACTGTTCGCCAATGACGGCGCGGCACTGATCCTCACGCCCATTGTGATGTCGATGCTGCTGGCGTTGCGTTTCTCTCCGGCAGCGACCCTCGCCTTCGTCATGGGCGCCGGGTTTATCGCGGACACGGCCAGCCTGCCGCTGGTGGTGTCGAACCTGGTGAACATCGTCTCGGCGGATTACTTCAAGATCGGTTTCAACCAATACGCCGCCGTCATGGTGCCGGTGAACCTGGTCAGCGTCGCGGCCACCCTGGCGGTGCTGCTGTGGTTCTTCCGCCGCGACATTCCACAGGCCTACAACCCAGACGACCTGGAAGACCCGGCCAGGGCCGTTCACGACCGTGCGACCTTTCGCGCCGGTTGGTGGGTACTCGGTATTTTGCTGATCGGTTGCTTTGCCCTGGAGCCGCTGGGTATTCCAATCAGTGCGATTTCTGCGGTGTGCGCGGTGCTGCTGTTGGTCATCGCGGCCAAAGGCCACAAGATCTCCACGCGCAAGGTGCTCAAGGAAGCCCCCTGGCAGATCGTGATCTTTTCCCTGGGCATGTACCTGGTGGTCTACGGGCTGCGCAACGCCGGCCTGACGACCTACCTGGCCACCTGGCTGGACACCTTCGCCACCTACGGGGTGTGGGGCGCGGCGATGGGCACCGGCGTGCTCACCGCGTTGCTGTCATCGGTCATGAACAACCTGCCGACGGTGCTGATCGGTGCCCTGTCCATCGAGTCCAGCCATGCGGTGGGCGTGATCAAGGACGCGATGATCTACGCCAACGTGATCGGCAGCGACCTGGGCCCGAAAATCACGCCTATCGGTAGCCTGGCCACCTTGTTATGGCTGCATATCCTGGCGCGCAAAGGCATCACCATTACCTGGGGCTACTACTTCAGGGTCGGGATCGTACTGACCCTGCCGGTGCTGTTGATCACCCTGGCCGCGCTCGCGCTGCGCCTGAGTGTCTGAACACTTTCGCAGCCTGGGTCAGCTACGTATGCTAAGGCGCAACCCACTGCCGAGCTGACCCGATGAACGCGATGCAACACGCCTGGCTGGGCCACTATGAACTCACCAGCACCCGCTGCACCGGCCTGTCCTTTGCCCGTCACAGTCACGATGAATGTGTGATCGGCGTGAACCTGGTCGGCGAAGAGAAAGTCTGGCTCGACCGTCGCGAATTCCAGGCGGGCCCGGGCAGCATCACCCTGTACAACCCGGGCCAGATTCAGGGCGGTGGCGCTGCCGAGGGCGCTCCCTGGCAGTTTGTCAGCGTGTACGCCATGGCAGATCAACTGGCCACCGACCTGGGCCTGGCACAGTTGGAGTTTGATCGTGCGCTGTGTTTTCAACCGGAGCTGGCGCAACGCCTCGCGACGGCGGTGAAAGGCGCATTGAGCGGCGATGCCTTGGTCCGCGAACTGAATGAAGAAGCGCTGGTACTGCTGCTCGGCGAGGTGGTCGGTTGCAGTGGTGTGCGCCTGCAAGGGAGTGCACCGGCGGGAAAACCCTTGATCAGCCGCGCCCAGGAGTTGCTCGCTGCGCAACTTCATCAGACGCTGCCTCTGGAACACCTTGGCGATGAGTTGGGGCTGTCCAAATTTCATCTGTTGCGGGCCTTCCAGAAAGAGACCGGCTTGAGCCCGCGGCAATGGGCCATGCAACTTCGCACCCGGCGCGCCAAAGGTCTGCTGCGCAGGGGGCTGCAACCCTGCGAAGTGGCCCAGGACCTGGGTTTTGCCGACCAGAGCCACCTCAATCGGCATTTCCGCGCCGCCTACGGCATCACTCCCGGCCGTTATCAAAACCTGTTGCAGCGCTGAAATCGCAATCTGGTCCAAGACGATAGCGCCATCCGCTCGCACACTGCCTGCCATCACTTCTGGGAATTCAGGCATGTTGACGATCTTTTTTTACGCACTGGTATTCGGTTTTGTTTTTTGCCTCTCACCCGGTGCGGTGCTGGCGGAGACGTTGCGCCGGGGTTTGCTTCAGGGGTTCACCCCGGCCTTGCTCGTGCAGGTCGGCTCTCTGGTGGGCGATGCCGTGTGGGCGGTTATCGGCCTGACCGGTATCGCCCTGCTGATCCAGCATGACGCCGTGCGCATACCGCTGACGGTGGTCTGCGCGCTGTACCTGGCCTGGCTGGGCGTGCGCGGCTTGATCGACGCCTGGCACTTGCCGCAAGCGCAAACCGGGCCTGCACGTTCAGGGCAGAATGCGCTGGCGGTAGGCGCAGCCATCTCCCTGGCCAACCCGAAGAACATTGTGTATTGGGGCGCCCTCGGCAGTGCATTGTCGGGCATCGTCGGCACTACGCCCAGTCATTCGCAGACCCTGATGTTTTTTGCCGGTTTCATGCTGGCGTCGGTATTGTCGTGCTTCGTGGTGGCTACGCTGGTCAACCTGTTGCGCAAGAACGCATCGGCGCGCTGGCAGCGGGTCAGTTATGGCACCTGCGGATTGGTACTGTTGTATCTCGCCTATCTCGCGGCATTGGGCGTATGAAGTTATATATATCGCAACTTTCCCGTGCCTCTTGTCTGAATGAACTCTGAACGCCGGATCATTTAATTAATCATGCGTTGACATTTTGTAACTGGCTGAGTAGATTGCCCCTGCCCGCAATTGGGGGCCTTTTTTAAACCTCACAAAAGAAGCCAATGGACACAGTATCTAGTCGCTGTCCGAGCACCGCCTCTGCGGGCATCGGGCGCCAAACCCAGAATATGACAGGACTCGCCTCCCCGGTCCGGTAAGCTGCGCTAGAGCTTGATGCTCCACCGTAACTGCCTCGCCGGTCGCTTGTCCGGTCCCGAGGTGTGTTATGACCCTTCAACCCTTTGTTTTGCCTGATATCCGCTCGCTGGCCTCGGCCCTGCGAGCCAAGCTATGCCGCATGCCCGTGGGCTTTTCGCCTACCCGCTCGCCCTTTGCCGCAACCTCTCCCCAAGTACGCCCGGCGCCAATGCTGGCGCACTGGCGTGTCTGCCCCACCACTGGCCAACTGGTTCAGCACTGGGATCACGCCGACCCTCAAGACCCGCAGAGACGGAACGTTTCCAGCCTCGTTCAAGCGAGCCTGATGCTTAGCCTCTATGTGAGCGCTCGCACAGCCTGAGCCTGCTGGAAACCACAACTTTTCCGATTAACCTTCTGGAGTTCTTTATGAACAAGTCCAGTAGTAGCCCGCTGCGCGCTAATTAATTAACGCGCACTAAGCGGGCCTTGTAGAAGTTATTAAGCACTTTATTTAAACCGATCGCGAAGTCCGCGGCTCGGCATGCTTTCGCTCGCCTGCAATCAGGTAAGTACCGGGTATGTTTTGTCGAGAATTGGCGACAGGAGTACAGACAATGAGCGCCGTAAAAAACACGCCTCTGCACAAGAAAAATGGCACTGCGACCGACACCAAACTGTCGATGCGTGCCGCCCGCGAAGCCCAGAACGGCCTGTCGGCCACCCTCGCCAATGTACGGGCGACCCAGGACGGCCTGACCGAACTGGATGCCTCGGCACGCCTCCAGCGCGAAGGCTATAACGAGGTGGCCCATGACAAGCCGCCTCACGCCATCGTCCAGTTCCTGCAGGCACTGAACAACCCTTTTATCTATGTCCTGCTGACCCTGGGCGGCATCAGCTTTGTCACCGACTGCTGGCTGCCGATGCGGGACGGCGAAGAGGCCGACCCGACCAAGGTCATCATCATCATGACCATGGTGTTGCTCAGCAGCCTGCTGCGCTTCTGGCAGGAACACCGCTCGGCCAAGTCCGCCGAAGCGCTCAAGGCAATGGTCCGCACCACCGCCACCGTGCTGCGCCGCGAGCAAGTGGGCGCCCAGCCCAGCCTGCGCGAAGTGCCGATGCGTGAACTGGTGGCCGGCGATATCGTGCAGTTGTCGGCCGGCGATATGATCCCGGCGGATATCCGCCTGATCGAATCCCGTGACCTGTTTATCAGCCAGGCGGTGCTGACCGGCGAAGCCTTGCCGGTCGAGAAGTACGACACCCTGGGTGATGTGACGCAGAAGTCGGCGTCCTCGTTGGCGGCCGACCAGGGCAACCTGCTGGACCTGCCGAACATCTGCTTCATGGGCACCAACGTAGTCAGCGGCCGGGCCAAAGCCGTGGTGGTCGCCACCGGGCCGCGCACCTACTTCGGTTCCCTGGCCAAAGCGATCGTCGGCTCCCGTGTGCAAACCGCCTTCGACCGTGGGGTGAACAGCGTCAGCTGGCTGCTGATCCGCTTCATGCTGGTGATGGTGCCGATCGTGTTCCTGCTCAACGGTTTCTCCAAAGGTGATTGGGGCGATGCGTTCCTGTTCGCCCTGGCGGTTGCTGTGGGCCTCACCCCGGAAATGCTGCCGATGATCGTCAGCGCCAACCTGGCCAAGGGCGCCACCGCCATGGCCAAGCGCAAAGTGGTGGTCAAGCGTCTGAATGCGATCCAGAACTTCGGTTCGATGGACGTGCTGTGCACCGACAAGACCGGCACCCTGACCCAGGACAAAATCATCCTCGAACACCACGTCAACGCCTTTGGCCAACGTGACGATGCGGTGCTGTCGCTGGCCTGGCTCAACAGTTTCCACCAGAGCGGCATGAAGAACCTGATGGACCAGGCCGTGGTGCAGTTCTCGGAGCAGAACCCCAAGTTCCAGGTGCCATTTGCCTACAGCAAAGTGGATGAATTGCCGTTCGACTTTGTACGCCGCCGCCTGTCGATCGTCGTCAAGGATGCTGCCGGCGATCAGTTGCTGGTGTGCAAGGGCGCCGTGGAAGAGATGCTGAGCATTTCCACCCACGTGAAGGAAGGCAGCGATGCCGTGCCGCTGGATGAGCGCCGTCGTGAAGAGTTGCTGGCGCTGGCCAACGACTACAACGAGGATGGTTTCCGCGTACTGGTGGTCGCAACGCGCAACATTCCCAAATCCCTGGCGCGCCAACAGTACACCCCTGCCGATGAGCGCAACCTGGTGATCCAGGGCTTCCTGACCTTCCTCGATCCGCCAAAGGAAACCGCGGGCCCGGCCATTGCCGCACTGCAGGAAATTGGTGTTGCCGTCAAAGTGCTCACCGGCGACAACGCGGTAGTCACCGCCAAGATCTGCCGCCAGGTTGGCCTCGAACCCGGCCAGCCGCTGCTGGGCGTGGATATCGAAGCCATGGACGACGCCACCCTGCTGCGCCGCGTGGAAGAACGCACGGTGTTTGCCAAGCTGACACCGCTGCAGAAATCCCGGGTGCTCAAGGCCCTGCAAGCCAACGGCCATACCGTGGGTTTCCTGGGCGACGGTATCAACGATGCGCCGGCGCTGCGCGATGCCGACGTGGGTATTTCGGTCGACACCGCCACGGATATCGCCAAGGAATCGGCGGACATCATCCTGCTGGAAAAGAGCCTGATGGTGCTGGAAGAAGGTGTGCTCAAGGGCCGCGAAACCTTCGGCAATATCATGAAGTACCTGAACATGACCGCCAGCTCCAACTTCGGCAACGTGTTCTCGGTACTGGTAGCCAGTGCGTTCATTCCGTTCATGCCGATGCTGGCGATCCACCTGCTGCTGCAAAACCTGATGTACGACATCTCCCAGCTGGCCTTGCCGTGGGACAAGATGGACAAGGAATACCTGGCCAAACCACGTAAGTGGGATGCGCAAAACATCGGCCGCTTCATGATCTGGATCGGGCCGACCTCGTCGATCTTCGACATCACCACCTTTGCCTTGATGTGGTACGTGTTCAGCGCTAACAGTGTGGAAATGCAGACCCTGTTCCAGTCCGGCTGGTTCATCGAAGGGCTGCTCTCGCAAACCCTGGTGGTGCATATGCTGCGCACCCGCAAGATCCCGTTCTTCCAGAGCACGGCGGCCTGGCCGGTGCTGATGATGACCTGCCTGGTGATCGCTCTGGGGATCTACGTGCCGTTCTCGCCGCTGGGCACCCTGGTGGGCCTGCAACCGCTGCCGCTGGCGTACTTCCCATGGCTGGTCGGCACCCTGCTCGCCTACTGCTGCGTGGCCCAACTGATGAAAACGATCTACATCCGCCGCTTCAAGCAGTGGTACTGATCGCTCCCGCCGTTTAAACGGTGGCGGCCGCAGGGTCGCCACCGCGCATCACAAGGATTCGAACATGCGCGTCTTGATCTGTGCAGGTCGTCATTACGCCGACACCAAGAAGTCCCGCCAAGTGCTGGACGCTTACCACCGCCTGCGCCCGATGCAGGTATTGATTCACGGCGGCAACCAATTCCTCGGCAGCAACATCGAGGAGTGGGCGCGGGAAATGGGCATCGATGTGGTGCGTTACCCGTGCAATTGGCAACGCCATGGCAAACAGGCGGAACGCCAACGCAATCATTTCATGCTGACCGACAGCCGACCCGACGTGATTATCGCCCTGCCAGGCGGTGACGACACCTCGGAGCTGGTCAGCCAGGCCAAAGCCAGCGGCATTTCGGTGCTGACCGTAGAAAGCTGAATTCAAGCGAGGTGCATCATGCACAAAAAACACACCCCTCATCGCCCGGATGGGTTTGCCAAATATCGCGCACGTCACTATCGGGGGGCTCGCCATACGCTGTTGCTGTTACCGCCGGCCAAGCGCCGCGCGCTGCAACGCAACCTGATCTTCATTGGCGCGAGCCTGGGCCTTGTTCTGCTCATCGCGATGTGTTCCAAGGCCCAGGCAGCCGGTGGCGCCTACGTGGTCGACGACGGCGCGGTCAACGATCCGGGCACCTGCAACGTCGACGCCTGGTACAGCGTCAACCGGCACCAAGGCAACGTCCATAACGAAACGCTGAACCCGGCCTGCACATTCAGCGCGCTGCCGGCGGTGCAATGGAGTGCGGCGCTGTCGCGTGCCAGCAATGCGGGGGATGCCGAGACGCAGGTGAGCCCGCAAGTCAAAGCCCAGGTATGGTCACGGCAAGATCTGGGATTGCAGTTGGCGGTGTCCGCCACCAGCCACTTCGCCTTGGACCGCGCGCATGCCTTTGACGGCGCCGACTTCAACGTGCCTCTGACCTGGCAACCCGTTGAAGCACTGCGCTTGAACTTCAATGGCGGTTGGACCCACGCCTATAACGGTGGTGAACAGCAGCACCGGCTGACGTGGGGCACAGGTTTCGAGTACCAGCTAGCCGATGCACTCACGCTGATCGGTGAGCGCTATGGCCAGGAAGGCGGCGACCAGGCCTGGCAGGCCGGGCCGCGCTTTCACGTGGGTCAGCTGATCGACATCGACCTGCTGGTTGGGCAAAGCCTCAACGAGGATCACAACCAGTGGTTGACCACCGGTGCCACCCTGCGTTTTTAAGCTTTCGCCTGCTGCTCCAGGTGCAGTTGCAACTGCGGGTCGATTTGCAACTGCCCGGCCAGCTCATCCAGGTAAGCGCGCTCAGCCTCCTGTTGATCGTTGACCAGCATCACGCTGGCCAGGTAGATCTCCGACGCCACTGCCGGGTCACCGGCATACTCGGCAAAATCCCCGGCATTCAGTGGTTTGGCGACTTCGGCGTCGAGCCATTGTTGCAACTGGGGGTCATCGGTATGCCGGCCTATCTCGGCTGAGATCATCTGCCGCTCTTGCTCATCGATCTTGCCATCGGCCTTGGCTGCCGCGATCAATGCGCGCAGCACGGCATGGCTATGGGCTTCGGCATCCGCCCCGTCGAGTTGGTCGACCGTCTGGATCGCCTGCTGCGGCGCACTGGCCTGCTGGCGCTGCCACGCCTGGTACGCCTGGAAAGCCGCCATCCCCAACGACGCCAGCGCCGCGTAATTCATCCCACCGGAGCGCTGCTGCGTAGCACCGCCCGCAGGCGCACCGCCCAATAAACCGCCGAGACCACCCAGCAATCCGCCCAACCCGCCCCCGGCCGAAGCACTATTGCCCGTACTGTTGAGTAACCCGCCGAGCAGGCCGCCCAAGCCGCCCAGGCCACCGCCTGAAGCACCGCCGTTTTGCTGGCCCGCGCGCAGCAGTTGTTCCAATAGATCGCTGGTGTTCATGGTGTCGCCCTCCCAGGGCGCAATATGGGCGTTCAACAACCATAGCCTGCCCCTGTCGGAATACCAAGACCGCCGAGCAGGCACGCCTTATGATGGCGCCATTACACTGTTGAAGGAGCACACAGGTGAACCGTATCGAGCACGTTGCATTGATGGCGAGCTACAACCAGTGGATGAACCAGAAGGTCTATGCTGCTGCCGGCCAATTGCCGGACGCCGCGTTGAGCGCAGACCGGCACGCGTTCTTCGGCTCGATCCTCGGCACCCTGAACCACCTTGCACTGGGCGATACGGTCTGGCTCAAACGCTTCGCCCAACACCCGGCAGGCTTTGCGGCGCTGGCACCCTTGAGTTCGATCGCAACACCCACCGACCTCAAGCAACTGGCGTTCGCCGATATTCGTGAGCTTTCTGCCCGACGCGCCTGGCTGGATCAGTTGATACTCGATTGGGTCAACACCTTGCGCGAGCCTGACCTGGATCATCGCCTGCAGTACTCCAACATGCGCGGCGTGGGGGCCAGCAAGCCGTTCTTTGGCTTGCTCGTGCACTTTTTCAATCACCAGACCCATCACCGGGGCCAGGCCACCACGCTGCTGAGCCAGGCAGGCGTGGACGTGGGTGTTACGGATCTATTGGCGTTGATTGACTGAGACGAACTCGGCGTAAGCCTGCAACAGGCGCGGGAAGTCCTCGGGTTCAGGCAATTGTGCAAAGCTTTCGACGGCGGGGGTGGAGGCCCAGGGCAGTTTTTCGCGGGTCCAGGTTTCCATGAAAGGTACATAGTCGCGGGCGTTATCGAGCAAGGTGGCGCGCACATTGACGAACTCGTCGATGCCGTGGGGCCGGGTAAACAGCCAACTCATGCAATGCGGGCAGCAATAGTGGCGGTCCACACCCTGCAGCCCGCCGATGACCGGGCAGCCTTGGGTGATGGTAAACCCAGCGGCGGGAATCAAGGCGCTGAGGGAAAACGCGCTGGAGGTCATTTTCTGGCAACCACGGCAATGGCAGGCCATGGTGATCACCTCGGGCAAACTGACACTGAAGCGCACCCGGTTACAGCGGCAACTGCCCTCCAGCGGCTGGTGTACGACGCTCATCATTCATTCCTTTTCATGATTGTGGACGCCACAGGGTAGCGTGAACCGAACGCTGAGAACACCGCACGCCATGTCGCCAGCAATGCCGATACGCACATTGCCAGCGACTGAAGCAAGCGCCGGCAGGCGTCACTTCACCTTGCTGGCCAGGTTGTCGACCGTGTGTTTCAGATCATCAAGGCTGCGCTTCTGGTCTTCAAGGCTACGTTTCTGATCCTGGGCATCGTCCTTGAGTCGCGACAGCTCACTGGAGCTGGAACTCGAACTGGAGCTGGAATTGCGCTTCAGGTCCTCCACTTCGCTTTTGAGCTTGTCGATGGTGTTCTTCTGATCCGCGACCGTGTGCTTCAAATCAGCCAACTGGCTGTCACTGGCGCTGGAGCTTGAGCCATCCTTACGCTTGAACTCCTCGAAATAGTGCGCCTGTTCGTCCAGTTTGCTTTTCAAACGCTGAAGCTCTTCCTCGTGGCTTTTCTGATTACTCTGCAAGCGCTCAATATCGTTCACCGTAAAATTGCTCGCCGCCAATACTTGCTGCTGACCGGCCCCTGCGGAACTGGTCGCAAGCCTGTCACCCGGCGAGGAACTGAATCCGCTCCACTCAAACTCATCCCCCGCCTGCGCTGTGCCTACGCTACCCACCGCCAACAACCCGATTACACTGACCGCAATCATCCAAGAAGGCTTACGCGCACTGAACATCAACTGATTCCTTTCCAGAATGCCGGGATGGCATATCGCTATGACTGCACTTTCAGAATCTTGTTCCCACCCCGGGAAAAACTCGAAAAGGGTCTGGTCGGGCGTTGTAGACTACTGATCTCACAAGCTTTTTTAACCCGGCTTTTAGGCAAGAACCTTGCACCAACGAGCCAGGCTCTATATATTCCCAACCCTGTTACACCGCGCTACCGCCCGAATGGCGAAACTGGTAGACGCATGGGACTTAAAATCCCCCGCTCGTAAGGGCGTCCCGGTTCGATTCCGGGTTCGGGCACCATAGATATCAAGGGCTTGCATGATGAACTTCATGCAGGCCCTTATCTTTTTCTGCTTCTGAAAAACTAAAGCCCCCCCGGAGAATCAAGGATCTGCCTGACCTTACGCGCAAGGTCATGTGGCAGATACGGCTTGGAGATCACCTCGAACTCTGATCCGCCAACGTCCGTACGCTCGATGGAGTTCTCTGCATAGCCGGTGGTCAGTAGCACCTTGGTGCTTGGGATGCGTCTTCTGACCTCTCTCGCCAACATGACCCCATTCATGCTTCCGGGCATGATCAGATCGGTGAAGAGCAGGTCATACTGTTCACCCGCTTCGTATCGTTTCAGCGCTTCGCGCGCATTGAGCGATATTTCAGTGATGTAGCCGTAGTCCTCGAGCACCATCTTGGCGAGCTCCGCAACGTCCGGGCGGTCCTCGACAATCAGGACCCTTTCGGTGCCATCCTGGTTATCGGATTTAAGCCTGAGCTCATCGGGAGATACCGACGCACTGTCCACTGGAAAGTACAGACGCAGCGTCGTACCAATGCCCTCCTCCGAGTAGATCCGGGCGGCCCCGCCGGACTGTTTGGCAAATCCATATACCATCGACAAGCCCAGGCCCGAGCCCTTGCCCTCATCCTTGGTGGTAAAGAAAGGGTCCATCACGCGATCACGGATATCCGCGGACATGCCTACGCCGTTGTCGGTAACGGAGATGCTCACGTAGGCGCCCGGCAGCAAGCCGTCATAGGACGTCGCCAAGTCCTTGATCAGGACATTGCGCGTCTCAATGAACACTTTCGGTTCATGTCGCCCGATCAACGCATCCCGGGCATTGATGAAAATGTTGAGCAGTGCCATCTCGGCCTGAGTAGGATCAATCCGGCAGTTTTTCAACGAGCCATCAAGGTCAGATTCCACTTTCACTGCGTTGCCGAATGTCCGCTCTATTAAAGGCTCAACCAAGTGAACGAGCGTATTTAAGTTCAGGACGCGGCCCTGTAGTTTCTGCTTTCGGGAAAACGCCAACAGTTGCTTTGTCAGCGTGCTGGCTTTTTCCACCGCGGACTTGGCATGGAAGGCGCTTCTCTTGATTCTTTCCAGGCTCGGCTCAGGTTTGTCGACGGCGCTGCCGATCAAGTCGACGTAGCCACCGATCACCTGCAGCAAATTGTTGAAGTCATGCGCAATGCCGCCCGTCAACTGACCCAGCGCTTCCATCTTCTGAGCCTGCCTCAAACCTTCCTCAGCGTCACGGCGACGGCTTACATCTAACTGCGATGCAAAAAAATAAATCACATCGCCTTTTTCATTTTGAATAGGCGAGATGAAAAGCGCATTCCAGAAACTGCTTCCATCTTTCTTATAATTAAGAACTTCGGTCGAAAACTCCTGCTTGTTTGTTACCGCGTCCCTGATGGAATTCACCACTTCTCTATCGGTCTCGACGCCTTGGAGAAAGCGGCAATTTTTCCCGACAATCTCATCATGCTCGTAACCGGTCATTTCCAGAAACGCCTGGTTGGCGAAGATGATCGGGTTGTCCGACGCATTGGGGTCGGTGACGATCATCGGCATACGAGTCGTTTCGACTGCAGCAAAAAAGATGTCTTTTGGATGATCAGAAATATCTGCAGAAACGTTATCGTCTACCCGAAGGTTCTTGTGTGGCATCGCGCGCCTCCAAGCAACATTTGAAATCGTAGGACCGTCCCGTCCCGCCCAAATTCCCTTTTTCAGAGTGCTTGAGCCTACGACCTCGCGACACGATGCCGAGCACAACGGCGCCGTCAGGCGACCAACACGCTCTCACGCGACACCGCCCATGCTGCAATCAAACGCTGCGGTGTCTGGCAGCTCTTGCGCTTGAACACAAAGTTGCGGCACTTCTCGGCAAACTGCTGGCGGTTGTGCACCATGTCCAACTGCATCTGGGCCAGTTCGTGGTCACGGCAGAGCTCAATCTGTGCGAGATCCATACTGGCTTTGCGTGCGCGATGGGCTGCGTATTTTCCATCAGTCAACGTACGCTGGGCTTCTTGCGCCAACCAGCGGCCGAACTCCTGCGGGCAACGTGGGCCGATGTCCTGGACCATCCCCCACTGCCGTGCCTGCACGGCGCTGATCGGCAGGCACTCTTCGGTAAGTTTGTAGGCAAGCTCACTGCCGACGGCGCGAGGCAGGCTGTAGGTCCAGTACTCGGAGCCGTAGAGGCCCATGGTTTTGTAATGCGGATTCAACACGACACCTGCACGGGCGAACACGATGTCGGCCGCCAGCGCCAGCATCACGCCGCCCGCCCCTGCGCTGCCGGTCAGGCCACTGACCACCAATTGGCGGGCCGTCAGCAACTCCTGGCACACATCGTCAATCGACTGGATATTGGCCCAGGCCTCCAGCCCCGGTACGGGCGCAGCCTGGATGACGTTGAGATGCACACCGTTGGAAAAGCTCCCGCGCCCGCCCTTGATCAGCAGCACCTGGGTGTCCCGCGCCTTGGCCCAACGCAGCGCAGCCACCAGCCGCACGCATTGTTCGGTGCTCATGGCGCCGTTGTAGAACTCGAAGGTCAGTTCGCCAACGTGGCCGAACTCGCGATAACGAATCGGTTGATAGGCCGACTCATCAGCCCCTTGGTTGGCGATTGAACTGTCCAGCACCGGAACATCCCTCAACAGGCCGGCCAGCACCTGGCGTGCCGGCAGCTTGAAGGTTTCCTCCCCTGGCTGGGCCTTGCGTTTGAGCGAACCGATCCACACGCTCCGATCACCGGCGGCCACCAGCACCGCGTCGTCCTGAACCGCCAGGATCTCTCCCGGCAGGCCGCAACGCGCATCCAGGTGTGCGTCGTACAGGTAATACTGCCCACCCGCGAGACTCGCCAACACACCCGGCTGCCCGTCGGCGGCGTCGATGCTGCGCTTGATGAACCGTGCGCAGTCATGCCAGCTGAAGGCACGGTCGATCTGCTTCATATTCGGCTGCAAACGCCCGACGACGCTGGGTTGCGTGTAATCGAGCGGCGTGGGGACGAAACCGCCGGCGAATTTTTCCACCACGTCGCGAATGCAATAGATTGCCGCGTCACTCACCGCACCGTTGTACAACTCGGATTTGCGCACATCGGCGGGCATGTCGAATTCAAACGTCGACCAGACCGGCCCCGCATCCATTTCTTCGACCGCCTGCAGCGCCGTGACGCCCCAACGGCCGAGCTGCTGGGTGATGGCCCAGTCCAGCGCGCTGGCGCCACGGTCACCGACGATACCCGGATGAATAATCACAATTGGGCGATCCGGATTGCTCCACAGTTGCTCCGGTACGCGGTCCTTGAGAAAGGGACAGATCACCAGATCGGCCGCCGATGCCTCGATTTGCCGGCACACCGTGGCCTCATCCGTAAACAACACCACGCTGGGGTCGTAACCTGATTGGCGCAGGTCCAACCAGGCGCGCTGGGTCAAACCGTTGAACGCCGATGACAACAAGATGATCTTCATTGATCGCATGACGGACTCTTCCTTGAGAATGCGCGGCCAGTGGCATTCATTCAGCCTTCCCTGGCCTTTGATGGAGACGCCAGGGTAGAGGGAGAACCGGGGCGGTCACGTGATCGAGATCAAGCTTGAGCCGGTTGAGAGAAGATAGAGATGCACGAAAGGTCTCAAGTCTGTCGAATTATGACCTGGACGGTCTTGAGAACAGCAGCATACGATGGCTGCTATCGAGGTTCATAAACGCAACACCTCGATAAAAAGGTAAGGCAATTACCAGGAGCTACCATGCAAGATCTACGTCAGCTGCGCTACTTCGTCGCCGTCGCGGAATGCGAAAACGTCGGCCGCGCAGCGGAACAGCTGCACATTTCCCAATCGCCCCTGAGCCGGCAGATCGCCCAGCTTGAAGATCACCTGGGCCTGGCCTTGTTCGAACGGCGTAACCAGCGGCTGTTTCTCACCGCTGACGGGCGCACCTTCCTGTCCGAGGCGCGCGGCCTGCTCAAGCACGCCGAGCGCCTGGAGTCCCTGGGCAAGCGCCTGGGGCGTGGCGAGGAAGGCGGCCTGTGCATCGGCTACGTCAACCACGCTATCCATGCCGGCGTGTTGCCAGGCGCGGTGCGGGCGATCCGCGCCGAGCGCCCACAGATCCATATTGCCCTCTACAACATGACACCACGCGAGCAATTTGAAGGTCTGCGCCAACGCAGCCTGGACATCGCGCTGGTCTGCGAGCCCCCGCCGGACAACGACCCCGACCTGCTAGCCCGCCCTGTGCTGAACGACCCCATGCTGCTGGCGATCCCGACCGAACACCCGCTGGCGGCCAAGCTCGAACTCACCCCCGCCGACCTGCATGAACAGGAATGGATCATCACCGGCAGCCAACCCGACTCGATCAATAAACGCGACGACTTCATCGCCCGGTGCGCCGATGCCGGCTTCGTCCCACGGCTGTCGCTGGAGGCGACCGACCCCTTGAGCGTGCTCGGGCTGGTGTCCGCCGGACTTGGCCTGGCCATGGTGCAAAGCAGCCTGGCCACCAGCGCAGGCCCGACGGTGGTGCTGCGCGAGCTGGATTGGTTCAGGCCCTGCGTCAGGCTCTGGGCCGCCTGGCACAAGGTGGACCTGCGCCCGATCGTCAGCGTTTTCCGCGGCCAGGTACTGGCGCTGGCTGAGCAGAAAAACCCGGCCTGAGTTCAGGTATCGCTCACCGAGTGCCGACGCGCGAACGTGGCGCGTTCGACCTTGTAAAAGAAGTTTTCCTGCGTGCCGACGGCCAGCTGTTTGATCGACGAGTGGGAGAACTTCCCGCCGATTTTCTCCATGGCCCGTTGCGAACGGATATTTTGCGCCGCGATGTGAAACCAGACCGTGTCGACCCACTGGAAGGCATGCTCGAGCATCAGGCGCTTGAGTTCTGCGTTCGCCCCGCCGCCCCACTTTTCTCGGGCCAGAAAGGTGTAGCCGATAGCAACCTCACGAGTCTTCTCGCTGAATTCGTAATAGCGCGAACTGCCGACGACCTTGCCGCTTGAACGGTCGATCACCACCAACACGCTGTTCGACGTCAGGGCTTCCTTGAACCATTCGCGAAAGACCGTTTCCTGATAACGCGTAGGGCTGGGGTGCTGCGCCCAGATCAAAGGGTCGGATGCGACGTTATACAGCGCGTCAAAATCCCCGGGTTCCAGTGGACGCAGCTCCAGTGAATCCCCAACGATTGACGCAGCGACAGGCAGCGATTGCATCCATGCTCTCCCGGAATCTGAACGTACCCACGTGGGGCACAGGTGCGGTTGATTAAACAGCGCTTGAACTTCCACCGCAAGAACCGGAGTTTCAGCCATTCAACGGACCCCTACTGTGTGTTTACGGCCGCGACACCGGTAATGGCCGTCGAACGCAGGAAGCCCGCATGAACCGAATCGACACCCTGGATTGGCAAAGTATCCGCGTGGAGCTCGACCAGCAAGGCTTCGCCGTGCTGCCGGGTTTCCTGGGCCCACCCAACAGGGCGCGGGAACAGCTCCCGGCACTGCTGAACAGCCTCAGGCAGGAGTTTTATGCGCCGCTGGCACAGATCGCAAACCAATGGAACCTGATCGCCGGAAGGCTCTACGGCTTCCCGCTCCAACGTTCAACCGATCAGCGGCAACCCTCCTCGCCGCTGATGTGCTTGCGTGAAGGCGAGTCTCTGGCGCTTGGGCAGGCCATCGATGACGAAAGGGGGTTTGCGTTTCAGTTGACCGCCCTGCTGTCCTCTCCAGGCCAGGACTTCACCGGCGGTGAGTTGGTGCTGATCGAGCAGCGGCCGAGGATGCAGTCACGCCCGATGGTGGTGCCCCTGCGGCTGGGTGATCTCGCAATCATCACCACGGCGCACCGGCCCTTCAAAGGCCGCAAGGGCTACTACCGCGTCACGATGAAACGCGCTATCAGCCGGGTTCGAAGCGGCGAACGGGTTGGGTTTTTCCTGAACTTTCACGGCACATCGGAGCGAGTCCATGGATAACGAGCGTGTCTGGATGCTATTGGGCCGAGCAGGCCAAGCCTGCCCCAGCACTCGACCGGGCACGCTGGGCGGCCACCGAACGGGCAAACGTTACGGCACGCTCGATTGCCGAGCGGCGCTGCAAGCGATCGCGCGCGGGGGCTATGTGAAAAACCGCGTATTTTTCCTCGATGAGTCCGGCGCAATCGCCGCCGGCTATCGTCCTTGCGCCATCTGCATGCCTGCCGAATATCAGCGATGGAAACACAATGAATCGTCAAAATGAGCTGATGCTCGATGGCCCGGGTGCCCCTGGGGCCAGCCTGGAAGAGCTGGATTGGCAGATAATCGAAGCCGCACTGATGACCCACGGGTTTGCGCGACTGCCACCCTTGCTCACTCGCCAGACCTGTCTGGAGCTGGCGGCGCTCTACTCGAACAGCGAGCACTTTCGCAGCCGCGTCGTCATGGAGCGTCATGCCTTCGGGCGAGGTGAATACCAGTACTTTCGTTATCCCCTGCCCCCCATCGTCGAAGACCTGCGAACTCGGCTGTACAGCCACCTGGCGCCCATCGCCAACCGCTGGCACTCGGCATTGAACGTCCGCCAACGGTTTCCCGAAACCCACAGCGCCTTCAAAGCCGCTTGTCATCAGGCGGGCCAATGCAGGCCCACGCCGCTGATGCTGCGTTATCGGGCAAATGACTACACCTGCCTGCACCAGGACCTGTATGGCGAGCAGGTGTTTCCTTTTCAGGTCGTGTTTCTGCTGGATCAACCGGGGCTGGATTTCGACGGGGGCGAGTTCGTCCTCACCCAGACCCGCGCCAACCAGCCCGGCCAGGCCGAGGTTATCGCGCTTGAACAGGGCCAGGCGTTGATTTTCGCAGTGAACAGCCGACCGGCGCGCTCATCCCGAGGGTTTTGCCGCGTGAATGTCCGCCACGGGGTCAGCCGCCTGCATTACGGAGAACGCAGAACCCTCGGCATTATTTTCCACGATGCCAAATGAATGGGCGCCATGCGGGCCGCTGGGTCATGAGCGACTGCCTGCCAAGCGTGTCACGAGAAACAGCGGCGACGACACGTATCGCCTACGATTAAGCGGACCCCATTACCCCGCATCAGGAGAAACACCATGCAGGCCCACAAAACAGCAATCGTCTTGATCGAATACCAGAACGACTTCACCACGCCCGGTGGCGTGTTCCACGATGCCGTGAAAGACGTGATGCAAACCTCCAACATGCTGGCCAACACCGCCACCACCATTGAGCAGGCGCGCAAGCTCGGCGTGACCATCATCCATATGCCGATCCAGTTTGCCGTCGGCTACCCTGAGCTGACCCTGCGCGCCTACGGGATTCTCAAAGGTGTCGTCGATGCCGGCGCCTTTCGCGCCGGGAGTTGGGGCGCCGAGATCAGCGACGCCCTGAGCCGCGATCCTGCCGACATCCTGGTCGAGGGCAAGCGTGGGCTGGACGCGTTCGCCAGCACCGGCCTGGACCTGGTGCTGCGTAATAACGGCATCCAGAACCTGGTGGTCGCGGGGTTCCTGACCAATTGCTGCGTCGAAGGCACGGTTCGATCAGGTTACGAAAAAGGCTACGACGTGATCACCCTGACCGACTGCACCGCCACATTCAGCGATGAACAACAGCGTGCGGCGGAAAACTTCACGCTGCCGATGTTCTCCCAAGCCCTCAAACACACCGCGTTTCTGACGGCACTCAAAGCATCGGAGAATGGCTGACCACCCGCAGCGCCAGGCCTTCGTAGGCATCCAGCGTAAGAGTGAATTCCCCCTCGGCGGTCAGGTCGCCCTCGACCCGTTCGTTGATAATGTCGACCACCGGCCCCGGCGCGATATCCGGCAGGTGCAGGGTTTCGGTAATCGGCGTGGCGCCGAAGTTGAGCGCTGTGATTTGGGTGCCCTTGCCCGCCGGCAATTCGTGAACCATGACCAGCAAGCCCGGATGCTCGACGTCCGGCACCAGGATCTGGCGGCTGGCCGCAATGTCATAGGCGCGGCGCACCGCGAGGATCTTTTGCAGTTGCGAGGCAAACGATTCGGGGTCCTGCAACTGTTCATTGAGATTGCCGTACAAGGTTCGCGCGCGCGGCATTTGCCCCGCCGACAGCTCGGCCTGCGGGTTCAGGTCCACCAGGTCGTAGGCACCGCGATGGATCCAGCGTGTGTCGCCATCGGCCATCAGGTGCGCCACCTCCTGCCCCGCCAACGGCAGCGCGCCCACCAGGTCCCAACCGGACAAAGCGAACACCCCAGGTTGCATCGCGTTGTACATCGCCAGCAGCAGATGTATCTGGCGGATCTGCCGGATATCGGCAGCGGTGATCGCCTCCAGATCACGAATACCCAGGGCGGCCGTGATGATGCTTGCCGTGGTGCAGGACACCCCGTTGGTCACGAACTTGAGGTTATACGGCGCCTGTTCGCCGGCCAGGCGTTCGTACAGCTGCTCGCGGATGTGTTCGCGCAGGATATTGCCGGGGAAGGTCTGGCCTTGATAGAGATAAGTGTCATGGGCGTGCAGGGTCCAGAAATGCACCAGCTCCAGGGTCAGCTCATCGTGGTTCTGTAGCGCGTGGATCAACGAACCGGGGTCGATGCCCTGGCTGTGCATCTCGCGCAGCATCAAGCGCAAAAACTCCGTGTCGCCCACCAGCAAGGCATGCTGGTAGGCCGGCCGGGTGATGAAGTCATAGGAAAGGTCCGCGCCGCCGTGGGACATGGCGGCGATATCGTCCACGGTCAGGTTCAGCTCCTGGAAGCTGAAGCCGCCCGCCTTGCGAATCGCCCCGCCCAGCAACTGGTTGCCGGTGACGGCCAGCGGGTGGCTTTCCGACCAGGCCGTGCCATCAAGCTTGCGCTCCACACCCAGGAAGCCATTGGCGTCCAGGCGCAGGATCTTGGAGCCCATCACATCGATGGCATGCAAGGCGTCACCGATGATCATTTGTTGCGCGGCGAACGAAGGGTCGAGCCAGTTGAGCGAAGGCTGCCCCTCCTTGAAGTAATGCAAGTACACCCAGCGCCGCGGCTTGCCGTCCACGCCTTGCACCACGGGCGTTGCGCTCCAGTCGGTTTCCTTGACTCCCGGCTCGAAGAAGATCACCCGTTGCAGCTGGCCGACGATGTAATGCTTGTCGCGCAAGGCGTCGACCTGGGTCGGGCTGAGGTTCTGCGCATCGCGGCCTGGGGCGACGTCCGGCAGCAACGGCCAGTCTTCCTCGCGGATTTCCACCATGTGGTAAAGGCCGGGATAGTCTTCGTAGGCCATCTCGGCCAGGCGAAAATCCGCGCCTTTGCCGGTGTGCGAGGGGATGACGTCATCGATGACCACCGCGTTGTGCGCTGCGGCCATGCGCGTCAACGCTTGCAACTGCGCGTCGGTGCCCAGCTCCGGGTCGATTTCAAAGCTGATGCGGTCGAAATTGCCGTCGATGGTCGGCGTATGCCGGGTACCGGAAAGCCCGCCGGATTTTTTCAGCGGGCCGTTGTGAATCCCCTGAATACCGATCTTGGACAGCGCGTGCCACAGGCTTTCATCCCCCAACGCCTCCAGCACCGTGCCGCCTTCACGGGTCACGATAGACGCCGGGTACGCGGTAAACCACACAGACGACAACGCTGACGCATCACGGGGCCGGGTCTGCGCGTAGGGCTGCTGCCACAAGCGCCCCTGCCCGGAATACAGCTTGGCCCGCTGGCGTGCCGCGTGCAGCATCGATTGCTCAACCAGCCAGTTCACATGATCGTTGTCTACCGCCGTCATAAGCCTGATACCTGTGTGGTGAAAGGGTATTGGTAAGCATAGGAGGGTCAACGGCGGTCATTCGTTGCATTGCGTTGGCGCTAACTATTCCAACTGCCGATATTGGCGCGGGGTGAACCCGGTCGACGCCTTGAACTGCCGGGTAAACGCACTGTGGTCGGTATAGCCGCACTGCAATGCCACATCGGTGATCGGCAGTTCGGTATGCAGCAGCCGATGGGCGTTCTCCAAGCGCACCTTCTGGATCATCTGGCGCGGCGTGAGGTGGAAGACACGCTTGCAATAACGCTCCAGCTGCGCCACGGAAATGCCGGCAATGCGCGTCAACTCACCGAGGGTGACACGTCGATTGAAGTTGTGCCGGATATACTCGTCCACAGCGGCCAGCCGCTGATAGGCCGGATGTTTTTCGCTGGCCGACTGCAGGTCTACCGAAATGCCCGCCAAGCCGATGATCTGGTTTTCGTGGTTATACAAGGGCCATTTATGGGTCAGGCACCAGCCCGGCTCGCGAGTGCCATACAGGTGCAGTTCAAGCTGATCCTCCAGCACATACCCTTGCTCCAGCACACGCCGATCCTGCTCGGTGTAACCCGGCCCCAACTGCGCCGGAAACACTTCGGCGCTGGTCTTGCCCAACAGCGGCTGCAGCTGTTTGAGGCCGCAACGTTGCACCAGCGTGTGGTTGGCGAGTAGGTAACGGGCGTCGACATCCTTGATGAAAATCGCGGCATTGGGGATCACGTCCAGCATCGGCAACAGCTGCGCCATACCCGCCAGTAGCTGCTCGATGCTGTGTGGGCGTGCCCCCTGGAGAAGGGCCGTAAACGCGCTCTGCATCATGATTTCAACCGCTCGTTTGGGCTTTGACGCCGAGCAGATTGCGCCATGTTCGCACGCCTGTCGAGCGCGGAAAATTGTGCCGAATTCGTCATTCACATCCGCGTAAAACATCAATCGCCGCCCCCCTTGATGCGTTCAGGATAGCGCCACTGCATGCCTATCCAATAACTCACAAGAAGGCGCCGCCATGTCTGCTCAAGGCAAGTTCAAGAAACAACTTTCACTGATGGACCTCACCTTTATCGGGCTGGGCGCCATCTTCGGTTCGGGCTGGTTGTTTGCGGCCAGCCACGTGTCTGCAATCGCCGGCCCCGCAGGGATTTTCTCCTGGTTGCTGGGTGGCTTCGCGGTGCTGCTGTTGGGCATTGTGTACTGCGAACTCGGCGCTGCTTTGCCCCGAGCCGGGGGTGTGGTGCGCTACCCGGTGTATTCCCACGGCCCACTGCTCGGCTACTTGATGGGTTTTATCACGCTGATCGCGTTTTCCAGCCTGGTGGCGATTGAAGTGGTTGCCTCGCGCCAATATGCGGCGGCCTGGTTTCCCGAGCTGACCCAAGCCGGCTCCAGCGACCCGACCACCCTCGGTTGGCTGGTGCAGTTTGCCCTGCTGTGCCTGTTTTTCATCCTCAACTACCGCAGCGTGAAAACCTTCGCCATCGCCAATAACCTGGTGAGCGTGTTCAAGTTCATCGTGCCGCTGCTGGTGATCGGCGTGCTGTTCACCTTTTTCAAGCCGGAGAATTTCCAGGTGCATGGCTTCGCGCCCTTTGGTCTTTCGGGAATTGAAATGGCCGTGTCGGCCGGTGGTGTGATTTTCGCGTACCTGGGCCTGACACCGATCATCTCGGTGGCCAGTGAAGTGAAGAACCCGCAACGCACGATTCCGATTGCACTGATCCTTTCGGTGTTGCTGTCCACCGCGATCTACGTGTTGCTGCAAACCGCCTTCCTCGGGGGTGTGCCGACGCAAATGCTCGCCGACGGCTGGGCGGGAATCAGCAAGGAACTCGCCCTGCCGTATCGCGACATCGCCCTGGCGCTGGGTGTGGGTTGGCTCGCGTACCTGGTGGTGGCCGACGCGGTGATCTCCCCCAGCGGCTGCGGCAATATCTACATGAATGCCACGCCGCGTGTGGTGTACGGCTGGGCGCAGACCGGCACCTTCTTCAAGGTCTTCACCCGCATCGATGAAAAGTCCGGCATCCCGCGCCCGGCGCTGTGGCTGACCTTTGGCTTGTCGGTGTTCTGGACCCTGCCGTTCCCCTCCTGGGAAGCGCTGATCAATGTGGTCTCCGCCGCCCTGATCCTCAGTTACGCGGTAGCCCCGGTGACCGTCGCCGCGCTGCGCCGCAATGCGCCGCACATGCTGCGCCCGTTCCGCGTCAAGGGCATGGCGGTGCTCGGCCCGCTGTCGTTCATCATTGCCGCACTGATCGTGTACTGGTCCGGCTGGAGCACCGTGTCCTGGCTGCTCGGCCTGCAAATCCTGATGTTTGCGGTGTACCTGCTGTGTGTCCGGTGGGTGCCGACTGCGCACCTGAACCTGCAGCAGCAAGTGCGCTCGTCGGCCTGGCTGATCGGTTTCTACGCGGTGACCATCCTGCTCTCCAAGCTCGGTAGTTTCGGTGGCATCGGCGTGCTCAGTCATCCATTCGACACGCTGGTCGTCGCGGCCTGCGCCCTGGGGATTTATTACTGGGGCGCCGCCACCGGCGTGCCTGCGCACCTCGTGCGCCTGGAAAACGAAGACGACGAAAGCGAAGCCGTCAGCGCCCCGCACTACAGCGCCCCCCTGTCCCCGGCTACCCCATGATGGAGCGTTTTATGAAACGGTTGCACGTTATCGACTCCCACACCGGCGGCGAACCCACACGCCTGGTCATGGACGGCTTTCCTGAACTGGTCGGCGATACCCTCGCCGAAAAACTCGACTATCTGCGCACCCATCACGACCAATGGCGCCGCGCCTGCCTGCTCGAACCGCGTGGCAATGATGTGCTGGTCGGCGCGCTGTACTGCGCGCCGATCACACCCGGCGCGACCTGCGGGGTGATCTTCTTCAATAACGCCGGCTACCTCGGCATGTGCGGCCACGGCACCATCGGCCTGGTGGCCTCGCTGTACCACCTGGGCGATATCGCACCCGGCGTCCACCACATCGACACGCCAGTCGGCCCGGTCGCTGCCACGCTGCACGCCGACGGTGCCGTGACCCTGCGCAACGTGCCGGCCTATCGTTATCGCCAAGCCGTGTCGGTGCAGGTGCCTGGGCATGGCGTGGTGCAGGGCGATATCGCCTGGGGCGGCAACTGGTTTTTCCTGGTGTCGGACCACGGCCAGACGTTGCAGATGGATAACGTCGACGCCCTGAGTGACTACACCCGGACGCTGCTCAAGGCGCTGCGCACCCAGGGCATTTCTGGCGCAGACGGTGCCGTGATCGACCATATCGAGCTGTTCGCCGATGACGCCCAGGCCGACAGCCGCAACTTCGTCATGTGCCCCGGCGGCGCTTACGACCGCTCGCCTTGCGGCACCGGCACCAGCGCCAAACTCGCGTGCCTGGCCGCAGATGGAAAACTCGCCGAGGGTGAAACCTGGGTGCAAGCCAGCATCACCGGCAGCCAATTCGAAGGCCGTTATGAACGGGACGGCGAACACGTGCGCCCCTTCATTACCGGCCGCGCCTATATGACCGCCGACAGCACCTTGCTGATCGACGCGCAGGACCCTTTTGCCTGGGGCATCTGAGCCCCCCGCCTCTTCAACTGAACGGAGCTAAAACAATGAGCGACAACATCTTCACTGGTTGCATCCCCGCCCTGATGACCCCGTGCACTCCAGAACGCAAACCGGACTTCGATGCGCTGGTTGCCAAAGGCCGCGAACTGGTCGATATCGGCATGAGCGCCGTGGTGTATTGCGGCTCGATGGGCGACTGGCCATTGCTCACCGAAGCCGAACGCCAGGAAGGTGTGGCACGCCTGGTAGCGGCCGGGGTACCGACGATTGTCGGCACCGGCGCAGTGAACAGCCGTGAAGCGGTGGCCCACGCAGCCCATGCGGCCAAGGTCGGCGCCCACGGTTTGATGGTGATTCCCCGGGTGCTGTCGCGTGGTGCCAGTGCCACTGCGCAAAAGGCTCACTTTGCGGCGATCCTCAAGGCGGCGCCGAACCTGCCGGCGGTGATCTACAACAGCCCTTACTACGGTTTCGCCACCCGCGCCGACCTGTTCTTCGAACTGCGCCGCGAACACCCGAACCTGATCGGCTTCAAGGAATTCGGCGGTGGCGCGGACCTGCGTTATGCGGCGGAAAACATCACCTCCAAAGACGATGACGTGACCCTGATGGTGGGTGTCGACACCCAAGTGGTCCACGGTTTCGTCAACTGCAATGCCACCGGCGCCATCACCGGCATCGGCAACGCGCTGCCTCGGGAAGTGCTGCAACTGGTCGCGCTGAGCAAACAAGCCGCCAAGGGCGACGCCAAGGCTCGACGCCTGGCCCGTGAGCTGGAAGCGGCGCTGGGCGTGTTGTCGTCGTTCGATGAAGGCTGCGACCTGGTGCTGTATTACAAGCACCTGATGGTCCTCAACGGCGAGCGGCAATACGCCCTGCACTTCAATGAAACCGACGTACTCAGTGACGCTCAACGCCGTTATGCCGAAAACCAGTACACCCTGTTCCGCCAGTGGTACGCCAACTGGTCGGCTGAACAGAACGTCGCCTGAGCCTTTCGCGCCGCCGTGACGGTCACGGCGGCCCCTTCCTTTTTTGCAGGACGACTCCATGACTCTGACGGGCAGTATGCTGATCGGACAGCACGCCGTTTACGGCAATCGCGAAGCGATCCGGGCCATCAACCCCGCCACCGACAGGCCGCTGGAGCCAGCCTATCACGGCGGCAGTGGCGAGCACGTCGAACGCGCCTGTGCCCTGGCCTGGGCGGCGTTCGACACCTTTCGTGAAACCTCGCTGGAGGTTCGTGCGAGCTTTCTCGAAAGCATTGCCGAGCACATCGAGGCGCTCGGCGACGAACTGATCGAACGCGCCGTGGCCGAAACCGGCCTGCCGCCCCAGCGCATCCAGGGTGAGCGCGGCCGTACCTGCGGGCAATTGCGCACCTTCGCACGCACCGTGCGTGCGGGTGAATGGCTGGACGTACGCGTGGATACCGCTGAGCCTGCGCGACAACCGCTGCCGCGTGCGGACCTGCGTCAACGCCAGGTGCCGCTCGGACCGGTGGCGGTCTTCGGTGCGAGTAATTTCCCGCTGGCCTTTTCCGTGGCCGGCGGTGACACCGCGTCGGCCCTGGCGGCGGGATGCCCGGTGATCGTCAAGGCCCACGGCGCACACCCGGGCACCAGCGAGTTGGTCGGGCGCGCAGTGGCCCAGGCGGTGAGCGCCTGCGGTCTGCCGCCAGGCGTGTTCTCCCTGCTGTACGGTTCGGGCCGTGAAGTGGGAATCGCGCTGGTGACCGACGCACGGATCAAGGCCGTCGGCTTTACCGGCTCGCGCAGCGGCGGTCTGGCCTTGACCCAGGCTGCGCAGGCGCGGCCCGAACCCATCCCGGTGTACGCCGAGATGAGCTCGATCAACCCGGTGCTGCTGTTCCCCGCAGCGCTGCAAGCCCGCGCATCCGCGTTGGCTGAGGGCTTTGTGGCGTCGTTGACCCAAGGGGCCGGACAGTTTTGTACCAACCCCGGTCTGTTGATTGCCCGCGCAGGCGAGGCGCTGGATCGCTTCATCGGTGCCGCGAGCGAGCGACTGCAAGGCTGCACGGCGCAGACCATGCTCACACCCGGCATTTTCAATGCCTATGCCACCGGTGTGAGTGCACTGGCGGAACATGCACAGGTCGTCGCACAGGGGTTGCCGGCCACCGGTCCGAACCAGGGCCAGGCGCATCTGTTCATCACCCAGGCCGACGCGTTTCTCGCCAACCAGCACCTGCAAGCGGAGATCTTCGGGGCCAGCGCCCTGCTGGTGGTGTGTGCCGACGATGTGCAAGTGCGCCAGGTGTGCGAGCATCTGGAAGGCCAGCTCACCGCCACCCTGCATCTGGAGGCAGCCGACCTGGCCAGCGCCAGCGCCTTGCTGCCGGTGCTTGAACGCAAAGCCGGGCGCCTGCTGGTCAACGGCTGGCCGACCGGCGTGGAAGTCTGCGACGCCATGGTCCACGGTGGCCCGTTCCCGGCGACCTCCGACGCCCGCAGTACCTCGGTGGGGACGGCGGCGATCCTGCGTTTCCTGCGCCCGGTGTGTTATCAGGACTTCCCGGACAGCCTGCTGCCCTACGCACTTGAGCAGGCCAATCCGCTGCAGCTGCGGCGCTTGCTCAACGGCCGGAGAGAGGTGTAGCCATGGGCGCTTCCAACACGGCCGATATCGCGGTCGTCGGCGCCGGCATTATCGGCGTCGCCTGTGCCCTGCAATTGGCGCGTCAGGGCCACCGCGTGGTGGTGGTCGACCCGCAGGACCCGGGCATGGGCGCCTCTTATGGCAATGCCGGGCACCTGGCGACCGAACAGGTGTTCCCGATTGCCGATAGTTCTATCCTCAAACGCCTGCCGGCCATGCTGATGGACCCCATGGGCCCCTTGCGCCTGGACTGGAAATACCTGCCGCGCGCCCTGCCCTGGTTTGCGCGCCTGCTGCTGAACCTGCGCCCGGCCCGCTACCGGCAAACGGTGGCGGGCATCCGTGCGCTCAATGAGGCCAGCCTCGGGGCCTGGCAGCGCTTGCTGCAGTCGATTGAACAAGCGCAACTGCTGCGTGCAGACGGCTCGTTGCTGGTGTATGAACGCGCCGAGTCGCAGGCGGCCATTGAGGCGTTGCGCGAGCGCATGCAGCAGCAAAACGTGGCGGTGGCGGTCTGGTCAGGCGATGCGGTGCGCCAGGCGGCGCCGCAATTGAGCGATAGCATCCAGGGTGCGCTGTTTTTTCCAGGCACCGGCCACTTTCTCGACCCTTTTCACGTGGTCGGCGAGCTGGTCAAGGCCGCCAAGGCCCAGGGTGTGCAATTTCTCAAGCAGCGCGTCGTGGATGGGCGTGTCGAGGCCGATGGCGTCTCGTTGATGACGGACCAGGGCGTGCTGACGGCGCGCCAGGTACTGATTGCCTGCGGTGCGCATTCGGCCCGGCTCACCACTGCGCTGACCGGTAAAAAAGTCCCGCTGGACACCGAGCGCGGCTATCACCTGATGCTGCCTCATGAACAAGACCGCCTGCCGTTCGCCGTCACCTCCTTTGAGCGCAAGTTCATCATGACGCCCATGCTCGGCGGCTTGCGCCTGGCGGGCACGGTGGAATTCGCCGGGCTGCTGCGTCCGCCGAATATGCAGCGCGCCTGGCAATTGCATCGCTTGAGCCAGGGCTTGTTTCGCCAGGACCTGAGTACGCAAGGCGCCACGCCCTGGATGGGCTTTCGGCCGTCTTTGCCCGACTCTTTGCCGATTATTGATCGCGTCGCTGATGGCAAGGTGCTGCTTGCGTTCGGCCATCAGCATCTGGGGCTTACGCAGGCGGCCGTTACGGCGGAAATGGTCGTGCAACTGCTCAAACCTGAACCACTGAACCCTGGGTTACCGGCTCAGGGAGCCTATCGGTTGGAGCGTTTCTAAAAGTCGAGCTTGAGCGAGGCTGCGAAGGCGGTGTGTCAGGTGACGTCTCTATCGATTGTGCCGCCCCTATCGAAGCCTCGCTAAAGCTCGACATCTCCCACACTGGGCGGCGTTGGCGCGGGCTACTTGACCAGTCGCTTCTCTTTCGACGGCCGATAGCCGAAGTAGGCGCTGTAGCACTTGCTGAAATGGCTCGGCGACACAAACCCGCACGCAACCAGCACATCGACTTGGGACAACTCGGTGTGCTGCAGCAACCGCCGCGCCTCGGTCACGCGCAATTCCATGTAATAGCGTTGCGGCGTGGTGCCCAACTGCTCCTTGAACAAACGCTCCAGCTGACGCCGCGAACGGCCGGCGTACACGGCCAGTTGGTCGAGTTCGAGGGGTTCTTCCAGGTTGGCGTCCATCAGTTTCACCACCTCGCGCAACGGCGCGCTGACGCAGACGTTCTCGGTGGGTTTGATCCGGCGATAACGCGACTCTTCAAAGGCCAGGATGTCTTCGATCCCTTCGACCAGCGCCTTGCCATGCAGCTCCTTGATCCAGTCGAGCGCCATATGGAAGGCTCCCGATGGGCTGGAAGCCGTCAGGCGGTCGCGGTCGATCACGTAGGGCTCGCTGGTGACCTGGGCGGCCTTGGACACCTCCGCCAGTGCCGGGCGATGTTCCGGGTGAATGGCGCAGCGGTACCCGTCCAGCAGGCCGGCCCGCCCGAGGAACCAGGCGCCATTCCACAGGCCGGCGAGGCCGATACCGAGTTCGTCGGCGGTACGCAGCAGTTGTATCAACTCATCGCCCGCCTTGAGTTCGGTGCGAAAACCACCACACACCACCAATAAATCCAACTCCTGCAATACCGCCGCGTGCAGGGGCGCATCGGGGCGGATCACCAGGCCCAGGTCGCTGATGACCTCGGCATCGCTGAAGCCGAAAGTACGCGTCGTAAACAGCTCGGGCCGCAACAGGTTGGCGGTGATCAGCGTATCGAGGGCCTGGGTGAATGCGGGCAGGGAGAAATGTTCAAGCAACAAAAAGCCGACGCGCTTGAGCGACGACGGCTGTTGGGGAGAGTCATTGAGGTAGCGCAGGTTCTTGCCTTTCATACCACCGCTGAACTGGCGTCTTTCCATCGAGGGTCGGCCCACTGTTATTGTTGAGTGCTGTGGGCGACATCTTAGAGGATTGGTGCGTCAAAGCGGCGAAAACGTGGAATGCAGGGCTGATCTTTATAAACACGGCCCCTTTGCAAGCCCGCGCCGCTGCACACCCAGAGTGATCTGATACGGTTTTTTCTTTCGCATCTGCCGCTGTATCGAAATCGGCCCCGAGCGGACAATAGCCTCACTCCCGACACCCTTGTCGAGCATGGCAGGCAGGTTCCTGCCATCCCCTTCCCTTCGGAGGCGTTATGACCAAGATGGCACTTTTCCTGTTCGGCTTTCTGGTGCTGACCATCGGCATCGGCATGCTGGCGACCATATCCCCGGTTTAAAGCCGATCAACTGCCCGCGAGCATCGGATACAACGACACCACCAGCAGCGCAGCCATCAACCCGTTGAACAACCGCAACCAGCGCGGCTCGCGCAACACATTGCGCAAGCCGCTGCCACAGCCCACCCAGACACACACGCTGGGCAAGTTGACCACGGCAAACACCAGGGCGATCACCAGCACGTTGGTGATATAACCCTCGGCCGGCGTATAGGTGGTGATCGCGCCCAACGCCATGATCCATGCCTTGGGGTTGACCCATTGAAACGCCGCTGCCGCCAGGAACGTCATGGGCTTGCCCTGCTCATCACTGCTGTCGGACATCCCTGCGGAAGTCGCAATCTTCCACGCCAGATACAGCAAGTAGGTCGCGCCCATATAGCGCAACACCGTGTAGGCCCACGGAAACAGCTTGAACACCTCGCCCAGGCCCAGCCCCACCGAAATCACCAGCACCATGAAGCCGATGCTGATCCCCAAGGCATGGGGCATCGACCGACGAAACCCGAAGTTCACCCCCGACGCCAGCAACATGGTGTTGTTGGGGCCCGGGGTGATCGAGGACACGAAAGCGAACAGCACGAAGGCAGACAGCAGGCTGGTAGACATGAACATGGCGCGGCATCCTGGCGGTTGTTATGTCTGCGACAGTAAAGGGTTCTCGAACGGAACGCCCCGTACAGCTAAGAACGGAGCGAGGAATACACTTAGGTGCTCTCGAGAGAATCAGGTTTTTCGGTACCGTACGGCCACACCGCAAAAGATCACCGGCCTCAACGCTATGGAACGGAACTGGATGAGAAATCACGCTGCCTGACCAACCCCTCCAACGTAAACCGCGCCTGCATCAACACCACATCCCGCACCAGTTCCATCTCCTTCTGATTCACTTGCGTCCACTTCAGCGCCTCGAGCAGCTTGGGTTTCTGTACCCGAAATGCCAGCCCTTGGGTGAACAGCGCCATGGAGTGAATCACCGTGCGTTCATCTTCCACGGGAAAACCGGCCAGGCGCGCGATCAGTTGGCGGATGACCCGGCCAATACGCGCCTTGAAGCGATCTTCAAACGCCATGGTCGCGCTTTCAGGGCATAGACCCGCCTGATGCCGATCGAGAAAGGCGCGCCAGGCCGTGGCCTGGGGGCTGTCCTGGATCGTCGAGACCACGGTCGCCAGGATGCCCAGCGACACTTCGATCAGGGTGCTGTCTTGAGCCTTCGCATCGCCCAGCGCGCATTCAGCGGCGTCCACGCAGGGGCCCATTTTGCCCCAGAGCAACGTAATCAAATGCTCGACGCACTCCAGGTACACCCCCTCCTTGCCATCGAAATAGTACTGGATCGCCGGGGCGTTGACGCCGGCTGCCGTGGCGATGTCGCGGGTGGAGGCGCGGTCGTAGCCACGCTCGCCAAACACCACGATCGCCGCCTCGATGATACGTGCGCGAGTTTCTTCACCACGCTGATAGCCACCCTCAGCGGCGGGTTTATGTCGTGCCATGTGCCGCTCCTTTTCTCTACCGGAGCAAAATATACCAGTTGACAAAAATTCGCGAAGAATAGAATTTATTCCAGCTGATATAAATCTGGAGTGACCTCAATGTCTGCCGCACCTCCCTCTCCTCAGGTCATTCCTGATGACACCGTCAATGGCCAGCGTGGCAAGGCCCGACGCATCCTCCTGAGCATCGCG
Source organism: Pseudomonas sp. ICBG1301 (assembly GCF_016918385.1). Taxonomy (NCBI): domain Bacteria; kingdom Pseudomonadati; phylum Pseudomonadota; class Gammaproteobacteria; order Pseudomonadales; family Pseudomonadaceae; genus Pseudomonas; species Pseudomonas sp. ICBG1301. The sequence goes on from NZ_JAEKGB010000002.1 coordinate 614,433, forward strand.
ACCCTCGCGTTGTTGATCGGCCTGGGCTGGGCCGCGTGGTGGTGGCTTTCCGGGCGCTTTATCGAGACCACCGACGATGCTTATTTGCAGGCCGACAGTATCAGCGTGGCCCCCAAGATCAGCGGCTATGTCGCGCAAGTCCTGGTGAGCGACAACCAGAACATCAAGCGCGGCGACGTGCTGGTCCGCCTGGACGCGCGCAAGTATCAGGCGGTCAGCGACGAAGCCACGGCCACCATTGCCGCGCGTCAGGCCGACTTCGCCAAGGCCCAGGCCGACCTGGTGCAGCAGGACTCGACCATCGCCGAAGCCCGCGCCCAGTTGCAAGGTGCCCAGGCCGACGCCCGCCACGCGCAGGCTGAAGTCGCCCGCTACGCCCCGTTGGCCCGCTCCGGCGCCGAGCCGCAGGAGCGTCTGGCCCAACTCAATAACCAACTGGCACAGGCGCGCAGCACCGTGGCCGCCAAACAGGCCGCATTGCGCTCCAGCGAAACGCGTTACGGCACCCTGCAAGCCCAACTCAAACAGGCCCAGGCACAACTTGGCGTGGCCAAAGCCAGCGAGGCGCAGAGCCAGTTGGATGTGGATGACGCGGTGATCCGCAGTCCGCTGGATGGCCGGGTGGCCGATCGTGGCGTGCGCGTCGGCCAGTACGTACAACCCGGCACCCGTTTGCTGACAGTGGTGCCCATCAGTGCGATCTACCTCACCGCCAACTACAAGGAAACCCAAATCGGCGACATGCGCCCAGGCCAAAGCGTCAGCGTGCACGTGGATGCACTGCCGGGCCGTAAGCTGGAGGGGCATATCGACAGTCTCTCGCCTGGTACCGGCGCACAATTTGCGTTGTTACCGCCGTCGAATGCCACCGGCAACTTCACCAAAATCGTGCAGCGTGTGCCGGTGCGTATCGCCCTGGATATACCGGAAGAGGTGCGCATCGCGCTGATGCCCGGCCTGTCGGCAACTGTGGAAGTAGACACCCGCACCCACGGCGCGGACGCCAATCATGGCTGAAGCCCTGATCGCCGAGGTAGCCGCCGAGAAACCGCGCAACGCCTCGCTGACCGACTGGATCGCCGTCGCCGCTGGCGCGTTGGGCGCCTTGCTGGCGACGCTGGACATATCGATCACCAACTCGGCATTACCGCAGATTCAGGGACAGATCGGGGCCACCGGCACCGAAGGTACCTGGATCGCTACCGGTTACCTGATGTCGGAAATAGTCATGATCCCCCTTGCCGCCTGGCTGACACGAGTATTCGGCCTGCGCCGGTTCCTGATCGGCACCGCTCTGATGTTCACCGCGTTTTCAATGTTCTGCGGCCTGTCGGCGAGCCTCGGCGCGATGATCGCCGGGCGCATCGGCCAGGGCTTCGCCGGTGGTGCGATGATTCCCACCGCACAGACCATCGTGCGCACGCGGCTGCCGCCGCACCAATTGGCGATCGGCACCACGATGTTCGGCATGACCGTGATCCTCGGCCCCTTGCTCGGCCCGGTGATCGGCGGCTGGCTCACGGAAAACATCAACTGGCGCTGGTGCTTCTTTCTCAACCTGCCCATCAGCATCGCGTTGATCACACTGCTGATCACCGGCCTGCCGAGCGAGCGCATGAACCTGCAACACTTCATCAGCGCCGACTGGCTGGGCATCCTGGGCCTGGCCATGGGCCTCAGTTCACTCACCGTGGTGCTTGAGGAGGGCCAGCGCGAGCATTGGTTCGACTCGTTGTTGATCACCTGGCTGAGCATCGCTACGGCGGTGGGTTTCTTCCTGATTGCCATCGGGCAGTTCAGGTCGCGTAAACCGATCCTGCGCCTGCAACTAGTGCTTAACAAAAGTTTCGGCAGCGTGCTGTTGATCGCCACCGCCGTGGGGGCCGGGCTCTATGGCACGGCGTATCTGGTGCCGCAGTTCCTTGGCGTTCTGTCCGGCTACAACGCCCAGCAGTCGGGCGCAATCATGCTGCTGTCAGGGATTCCGGCATTTATGCTGATGCCGATCTTGCCGCGCATGCTCGGTCGCTACGACTTGCGCTGGATGGTCGGCGCCGGTCTGTTGCTGTATTGGGCCAGTTGTTTTGTGGACACCACGCTCACCGCTGACAGCGTCGGCCACGATTTCGTGTGGTCACAGCTGTTACGCGGCTTTGGGCAGATTCTAGTGATGATGCCCCTCAGCCAACTGTCGATGCGCTCGGTCGACACACGCGACGCCGGCGATGCCGCCGGGCTCTACAACATGTCGCGCAACTTGGGCGGCACCCTCGGGTTGGCCTTGCTCGGCGTGCTGATGGACCGACGCAGTCACTTTCATGACGACATGCTGCGTGAGGGCATCCAAGCCAACAGTCAATTGGCCCAGGCCGACATGGCAAGTCATACCGCCAGCTACCTGGCGCAAACCGGCGATCCATCCAGCGCACCGCTGCAGGCACTGGCCCAGTTGGCCAATGATATTGCCCGGCAGGCTTCGGTGATGGCCTACAACGATTCATTCTATGTACTGGGACTCGCGATGCTGGCGTGCCTGCCCCTGATATTCATCCTGAAAAAGCGCACGGTACCCCGATGATTGCTCGCTGCTTTCCCCTGCTTCTCACCGTCGGCCTGCTGTCTGCCTGCACCGTCGGCCCGGACTATCCAGGTGCCCCCACCGTTGCGCCAAAAACCCTGGCGGCCGGGCGTCTGCCCCATGCCGGCAACCATGCGTCAAACGCACCTGCCGTCGCCCAATGGTGGCGGACACTGGGCGATTCGCAACTCAACGGGTTGATCGAACAAGCCCTGCAAAACAGCCCCGACATCGCCACCGCCCAAGCCCGCGTGAAACAGGCCCGCGCCAGCCTCAGCAGCGCCCGCGCCGACGCAATGCCCAAGGTCACCGGCGACGCGGCAATGCTCAGGTTGCGCTCTCCCGACACCTCGGCGCTCGGCGGCACTGGTGGCGGCGGTCGCGGCCCATTGAGCCTGTACCTTGCAGGCTTCGATGCCAGTTGGGAGGCCGACCTGTTCGGTGGCACTCGTCGCGCCGTCGAAGCCGCACAGGCAGAGGCTGACTCGGCGCAGGCGCAGTTGGCCGATGCCCAGGTACAACTCGCGGCCGAGATCGTCCAGGCCTATACCGACCTGCGCGACCAGCAGGCACGCCTGGCGCTGGTAGACGCGAGTGTCGAGATCGAAAACCAGGCCTTGAACCTCACTCAGCAACGCCGCGACCGCGGCGTGGCCTCTCAATTGCAGCTTGAGCAAGTATTGACCCAAGCCGAAAACACTCAAGCTCAGCGCCTGCCACTGCAAGCGTCCATCGCCGAATCCCTCGACCAACTCGACCTGCTCTGCGGCCTGGAGCCTGGCGAACTCGACAGCCAACTCAGCACCACCCGCGCCCTGCCCGCCCTCCCTGCCGCCGTCCCCATCGCCGACCCGGCCACCCTGTTGAAGGCCCGCCCCGACATTCGCAGGGCCGAACGCAAACTGGCGTCGAGCTACGCCCAAATCGGCGAGAAAACCGCAGACTGGTTCCCCAAACTGAGCCTGATGGGCGACTTGTCTTTCTCCGCCGGTGATCCGGGGCACTTGGTGCGCAAAGACAACGGGAGTTGGCTGATACTGCCGCGCATCACCTGGAACGCTCTGGATTTCGGCCGCGTCAGCGCCAGCGTCAAAGGTGCCGAGGCCGGACGTGACGAAGCGCTCGCGCAGTACAAGAGCGTGGTATTGAGCGCGCTGCGCGATGCGGATGTGGCTTTGGCGCGGTATGGGCATCAGCGCCAGAACGTGCTGCTGTTGCGCAATGTGGAGTCTTCGGCAGTGCGTGCGGCCGATCTGACTCGTCAGCGTTATCGGGCGGGCACTGCGAGCACGCTGGACTGGCTGGATGCAGAGCGCACGCGGTATCAGGCCCAGGAGAGCCGGATCTCGGGGGATGCGCAGTTGTTGAAGGACTTTGCTTCATTGCACAAGGCGTTGGGGCTGGGGTGGACGCTTTGATCAAGTGCTCCGGATGGGCTACAACAACAGCTGAGCCCGCGCACGTTTCGCTGATCAGCAAGCTATTTCATTGCGCCAGAAAACCGGGATACGCGAAGAATAAAACCCACCCACTCGATTGATAACGCAGTACCTCTGACTAGGCTGCGATTGTCGCATTGACCCGACACTCAACTGACTATCAGGAGTAACACTCATGAAAGCAACTAGCCTCGAATCGAAAAAAATTGCCAAGCTGCACTGCCTTATCACGGCTAAAGCCCGTTAAACGAAGTGAATGATGAAGCTGGGCGGGACTGATTGATGCCTGAGACAACGGATCGTTCGAACCGGACCAGCAAAGTCGCCGCCGTCGTGCTCCTCATGACCATGGTCATGCTGGGCGTATTTCCGATCGACGTGCTCCTGCCTTCGTTCCCGGCGCTGTCAACGCACTTCAACACCACGCCCTCAGACATTGCATTGTCTGTCAGCGTATTTGCGATCGGCATCTCCCTCTCGCAATTGCTGATCGGCCCGCTGTCTGACGCACTCGGTCGCAAGAATTTGCTGCTGGGCGGTATGGCCGTTTCGGTTGTGGGCGCCTTGGGCTGCGTCTGGGCGACGGACTATGCAGCCTTCCTGATATTTCGTGTGGTTCAGGCGGTAGGTTGCGGCTGTTTTGTGTTGTCCCAGGCCTTGGTACAAGACCTGTTTGTGGGTAAGGAGCGCGACCGCTTGCGCATCCTGATGGTGACGGCCAGCGGGATTTTCATTTCGATCTCGCCGCTGGTGGGTAGCGTGCTGCAACAGTGGCTGGACTGGCAGGGCAGCTTCTACGTGTTCGCCGCCATTGCCATCGTGGTGTTTGTGAAAGCCAGTCTGTCACTGCGTAACCCGCCCATCGTGAATGCGGGGGCGAATCTCAATATCTTCAAAACTTACCGGCAGCTGTGCCGTCACTTCAATTTCATTGCGTACTGGTTGATCTGCGCCATCGTATTTGCCTGCCACTTCTCGTTCATCGTGGTCTCGCCCCTGGTGTTCCTTGAACAGTTGCACATGAGCAACTACGAATTCTCGCTGATGCTGCTGCTCTACGGCGCGGCCTACGTCATGGGCGGCACGCTCGCCGGCGTACTGAGCAAGCGCATGGAATCAGCCACGCAAATCAGCACGGGCTTGTGCCTGATATTCCTTGCGGGGCTGACGATGCTGCTGTTGGCCAATCTCTATGGCCTGACGCCCCTGACCGTACTGGTGCCCATGATGATCTGCACCGCAGGCACGACCATCACCCGCCCCGCCGCCACCTCCAGAGCGATGGAGCTGTTCCCGGACAACGCCGGGGCCTCGGCGTCGGCGGGTAATACGATTATTTTCATCGGCGGCGGCTTGATCAGCGCCCTGGTCAACCTCAGCCCGTTTGACCTGCAGATGACGTTGGCGATCAGCTTCATTGTGCTGAGTGGTGTTGCGCTGCTTGTCAATGAACGCATCAATCGGGCGGCCAGCGTACAAAGCCTGGCGTGATACGCGGTCGACGTGGTCAGCGCATCGTCGTTACGCCGGAGCAAAAAAAGGCGCTCCTGAGAGCGCCTTTTTATTACCACTGACTTACTGCAAGCTTACCTGACGTAGTTCGGGTTCTTTCCCGCCACCGATCGTGATGCGTTTAGGCTTGGCCTCTTCAGGCACCACACGCAGCAAGTCGATGCTTAACAGTCCGTTGTTCATCGAAGCGCCACGCACCTCAATGTGATCTGCCAGGCGGAACGACAACCGGAATGCCCGTTGCGCGATGCCCTGGTGCAGATAGGTGACTTCTTTGTCGGTTTCACGCTTGTCACCCACGACTGTCAAGACGCCCTTCTCGACCTGGATATCCAGATCCGCTTCAGTGAGTCCGGCTACGGCAATGACAATGCGATATTCGTCGTCACCGTGCTTTTCCACGTTGTGAGGCGGATAGGTGTTTGGAGCCTCGCTGCGCAGCGCCGACTCAAACAGGTCATTGAAGCGATCGAAGCCCACGGATTGACGGAACAAAGGGGCCAGCGAAAGGGTAGTAGCCATCTCGAAATCTCCTGACTAAATCCAAGTGATTAAGTGCGCGACCCGCATTCGGCGTCGCGTGCTGAAAATTTATGTGCGCCGAAAAAAATTTCAAGAGGGGTGAAAAAAATTTTTACATTCGCGTAATCGGGTTGCTTTGGGCGATTGATGCCTATCGACGTCGGTTGCTGAGGGCTGAAGACGGCTCAGGCGGTATAGCGGTTTTATGATGATCACTGCGGACAACGAGGAAAGCGTCACAGGCATACGAGCGCGCTCATCAACCGGTCTGTCGAGCATTAATGATAGAGAGCCAGCATTAGTGCGCGGTGACCTCACATAAAACAGGTCAATACGGTGTATCCAGCGCGGCGGGCCTTGAAAGATTTTTCGGGTATACTGCGTTCTTTTTGCGCAGATGATCCAACGGATGCTCAATTCAATACAGACACTCAGAGCTTTGGCTGCATGGCTTGTTGTCCTTCATCACTACATGCAAATCGCGCACAACTTCAAACTTACCGATACTGTTTCAATTGCGTTATTCAAGTACGGCGCTATCGGCGTTGATTTATTTTTCGTGATTAGCGGCTTTGTCATTTATCTATCCGCTTCAGGAAAAAATCAGACACCCATGGTGTTTGCCCTTCACAGAATCGTAAGGATCGCACCCGCCTATTGGCTATTCACGCTTATCACGGCTGCCTTGCTGATTTTTGCACCAGGCATTGTGCCCCTGACCTTGTACGACCCTATATTCTTGATTAAAAGCTTGTTCTTTATTCCAGCGCAGAATCCGTCCGGGATTGGGCTATTCCCAATCATTACGGTCGGCTGGACTTTAAATTACGAAATGGCATTTTATGCAATCTTCTTTTTTACTCTCTTCGCTCCTGCTAAGTTCAGAATACCCGCCATCGTCCTTGGCGTATTTCTGCTTGGAAAAGCCATACCCGAACTGGGTGGCGACTTTGTTTTTTTTACGAACAAAATCGTCTATGAGTTCTTATTCGGCATCTTCATCGCCTACGCCTATCAGAAAGGAATTATTCAGAAGATACCGACAACACTTGCAGCGCTAATGACAGCTATCGCTCTATGGAAAATAACCGACTACGGGCCAGTCAACCATGACCCATTCCGATCTGGCCTGCCCTGCGCCGTCATTTTAATCGCTGCCGTATCTCAAGAGCGACACTTCTCGCGCATTGGTTTCCTTCGGCAGCTAGGCGACTGGTCCTATTCCACCTATCTGTGCCATGTGCTTGTAATGTGCCTGCTGATTCAAGTTCAGTTAGCCTTTAACCTGAGTGACTGGATGACGTTTGCATTGATTGTATTGGGGATCGGTGCGGTTTCTTACGCAAGTTTCACTTTCATTGAACGTCCTCTTTCAAGGCTCACTAAGCAGAAAATGAAAGGCGCACTTCCTGCTTCCACCTCTGCGTGAAGCAGGAACAGACACGCCTGCCACATAAAACCCCAGGCGCTCAAGGCCGTAACCAGCTGCCAACAGGGTCTGTACATTCAGCTACAGACATCGCGACTTCGGTTAACCTGAAAATTTCTGGCAGGAAGCCAATATGGTGCAGCTCAAAAACGCGCTAATGCTTATAGCAGCGCTATCCGCTACAGGCTGTGGAACCATCAACACCACTTTCCGAGACGACATGGTCGCGAGCAATAAACTTGCTCGTTGGAAATCTCACTGCGATTCGGTACCGAGAATTTATAGCGGTGCCGTTTTTGATTACTGCACACTCGATGCAGCACCACGCCGGAGCACCGGCTTTGACGGATACCCATCTGCGTCATTAATTGCGCTGGATATGGGGCTGTCTGGAATTGCCGACACCCTCCTCTTGCCCTATACGATTTACCTGCAAAGCAAGCACGGAGATATAGAAAAGGCGAGATTCGAATAGTCGCATGCAAGCGTCCCAGTCCTGCCTGGGGCTGTCCTGACTACAGGTAAATTCGAGGCAATTAAAAACCCGGCGCGGTGGCCGGGCTCGACGCATTACACATTTTCAGTTGTCGGGATGCTCGCTCGCCACTGAATCAGCAGCGTCTACATCCGACATGTCCTCTTCAAGAGGCGCGTCATCGTCTGGAGGCAATGGAATACCATCCTCATCGCGCTTCGAATCGTGCCCTGCCTGATTGTCCGGGGCGTTCTCGTTGATTTCCATGCTGGCTCTCCGTTCTAACGCACAGGATATCCGCGCTTAAAGATGGGAGTCTGATGAGTTGTAGCGAGTGCCGGGCACTGGACGAACGGCGCAAAGCAAAAGGCCTCGCACAATGGCGAGGCCCGGATTAAGTGTACGGCCAAAACCGCAGATAACTATCCCAATGTCTGGCCGAGCAAATCCACAGGCACAAAAAAAGCCCCGCAACCTAATGGCTGCGGGGCTTTCGAGAGTGGAGGCCGAGGTCGGAATCGAACCGGCGTAGGCGGATTTGCAATCCGCTGCATAACCATTTTGCTACTCGGCCTCAAACGATCAATGCCCTTACCACTGGCACTCACCGCATATAAACTTGAGTGGGCTATAGAACCCTGCCTCTACTCTAACTCATTGAATACATTGAGGTTTTTAATGCCTCGTTGCGTTCGATGGGCGCCATTATGTACTCATTTGCTTTTGCCTGCAACCCCTTGATTTCAAAAATATTTCGTATTGGCATCAAGGGGTTGCGGGGCTGTCTTACTCCTGGATGCGTTGCTCCTGGTACTGCGGGTCGGCCTTGATCTGGGCGTCGGTGAATGGCAGTGGGCGCAGTTTTTTATCGGAGAAGGCTTGGGTCTGGTCCTTGGCATGTGGCGAGGTGGGGTTGCTGGATTCGGAGAACGCCAACAGCCCGAGGGCTTGGGGGCCTTTGTCGTCGAAGGTGACGATTTGCAGGTAGCTGGTGCCGCTGATGACTTCGCGTTTGCCGTCGGCGCGGGGCACGGTTTGCATGGCGTTGTAGATGCCCAGGTGTTGCGGGCCGCCGTGCATCGGGATTTGGCCGCTGACTTGGATGTCGCCCCAGCGGCTCAGGCCAAGTTTGCTCACGGCTGCCGTCGACGCGAGCATGGCTTCGCGCAAGACCTTGGCCACGGGGGCACGGTCGATGGCAAGGCCACGCGGCGTGGTCAGCGGTTGGGCTGGGTCGAAGGCGACGCGCCAGGCATCGGGGATTTGCTGTAGGTGATCCACCAGATTGATGAAGTGCACCAGGCCCAGGCCGCTGTCGAGGTTGGCGTGCTGGTCCCAGTTTTTCAGGCTGGCGCACAGTGGCTGCAAGGCCGTGGCGTCGGCACCGAGATGTTTGGCGCAGAATTCGAGCAGGTCGGGCATCACTTGGCCGGCGAGGTACACCTCGTTGTCCATGACCATATTTTGCAGGTCATTCACGCTGATCGGCTGTTTTTCCAGGGATTGCAGGCGCTGCACAGCGAAACGCGCGCGTGGGCCGAGGCCGATGTTGTCCTGGCTGATCACTGGTGAGAACCCGGTCAACGGCGCCTTGGGATTGACCAGCCATGCCGAGTCGTTGGCATGCTGCACGTAGTCGCTGCGTTGCAGTTGCGGCAATTGGTCGGCGGGGAAGATGCCGGGCTGGGCCGCGCGCGGGTCGATGTCCCAGGCGCAGGCGCTGTGGGCGCCATCGAGCAGGATCATTTGCAGGCCGGCCCGTGGGTCGCTGCACTGTTTGAGTTTGGCGGCGCTGACGTTGGGCACCACCGACAGGTTCATGTACAGGCTCTGGCCCTGGTCGTCGGCGGCCAGCGTGTTGACCCACGGAATACCTTGCAGGCTATGCACCGAGGTCTGCAGTTCCTGGAGGCTGGCGGCGCGGTTCATCGCGTACCACTGCTGCAACACGCGGTCATTGCCCAGGTTGGCGTCGCGCAGGCTGAACGCGTAGCGGCTGTCCCAGTCCAGTTTGCCGGGCCATTGCACCACGGGGCCGAACTGCGAGCTATAGACCGTATGCGTCTGCGCCTTGAGGTCACCGCCGGGTTGTTTGACTTGCACCGTCAGCGTGGTTTTATCCAAGGGGATGGATTTGCCGTCGAGCAGGTAACGCGTGGAGTCCTTGGGGTCGAGCGTCAGGCGATACAGGGTGAAATGCTTGGAGGTGTCGACCGTATGCGTCCACGCCACATGCTGGTTGAAGCCGATATTGATCACCGGCAAGCCTGGCAGCGCCGCCCCCATCACATCCAGTTGGCCTGGAATGGTCAGGTGCATCTCATAAAAGCGCATGCCGCCCACCCAAGGGAAATGCGGGTTGGCCAATAGCATCCCACGGCCATTGAACGAACGGTCACGGCCAACCGCCACCGCATTGCTGCCCCGTTCAAGGTTGAAGCGCTGTTGATGGGCTGCGGCCAGCTCAAAGGCTTTTGTGCCAGGTTGCACACGCGCCGTGGCTTGAGGTGGCGCGGCGCCGACCAGGGCTTCGGCGAATTGGCCGACGCCGCCTTCCACCAGCAGTCGGCGTGTCAGCTTGACCAGATCCTCCACCACCAGCGGTCGAACCCAGTCAGCCTGGCACTGAGCGGGTGCGCCCTGCTCTTTCAGATAGCGGTTGTAACCCGCGACATAACCTTCCATGCGCTGGCGCATCTGCGGGCTCTGCGCCTTCCAGAACGCGCCAACGGCCTCAGGGGTGTTGAGCCAGGTGAAAAAGATATCGCTGGCAAGGTTGTTACGCTCCTCCAGCGTCGCCTGCTCCGGGCCAAAGAACCTGGCGCGCTCGCCGTTCACGGTGACCACTTCGTTGGCCAACAGACACAGGTTGTCTTGGGCATAGGCATAGCCGATGCCGTAGCCCAGGCCGCGCTCGTCTTGGGCGCGGATGTGCGGCACGCCGTAGGTGGTGCGGCGGATTTCTGCGGATGCCTGCGCCAGCGGCTCGCGTGCCGATGCAGCAAGACTCGACCCCAGCAATGCCCCTGCCAGGCACACCCTCACCCACCCGTTGAAAATAATCACGCAAGCTCCACAGTCAAATTGAACAACACGCGGGAAACCTCCCCACCCTAAGGACGCATCCCGCCGGGAACAATTTAGCCACGGCATGGGTGATTTGCAGCGTTTGACCTGTGACAAACGTGATACCGACAAATTTTCTACATCTGCCGCTTCATGATTTACGTCGCTCGTTCGTCTTATTGGCTAAGAGCGCCATCATTTTTCCTGATCAGGCTCTGATAAGGAGTTTTTTGCATGTACAACTCGCAACTGCCCACGGACGGACACTCACCGGCTGCCGATGCCCATTTCAGCGCCGGCCCCCAAGCGCTTGGCAAAGCCACTGAACAGCAAGGCAACCAGCGCATTCGCCATTTGCTCAAATACTTCGGGCTGCGCACCAGCCTGATCCGGCTGAAAGTCATCGACGCCCTGCTCACTGCCGCAGACAACCAGCGCACCCTCGGGGTACGTGGCGTGCACAGCCATTTGCTCGAGCTGGGCATTCCGCTGTCGTTTCTCAGCGTGCGCGAGGTGCTCAAGCGCCTGTGCAGCGAGGGCGTGCTCACCCTCAATGCCGACAAAAGCTACAGCCTGCATGAAGAGGCTGCCAAAGTGCTCGACGGCCGCGCTTGAATCTCGCCGCGAGATCAGAAGCCAGGCTTGACCTTGCGCCGCATGATGCCGTTGATGACCACCACGATCACTGCCACGGCAATGGCGATGTACTGGAAGGTTTTCTCGCTGATAACCCCAGTGTTCTGCAGGTGAGACAGGCCAAGCATGGTCGCCAGTACGATCAGGGAAATCAGAATGGAATATTTCAAACGTTGCTTTTGGGTCATGACGGGTTCCTGAACCTAGAGAGTATGTCCACTTTGTAACGCCGCGATCTATCCGTTAACGGGGACGGATCGGTGAGTCGGCCAGCGCCTATGTTACAGGCGATGTAAACGTTTGGCTCCGTGAGATCGGCTCTTACACTCTCAACCGCCTGGCGCTGGAACCCAAACACCTGTTTTCAACACCTCAGAAGAGTAGCCTGACACTAGGGATCGACCTAGGGAAGGTGCATCTTTCCGGTACGAACACAGGTGTTAACGCCAATGCTCATAAGCCCTTCGCCGCTCTCCCCACCTGCATTGCCGCAATCCATTACAGGCCAGACGTCTTTTCCAACGGAGCGTCTTCCGATCGATAGCCGCCCGACCTTGCCGTCCTTGGGCAATCTCGGCGGTGCCTTGTCCTGGGCCGTTCCACCGAGTATCGAACAGCAACGCGCCATTGAAACCCTGGTCACCGACAATACGCCCAACCTGCCCGGCTTCACTCGGCTGGGGCGTGCCGGAGCGCTGGACTACCTGATGAACCTACAGCCGTTGTCCACTGAGGCACTAACCAACCTGGACAAGGCTGTGGAAACCCTGCTCAAGACGCCCCAGGCGCGGGTATTGGGCAACGCCATACGGACCCGACTTGACGGCATCGAGACCGATACCAGTGTGGCGGACTATGTGCTGGCGGCGATCCATATTGGTCTTGACCCCGAATCGATCAACACGCCCCATCGCAACAGAGTGGCCAATTTCGACCTTGCAAGCGAGCGCCATTGGGGCAAATCCGCCGCAGAAGTGATCAATGAACTGGCCCACCATCTGGAACAGCAAGCCAGGACCGCAAAAGGTAGGGGCCAGTTGGCGGCCCGCCTGCTGTTGGCAACCCGGGCGCCCGAATTTCTGGTCAAGGACATTCCCCCTCAGGTGGTCTGTGGCAGCCAGGCATGGGCCAACTTCTGCATCAATGTGGCTACACAGGAAGCCCAAGCTCCCGGTTCGGTCCGCCACAAAACCTATGCCCAGGTCATGATCGATGCAGACGCCTCGCAGATTCCACCCGCCGACACGACCCTGCTTAACGCGCTGATCGATTGGGCGGTGTGCAACGGTCACCTTCCCAAGCGCTATGACGATCACTACGACAGCGAAGAAATAGCCGGTGCGCAAACTGCCTTCAACGCTCAACAGGACGCCCTGCATATTGCCTCCAGCCGACTGGGTGACGCACTGCCCAGTCGCAAGGCCATGGCCCTGGCCGCGCTAAAGGCGCATTTCCCGGATGTGGCGGATGACGTCTTCGAGAAACGAGTACTGTCGATCAAGCACCGCGAGTTCAACCCGGGTGCACGCTCAATGCTCGACATCATCATGGAGGGACACACACTGCCCCTTGGCGAAGAATGGCAAACCTTTGATAAAGCCGTGCCGCTCAAGCGCTTCAATACGTTCAGCCGGAGCGCAGACGCAAACATCCTGCAGGCATTCAACTCCGTGCTGGACGCGCAAAAGCAACTCCACCAGACACTCGTCACATACCTGATCGCCAACCTGCCGCTGGAGGATCGGGAAAATCTTGAACAAGGAAAGCTCGAGTTTTACAAGGAAGGGACTTACAAAATCGGCACGGGCTTTCTCGATGCCCCTGAACTGACCGAGCAAAAAAACCGCCTGCTGCTGAAAGTCACGCGCAATAAAGAAACCCATCTTTATGCGCTGGACCCGGAAAAGGGCTTGCTGACAAAGCGGCCCAACCTCAACGAGCTCAAAAGTAGCCGAAACGGCAGCACCCTGTTCCAGGCCGAACGGGTGCAGCCGCAAGGCAAAAATGCGCAAACGCTACAGGACGTCAGGATTAGCCCCGGTGTCCCCAAAAGCTTCTCCAGCGAACGCAGCCAGCACATCGCCGAGGTTTACGTCGCGGCCCTCGGCCTCGAGCAACAGGCGCGGGGGCTTACCTCCTATGACGTAGAGCGAGGGCAGCAAGCAGCCGTCGCCGATTTTCTGCTGGACCTTGTGCCGCTCAGGTCAGCCATCGTCAACTTCCGCGCCGGTCACTACGGTGCAGGCGCCTTCGACTTGACGCTGGATATTTTTGCGCTTGTCACGGCCGGCCTCGGGGCTGGCGGCAAGGTACTCAAAGCTTTGAAAAGTAGCGGCTCCGCCGTCAGCAAAGTGCTCAAGGTCGGAAAAATCTTCGGCACCGCCACCCTGGGTGAACTCAACCCTCTGAGCGGCACCGGCGATCTCTGGGTGGGGGCTGGAAAACTACTGACTTGCGGGCTGAGCACTGCCGCGCAGGGCATTAAAAAACTGCGCGGCACCGCCACCCGCGTGGATTTGCTCGAAGCCGGCAAACACTTTGAGTCAGCCGCCAACGGGACCTTTAAATTGGGCGAGCACACCGTCGAAGGCAGTGCCGTGTTGCTCAACGGTAAATGGTATGCCTTCGATGCAGACAAGATGCAGCCCTACGGCTCCCCCCTTGAGGACTTCTCGGCCCTGCAGACATTGGCGCCCAGCCCCAACACCCACACCCCGGGCACACACCGCGTTCATCCCTATCACCAGAGTGGCCTGCGTCAACGGCCCAAAATTACCCGCAAGGAATTGCCCGAAGGCAGCTACTCGGAAGCCACGAAAGGCAAACTGGAAGCCGGCCATTTCATTCGAGGTGATGGAAAAGATGAAACCTTCAAAAAATTCGTGGATGACATGTTCGAATTTTATGACGAGATAGCCCTCAACCCAGTGCCGCGCCCGACGCTGCCGTCCCTGGCGGGAGAGGTCGAAATACCCGAGCTGATTACCCGTTCCTTGCAAGCTGCGGATGGGATCGTGTTTGGGGAGAAGCATGATCAGATGGCCAGTTTCAAATTGCTGGCACAGCAAATTGATACGCTTGTCAGCCAAAACGTAAAAAAGGTGTATTTCGAAGGCCTGATCGATTTGCCTCCCTACGGCCTGGTGGACGACGGCATCGGCATGCTCGGCAAACAGATGCCGCGCACCAGCCCGACATTCGAGGAGCTTAAAAAACTATTTGAAAGCAAGGGCATCGAGGTCTTGCCTCTGGACCACTATTATTTGACGCGGCACAAGGACGTAAAGGCGCTCTATGGCGCCACAACCGCGGGTTCCGGCTCTGTACAACGGCTTCAGGAGTTCAACTACCACGCCTCGGAGGTCATTCAGGCCAACTCGGGCACCGAAAAATGGATTGCCCTGGTGGGCGCCTCTCACATGAACACCGCCGAGGGCGTTCCGGGCCTGGCCGAGCTGACAGGCGCCATCGGTATCGGCGTATTCGACAACCCGGGCATCACGAAGTCCATCGGCCTCAAAGACACCCGTCAGCTGCCCGACCCCATGAAGCCCTTGAAACCAGGAGATGTGCCGGGCGACTTCCAGATCTACATGAAACCCTAAACCCAGCCAACACCTCGTGGCGAGGGAGCTTGCTCCCGTTGGACTGCGTAGCAGGCCCAGTCTTTTCAAACCAAGAGCTGGGGCCGCTTCGCAGCCCAGCGGGAGCAAGCTCCCTCGCCACGGGTCAAGATACCCAATGAACCTTATCAACGCGCATGCACCCACCGCTGATGCAGCCAGCGCGCCAACGCATCCAGCGCAAAGCCCAGCAGCCCGATCAGTACCACCATGGCCATCAACTCCGAATACGCCAACCGATCGCGGGTGTCGAGAATGTAGTAGCCCAACCCGGCACTGACTCCGAGCATTTCGCACGGCACCAGCACGATCCACAAGATCCCGATGGCCAGGCGCACGCCCGTCAGCACATGCCCTACCACACCGGGAATGATCACCCGGCGCAACGTCTCCCAGCGCGTGGCGCTCAAGCTCTTGCTCAACTGTAGCCAGCGCGGGTCCAACTGGCGCACGCCGGCAGCGGTATTGAGCATGATCGGCCACACGGCGGCAAAGGCCAGCAAGAAGTAGATCGGCTGGTCGCCGACGCCCATCAGCATCACCACGATAGGCATCCAGGACAGCGGTGAAATCATCCGCAGAAACTGAAACGCAGGCGTCGTCGCGGCCTCCAGATTATGCGAACTGCCCACCAGCAGCCCCAGCGGCACCCCTGCCAACAACGCCAGGAACAAGCCGACGAAGATGCGTTTGAGGCTCACCGCAACGTGCAGGTACAACTCACCACGCCCCA
Source organism: Pseudomonas sp. ICBG1301 (assembly GCF_016918385.1). Classification (NCBI taxonomy): domain Bacteria; kingdom Pseudomonadati; phylum Pseudomonadota; class Gammaproteobacteria; order Pseudomonadales; family Pseudomonadaceae; genus Pseudomonas; species Pseudomonas sp. ICBG1301. Next base: position 630,446 of record NZ_JAEKGB010000002.1, read on the forward strand.
GCAGCTCCCACAAGCTGCCGGCGGTGGCCGCCAGCGAGAAGCGCGCCGACAAACCGTCCGCCTCGCCAAACACCTTGACCCCCAGCCACCACAGCCCCAGCAAGCCTGCCAAGCCCATCAACCCGAGCAGCCAGCCCGGGATTACGCGGTTGTTCAAACGCCGATCTCCTCGTGCCGTTCAAACCCGTCCGGCAAACCGAACGTCTGCATGCCGCCGACCGCCTCGATGGCTTTACGCACGAAGCGGTCATCCACCAGGTCCTTGGCGACAACCGCCGGGTCGAGGTCGGCGAGGAATTTCTTGTCGCCCTCGATCAGTGTGGCCTTCAGGCGGCGCACCAGTTCTTCGGTGTAGCTGGGAAATGGGTAAGGTTGAAAGTCGATACGGTGTTCGTCCCAGTCGGCATGCCGGATCGCACCGTCGGCCAGGTAGGCGGCGCGGTCGCCGGCCAGCGGTGCCAGGACTTTACTCAACACCGGCTCGGCATGGGGCGTGTAGCGGTTCGGGCCGTCCTTGGAGAGCAATTTCACCGCCGCTTCGCGATTGTCACGGGTCCACACCTGGGCCTTGACGATAGCGTTCACCACCTTCTGCGACCACTCGGGACGGTTGGCCAGGTCATGCTCGTGCATGAACACTACGCAGCACGCGTGGTTGCGCCACACATCGCCGGTAAAACGCTGCACGCGGCCCACCTTGAGGTTTTCGGCCAGGGCATTGAACGGTTCGGCAACGATGTAGCCGTCGATGCGCTTGCTGGCCAGGGCCGGCGGCATGTCTGAAGGGGGCAGCACGATCAGGTTGACCTCGTTGGCCGCGATGGCAGTGCCCGCGGCGCGAGCCACAGGGGTCAGGCCGTTGTCGCGGAACAACTGCTGCACCACCACGTTGTGGATCGAATACCAGAAGGGAATCGCCACCGACTTGCCGCCCAATTGCTTCACATCGGTAATCCCGGGGGCCACGGTCAACCCGGAGCCGCCGACGTGGTTCCACGCCACCACCTTGGCCGGCACTTGGCTGCCGTAACGCGCCCAGACGGTCATCGGCGACAACAGATGAATCACGTTGACCTGCCCGGAAATGAACGCCTCGATCACCTGGGCCCAACTGCGCAACAGCACCGGGCGCTCGGCCTTGATGCCTTCGGCTTCGAACAGGCCGTTGTTATGCGCGACCAACAGCGGCGTCGCATCGGTGATCGGCAGGTAGCCGATGCGTACCGGCGCGTCCGGCTCGCTGGCGGCGCGCGCTTGCAGGCTGCTCAGCAGGGGCAAGGCACCGGCGGCGCTGAGCACCGCCGAGAGTTTGAGAAAGTCACGGCGCGAGTGGGTCAGGTCATCCAGACACATGGTTAAGCTCCTGTTGATCAAGGGGGTTGGGTTGAGGGCGGCTCGCCTGCCGTAAGGTTTTCAGAATGTCGATACGCAGCGCACCGATGGCCTCCACCTGCTCTTCCCGAGGTTGCGGCAGGTCGATGTGCCATTCGCCCAACGTGCGCGCCGGGCGGTTGCCCAGTAGCAGGATGCGGTCGGACAACAGCAGCGCTTCGTCAATATCGTGGGTGATCAATACCGCCGCCGAGCCTTGCTCGCGGTTGACCTTGAGCAACAGGTGCTGCATATCGGCGCGGGTCACTTCGTCCAGGGCACCGAATGGCTCATCCAGCAGTAGCACCTGCGGTTGCCGCGCCAGGCAGCGGGCCAGCGCCGTACGTTGGGCCATACCGCCGGACAGCTGTGCCGGAAACTGCTGGCGCGCGTGTTGCAGGCCGACGGCGGCGATCGCATGGTCGACCCGCTGACGGCGCTGTTCGTGGCTCAAGCGCGGTTGGCGGTCGAAATCCAGGCCAAAGGCGACATTCTTTTCCAGGTTCAGCCAAGGCAACAAGCTGGGGTCTTGAAAGGCGACCGCCACGCGCGGGTGCGGGCCGCTCAACGGTTCACCCAGCACGGTGACAGTACCGCCCTGGGGCGCCTGCAAACCGGCGAGCACCCGCAGCAGGCTCGACTTGCCGACGCCGCTGGGGCCCAGGATCGACACCACTTCACCGGCTTGCAAATGCAAGTCAAAGCCTTGCAGCACCGGGCCGGCGGTGTACCCCAGGCAAATGCCCTGGGCGCTCAGAACCGCCTGGCTCACAGGCTGGCCTGGCGCTGAAGCTCGGTGCGCAGTTGCACCAGGCTTGGGGTCACGATCGGCACAAAGGCCGACTCTCGCCAGCGCCGGGCGAAACCGCTGCCGTGGGCGGTGAGGTAAGCCTTGCCGCCGCTCGCCTGCAACTCAAGTTGCACGGCACTGCCGGCGGTTTCGGCGAGGGCGATGCGCAGCTTGAACAGCGGCACCGGCTCTGCGGCGAAACGTCCGGCGAGCAAGCTATTCTTGAGCTCGGTGACCAGATGATCCAGGGTTACGCGCAGCGCTTCCAACTCATCGCGCAACACGGTGCGGCTGGCACCCAAATGGTTGGCCACCTCTGCCAGGGAACGACGCGCCAGGCCGATCGACATGCCACATTGCAGTCCCAGGAACGCCGGGCGTACTGCCGGCAGAAACTTGCGCGCATCCTCATGCAACAACCAGTCACGACTCAGCGCGACGCCTTCCAGGCCCAGGGCGGCCGTACTGCTCGATTGCAGGCCCAGCAGGTCCAGGTCGCGGGAGCGCTGCAAACCCGCCACGGAATCCGGGATCGCCAGGATAAACGGCGCTCCACCCTGAGCGTCCTCGATCGCCGCCGCCGCGACAAAACCGTTCTTGCGCAGGTTGGTCACCCAATGCAGGCGACCGTTGAGGGTCCAGCCGTCGGCGGTCGGTTCGGCGCTGATCTGCAACGCCTCTATCCCGGACAAAAACTTCATCGCATTCGACAGCCCCGTGGCCCCGGCCAGCTTGCCGCTGAGCAAGTCCGGCATCAGTTGGTCACGCAGCCGTTCATTCGGGCTTTGCAGCAAATATTCGATAAAGGAGCGCTGGCCCCAGCAGACAAACGCCGCCGCCAGGGAGTGGCTGGCGACATTGGCGATCGCTTCCACCGCACCGGCCACATCACCGCCCAGGCCACCGAGGTGCTTCGGCACGCCAATACGTAACACGTCGGCTTGCGCCAGGCGTGGCAACACTTCCTGCGGATCGCAACTGCCCACGTCCAGGGCCTGCGCTTGAACATCGAGCCAACGGCTCAAGATTGGGTCAAGCATTTATGTATCTCCTTTTTACAGCAGGTGGACCATCGCCGATTCAGCTGGCCGGTTGTTCCCAACGGTATTGCACCAACTCAGGGTTCAGCGGGGTACGCGCAAACACGTTAGCGAAGTTGCACAGGGTTGCCAGGCTGACGCCCAAAATAACCTCCAGCGCCTGACCTTGCGTATAACCGGCGGCGAGAAATGCCTCAAAACCGGCGTCGCTGACATCGCCACGGGTGGCGATCACTTCACGGGTAAACGCGGCGAGTGTCTCATAGCGGGCGTTGGGCAGCTCACCGCGCTGGCGCAGCGCGTCGATCACTTCTTCAGGCAACTTGGCTTTGTTGCGCGCCACGGCGGTATGGCCGGCGACGCAAAAATCGCAACCGTGGGTGGTGGCCGCAATCAATTGCACCACTTCCCGGTCGGCCAGGCTCAGTTCCGCCTTGGCGTTGAGGCCGGACACCGTGACGTAGGTTTCCAGGGCCGCTGGTGCGTTAGCCAATACGGCAAGCAGATTAGGGATGAACCCCGAGGCTTTCTGTGCATTTTCAAGGAAAGGCTTGGCGGCTTCCGGCGCGGTTGCCGGGGTCAACAAGGGTACACGGGACATGGAGTGGTCTCCTGATGGGTTCGTGTAACCAGTCTGTTGGTTATAAAAAATCGACTCAATAGGCTAAAGTAGCGATTACTTGCTCTTGAGTCTTTCCTTTAGATGAATTCGTCCAGTGCCCTTGTCGATTGGTTATTAGACAGCCTCGAACTCGATACCAGCCTGTTCCATGTCGGCCGCTATTGCGGCGACTGGCATGCCAGTACGCATGGCCTGGCCAACGCCAGTTTCCATCTGATTGTGCAGGGTGAATGCTGGCTGCATATCGAAGACGATCCCGTGCCCCAGCGCTTGAATAATGGCGACGCCGTGTTTCTCTTGCGTGACCTGGCCTATCGGCTCTCGGGTGAAGCCACGGCCGCCGGCGCCCGGGAATGTCCACGGCGCCCGATGCTGCCCCTGGACAGCACGGCCAATGACGGCGTGGGGCTGGTCTGCGGTTTCTTTCATTTCCAGTCCGGCTTGTCGGCCATGATTGTCGATACCCTGCCCGCCTGGATCATTCTGCGCGCCGGTGACCCGTCACTGACCGCCGCACGCAATCTGTTCGAACTGATCCTGCAAGAGTGCCAGCGTACCCCCGCGCCCTCTCCCACCTTGCTTGAGCGTCTTTGCCACTTGTTGTTCCTGTATGTGCTGCGCCAGCAAGTCATCGACAACACCGATCTCGGCGGCCTGGCCGCGCTGGGTCGGCAACCGGCGTTTGCACAGTTGCTGGAACAATTGATCGCCCGCCCGGCCGATCCCTGGACCCTGGAAAGCATGGCGGCCTGCACCGGGTTGTCGCGCTCGGCGTTCTTCAAGCGTTTCAACGAATTGTGCGGGCAGTCGCCGGGGCAAGTGCTGCTGATGATGCGCATGCGCCATGCCTGCCAGTTGTTCAAGCAGGACCAGACCGTGGCCGACGTGTCGCTGGCGGTGGGTTACCAGTCGGTCGCCGCCTTTACCCGGGCTTTCCATAAAGTCACCGGGCAGCAACCGGGCGCCTATCGCCGGGCACAAGCCTAGCGCCGCAAGCCATTGCCCGGTCGAGCGCACAGTTCCACCAGCCAATCGACAAACACCCGCACCCGCAGCGACAACTGGCGGTGCGGTGGGTACAGCGCCGTCAAGGCCATCGGCGGCACCGCCAACTGGGGCAACACTTCCACCAATGTGCCCTGCGCCAGGCGCGCCATTGCATGATAGTGCGGCGCCTGGATCAAGCCGTAACCCGCCTCGCAGGCGGCGAAATAACCGTCAGCGCTGTTGACCGCAACGGTCTTGGCCAGGTTGATCGGGCGCAGCGCATCGCCGATCTGGAATTCCAGGCCAAACCGTTTGCCGCTGGCGCTGGAGATATACTCGACCATCCGATGCCCGGCCAGGTCGTCGATGCACTGCGGGACACCCATGCGCGCCAGGTAATCCGGGCTGGCCAAGGTCATTTGATCGAGCATCACCAAAGGCCGCGCCACCAGCGATTCATCCAGGGCCGGGCCACCGCGCAGCACGCAATCCACGCCTTCGCGGATCAGGTCCACCGGGCGGTCGTTGAGGCCGATCTCCAGGTCGATCTGCGGGTAACGGGCGGTGAAGCTCGGCAACGCCGGGATCACGATAAAACGCCCGATACCTGACGGCATATCGATGCTCAAGGTTCCGCGCGGGTTCTGGCGGCGCGTGGAAAACACCGCCTCGGTTTCCTCCAGGTCCGCCAGCAACTGCACACAGCGTTGGTAATACGCGGCGCCGTCCAACGTCGGGCTGACCTGGCGCGTGGTGCGCTGCAACAGTTGCACCCCCAGGTGGGCTTCCAATTGCTTGATCAGGATGGTCACCGATGCCCGTGGCAGTTGCAGGCTGTCAGCCGCCTTGGCAAACCCGCCCAGTTCGACAATCCGGGTAAACACGCGCATTGCATTAAAACGGTCCAAGGGACGGTTGCTCCTGGATTATTTAGATTTTACGAATACTGATAGTGCTTTTAGCCGGTTTATCTGAGTTTTGTCGAGGATAACAATGGCGACCTTCCCCATACAGGAGCTTGACCCATGCACACTCGTCAACTCGGCAAAAACGGTCCCACAGTCAGCGCCATCGGCCTCGGCTGCATGGGCATGACCGATTTCTACACGACCGGCACTGACACCCGGGAGGCCATCGCCACCCTGCACCGCGCCCTGGAACTGGGGGTCAACTTCCTTGATACCGCCGACATGTACGGCCCGCATACCAATGAACAACTGATCGGCAACGCCATCGCCGGCAAGCGCGACCAGGTATTCCTGGCCAGCAAGTTCGGCATCGTGCGCGACCCGGCCAACCCGGCACTGCGCGGCGTGAATGGCCGCCCCGACTACATCCGCAACGCCATCGACGGCACGCTGAAGCGGCTGGGCATTGAAACCCTGGACCTGTACTACCAGCACCGAATCGACCCGGACGTGGCCATCGAAGAAACCGTCGGCGCCATGGCCGAGTTGGTCAAACAGGGCAAAGTCCGTTACCTGGGCCTGAGCGAAGCCAGCGCCGCCACCCTGGAGCGCGCCCATAAGGTGCACCCCATCACGGCCCTGCAAAGCGAATATTCGCTGTGGAGCCGAGACCAGGAAGACAACGGCTGCCTCGCCGCCTGCCAGCGGCTGGGCATCGCCTTTGTACCGTACAGCCCGCTCGGGCGCGGTTTCCTCACCGGCGCACTGAAAAGCCCGGACGACTTCGCCGCCGATGACTACCGTCGCTTCAACCCACGTTTCCAAGGCGAGAACTTTGCGAAAAACCTGCGGCTGGTCAAACAGGTGCAAACCCTGGCGGCGGACAAAGGTGTGACCGCCGGGCAACTGGCATTGGCGTGGGTGCTGGCGCAGGGTGATTTCATCGTGCCGATTCCGGGCACCAAGCAACGCAAGTACCTGGAGGAGAACGTCGCGGCGGTTTCGATCGTACTGAGCGAGGCTGAGCGCGCCGCGTTGAATGCGATTTTCCCGGCCGATGCAACCGCAGGTTTGCGCTACCCGGAAGAAGTCATGGCCATGCTGGATATCTGATCCGCAGCACTCGGCAGCGCCGCCGGCCGGCGCTGCCACTTTCTTGCACGATAGTACCTAAAGCTCCGTCATCCCAAGCCGATAGCTCTACGAAGCTCCAACAAAGCCGCGTCGACAATAAACGCTTCGTAAGGACGGTCCCATGCCTGCACTGCGCTCCATCCAAGCCCGCTATACCCTGTTTCTGGTGCTGTTCGTCCTGGTGTTATTTGTATTGACCGTCGTGGGTATCGGCCAGTTGGTCGCGCCCAAGCTGCGCCATACCGAAGAACAGGTCGTACTCAACCGCATCAGTGAAGTCGCCGAACAGATCCAGGGCGAGCTGAACAAGGTTCAGGCCCAGCAACGCACCATCACCCAAACCATTCCCCTGCTCGACAGTGACGCCATTGATAAGGTACTGCCTGGCCTGGTGGACCAATATGGTGAGCTGAAAGTGTTTGGTGGCGGGATCTGGCCGTTGCCCAACCAGCGTACTCCGGGGCGCAATAAACACAGCACGTTCTGGCACCGCGACGCCTCTGGCAAGTTGGCGGTCAACACCTTCTGGAACAGTGACGCCGCGCCCAACTATTACGACCAGAGCTGGTACAAGGGCGGCCTCGCCTCCCCCCGTGGCCAGTGTGCCTGGGCCGCCGCCTACAAGGACGACGCCAGCCAGGAGCCGCGCACCAACTGCGCCATGGCGATCCAGCGTGACGGTGCCGCCTATGGCGTGGCCACCATCGACGTGACGCTGGGTTTCTTCAATGAGCTGGTGGCCAACAAGGAAAAAGACATCGGCGGGCAGATGCTGATCGTCGAGGGCGACGGCAAGATCATCAGCAACAGCTCGCGCATCAGCGGCCCGGTGGTCTTGAAAAACATCAGCGAACTGGCCGGCACCTCGGCATTCGCCGCCCAGGTCAGCCAGGCCCTCGCCCACCGCGACCAGGCGCTGCAACGCAGCGAGTTCGACAACCAGGGCGTGGCCAGTACCTTCTACTTTCGCGCCATCGAGGGCACGCCCTGGTTCCTCGCCACCGCCCTGCCGACTTCGCTGATTACGGCGCAACGCGATGACGTGCTCAGCAGCTTGGCCCTGCTGCAAATTCCGATGGTGTTGCTGCTGGTGATACTGGCCGTCTATGCCATTCGCAAGCTGGTACAGCGCATGAAGACGCTGAAAACCAACATCGACGCGCTGTCCACCGGGGATGCTGACCTGACGCGGCGGATCACTATCCGCGCCGAAGACGAACTGGGCGCCATCGGTCATTCGGTGAACCGCTTTATTGTCTACCTGCAGAACATGATCGGCGAAGTGACCCAGGCCACCGGCGCGATGTCGTCGAGCCTTGAGCAGTTGCAGCAAACCTCGGCGCACACCAACCAGATCCTGATGCGGCATGCCAGCGAGACCGACCAGACCGTCACGGCGATCACCGAAATGAGCTCCACCGCCGACACCGTCGCGCAAAGCGCCGCTGAAACCGCCTCGTTCACCCAGCGTGCCAACGAGCACGCCGATCACTCCCGTGTGGTCGTGGGCGAAGCGTCCAGTAGCGTCAGCGCCCTGATCGACGAAGTCGCCAGCGCGACCCATACCGTGGAGAACATGCGCCAGGACGCCGCGCGCATCACCGAGACCCTGGGGGTGATCGGCGCGATTGCCGGCCAGACCAACCTGCTGGCTCTCAACGCGGCCATCGAAGCGGCCCGCGCGGGTGAGCAAGGCCGTGGGTTTGCGGTCGTCGCCGATGAGGTACGTGCGCTGGCGGCGCGCACCCAGGCCAGCACGTCGCAGATCAACGAGATGCTGGCACGCTTGACCAGCGGCGTGAGTTCGTCGGTGGCCGCCATGGAAAACACCCAGGCCAGTTGCCAGTCGGCAGCGGACGCCACAGCGCGCGTCAACACCGGCCTGGATGAGATGGCCGGCTCGGTCAGCCATATCAATAACCTCAGCACCCAGATCGCCACGGCCGCCGAGCAGCAAAGCGCAGTGACCGAGGAGATCAACCGCAGCATGGTGCAGATCCGACAGATGGTCGAAGAGCTGGTGCATAGCGGGCATGCCACGCAAAGCAATACCCAGAGCCTGCTGGACGCTAATGGCCGAGTGATTGCGTTGATGAGTCGCTTCAAGGTGCGCTGAAAAAAACACCGGAACACTCCCGTGCAATGCTCGGGAGTGGGACTATTCTGACAGTTCCTAGTGCAAATTCCCGCCACACAGGAGGTGTGTGATGCACGTTGTTGAGCATTCGATCCGCTTGGAGCAGGTCAGTCAGGAACGTTTTATTCAGGCCCCCATCGACCTTGTCTACGATTACGTGACCCAGCCGGATCGCTGGCACGAATGGCACCCGACCTCACTCAGCGCCGAGACCGGCACCAGCGGTTCACTGCCGGCCGGCACTCGCTTCACGGAAATTATCGATCTCATGGGCGTACGGGTGCCCATGAGTTATCGCGTGCAGATCGCCCGGCCGCCCAGCGAATTCAAGACCGTGTTCACGTCTCTGGCCGTTGACGGCTCCATTCACTATTTTCTGGTGCCCCATCAAGGCGGCACGTTGTTCAAGCGCGTGCTGATCTATGAAACCGAGTTGCAGTTGACCAGCTTGCGTGAGCGTATGGTCCAGCTTTCGGCTACGGCCCTCGACCGGCTTAAATGCAGGTTGGAAAACCCGCCCTTCGTATAATTTAGAAACATTACAACAGTGTCCCAACCAAAAAAGCAGGGAGAATGCTCGGCTTACTGCCCGGTATTGGACGACACCTGAATGAAAAACCCATTGCGCTTGGTCCTGCTTTCAGCCCTGTTCACCAGCACCCTGGCCCAGGCGGCCGACCTGATCCCGATCGATGTGCACCGCGACGCAAATTGCGGTTGCTGCAAAAAGTGGATCAGCCATCTGCAAAGCAACGGTTTCAAGGTCAACGACCACGTCGAGGCGGATATGAGCGCCGTCAAACAGCGCCTGGGCGTGGCACCGCGCCTGGGCTCATGCCATACCGCCGTGATCGACGGCAAGTTCGTCGAAGGCCACGTGCCGGCCGAACAGGTGCTGGCCTTGCGCAAACGCGACGATCTGCTCGGCATTGCCGCGCCGGGCATGCCGCTGGGCTCACCCGGCATGGAAGTCGACGGTCACAGCGAGGCCTATCAAGTGATCGGCCTGACCCGGGACGGCCGCGATGTGGTGGTGGCTGAATACCCGGCACGATGATCACAGGTTACCTGGGCTTATTCGTGGCGGCCTTCGGTGCCGCCACCCTGCTGCCGTTGCAGTCCGAAGCGGTGTTGGTCGGGCTGCTGCTCAGCGGGCACTACAGCCTCTGGCTGCTGCTGGGCATTGCCACCTTGGGCAACGTACTGGGCTCGCTGGTGAACTGGTGGCTGGGGCGCTGGGTTGAACACTTCAAGGCCCGGCGCTGGTTTCCCGTCAGCACAAAACAGCTGGATACGGCACGGCGCCACTATGAGCGCTGGGGGCACTGGACGCTGCTGCTCAGTTGGGTGCCGATTATCGGTGACCCGCTGACCCTGGTCGCAGGCGTCATGCGCGAGCCGCTGTGGCGCTTCCTGCTCCTGGTGACACTGGCCAAAGGTTTGCGCTACGGCGTGCTCGCGGCGCTGACGTTGCACTGGGTGTTAATCCCCACTTAATCCCCTCCAAACAGCATCCGGGCATCCTATTCGGAGCACGTCCCATGTCTTTCGTCCGCGCTGCCTGCCTGTCCGGCCTGTTCGCCCTGGGTACGACCCCGGCGTTTGCCGCTACCTACGGGCCTGAATTGCAAGGCTTTGAATACCCGTATCCGGTACAACACTTTGACTTCCAGTCCCAAGGCAAACACCTGCAAATGGGCTATATGGACGTACCCGCCAAAGGCCACGCCAACGGCCGCAGCGTGGTGCTGATGCATGGCAAGAACTTCTGCGGCGCCACCTGGGAAGGTTCGATCAAAGCCCTGAGCGACGCCGGCTACCGGGTGATTGCGCCGGACCAGATCGGTTTCTGTACCTCCAGCAAGCCCGATCACTACCAGTACAGCTTCCAGCAATTGGCAATCAACACCCATCAGTTGCTGGAAAAGCTCGGCATACAAAAGGCCACGATTCTCGGCCACTCCACCGGCGGCATGCTGGCAACCCGTTACGCACTGCTCTACCCGGCACAAACCGAACAGCTGGCCTTGGTCAATCCCATTGGCCTGGAAGATTGGAAAGCGCTGGGCGTGCCTTATCGCAGCGTGGACCAATGGTACGAGCGAGAGTTGAAACTCAGCGCCGAGGGTATCCGCAAGTATGAACAGGAGACCTACTACGTCGGCCGCTGGAAGCCCGAATACGAACGCTGGGTAGATATGCTCGCCGGCCTCAACCAGGGCCCGGGGCATACCCAGATCGCATGGAACTCGGCGTTGATTTACGACATGATCTTCACCCAGCCGGTGTACTACGAGTTCAAGGACTTGCAGATGCCGACCCTGCTGCTGATCGGCACCGCCGATACCACGGCAATCGGCAAGGACCTTGCGCCACCTGAGGTCAAGGCGAAGATCGGCAACTACGCCGTGTTGGGCAAGCAGGTGGCCCGGTTGATCCCCCATGCGACCCTGGTGGAGTTCCCCGGGCTGGGGCACGCACCGCAAATGGAGGAGCCGGCCCAGTTTCACGCGGCACTGTTGCAGGGTTTGAACGCCCTTTAATCCCATTTGATCGAGGCACGGGTGAATGTCATTACAGATAGCAGTCATTGATGATTGGCAGCAGGTGGCCAGTGGCGTGGTGGATTGGTCAGGGCTGGCGCCAGTTGGCCAGGTGCACTTCCTGCACGACTACCCGGCAGACACCGCGACGATGATCGAACGCTTGAAGGGCTTCGAGGTGATCTGCGTGATGCGTGAGCGCTCCACCTTCGATAAGGCGCTGCTGCAGGGCCTGCCTGATCTCAAGCTGCTGGTGACCGGCGGCATGCGCAATGCCGCTATCGACATTGCCGCCGCCCAGGCCCTGGGCATTCAGGTGTGCGGCACCGACAGCTATAAACAGGCAGCGCCGGAATTGACCTGGGCCTTGATCATGGCCGCCACCCGCAACCTGCTGGCCGAAGCCAACTCGTTGCGTGCCGGCGGCTGGCAAGTCGGCCTGGGCGGCGACTTGTATGGCAAGACCCTGGGCATTCTCGGCCTGGGCAGCATTGGCCAGAAAGTCGCGCAGTTTGCCCAGGTGTTCGGTATGCGCGTCATCGCCTGGAGTGAAAACCTGACCCCGGAACGGGCCGCGCAATGCGGTGTAACCTGGGTCAGCAAACAGGCGCTGTTTGAACAAGCCGACATCCTCAGCGTGCACTTGGTACTCAGCGAGCGCAGCCGCGGGCTGGTCGACGCCCAGGCGCTGGGCTGGATGAAACCGACGGCACGCTTGGTGAACACCGCACGCGGGCCGATTGTGGATGAACAGGCGCTAGTGGCCGCGCTGGAAAGTGGTCGCTTGGCCGGGGCCGCCCTGGACGTATACGGCGAAGAGCCACTACCGGCGGACCACCCCTTCCGCCGCCTGCCCAACGTATTGGCCACGCCCCATATCGGCTATGTGAGCGAGCAGAATTACCGGCAGTTCTATCAGCAGATGATCGAGGATGTTCAAGCTTGGGCGGCCGGTACGCCCATTCGCGTACTGGGCTGACGCACCCTGCACCAATGCTGGGAGCGGGTTTGCACTGAGGTGGGGCGTTTTCCGTCATCTGTAGTGAGCGGGCTTGCCCCGCGCTGGGTGGCGCAGCCGCCCCCTCGGTCGTTCTGAAATACCGTGGCGTCTTTGTTGGGGCGGCTTCGCCACCCAGCGCGGGGCAAGCCCGCTCACTACAACCTGCGGTTTTGGGGTTAGAAGTTTTTTGTCCTACAAAATTTCCTTAGAAAGCCTACAGGCTCTGGGATCTGTCCTAGACTCATGACCGATGGGTCCGTTCCAAAACAAAAACCCCGCAAAAAATCTAAACTTTCCAACTCGGCCACTGGTCAAGTTTTAAGGTAGGGCGAGCACACTGGATTAACCCCCCAATGCCCGCCCATCCAATCTATTTCTGCCAACCGTGCAACTGGCATAAGCCTTGCCAGAATTGTATTGCACTTGTGCGCGTGGCCGCAGGATGCGGTCATCGAGCTAGTGGCAGCGGGCCACTAACCGACCCTACACGTGGAGAGAACTATGATCAGTGCCGTTTCAAGTATTCAGGGAGAACGTGTTAGTCAGCCAGTTGGCGGGGCGAGCTCTTTAGTTGACATCAACACGGTGCGGCCGGTCGTGAGTCACAACCCCAATCGTAAAAAAGTCCTCTTCGTCACCTCCGAATTCGCCGACCTGGTGAAGACAGGTGGCCTGGGCGATGTGTCTGCCGCCCTGCCCCGCGCCATGGCGCATCTGCACGATGTGCGAGTGTTGATCCCGGGTTATCCGCAAGTGATGGAGAGCGACAACCCGATTCATATCATTGGCGAGCTGGGCGGTCACGCCGCGCTCCCGCCGTGCAAGATCGGACGCATGGACCTCAAGGATGGGCTGGTCATCTACGTGCTGATCTGCCCTGAACTCTACGAGCGTGAAGGCACGCCCTACGGCGCCAACAACGGCCGCGACTGGCCGGACAACCATATCCGCTTCGCCCGCCTGGGCCTGGCCGCCGCCGACATCGCCGCCAACCTCGCGCAGATCCACTGGTGCCCGGACCTGGTGCACGCCCACGACTGGCCGGCGGGCCTGGCCCCGGCCTACATGCACTGGCGCGGGTCACGCACGCCGACCCTGTTCACCATTCACAACCTGGCGTATCAGGGCGTCGTCAGCCTGGCGTCCACCCCGGAGCTGGGGATTCCGCCGCATGCCCTGCAACAGGAAGGCATGGAGTTCTACGGCAAGATGTCGTTCCTCAAGGCGGGCATGGCCTATTCCAGCCATATCACCACGGTGAGTGCCACCTACGCCCAGGAAATCACCACCCCCGAATTCGGCTGCGGCCTGGATGGCTTTTTGGCCAGCAAGACCCAACAGGGTCTGCTCAGCGGTATTCCCAACGGCATTGATGAAAGCTGGGAAACATCTACCGACACCCACCTGACCCACAATTTCAACATCGGCGACTGGGAAGGCAAGGCCATCAACGCCGCCCATGTGCGCGAACTGTTCGGCCTGCACGACTCCACCGGCCCGTTGTTCGCCGTGGTCTCGCGCCTGGTCTATCAGAAAGGCCTGGACCTCACCGAGGCGGTGGCCAGCTTTATCGTCGAAAACGGCGGCCAGATCGCCATTATCGGGCGTGGCGAGCCGGAAGAAGAACAGGCCATGCGCGAGCTGGCCCTGCGCTTTCCCGGTCAAGTGGGTGTGCGGATCGGCTTCAACGAAACCGATGCCCGCCGCATGTTCGCCGGCAGCGATTTCCTGTTGATGCCATCGCGCTACGAACCCTGCGGCTTGAGCCAGATGTACGCGCAGCGCTTCGGCTCGCTGCCGGTGGCGCGCAATACCGGCGGCCTGGCCGACACTATCGAAGATGGCGTGACCGGCTTCCTGTTCAATGAATCCACGGTGGACAGCTATAAAGCCGCTCTCACCCGCGCCTTCAAGGTATTTGCCTTCCCCGGTTTGCTCAATGCGATGCGCAGCCGCGCGATGACTCAACCGTTCAACTGGTGCCAGGCCGTGGAACCCTATGCCGAACTCTACGAACAACTGGTGGCCAAGGCTTTAGGGAAATCGGCCAAGTAATCAAGGGAGGTCTTCACAGATGCCGTCATGGACTCTGGAAACCTGGCCCCACGGTGCAATCATGCTGGACGCGCAACACACGCGTTTTGCCTTGTGGGCGCCAGACGCGTTTTATGTCAGCGTTGAATTCAAAGACGGAAAATCCATTGCCATGCTGCCCCAGGCAGATGGCTGGTTCGAAGTAGAGGTCAAGTGCCCGGCGGGCACTTGCTACCGCTACAACATCGACGGTGAAACCGATGTCCCCGACCCGGCGTCCAGGGCCCAGGCCTCGGATGTTCACGGTTGGAGCCGGGTCGTCGACCCGCTCGCTTACCCCTGGCAGAACAGCCACTGGCAAGGCCGGCCCTGGCATGAAGCGGTGATCTACGAGCTGCATGTCGGCGCACTAGGTGGCTACGCCGCCGTTGAAAAACACCTGCCACGCCTGGCTGAACTGGGCTTCACCGCTATCGAGCTGATGCCCTTGGCGCAGTTTCCCGGCGAGCGCAATTGGGGCTACGACGGGGTGCTGCCCTACGCACCGCAGGCCTCCTACGGCACGCCCGAACAACTCAAGCACCTGATCGACAGCGCCCATGGACACGGCCTGGCGGTGATTCTCGATGTGGTCTACAACCACTTCGGGCCCGACGGTAACTACCTGGGCCAATACGCCAAGGCATTCTTTCAAGAGGACGTGCACACGCCCTGGGGCGCCGGGATCGATTTCGATCGCCGGGAAGTACGCGACTTCTTCCTCGACAACGCGCTGATGTGGCTGCTGGAATATCGCTTCGACGGCTTGCGCCTGGACGCCGTGCACGCCATCGACAACCCCGGGTTCCTGCACGCGTTGGCGCAGCGTGTGCGCGAACAGGTCGACCTGGGCCGCCAGGTGTGGCTGGTGCTGGAAAACGAGCACAACCAGGCCAACCTGCTGGAACAGGATTTCGATGCGCAATGGAACGACGACGGCCACAATGCCCTGCATGTGCTGCTGACCGGCGAGACCGATGCCTATTACCGCGACTTTGCCGCAGACACCACGGCCCAGTTGGCTCGCTGCCTGAGCGAAGGCTTTATCTACCAGGGGCAGGCCAACCGCCACGGCGTCCCTCGCGGTGAGCCCAGCGGGCACCTGCCGCCGAGTGCCTTCGTACTGTTCTTGCAGAACCATGACCAGATCGGCAATCGCGCCTTGGGTGAACGCCTGCATCAGTTGTGTTCACCCCAGGCCCTGAAAGCCGCCACTACGTTATTGCTGCTGTCGCCGATGATTCCTTTGGTGTTCATGGGCGATGAGGTGGCGGCCGAACAACCCTTCCTGTTTTTCACCGATCATCACGGCGAACTGGCTGAGGCGGTACGCGAAGGCCGACGCAATGAGTTTGCCGACTTCGCCGCCTTCAATGACCCTGAACAGCGTGAGCGGATTCCCGATCCCAATGCCCTGACAACCTTCCAGCGTTCGATCCCTTCGTTTAGCGAGAACGAACACACCCAGCTCTACCGGCAACTGCTGAGCCTGCGTCACCAACATATCGTGCCCCACTTGCCCGGCTGCGTGGCTCTCGGGGCGCGGGTGCTGGCCGACGGCGCCGTCAGCGCCCGCTGGCGGCTGGGCAACGGCAGCCTGTTGCAGATCGACCTCAACCTGAGCGCCGAGGCCCTCGAACACGCAGCGCCGCACGCCTGTCTTTTCCAGACGCCGGCCAATCAGGGCGCGCTGCTGGCGCCCTTCAGCGCACGCGTCTTCCTAACCCCTGTTGGAGATCACCCTTGAGCGAAGCGAACCTGGAAATCCTCGCCAGCCGCGCGGGCCTGGCCGTCGATTGGATCGACGCCAACGGCCGCCCGCAACATGTGAAACCCGACGCCCTGCGCGCGGTGCTCAAAGGCCTGGGCCACCCGGCCGACACCGACGCCGAGATCGACGCCAGCCTGCTGGAACTTGAGCAGGTGCAACAAGACAAGCACCTGCCGCCCCTCATGACCATCGACTCCGGTGAGCCCTTGGACCTGGCGCGCTACTTCGCGCCGGACACGCCCTGCCGCGTCAGCCTGGAACAGGGTGAAACCCTGGAGTTGCGCCTCGACGGTGATGCCGTGCTGCCTGGCATCATTGCCCTGGGCTACCACTGTGTGCATATCGCCGACCAGACTTTCACCCTGGCCGTGGCTCCCGACCACTGCTACAGCGTGGCCGAGGCGGTCGACAGCCGTCCCGCCCGCGCCTGGGGCCTGAGCGCCCAACTGTATGGCCTGCGGCGTCTCGGTGACGGCGGTTTTGGCGACACCCTGGCCCTGGAGCACCTGGTCCGTTCCGCCGCCGAACGCGGTGCCGACGCCCTGGCGATCAGCCCGATGCACGCCATGTTCAGCGCCGACACCGAGCGCTACAGCCCTTATTCACCGTCCAGCCGCCTGTTTCTCAACAGCCTGTATGCCTCCCCGGCGTGCATCCTGGGCGAGCGTGAAGTACGCAACGCGATTGCCGCCGCCGGGTTGGAAGAGGAACTGCATGCCCTTGAGCAACTGCCGCTGATCGACTGGCCCGCCGCCGCCAAGGCCAAGCAACGCTTGCTGCGCACGCTGTATGAAGATTTCCGCCAGGGCGAGCACCCGCAACACGCCGACTTCCTCAGTTTCCGCCAGACCGGCGGTGAAGCCCTGGAAAACCACTGCCGCTTCGAAGCCGTGCAAGCCCAGCGCGCCGCTGCCGGCGAAGACCTCGACTGGCGCCACTGGCCACAAGACTGGCGTACCCCGCAGAGCCCGGCCCTGGCCCAGTTCGCCGAGGAACACCGCGACGAGATTGGCTACTTCGCCTTCTGCCAATGGCTGATCGCCCGCAGCCTGCAACGGGCACAGCAAGCCGCCCGGGGCAGCGGCATGGGCGTTGGCCTGATCGCTGACCTGGCCGTCGGCGCCGACGGCGGCGGCAGCCAGGCGTGGAGCCGCCAGGATGAACTGCTGGCCGACCTCACCGTGGGAGCACCACCGGACATCCTTAACCGCGCAGGCCAAGGCTGGGGCATCTCCGCATTCTCCCCGGAGGGCCTCAAGCGCAACGGTTTTCGGGCCTTTATCGAGATGCTGCGGGCCAACTTCGCACATGCTGGCGGCCTGCGTATCGACCATGTGATGGGCCTGCAACGCCTGTGGGTGATCCCCAACGGCGCATCGCCACGTGACGGGGCGTACCTGTATTACCCGGTGGATGACATGCTGCGCCTGTTGGCCCTGGAGTCCCATCGCCACCAGGCCATTGTGCTGGGTGAAGACCTGGGCACGGTGCCCGACGGCCTGCGGGAAAAACTCAGCGGCCGCTCGATCCTTGGCATGCGCGTGCTGTTGTTCGAGCAAAATCACGATGGCCAATTCAAACCGATTCTCGACTGGCCGGATAACGCCCTGGCCACCACCAGCACCCATGATTTGCCGACCCTCAACGGCTGGTGGCACAGCCGCGATATCGAATGGAATATCCAACTGGGCCTGATCGATGCCCCCACTGTGGAGCAATGGAGCGAACACCGCCTGCGTGAACGCCAGGCGTTGCGTCAGGCGTTGAGCCAGGACCCGCAGAATTTCGTCGATGAGATCCGCAATGAGACCGACCATATGATCGACGCCAGCGTGCGCTACCTGGGCCACACCCGTGCACCGTTGGTGCTGCTGCCACTGGAGGACGCGCTGGGCCTGGAAGAGCAGGCCAACCTGCCCGGTACCACCGACACCCACCCCAATTGGCGCCGCCGCCTGCCCGGCGAGGCGTCCAGCCTACTCGACAATGCCGGTGCCGCCCGCCGCCTCGAACTGCTGGCCGTAGCCCGTAACCAGGCCCACGAGCGTGACCGATGAAAGCATTCCCTTTACGCGCCACCCAACGCCTGCAATTTCATAAAGGTTTCACCCTCGATGATGCGGTGCCGCTGGTGCCGTATTTCGCCCGGCTGGGCATCAGCCATCTATACGCCTCACCACTGCTCTGCGCCCGGGCCGGCTCCATGCACGGGTACGATGTCGTCGACCCCACCCGCATCAACCCGGAGCTGGGCGGCGAGCCTGCCCTGCACCGCCTCGTGGCCACCTTGCGTGAGCACGGGATGGGGTTGATCCTGGATATCGTCTCCAACCACATGGCCGTCGGCGGTGCCGACAACCCCTGGTGGCTGGACCTGCTGGAGTGGGGCCGCCTGAGCCCCTACAGCGAATTCTTCGATATCCAGTGGCACTCCCCCGACCCGCTGCTCAAGGGCCAACTGTTGATGCCGTTTCTTGGCAGCGACTACGGCGAAGCCTTGCAAAGCGGCACGCTGACCCTGCATTTCGATACTGAACACGGCGCTTTCTACGTCGAGCATTACGAACATCGCTTTCCGATCTGCCCGAGAGACTATGGCGTGATTCTCGGCCACGATGAATCGCTCAAGCCACTGGCCGACCGTTTCAGCGCCCTCGCCTATCAGGACGATGCCTACCGCGAAGCGGCCGCGCTCAAGCAGGCGCTTGCCGAGCGCGCGAGCGCAGTGTCGCCGGCCATCGAACAGCAGCTCAAGGCGTTCGACAGCCGTACGCCTGAGGGCTTCGAGCAACTGCACCAGTTACTGGAACAACAGACTTACCGCCTGGCCAGCTGGCGTACCGCCGCCGACGACATCAACTGGCGACGCTTCTTCGACGTGAACGAACTGGGTGGCCTGCGCGTCGAGCGCAGCGCCGTGTTCGAGGCCACCCACGCCAAGATCTTCGAACTGATCAGCCAGGGCCTGGTGGACGGTTTGCGCATTGACCATGTCGACGGCCTGGCCGACCCACGGGGCTACTGCCGCAAGTTGCGTCGTCGAGTGGATGCGCTGGCGCCCGGGCGGCACGTGCCGATCTTCGTGGAAAAGATTCTGGGCGAAGGCGAAACCCTGCGCGAGGACTGGCAGGTGGACGGAACCACCGGCTACGAATTCATGAACCAACTGTCACTGCTGCAACACGATCCGCAGGGGTTTGAGCCGCTGGCGCAATTATGGACGCACCATAGCGAACGCCCCTCGGCATTCATCGAAGAGGCGTGGCTGGCGCGCCAGCAAATCCTCAACGGCTCCTTGGCCGGCGACTTTGAGAGCGTTGCCCAGGCACTGTTGCAGGTGGCCCGCGACGATGTGATGACGCGTGACCTGACACTGGGCGCGATCCGCCGTGCGTTGCAGGCGCTGATCGTGCACTTCCCGGTGTATCGCACTTATATCAGCGCCCAAGGCCGCAGCGCCGAAGATGAGCGTGTCTTCCAGCACGCCATGAGCGGCGCCCGCGAGATCCTGAGTGAAGGTGACTGGCCGGTGCTCGACCACCTGGAAACCTGGTTGGGCGGCCAGCCCTGGCGCAATCGCCCGCGCGGCCGCGAGCGCAAGATACTCAAGCATGCCTGCGTGCGCTTCCAGCAGCTGACCTCGCCGGCAGCGGCCAAGGCGGTGGAGGACACTGCGTTTTATCGTTCGGCTGTATTGCTGTCGCGTAATGATGTGGGCTTCAGCACGGAGCAGTTCAGCGCCTCCCTGGCCGACTTTCATGCCGCCAACCAACAACGCTTGCAGAGCTTTCCCGATAACCTGCTGGCCACCGCCACGCATGACCATAAACGAGGTGAAGACAGCCGTGCGCGCCTGGCGGTGATCAGCGAGTGCGCACCGTGGTACGCCGAACAAGTGCAGCACTGGCGCCACCTGGCGACGCCATTACGCGAGGATGGCAATGGCCCCTCGGCCGGCGATGAACTGATCCTTTATCAAGTACTGCTCGGCAGTTGGCCGCTGGACGCCAACCCTGACCTTGAGGGCTACCAGCAACGACTCTGGCAATGGCAACAGAAGGCCCTGCGCGAGGCCAAGTTGCAGAGCAGTTGGAGCGCACCGAACGAAGCCTATGAGAAAGGGGTTGAAACGTTCCTGTCGCGCCTGTTGCTCAGCCCTGAAGGCCAGCCATTACGCACTGCGCTGGCGCAAGCCGCCGAGGCCATCGCACCGGCCGGTGCCTTGAATGGTCTGGCGCAAACCTTGCTTCGCCTTACCGTGCCGGGGGTGCCGGACCTGTACCAGGGCGATGAGTTCTGGGACTTCAGCCTGGTGGACCCGGACAACCGCCGTCCGGTGGATTTCAGCGCACGGCAACGCGCGTTGCAGGCACCACCGGGCATCGAAGAAGGCTTGTCCAACTGGCGCGATGGGCGTATCAAACAAGCGGTGATCGCCCAGGCACTGGCCTTGCGCAAGGCCCACCCCGAAGTGTTCAGCCGGGGCAGCTACACGCCCTTGGAGGTCGAGGGCACCCATGCCGAACACGTGGTCGCGTTCTACCGCGAACAGCAGGGCAAACGCGTACTGGTGGTGGTGCCACGCTGGCCCCATCGCCTGCTTGAAAACAGTGAACGGCCGCATATTCCTGCGCGGGTTTGGGGCGATACGCGGGTGAAATTACCGTTTACCGGCATAACGCAAAACTGGAAGGGACTTTTTCAAACGGGCGCAGTCACACCCAACAAGGAGCTGTTGATCAGCACTGCCCTGGGGGAATGCCCAGTCAATGTCTTTATCAATCCTGATGATCAAGAAAGCTGAAAATTTTCTGCGAGGAGCATTGTGATGAGTACTGACGACAAACGAATACGCGAACTGGCGCATCAGATCTGGGAGTCTGAAGGCAAGCCTCACGGCGAAGATGCGCGCCACTGGGAGATGGCACGCAAGTTGGCGGAAGCCGAAGCACTGACGCCAAGCAAACCTAAGCCCGCCGCCAAACCGAAGGCCGCTGCCAAGCCGCCTGCGGCAAAAGCCAAGCCGGCAGCGGTAAGCAAACCGGCACCGCCGCCGGCCAAGAAACCGGCGGCGCCGAAAAAGCCCAAGCCGTAACCCCGTGACGCCATAAGCCTTCTGCCGGTCTCGCCGGCAGGAGGTGAACTCACTTTTCAAACTTCTCAGCTGAACCCTCGTCAGCGCGGTTTCGTTCGGCCCGGAAAAAGACCCTTGCAGGAGCAACATCGAATGAGCAAACCCCAAAAGACCCCATCGACGCCGGGCAATGAGCCGTCGCGAATCCGTGAAGGCTTGCCCTTCCCTCTGGGCGCCACCTGGGACGGTCTGGGCGTCAACTTCGCGCTGTTCTCGGCCAACGCCACCAAGGTGGAGTTATGCCTGTTCGACGACACAGGCGAGGTCGAGCTGGAGCGTATCGAACTGCCCGAATACACCGACGAGATCTTCCACGGCTACCTGCCCGACGCCCACCCCGGGTTGATCTATGGTTACCGGGTGTACGGCCTCTATGACCCGGCCAACGGCCATCGCTTCAACCACAACAAATTGCTGATCGACCCCTACGCCAAACAGCTGGTGGGCGAACTCAAATGGTCCGAGGCGCTGTTCGGCTACACCATCGGCCATCCGGACGACGACCTCAGTTTCGACGAACGCGACAGCGCGCCCTTCGTGCCCAAGTGCAAAGTGATTGACCCGGCACACACCTGGGGCAACGACCAACCGGTGCGAGTGCCATGGGACCGTACGATCATCTACGAGACCCACCTGCGCGGCATCAGCATGCGTCACCCTTCGGTGGGCGACTCGGTACGCGGCACCTGCGCCGGGTTGATGAACGACGATGTGCTCAAGCACATCCGCCAATTGGGCGTATCGTCGGTCGAGTTGCTGCCTGTGCATGCGTTCGTCAACGACCAACACCTGCTGCAAAAAGGCATGACCAACTATTGGGGCTACAACAGCATCGCGTTCTTTGCCCCCGACCCGCGTTACCTGGCCAGCGGCAAGATCGCAGAATTCAAGGAGATGGTCGCGCACCTGCACGAGCAGAAGCTGGAAGTAATCCTCGACGTGGTCTACAACCACACCGCCGAAGGCAACGAACGCGGCCCGACCCTGTCCATGCGCGGTATCGACAACGCCTCCTACTACCGGCTGATGCCCGACGACAAGCGCTTCTACATCAACGACTCCGGTACCGGCAACACCCTGGATCTGAGCCATCCGTGCGTCCTGCAAATGGTCACCGACTCCTTGCGTTACTGGGCCAACGAGATGCACGTCGACGGTTTCCGCTTCGATCTGGCGACGATCCTCGGGCGCTACCGTGACGGCTTCGACGAGCGCCACAGCTTCCTGGTCGCCTGCCGCCAGGATCCGGTGTTGCGCCAGTTGAAACTGATTGCCGAGCCATGGGACTGCGGCCCTGGCGGTTATCAAGTCGGCAACTTCCCACCGGGCTGGGTGGAATGGAACGACCGCTTCCGCGATACCGTGCGCGCCTTCTGGAAAGGCGACGATGGCCAACTGGCGGATTTCGCCGGGCGCATGACCGCCTCCGGTGAGATGTTCAACCATCGGGGCCGCCGGCCGTACAGCTCGGTGAACTTCATCACCGCCCACGACGGTTTCACCCTGCACGATCTGGTCTCCTATAACGACAAGCACAACGAAGCCAACGACGAAAACAACCAGGACGGTAGCAACAACAACCTGTCATGGAACCATGGCGTCGAAGGTCCCACCGATGATCCGGAAATCAACGCGCTGCGCCTGCGCCAGATGCGTAACTTCTTCGCCACCCTGCTGCTGGCCCAGGGCACGCCCATGATTGTGGCCGGCGACGAGTTTGCGCGCACCCAACACGGCAACAACAACGCGTATTGCCAGGACAGCGAGATCGGCTGGGTCAACTGGGACCTGGACGAGGACGGCAAGGCACTGCTCAAGTTCGTCAAACGCCTGATCAAGTTGCGTCTGGCCTACCCTATCCTGCGTCGGGGCCGCTTCCTGGTGGGCGACTACAACGAAGATATCGGTGTGAAAGACGTCACATGGCTGGCGCCGGACGGCAATGAGATGAGCACCGAACAATGGCAGGAAAGCCACGGCCGTTGCCTGGGTATGCTGATGGATGGCCGCGCCCAGGAAACCGGGATTCGCCGCGCCGGGGCCGACGCCACCTTGCTGCTGGTGGTCAACGCGCACCACGACATGGTCAATTTCCGTCTGCCGCCGGTGCCTGAAGGTGAATGCTGGACCTGCCTGCTCGACACCAATCAACCCGCGGTACGTGGCCAGGAGCGCTTTGATTTCGACCACGAGTACGCGGTGACGGGGCGTTCACTGCTGCTGTTCGAACTGCAGCGCGACGACGAGGTGTGACATGGCGTTGCATCATTTCCTTCAAGGCTATCAGGGCTATGCGGATACGCAGGCCCTCGGCCAGGCGCTGAGGGCGCTGCAGGAGGAAGGCCTGGACCAGCTGCCGTTGCCCGGCGGCGGCGCGACATTGGCGCGCTTCAGCCGCCTGGCTCAAGTGGCTGGGCATGATTTGCGCCTGTGCAAGTTGTTTGAAGGGCATACCGATGCCTTGGCGATCATCGCCGAGCTGCACAGCCCCGCGCCGCCCTTGGGCAGCACCTGGGGCATGTGGGCCGCCGAGCCGCCCACCGCGAAGGTGCGGGTGCGGCGTGACGGGCACCGGTTGCTGATCAACGGGCACAAGGCTTGGTGCTCCGGGGCGGCGGTGGTCAGCCACGGGTTGCTGACGGCCTGGGATGAGCAAGATCGCCAGCAATTGGTCGCGGTGGCCATGGATCAACCCGGCATCACCGTGACCGACGAAGGCTGGGATGCCGTCGGCATGGCGGCTACCGGCAGTGTCGAAATCGTCTTCAACGAGGCCCGCGGCCTCGCGGTCGGTGGCCCGGGCGATTACCTGTCACGCCCGGGTTTCTGGCAAGGCGGGATCGGGATCGCCGCCTGTTGGTATGGCGCCGCCCAACGCCTGGCTGAGGTACTGCGTGAGCAGTGTGCAAAACGCCCCGAACCTCACGCCCTCGCCCATCTCGGCGCGGTCGACAGTGCCTTGAACAGCGCCGCGTGTGTACTGCGCGCCAGTGCCGAACAGATCGACCAGCAGCCGAGCGCCGATGCGCGGCTGTTGGCTCAACAGACACGCGCCTGCATTGAGGACACCGTTGAACAGGTGATCCGCCACGTCGGCCGGGCCGTGGGCGCGGGGCCTTATTGCAAGGACCCGCACTTCGCCCAGTTGATCGCGGATCTGCCGGTGTATGTGCGTCAAAGTCACGCCGAACGCGACCTGGCCGCCCTGGGTGAACAGGTCGCAGGCGAACCCACAGGAAGGTGGCAGTTATGAGACCCAATCCGATCGTCGGCCAAGGCACGCCGTTGCATCAATGGCAGGCATCGACGCGCCTGGCCGAGTTGCCGGTGGTCAGCGTCGAGCAGTTGGTGCCCGAAGGCCATCGCGCCGTGATCATCGCACCTCACCCGGACGATGAAGTGCTCGGGTGTGGCGGCCTGATGCAGGTCCTCGCGACGTTGGAGCGGCCCATTCAGTTGATTTCCGTCACCGACGGCAGCGCCAGTCATCCGGGCTCGCGCCGCTGGCCGGTGGAACGCCTGAGCGTGGTGCGCCCACAGGAGTCGGCCCAGGCCCTGCACCGCCTTGGCCTGCCGTTACACAGTTTGAAATGGCTGCGGGCAGGTTTTGCCGACAGCCAGGTCGCGGCGCGGGAAGCGCAGTTGGCCGCGTTCATCCAGCGCTACCTCAAGGCCACCGACGTGGTGTTTACCACCTGGCGTGAGGACGGTCATTGCGATCATGAAGCGGTCGGCCGTGCCAGCGCCCAAGCGGCGCAGGCGGTCGGTGCAACTTTGTACGAATTGCCGGTGTGGACCTGGCACTGGGCCACCCCCGAAGACAGTCAGGTGCCCTGGCACCGCGCCCGCAAGATCCCGATGACGCCCCAGGCGGTCGCCCGCAAGCGTCACGCCATCCACGCCTTTGCCAGCCAGTTGGAGGGCGACCCGCAGGCGGGCTTGGCCCCGGTGCTGGCGCCCTATGTGGTGGAGCGCTTGCTGCAACCTTTTGAAGTGGTGTTTGTATGAGCGTGGCCACCCCGTATTTCGACCAACTGTTTGCCGGCAACGACGACCCCTGGGCCTTTCGTCAACGCTGGTATGAACAGCGCAAGCGTGCCCTGACCCTGGCCGTGCTCACACGGGCGCACTACACATCGATCTTCGAACCCGGCTGTGCCAACGGCGAACTGAGCGCCGAGCTGGCCACGCGCTGCGATCAACTGGTGTGTTGCGACACCGCGGCGACGGCTGTGGGCCTGGCCAAGACGCGTCTGTCGGCTTTTCCCCACGCCCAGGTGCAGCAACGCCGCCTGCCCGAACAATGGCCGACCGGCCAGTTCGAGTTGATCGTACTCAGCGAGTTGGGCTACTACCTGGACGCCGCTGATCTGCGCCGCCTGATTGACTGCGCCCTCGCCTCACTGGCCCCCAACGGCCAACTGCTGGCCTGCCACTGGCGGCCGCTTATCGAGGGTTGCCCGCAGACCGCCGAACAGGTGCACGCCCTGCTCCAGCAGCGACTGGGCATGCACCCGGTGGTGCAGCATCACGAAGAGGATTTTCTACTCGACCTGTGGAGCCGCGATGGCACCTCGGTCGCAAGCCATGAGGGCCTGCGATGATCGGCATTTTGATCCCGGTCCATAACGAAGAAAAGTTGTTGGGCGAGTGCTTGAAGGCAGCGATGATCGCGGCCAGTCACCCAGGCTTGCTCGGCGAGGCGGTACACATCCTCGTGGTGCTCGACAGTTGCAGCGACGCCAGCGCGTCGATTGCCCAGGCGTACGAGGTACACAGCCTTCAGGTGCAGGCGCGCAATGTGGGCCAGGCGCGCGGTGTGGGCGCGCGACACTTGCTCAACCAGGGCGCGCGATGGATCGCCTGCACCGACGCCGACAGCCGCGTCGCCCCCGATTGGTTGGTAGCGCAACTGGCGCTGGGCGTGGATGCGGTGTGCGGCACGGTCACCGTGGATGCCTGGAGCGAAGGTTTCGATCCGGCGGCGCAGATTCGCTATCACCAGGCGTATGAGGCCCGTGACGGCCATCGGCATATCCACGGCGCCAACCTGGGCGTGAGTGCCGGTGCCTACGTACAGGCCGGTGGTTTCGAGCCGCTGGCGTGCCATGAGGATGTGCAGTTGGTGCGCAACCTGGAACGCTGCGGCGCCTCCATCGCCTGGAGCCATTCGCCGCAGGTGATCACCAGCGCACGCCTGGATTGTCGCGCCCAAGGCGGGTTCGGTGACTACCTGAAAAGCCTGGTGCAGCTTGCGTAAAAAAACGCCTGGCCGACATGTAAAAGCGCTAGATCCTTGTCTATGCTCATAACGCCTTGCACAGCGTTCCAGGGTTGGAACGCCGCGCACTCACTACAGGCAGGAGCCTGAGGTGAATAAAAAGGAGTCGTCCCGTCAACCGGGCACGACCCCGCATCAACCGACAAGGATGTGACACCCCCATGAAGCCTGCCTCGTTAAGCGAAGGCCGTCGCGGCCCCGCGCAAATCTGGAACAGCGCGCCGCAACTGGCGCAAATACCCATCATTTCTTTGACCTCACTGGCGCCGCCCGGCGCCCGCGTGGTGGTGATCGCGCCCCACCCTGGCGATGAAGTCCTGGCCTGTGGCGGTTTGCTGCAACTGCTCAGCACCCGCGAGCATCCGCTGAAGTTGATCTCCATCACCGATGGCAGTGCCAGCCATCCTGGCTCGAACGTATGGCCGGCCAGGCGCCTGAGCGTGGTACGACCACAGGAAAGCGTCGAAGCCCTGCGCCGCCTGGGCATGCCGTTGCACAGCCTGAAATGGATTCGCGGTGGGTTCCTCGACAATGCGCTGCCTGCACGCGAGCAGCCGATGAGCCAATTCATCGCCCGCTACCTGCAACCCGGCGACGTGGTCTTCACCACCTGGCGCCGCGACGGCAATGCAGACCACGATGCCGTCGGCCGGGCCAGCGCCAAGGCGTGCAGCCTAGTAGGCGCGCAGCTGTATGAGCTACCCATCTGGGCCTGGCATTGGCCGGCGCGGGAAGGCGTGGTGATTCCCTGGCAGCGCGCACGCAAGGTGCGCCTGGACAGCTGGAGCGTGGCGCGCAAGCTGCACGCCGCGCACGCCTACGCCAGCCAGTTGGCCGGCGACCCGCAAATTGGTCTTGCCCCGATGATGGCCCAGGTGCTGCTCGAGCGGATGCGCGAGCCTTATGAGATCGTGTTTGTCTAGCCGGGCACTCGTCTGTACCTGTTATTTCTGACAGTGGTGACCCTGGCGAACTGCGACTAAGGTGCGCAAAGTGCTGCACAAGTTGAGGTGCAGTCGAGAAAGCCATGCCAACCCTTTGCATTGGCCGGTGTTTTCGAACAGGTAACCCGTATTCC
This sequence comes from Pseudomonas sp. ICBG1301, assembly GCF_016918385.1. Taxonomy (NCBI): domain Bacteria; kingdom Pseudomonadati; phylum Pseudomonadota; class Gammaproteobacteria; order Pseudomonadales; family Pseudomonadaceae; genus Pseudomonas; species Pseudomonas sp. ICBG1301. The sequence goes on from NZ_JAEKGB010000002.1 coordinate 658,315, forward strand.
CTGATCCGTATCGCGCTTCACGTTGTCATGGCCTGAACCCTACCTGGATTGCTCAGGTACCAGGACAACGAGCCTCTTGAGCGAGGGCGGATCATGCGCACACCAACTTCACCCAGGCTTTACCTGGGCATTGCTGCATCAGCGATGCTCGCCACCTGGCCGCTTCTTTCCCAAGGGGCCTGTACCACGAGCCCCGGGCCTTCAGGCCAGATTTTCACCTGCACCAGCGGCACCACCCCTGGCATCACCGCCTTGACGGGCGATAACCAGGTGCTGTTCCCCAGTGGTAATGCGGTGATCAGCGGCAATATCCGCTTGGGGCCAGGCGGCGACCTGGTGCAACTGGATGCACCCGACACACAGGTCAATGGCTCGGTGGATATGGGCGATGGCGCCAATATCTTCCGGCTGAACAAGGGCACCATCACCGGCTCAGTCACCCAAGGTGCAGGCCAGGATGTGATGCAGATCAGTGGTGGGCAGGCTGGAGCCATTTTACAAGGCTCGGGCGCCGACAGTTTTGCAATGAGTGCAGGTAAGGTTCTTTCGGTGGACCAGGGAGATGGCACCGACCAGTTCTTTATGAGCGGCGGTGAGATCACGGGGGCTTTCGTAAGCGGCGACAAGGCACTGATGACCGGCGGGACCATCGGCCGAGTGGATATGCGGTTGGAGAAAAATGAATTTGATATGCGCGGCGGCACAATTATCGCCAACCTGGTCACCGGATTTGACGACGACACCATCCTGATTTCAGGCACCGCACGTATCGGCGGCAATATCAGCACCAGCGGTGGCGATGACTTCATCCAGGTCACCGGTGGAGAGATCATGGGCCAGATTCTCGCCGGCACGGGTGACGACACCTTCATCTGGCGCGACGCCGGGCTCATTCATGGCGCGATCCTGTTGGGGGCCGATAACGATACCGCGCTGCTCCAGAACCTGAGCGAGAGTACGGTGTTGTCCACGTCGCAACTCGATGGTGGCCCCGGCAACGACACGCTGACCCTGGATAACACCCTGGCTGGCCAGCCGCAACGCTTTAGCAACTGGGAGACGGTGCGTCTGGACAACAACTCCAGCCTGAAACTGGGCGGTACATTCGTGCTGGGAGACAGCGGCACCGGAACTGGCACGATGATAGTCGACGGCTCAAGCACGCTGTTGGTGGACACGGGTGTCATCAGCCCCTTCACCAGCGGTCAACTGGCCACACTGAACAACGGCGGGCTGATCGACATGACCGGTAACCCCACGGCCACCCACAGTCTGACCGTCAATGGTAACTACGACGGCACCGGTGGCCGGCTCGCACTCAATAGCGTTTTGGACGGCGACGGTTCGCCCAGTGACAAGCTGGTGGTGAGCCAGGGCACCCTCAGCGGCACCACCCACCTCAGCGTCACCAATCTAGGCGGCAAAGGCGCTGCGACATTGCAAGACGGTATTCTGGTGGTGCAAGCGATCAACGGCGCGACCGGTGCAGGCACCGCCTTTACTTCCTCCGGGGTGTCCGCGGGCGCCTTCGATTACTACCTGTTCAAGGGTGGCGTCACCCCAGGGACGGAGCAGAACTATTACCTGCGCAACACCGTCCCTGTCACGCCACCGCCTGACCCGGTCATCGTCACCCCGCTACCGGAGCCGGTACCGGGCACCCCGCCGCTGCCGCCGAACCCTGTGGTCACGCCCGTAGACCCAGCAGCCCCGATCAATCCCATCGTCAAGCCGATCCCGCTCTACCGCAAGGAAGTGCCCATCTATTCCGTGTTGTATCCCGCAGTGCGACAAATGGTGCAAGGCATGCTCGCCACCTATCACGAGCGCCAGGATGACCAGGCCCAACCGCGACAGACCGGCGTATTCCCCAGCGGCTGGGCCCGGGTGTACGGCAGCAATGGTCGCCAGGGTTTTACCGGGACGGTGACCCCCACACTGGACAGCTCACAGAGTGGCTACCAGGCGGGCATCGATTTCTATTCCCGCACTCACGACGCCGGCCAGACCCAACGTGCCGGCCTGTTCGTTGGGCAGGGCCGTTTGCAAGGCAGTATCAAAGGCTTTAATGGCGGCTTCGAGGACAACAATGCCGGCGACGTCACCTTGCGCAGCAAGAGCCTGGGCGTCTATTGGACGTTGATCGGGGCCAACCGTGCCTATCTGGACCTGGTGCTGATGAAGTCCTGGGTCGACGGGCATAGCGAGTCCGACCGGGGTATCAAGATGAAGGTCAAAGGGCGCGACGTAACGGCCTCAGCCGAAATGGGCTGGCCGTTTTCCATCAGCCGACACTGGGAATTTGAGCCCCAGGGCCAGTTCATCGTGGGGCACAGCTCACTGGACAGTCAAAATGACGGCCCCTCCGCAATCACGTTCCACAGCGACACCAACGTCACCACCCGCCTCGGCGCGCGGCTGCGAGGTGACTACCAGGTGCGTGGCATGCCGCTGCAACCCTATGTGCGGGCCAACGTGTGGCACACCGGCGATGGCAAAAGTACCGTGAGGTATAACGGCGTGACCGATATCAACATCCAACAAAAATCCACCACGATGGAGCTGAAAGTCGGCGCAACGCTGAAAGTCGCCCAGGACGTCAGCGTTTACGGCGAGTTGGGGTACACCAGTAATCTCGACGGCGATGCTGTCAAAGGGCGATCAGGCACCTTGGGTATGCGCTTCGATTTCTGAGCCTTTGTATCGCAGTGTGTATGGCGACCACTGCGATACATAACCCCTGAACCGGGGCGCATCGCTGACACACGCCAGATACCACCCGGCGTTCAACTGAGAGCCAGGCACACATCAAGCCGTAGGAGGCTCGCCATGCACACTCAGTTGAACCGCCGCTCTCTGTTCCTGGCCCTGGCCCTGTCGCCACTCGGCGCCGTGGGCGTGGCCAATGCCGAAATGCCTGAGACCAATATCCCACACGCCGTCAGCCAAACCAGCTTCGGTGCTCTCAAGCACATCAAGGCAGGCCTGCTGGAGGTGGCCTACGCCGAAGTCGGCCCGGCCAACGGCCAGGCGGTGATCCTGCTGCACGGCTGGCCCTACGATATCGACAGCTACGCCAACGTCGCTCCACTGCTCGCAGCCAAGGGTTATCGCGTACTGATCCCCTACGCCCGGGGTTATGGCGACACGCGTTTTCTGTCGGATAAAACCCTGCGCAATGGCGAACCCGCCGCGTTGGCCCAGGATGTGATCGACTTCATGGATGCCCTGAAGATCCAGAAAGCGGTGCTGGGGGGTTATGACTGGGGCGCACGCTCGGCGGATATCGTCTCGGCGCTGTGGCCGGAGCGGGTCAAGGCGCTGGTGTCAGTCAGCGGTTACCTGATCGGCAACCAGGCCGCCGGCAAGAACCCGCTGCCACCCAAGGCCGAGTTGCAATGGTGGTACCAGTTCTACTTCGCCACCGAGCGCGGCGCGGCGGGCTATCAGAAAAACACCCACGACTTCGCCAAGCTGATCTGGCAAACCGCCTCTCCGCAATGGCAGTTCGACGACGCCACCTTCAACCGCAGCGCCAAGGGCCTGGACAACCCCGACCACGTCGCCATCACCGTCTTCAATTACCGCTGGCGCCTGGGGCTGGTGCAGGGAGAGGCGCAGTACGCGGCACTGGAGCAGCAACTCGCCACCTCGCCGTCGATTGGCGTGCCGACCATCACCCTGGAAGGCGACGCCAACGGCGCACCGCACCCGCAACCGGAGGACTACGCCAAGCGTTTCACCGGCAAGTACCAGTTCCGTCAGGTCAATGGCGGCATCGGCCACAACTTGCCCCAGGAAGCGCCCGAGGCGTTCGCCAAGGCCGTGGTGGATGCGGATCATCTGTAAAGTTCGATAGCCGGAAAACATCCGGCTATTTCAAGCCACCCTCGGCAATCGCGAACTCGAGAATGTGATCACCCTCCTCATCGCACTCTCCTGTCCACGTCCAGCCCAAGTGCCGATAGAAACCATACGAGCGTACATTCGGGTCGCTGGCACACGCCAGAAACAAACGTTCAAAGCCTGCGTGATGGAGTTCAGCGGTCACTTGTCCCAGCAAGGACTTGCCGATCCCTTGCCCTTCGTATTCCCCAAGGAGGGCGAGCACCGTGACTTCGCCGGTGCCCCGCTCACCAAAGCAATACCCGACTATCCTGCCGTTCACACAGGCGACAACGCCGATAGAACTGCCGGCAACGATGTCTGCACTCCAGGACTCGACCGTGATGCCCAGTGCACGCAGCGCTTCTTCTGAAAATGCATTTTCTCTCGTCAGCCCGCGGATTTGGATGCACAACGAAACGTCATCAGGCGTGGCCGTACGATAGGTAATATGATCCATGAGTCGATTTTCCCTTTTACAGCGCAGACAACTCGCGCCCTGAACGGCGAACTCTATCTGTTTATCAAGCCAAGCCCTGCGCAATTGTGTTGTTCAGTTGTTACGGCCCCCGTCCCTCTCGTACCCTAGTGACCACCTCTGCCCGAGTCGACACTGGAGTGCACATGGACCTCACCACCCTCACCCTCTTCCTCCCCGCCTGCTTCGCCCTGAACATGGCCCCAGGCCCCAACAACCTGCTGTCCGTGAGCAACGCCACACGCTACGGCTACCGCATATCCTGCCTTGCCGGCATCGGCCGCCTGCTGGCCTTCGCCGGCATGATCGCCCTCGCCTCTGCGGGCCTGGCGGTAGTGCTGCAAACTTCGGAGTTGTTGTTCTACGGGATCAAGATTCTGGGAGCGGCGTACCTGTTTTATCTGGCGTTTCAGTTGTGGCGTGCCAATCCCCAGGCAGAGGCGCAGGCGAGCACGGCCAAGGTGGGTTTGTGGGGGTTGGCACGCCAGGAGTTTCTGGTGGCGGCAGGCAACCCGAAAGCCATCCTGATCTTCACCGCCTTTCTTCCGCAGTTTGTAGTACCCGGCCAACCGATCACACCACAGTTCGCGCTACTGGGTGCATTGTTCCTGGCGCTGGAGTGGATCGCCATCAGCGCTTATGCCTACATGGGCCTGCACATGCGCCGCTGGTTTGCCGAGCCACGGGGCAAGCGCCTATTCAATCGTTGCTGCGCAGGGTTGTTGTCGGCTGCGGCGACGGTGCTGTTGACCGCACGCCGGGCAGGATGATGTCGTCGGGGCTCACAACCGGGGTGGGGTCAAGGACAACCCGTATCTCACCTCGACCAGTGCTGTCCCGCCCCTCTGCAGATCGCGCTCGCTCCCGGTTTCCTCAACGCACCCGGCCCGGCGATAAAACCGGATAGCTCTTTGATTACCGACCAGGACCCAAAGCGTCAAACGCTCAAAGCCCTGCTCCCTCAAGGACTGCTCGCCGGCTTTCCACAAAGCGAGCCCGATACCGGTGTGCCAGCACCCGGCTAACAGGTAGATCGCCATGACCTCACCCACCTGCCCCTGGGCGGCATCTTCATCACGGCTGGCGCCGACCGAGATCCAGCCAACGACCTGCTTGCCCAGCTCAGCCACCCATACGTTGGATTCGCCCGCTTCAATCGAGCGAGCCCAAAACACCTCACGCTGAGCCAGAGTGGCTTGCAACGAGATCAGGTATTCGGCAGGCATCAAGTCCCGATAGGCCTGTTGCCAACTGCTGATATGAACCTGGGCAATCGCCCTTGCGTCGGTAGGTAATGCCTTGCGAATCATTGATGAATGCCTTGTTTGGACATTGAGAACTTGAGGTAGTCTGACGTCTCAATATGTCCCCTGACGACGAAACACTGATGACAGTCATGGTCCGAAGTGCTCAACAATAGACGACCTATCGGTAGGCGCTTAGGATTTGTCGTTTGAAATGACACGCAGGCTTGAAGGATAGAAACCCCACAATGGATAGCCCCATCACCTACCGCACCGCCACCGAAGACGACCTGCTGACCATCTGCGAATTGGGCCAATTACTCAATGCCGTTCACCACGCCGCACGTCCCGATATCTACGCCAGCGCCACGCTCGACGTCTCCCGTGACCGTCCGCACTGGCTGGGCTTTTTTGAGCGGCCAGGCCAGGTGGTGTTCCTCGCGCAGGTGGGTGGCCAGGCGGCAGGTTTTATCACGGCCAGCCTGTCGTCTGCGACGGGGCCATTGATGCAGCCGCTGGATTTCGTACGTGTCGGGTCGGTATGCGTTGCCGAAACGTTCTGGGGCAAAGGCATCGGACGGGGGCTTATGCAGCAGGTAAAAGCCTGGGCGGCTGATCGTGGGGCTAAAGATATCCGGCTGATGGTGTGGGGGTTCAATACACATGCCCAGCGTCTATATACAGAGTTGGGCTTTGAGCCCCGTGCAATTGAGATGGGCCTGGACCTTTGAGAGGAAACATTCGATGACCAAAACCGAACTCACCGATCTCTACAACGGCTACATCGACTGCCTCAACCGCCAGGATTGGGCGCACCTGGGTGATTTCGTTGCGCCTGACGTCACCTACAACGCCACCGTCGTGGGGCTAGCGGGTTATCGCGCCATGCTGGAGCGCGACTTTCGCGAAATTCCCGACCTGGTGTTTCGCATCCAACTGCTGGTGGTCGACCCGCCCAGGGTTGCCAGCCGGCTTAACTTCAACGTCCACCCTCGTGGGGAGTTTTTCGGATTGCCGATCAACGGCAAACAGGTGGTCTTTGATGAGAACGTATTTTACGAAGTCGACAACGGCAGATTTGCGCACGTCTGGTCAGTGATCGACAAGGCGGCGGTCGAACGGCAGCTATGATGGCTGGCGTCGTCTAAACTCCACGCACCCATCAACCCAGTGGAGCGTTGAGATGAAGCATAAAAACACCCTATGCCTCTGGTACAACGGCACCGCCCAGGAGGCGGCGACCTTCTATGCCGCGACCTTTCCCGAGAGCCGCGTCGACGCCGTGCACCTTGCGCCGGGCGACTACCCTTCGGGCAAGCGAGGCGACGTGTTGACCGTCGAATTCACGGTGATGGGCGTTGCCTGCCTGGGCCTCAATGGCGGCCCGGTGTTCCCGCAGACTGAAGCGTTTTCGTTCCAGGTGGCGACGGACGACCAGGCTGAAACCGACCGTTATTGGCACGCCATTATCGATAACGGTGGCCAGGCCAGCGCCTGTGGCTGGTGCAAGGACAAGTGGGGCGTGTCGTGGCAGATCACCCCGCGAGTGTTGAGCGCAGCGATCAGCCATCCCGACCCGGCCATCGCCAAGCGCGCCTTTGACGCCATGATGAGCATGACCAAGATCGACGTCGCCGCCATCGAGGCTGCCGTAGCCGGACGTTGACCCCTAGGCCCCTTCAGCCCCCAGGTGACCCCATGCCCGTACAACCCCGCCCCGCCGTACTCGAACTGATCGGCAACACACCGTTGGTCCGGGTCAGCCGCTTTGACACTGGCCTCTGCACGCTATTTCTCAAACTGGAATCGCAGAACCCCGGCGGCTCGATCAAGGACCGCATCGGCCTGGCCATGATCGACGCCGCCGAGCGTGACGGCCGCCTGCGCCCCGGAGGCACCATCGTCGAAGCCACCGCCGGCAACACCGGCCTGGGCCTGGCGCTGGTGGGCCGGGCCAAGGGCTACCGCGTGGTGCTGGTGGTGCCCGACAAGATGTCCACCGAAAAGGTGCTGCACCTCAAGGCCATGGGAGCCGAAGTACATATCACCCGCTCCGACGTCGGCAAGGGCCACCCCGAGTACTACCAGGACGTGGCCGCACGCCTGGCCAAGGACATTCCCGGCTCGTTTTTCGCCGACCAGTTCAACAACCCCGCCAACCCCATGGCCCACGAAACCAGCACCGCGCCGGAGATCTGGGCACAGACCCAGCACGACGTCGACGCGATCGTAGTGGGCGTCGGCTCGGCCGGTACCCTCACCGGCCTGACCCGTTTCTTCCAACGCGTGCAGCCGGAGCTGGAAATAGTGCTGGCCGACCCGGTGGGCTCGGTGATGGCCGAATACAGCCGCAGCGGCCAGTTGGAAACCCCTGGTTCCTGGGCCGTGGAAGGCATCGGCGAAGACTTTGTGCCGTCGATTGCCGACCTTTCCAGCGTGCGTCATGCCTATTCCATCAGTGATGAAGAGAGCTTCGACCACGCCCGTCAATTGCTCAAGGCCGAAGGGATTCTCGGCGGGTCCTCGACCGGCACCCTGCTCGCCGCCGCCCTGCGCTATTGCCGCGAGCAGACTGTGCCCAAGCGCGTGGTCACGTTCGTATGCGACACCGGCACGCGCTATCTGTCGAAAGTCTATAACGACCAATGGATGCAGGACGCCGGTCTGTTGCAATACAAGCATTACGGCGACCTGCGCGACCTGATCGCCCGGCGCTTCGAAGACGGCCGGGTGATCAGCGTCAGCCCCGATGACACCTTGCTCACCGCCTTCCAGCGCATGCGCCTGGCCGATGTCTCGCAACTGCCGGTGCTGGTGGATGGCCAGCAACTGGTCGGGGTGATCGATGAGTCCGATATTTTACTGGGGCTACATCATGACGCTGCGGAGTTCACCATGATCGTTGCCAGCGCCATGACCAACACCCTGCACACCTTGTCGCCGAGTGCCAGCCTGGTTGAGTTGCAGGCCGAACTCGATCGCGGCCTGGTCGCCATCATCGCCGACGCCTCAGGCTTCCACGGCTTGATTACCCGCGTCGACCTGCTCAATCACCTACGGAGATCCCTTGCATGAGTCAGTCCGATAAAAGCGCTTTCGCTACCCGCGTGATTCATGCCGGGCAATCCCCAGACCCGACCACGGGCGCGTTGATGCCGCCGATCTACGCCAACTCCACGTACCGGCAGAGCAGCCCCGGCGTGCACCAGGGGTTCGATTACGGACGCTCGCATAACCCCACGCGTTTTGCCCTGGAACGCTGCGTCGCCGACCTCGAAGGCGGCAGCCAGGCGTTTGCCTTCGCCTCGGGGTTGGCGGCGATCTCCACCGTGCTGGAACTGCTCGATGCCGGCGCGCATATCGTCTCCGGCAACGATTTATACGGTGGTACCTTTCGCCTGTTCGACAAAGTGCGCCAGCGCAGTGCCGGGCACACCTTCAGCTACGTTGACTTGAGCAATGTCGCGGCGTTTGAGGCGGCGTTGCAGGCGAACACGCGCATGGTCTGGGTCGAAACGCCGAGCAACCCGCTGCTGAGCCTCACCGACCTCAGTGCAATCGCGCGTATCTGCCGGGATCGCGGGATTATCTGCGTCGCCGATAACACCTTCGCCAGCCCATGGATTCAGCGCCCGCTGGAGCTGGGGTTCGACATCGTGGTGCACTCCACCACCAAGTACCTCAACGGCCATTCCGACGTGATCGGTGGCATCGCCGTTGTGGGTCACAACCCGGAATTGGCGCAGCGCCTGGGCTTCCTGCAGAACTCGGTCGGCGCCATCGCCGGCCCGTTCGATGCTTTCCTGACCCTGCGCGGCGTAAAAACCCTGGCGCTGCGCATGGAACGCCATTGCAGCAACGCCCTGGAACTGGCCACCTGGCTGGAACAACAGCCGCAAGTGTCACGGGTGTATTACCCAGGGCTGGCGTCTCATCCACAGCACGAGCTGGCCCGCCGGCAGATGCACGGGTTTGGCGGGATGATTTCAGTCGACTTGAACAGCAACCTGGCCGGCGCCACACGCTTTCTGGAAAACGTCAGGATCTTCGCCCTGGCGGAAAGCCTGGGCGGCGTGGAAAGCCTGATCGAACACCCGGCAATCATGACTCACGCGAGCATCCCGGCCGCTACGCGGGCGCAGCTGGGGATTGGCGATGGGTTGGTAAGGTTGTCGGTGGGGGTCGAAGAGGTGGAAGATCTACGCGCAGACCTGGCCCGTGCCCTGTCATACATCTAAACACCCCGAATGGCTGTAGTGAGCGGGCTTACCCCGCGCTGGGGGGCGAAGCCCTAATGACTGTCAGTTAAGCGATAGAGCAGACGATGGATAACCTGTGGGAGGGGGCTTGCTCCCGATGGACTGCGTAGCAGGCCCATTATTGAGGCCGCTGCGCGGCCTATCGGGAGCAAGTCGAATCGTCGCACCGCCCCTCCCACAATGACCGCGTTAAGCCTTAACTGACTGGCATTAGGACAAGCCCGCTCACTACAAGGCGTCAGGCTGAGGTGATGTTGGCCCGCGCCGCGTGCAGTTTCTTGTAGCTGTCGATCAAGCGCAGATGCCGGTCCAACCCTTCCAGCTTCATGCTGGTCGGCGTCAAGCCGTAGAACCGCAACGTGCCGTTGACCGAGCCAATCACTGCGTCCATACGCTCATTGCCGAACATCCGGCGGAAGTTGGCCTCGTAGTCCTCCAGCTCCAGGTCTTCATCCAGATGCATCTCCAGCACCGCATTCACCCCCTGGTAAAACAGCCCGCGGTCGACGGTGTTGTCGTTGTACTGCAAGAACATCTCCACGCACTCTTTCGCCTCTTCATATTGCTGCAAGGCGAGATAAATCAGCAGTTTCAACTCCAGGATGGTCAGTTGCCCCCACGCGGTGTTGTCGTCGAACTCGATGCCGATCAAGGTGGTGATGTCGGTGTAGTCATCCAGTTCGCTTTCCACCAGGCGCTCGGCCAGGGCCTTCAGCTCGTCATCGCTGAGACGGTGCAGGTTGAGGATGTCCTCGCGGAAAAATAGCGCCTTGTTGGTGTTGTCCCAGATCAGGTCGTCCACCGGGTAGATTTCCGAGTAGTCCGGCACCAGGATGCGGCACGCGGTGGCACCGAGGTGTTCGTACACCGCCATATAGGACTCTTTGCCCATGCCTTCGAGAATCCCGAACAGGGTCGCGGCTTCCTGGGCGTTGGAGTCTTCGCCATGGCCCGAGAAGTCCCACTCGACGAATTCATAATCCGACTTAGCACTGAAGAAGCGCCACGAAACCACGCCACTGGAATCGATGAAGTGCTCGACGAAGTTGTTCGGCTCGGTCACTGCGTGGCCTTCGAACGTTGGCTGCGGCAGGTCGTTCAAGCCCTCGAAGCTACGGCCCTGCAGCAGTTCGGTCAGGCTGCGTTCCAGCGCCACTTCCAGGCTGGGGTGCGCGCCGAACGAGGCGAATACGCCACCGGTGCGGGGGTTCATCAAGGTCACACACATCACTGGGAATTCACCGCCCAAGGACGCGTCCTTGACCAATACCGGGAAGCCTTGGGCTTCCAGGCCTTGAATACCCGCCAGAATGCTCGGGTATTTGGCCAGTACCTCGACAGGCACGTCTGGCAACGCAAATTCGCCTTCAATGATTTCGCGCTTCACCGCCCGCTCGAAGATTTCCGACAGGCACTGAACCTGCGCTTCAGCCAAGGTGTTGCCCGCGCTCATGCCGTTGCTGAGGTAGAGGTTTTCGATCAAGTTGGACGGAAAGTACACCACTTCACCGTCGGACTGGCGTACGAAAGGCAGCGAAACAATGCCGCGTTCTTCATTCCCCGAGTTGGTGTCGAACAGATGCGAACCGCGCAGCTCGCCATCGCGGTTGTAGATCTTCAGGCAGTAGGCGTCGAGGATTTCCGGCGGCAGCTCATCCTTGGGGCCCGGCTGGAACCAGCGCTCATCCGGGTAATGCACGAAGGGCGCGTTGGCCAGTTCCTCACCCCAGAACTGATCGTTGTAGAAGAAGTTGCAGTTGAGCCGCTCGATGAACTCGCCCAACGCCGATGCCAAGGCGCCCTCTTTGGTCGCACCCTTGCCGTTGGTGAAGCACATCGGCGAATGCGCGTCGCGGATATGCAACGACCACACGTTAGGCACGATATTGCGCCACGAGGCGATTTCAATCTTCATGCCCAGGCCGGCCAGAATGCCGGACATGTTGGCAATGGTCTGTTCCAGCGGCAGGTCCTTGCCCGCAATGTAGGTGCCGGTCGAGGAAGTGGAGCTGGGCATCAGCAACGCCTGGGCATCGGCATCGAGGTTGTCCACTTCTTCGATGACGAATTCAGGGCCGGCCTGTACGACTTTTTTCACGGTGCAACGGTCGATGGAACGCAGGATGCCCTGGCGGTCCTTGTCGGAAATATCCGCCGGCAACTCGACCTGGATCTTGAAGATCTGGTTGTAGCGGTTTTCCGGGTCGACAATATTGTTCTGCGACAGGCGAATATTCTCAGTCGGAATATTGCGCGTCTGGCAATAAAGCTTGACGAAGTACGCCGCGCACAACGCTGACGAAGCCAGGAAGTAATCGAATGGCCCCGGTGCCGAACCGTCGCCTTTGTAGCGGATCGGCTGATCGGCAATCACCGTGAAGTCATCGAACTTGGCTTCAAGCCGAAGGTTGTCGAGAAAGTTGACCTTAATTTCCATGCGGGCACACCAGAATAACGAGCTAAACAAAATGGCCGCTATTATGAGGATTTTCGCCGGGAAGTTTTAGGGTTTTGCCAATCAACTGCTGATCGGTGGGCCAAGCCGGTGGATGGACCCCACCACCGGGATGATCTTCGGGCCGTGCGGCTGGCGTTCAGCCAGCGCGGAGTATCAGCGCAGGCGGATCGAGAGCTCAATGTCATCGGCAAAGGGCACGGACAGGTACCCGTTATCCGCCGAACGCACATGCGCCAGGTACTCCGGGCAATAGTCAGTATTGTCGGCCACCACCAGGGCACCGGGCCGCAGGTGTTTTTCCACCAGGCCCAGCACATCGCCATACAACGACTTGGCGCCATCGAGCAGCAACAGGTCGACGGTTTCCGGCAGCCCGGTGGCCAGGGTGACCAGCGCATCGCCTTCACGGATTTCGATCAGGTCGCTCACCCCGCCTTCGATGAAATGCTCGCGTGCCAGGGCGATCTTCGACGCTTCGAATTCGCTGCCGACCAGCACTCCGCCGCCGTTGTCGCGCAAGGCGGCAGCCAGGAACAGCGTGGACAGGCCGAACGAGGTGCCGAACTCGACGATGGCCCGTGCCCGGCTGCTGCGGGCGAGCATGTAAAGCAGGTTGCCGGTGTCGCGGGAGACCGGCAGCCACAGGTCCTTGAGCATTGTGTAGAGCGCCAGGTATTCGGTTTTACTGTGCATCAGGCGGTCGCGCTCTTCGCGGGAGACGCTGTCGATGATCGGGCTGGTGGCCGCACTGGCTTGGGTGTAGAGGCGTTCGATCAGCGGCGCCAATGGCGCGGTGGTCAGGGTCGTCATGGTTGCTTTCCGTCAGGTTGGGGCTAGGATGCGACTAATTCGTCGCATTAAAAGTATGCGAGTGATTCATCGTCTTCGCTATTCGCATTGGCCCAGCAGCCGGAGCTCTCCATGACCACCCGCCAGACCCCGCGTATTTCCTCGCGCAAGCAACCGCAACAGGCCCGTTCCACCGAACTGGTGGCGGCCATCCTGCAGGCCGCTACTCAGGTTTTGGCCAAAGAAGGTGCCACCCGTTTCACCACCGCGCGGGTGGCGGAAAAAGCCGGTGTGAGTGTGGGCTCGGTGTATCAGTACTTTCCCAACAAGGCGTCGATTCTGTTTCGACTGCAAAGTGATGAGTGGCAACAGACCACGCAAATGCTGTGTGACATCCTCGACGCTGCCGACGAGCCACCACTGACGCGTCTACGGACCCTGGTGCATGCCTTCATCCACTCCGAGTGCGAGGAAGCGCAGATGCGCGGGGCTCTGCACGACGCAGCGCCACTGTATCGGGATGCGCCTGAAGCCGTGCAAGTGCGCGCGGCAGGTCGCCAGGCGTTCCAGCGTTTCATGCTGGAACTGCTGCCCGAGGTACGCGACGAATCCCGCGCCCTGGCGTGCGACCTGATCCTCACGACCCTCAGTTCGGTGGGCAAGGACTTTTCAGGCAGCCCGCGTACGCCGGCAGCGATTGCGGTTTACGCGGACGGCATGGCGGACATGTTTCATGCTTATGTGAATACGCTCAACCAAGGCTGATGCTCCACGACATCGCGCAGCGGCTGCCAGGCTCAAACCCGTGGGCATATTCATCCGCCAGGATTTGCGCCAGACGCGGGTCCGTTTCGGGTTTGAACCCCAGTCGTGTGTAGAACGGAGCGTTCCACGGCACGTGCTTGAACGTGGTCAGCGTCACCGCACGCAATGCATTTGATTGGGCATAGTCCTTGGCGGTCTCCAGCAGCTTGCGCCCCCAGCCCTGGCCCTGGACGGCTTGCGCAACTGACATCTCATGGATATGTAAAACGCCATCCTGGGGTTCTGCGCTGAGGAAGCCTTGAAGCTGATCGTTGGCGTCGACCACCACCCAACAGGTCGATAAAGCGATCAGTTGCTGATGACGCTCGACCGTCAGGGTGGCGCTGTCCGCCAACCCGCCCAACCCGTCGATCTCACGGAACACCTGGGCAGCAGACCGCTCAATGGCGGGTAACAAAGGCGCGTCCTCTCGATGCGCGAAGCGGATGTGGGCAGGCATAGGATCTCAACTCGGGATGGCGATCGCAGTGTAAAGACAATGCCGGGTGCTTTCGAACAAATCCCTGTCTGGATTTGCGCAATCGCTGATATGTTTCGCTCCACTCCATTGAAGGGATATGCCATGGAACCGTTAGCGACAAACGCGGCATTGATGATCATCGACATGCAACAGGGCATGAATGACGCCAAGCTTGGGCGACGCAATAACCCGCACGCCGAATTGCACATACAGCACCTGCTCAGCGCGTGGCGGCAGTCCCGGCGCCCCGTCGTGCATGTCCGGCATATTTCCCGCAGCCCTGGCTCGGTGTTCTGGCCCGGCCAGTCGGGCTGCGAATTCCAGGCCGCGCTGGCACCGCTCCAACATGAGCATGTCGTGGAAAAAAACGTTCCCGATGCCTTCACTGCAACCGGCCTGGAGCGTTGGCTGCACTTGCGCGGCCACCTCTGGCCGGCCGAGGACGTGCATGCTCTGTCGCTGAGTAACCTGGCGATGGATTACGCCAGGATCGCCGAGACGACTCAGTTATTGGCTCGCTGCTGACAAGGTCGGTCGGAGTCGGACGCAAGTGCATCGGTGCATCGCTGCTTTGCACAGCGCTTATCGAAGCGATTTTTCAGAACAAAATTATTCCTTGTTGTACACAAAATACCGCTAAAGCTTTATCCACATCGAGCCGAAACAGACAGTGATATCAAATCGCCTACCCACAGTTTGGGGAAGGGTGATTTGGCCGCCCTCCCCGCTGATGGTCGTCCCGATGAAAATAAAAAATAAGCTGGTGCTTGCTTTCGTATCCGTCGCTTTTATCCCGGTAAGCCTGGTTGCGGTGATCTCCGTGATGAATACGCGCACTCAGGCGGTCGAGCAGTTCATTGATGGCAGCACCCGTGAGATCCGCCAGATCGACGGCAACATTCGGCAGTTCTTCGATGGCACGGTGCAGAACGTCGATCAAATGGCTGCCGATCCTGTATACACTTCCGTGAACACTCTGAAAGACTACCAGTCCGCCAATGCCCCCAGCCAGCCGATGCCGGCGCAGGCCCAGCAGGTGATTGAGCAGTTTGCGCGTTTCGGTTCGACGCATCCGTCGGCGGCGATCCTGTCCATCGGCCTGGAAGACGGCACCTACGCCAAATGGCCGGATGACCCGCAACTGGCCAAATACGATCCGCGCGCTCGCCCCTGGTACAAGGCGGCGATGGCCAGCCCCGGCAAGACCGTGCGCACCCCGGCTTACTATTACGACAAAGATGACGTCGCCCTGGTGGGCACCGCACGGGCGTTGCTGGATAACACCGGCAAGCCCAAGGGAGTGTTCGTGGTCAGTGTGTCGCTGAAGAACCTCACCGAATTGCTCAAGAGCATCAAGCTGGGTGAAAGCGGCTATGTGATGCTGATCGAGGACGGCGTGGTGCTGGTCGACCCACGCAATGCGGCGCACAACTTCAAGCCGCTCAAGGACCTCGGTGCCCCTTATGCGCAGCTGGCCGATACGCCCCAGGGCTCCACCGAGGTGGTGATCGACGGTGTGCGTTACATGGCCAACGTCTGGACCTCCCCGGGCCTCGGCTGGCGTTATGTGGGGTTGATCGAATACAACGAAGTGATGGCAGCCGCCACGCGCATGACCTACCTGACCGCCGTGATCGTGGCGGTGCTGGTGCTGATCTTCGGGCTGATTGCCGCGGCGTTTTCCAAGGTGATCGTCAAGCCCATTGGCCAGGTCAGCACCGGCTTGCAGTCGATCGCCCAGGGCGAAGGTGACCTGCGCCATGAGTTGCTTGTGCAGGGCAAGGATGAAACCGCCGAGCTGGCCGGCTGGTTCAACAAGTTTCTCGCCGCGATCCGGCAACTGATCCAGCATATCGGTGCGGCCTCGACCAACTTGCACGACGCGTCCAAGGTCAACAGCGAAGTGGCGCACAACATGAACGAAGCGGCCGGGCGCCAGCGTGAAGCCGTGGAGTTGGTGTCCACGGCGTTCAACGAAATGGTTGCCACGGCCAACGAAGTCGCACGTTCATGCAGTGGCGCGGCGGAATCCGCCGAGAACGGCCATCGCCGGGTGGCCGAAGGCAAGCAGCAGATCGAGGTGACCACCGATAACGTCAACCGTCTGGGTCGCCGCTTGACCGAGTCGTCCCAGGCGATGGTCGAACTCGAAGCCGGCAGCCGCAGCATCAACCAGATCCTCGGCACCATCCGCGCCATTGCCGAACAGACCAACCTGCTGGCCCTCAACGCCGCCATCGAAGCCGCCCGGGCCGGTGATCAAGGCCGGGGGTTTGCGGTGGTGGCGGATGAAGTACGCGCGCTGGCCAAGCGCACGTCCGACTCCACCGGCGAGATAGAAAGCCTGCTCGGCACCCTTGGCAGCAAGACCGAGGAAGTCACGCAAAAGATGAGCAGTTGCCTGGACCTGTCCCGGGCCAGTGTGTCGTCCATCGAGAGCGCGCGCGACAGCTTTGAAGGCATTCAATTGTCGGTCAATGAGATCCGCGACCAGAACCTGCAGATTTCCGCCGCCGCCGAAGAGCAACACAGCGTGGCGGAGGAGATCAACCGGCATATCCAGCAGATCTATGACGAGGCACGTTTAGTCGAGACCCTGGCCCACTCGGCGCAGGATGATTCGGGGCGGTTGTCGAACCTGTCGGCAGAACTGAACGGGCTGGTCGGGCGCTTCAAGTCCTAGCGCGGGCACTGTGCCGTCATTCTTTCGATACGAAATACACTGAACTATCTGACAAACGCAGGGCTCCTTTCCTATGCGCTGCCCCGATTCCAGGGGCGTTGTATAACAAGGAGCCGCCATCCCATGACCACCCTACCCGCCTATCGCTACGCCCCCGGGCCGCTGCACACGACGCTGCTCGCCGGTACCGTGCCGTTGTTTCTGGGTGCCCTGCTCAGTGATATCGCCTACACCCAGACCTACCAGATTCAATGGGCCAACTTCGCCTCATGGCTGATCGCCGGCGCGCTGGTGTTTTGTGGTCTTGCGCTGTTGTGCGCACTGATCAACCTGCTGCGTGCCGAACACAAAGCCGGGCAACCGACCGTCTACGTGCTATTGCTCGTGGCAACCTGGGTGCTGGGCCTGATCAACGCGTTCCAGCACGCCAAAGACGCCTACGCCGCCATGCCTGCCGGGCTGGTCCTGTCGGTGATCGTGACGCTGCTGACGCTGGTCGCCACCTGGACCGGCCTGCGCTCGGGAGGTGCCCAATGAAGACTGCCCACACCCTGACCCTGTTAAGCGCAGCGCTGTTGCTCAGTGCTTGTGGCGGCGAAGCCGACAGCCCGCAATCTCGCGGCCCTGACCCCAAGCTGCCGGAGCAGCAAAGCAGCCTGTTGCCGAGCATGAAAATTGCCGAACCCACGCCCTGGGGTTCGCAAAAACCCAAAGTGCCCGAAGGCTACAGTGTCACCGCCATCGCCACCGGCCTGGCCATCCCGCGTCAAACCCTGGTACTGCCCAACGGCGACATTCTGGTCGCCGAAGGCCGTGGCGGCAGCGCGGCCAAGCTCAAGCCCAAAGACGTGATTGCCAGTGTGATCAAGGCCCAGGGCAATACTCAGGTCAAAGGCGGCAACCGCCTAACCCTGTTGCGCGATACCGACGGTGACGGCACTTATGAGCTGAAAACCGTGTTTGCCGACAATCTCAACGCCCCCTATGGCCTGGCCTTCGCCGACGGCAAACTCTACGTGGCCAACCAGGACGCGCTGGTGCGCTTTGACTACACCGATGGCCAGACCAAAGCCAGCGCGCCACCCGTCAAAGTCACTGACCTGCCGGCGCAGATCAACCACCACTGGACTAAGTCCCTGGCCGTGAGCGCCGACGGGCGCCAGCTCTACGTGGGCATCGGCTCCAACAGCAACATTACCGAGCGTGGCATGGAAGTGGAGATCGACCGGGCGATGGTCTGGCAGATCGATGCCGCCACCGGCGCGCACAAACCCTATGCCACCGGCCTGCGCAACCCGACGGCGCTGAAGGTGCAGCCGGGCACCGGCCAACTGTGGACGGTGGTCAACGAGCGCGATGAACTCGGCCCCGACCTGGTGCCGGATTACCTGACTTCGGTGCGCGAGGGTGCCTTCTACGGGTGGCCCTACAGCTACTGGGGCCAGAACGTCGACAGCCGCGCACAGCCGCAGAACCCGGCGAAAGTGGCAGCGGCGATCAAACCCGATTACAGCCTGGGCTCCCACGTTGCGGCGTTGGGTGTGGATTTCTCCATCCCCGCAATGGGTGAGAAGTTCGCCGACGGCGTGTTCGTCGGCGAACACGGTAGTTGGAACCGCGACAACCCGGTGGGCTACAAGGTGATCTTCGTGCCGTTCATCAACGGCAAGCCAGCCGGCGAACCTGTCGACTTCGCCACCGGCTTTCGCGGCGACGACGGCAAGACCCGGGGGCGCCCGGTGGGCGTGACGGTGGACCCGAAAGGTGCGCTGATCATCGCCGATGACTTGGCCAACACCGTTTGGCGGGTGACGCGCAACCCGTAGGCAAAGGGTTTGACATACTTGCCTGAGGCAACCATATTGTTGCCTCAGGCAACTATTTGAGCACCATCATGTCCACCACCCTTTCCGAACGCGCCGGCATCATCCGTGGTTTCAATCGTTTCTATACACACCAGATCGGTGTGCTGCAGGAACACCTGCTGCAAAGCGACTTCTCCCTGACCGAAATCCGTGTGATGTACGAGCTGTCGTCGCGTGGCGATCTGACCAGCGCCGACCTGTGCCAGATGCTGGGCCTGGATGCCGGTTACCTGAGCCGGCTGATCAAAGGATTCGAGAAGAAGGGCCTGGTCGAGAAAGTGCGCTCGGTTACTGATGCGCGTGCGGTGCAACTGCATCTCAGCGACCTTGGCCGCTCCGTGCTCGCGCCCTTGGAACAGAAAACCCAGCTGGAAGTCATCGCCTTGCTGCAAGGCCTGCCCGAACTGCAACAACAGCAACTGACCGCAGCCATGCAGCGCATCCAGACGCTGCTGCAAGGTCGCGCACCGAGCTACCTGCTGCGCGACCCGCAACCCGGCGACATGGGCTTGGTAGTGCAACAACAAGCGGCGTTGTATGCCCGTGAGTACCACTGGAACTGGGAATTCGAAGCCTTGGTGGCGGAAATTGTCGCCAAGTACCTGCGCGAATTTGACCCCAGTTGCGAGCGCTGCTGGATCGCGGAAAAGGATGGCGAGGTGGTGGGCTCGGTATTCGTGATACGTCATGACGAGACCACGGCCAAACTGCGCATGCTCTACGTGGACGCCAGTGCGCGGGGCATGGGCATCGGCCAGCGCCTGGCGGACGAATGCCTGCGCTTTGCCCGGCATGCCGGCTACCAACGCATGGTGCTCTGGACCATGAGTGCGCTGACCGACGCCTGCAAGCTCTACCAGAAAGCCGGTTTCGAGTTGATCGAAGAAGAACCCACCCAAAGCTTCGGAAAGCCCCTGGTCAGCCAGACCTGGGCGCGTGATCTGTAGATCGGGGCCTGGTCACCCAAGCCCCGCACCGCTTATAGATCGGTGATTTCCTTGTGGCGTGGCACCAGCGCTTTCATCACGCTCCACGCCACCAGGTACGCCAGCGCACAGATCGCAAACATGATCATGTAGCCGGTGTGAATATCATTGACGGACTTGTAGTAGTCGAACACCCAGCCGCCGATCTTGGTCATGACCACGCCGCCCAGACCGCCGGCCATGCCGCCGATCCCCACCACGGACGCCACGGTTTTCTGCGGGAACATGTCGGACACGGTGGTGAAGATATTGCACGACCACGCCTGGTGCGCCGAGGCGCCGATACCGATCAGCAGCACCGGCACCCAGAAGCTCAGGTAACCCAAAGGCTGCGCCAGCAACACCACCAGCGGGAACAGTGCGATCACCAGCATGGCTTTCATCCGGCCGTCGTAAGGTGCATCGCCCCGCGCCATGAAGTAACTGGGGAACCAGCCGCCGCCGATACTGCCGACCATGGTCATGCTGTACAGCACCGCCAGCGGCATCACGATATCCGCGCCTTTCATGCCGTACTGCGCCGACAGGTAAGTCGGCAGCCAGAACAGAAAGAACCACCACACTCCGTCGGTCATGAACTTGCCAAAAGCGAATGCCCAGGTCTGGCGATAGGTCAGCAACTTGAACCAGGAGACTTTTTTCTGCGGCGCGCCGGCAGGTGCAGGGGTAAAGGGTTGTAGGGTCTGGTCACTGCGGATGTAGGCCAGTTCTTCGGCCGAAAGGCGCTTCTGCTCCTCCGGTTTCTGGTAAAGCACGCCCCACACAGCCACCCACACAAACCCCAGCATGCCGATGACGATGAACGCCGCTTCCCACCCCCACAGCCCGGCAATCAACGGCACGCAGATCGGCGCCAGGATCGCCCCCACGTTGGCCCCCGAGTTGAAGATGCCGGTGGCCAGGGAGCGTTCTTTCTTCGGGAAGTACTCGGCGGTGGCCTTGATCGCGATGGGGAAGTTACCTGCTTCGCCAATGGCCAGGACGGCGCGGGACAGCATGAAGCCGGCAATCGACACCGGGATCACCGCAAGACCAATGGCTCCGCTGACCGCCGCAATCCCCTCGCCCATCGGCACCGCGAACGCATGCATGATTGCGCCGGTGGACCAGATGCCGATCGCCACGACATACGCCGCCTTGGTGCCGATCCTGTCGACGAACCGCCCGGCAAACAACATGGAAATCGCATAGACGAACTGGAACACCGCAGCAATGTTGGCGTAGTCGGTATTGCTCCAGCCAAATTGCGTCGACAGTTGTGGCGCCAGCAGGCTGAGCACCTGGCGGTCGAGGTAGTTGACGGTAGTCGCGAAGAACAGCATCGCGCAGATGGTCCAGCGATAGTTGCCTACCGCCTGGCCCACGCGCTGGGCGTTGAGGGGCTCGTTCAAGTTCATGGCATCACTTTTTATTGTTTTTAGTAAGACACACGTAACGTCATATGTCGTCGTACAACATATGACTTTTATATCGAGCAGCCCGAGCGCTGTCAATCTGAAAGATTCAGCTTTGTTGAGGCCCTCGCAGGGATAGGAAGAATCGGGCAGGCACGGTTGTAGGATGACGCTGCTGATTACTCCGCGAAGAGCACGCCTGGCCATCCCCACTGCAAAAAAAAACAATCAGTGGTGAATTATTTCGTATGCGCTTGTATCTGAACTGACAGAGCGGTGCCATCGCAACGATGGCACCTCCCCTGTTCAGATTTAGAGTGGCCCGCATGAAATTACGCAAGAAAAGCGTCAAACCCATCGGATTGAAAGACATCACCATCGTCGACGATACCAAGGTGCGCAAGGCAATCACCGCCGCGGCCCTGGGTAACGCCATGGAGTGGTTCGACTTCGGCGTCTACGGTTTCGTCGCCTATGTACTGGGCAAAGTGTTCTTCCCCGACGCCTCGCCCAGCGTACAAATGATCGCCGCACTGGCTACCTTCTCCGTCCCCTTCCTGATCCGCCCCCTGGGCGGCCTGTTCTTCGGCGCATTGGGCGACAAATACGGGCGGCAGAAAGTCCTCGCCGCCACCATCGTGATCATGTCCCTGAGTACCTTTGCCATCGGCTTGATCCCAGGTTACGCCTCCATTGGCATCTGGGCACCGATCCTGTTGCTGCTCTGCAAGATGGCCCAGGGGTTTTCGGTGGGCGGCGAATACACCGGCGCCTCGATCTTCGTCGCCGAATATGCCCCGGACCGCAAGCGCGGGTTCCTCGGCAGTTGGCTGGACTTCGGCTCCATCGCCGGCTTCGTGCTCGGCGCGGGCGTGGTGGTGTTGATTTCCAGCGTGCTGGGCGAGGAACAGTTCGAAGCCTGGGGCTGGCGCCTGCCGTTCTTCCTCGCCCTGCCCCTGGGCATCATCGGCCTGTACCTGCGCCATGCGCTGGAAGAAACCCCGGCCTTCCAGCAGCACATGGACAAACTCGAGCAAGGTGATCGCCAGGGCCTGACCCACGGCCCCAAAGTGTCGTTCAAGGAGGTCGCCACCAAGCACTGGCGCAGCCTGCTGACCTGCATCGGTATCGTCGCGGCCACCAACGTGACCTACTACATGCTGCTCACCTACATGCCCAGCTACCTGTCGCACAACCTGCACTACAAAGAAAACAGCGGCGTGCTGATCATCATCGCGATCATGGTCGGCATGCTGTTCGTACAGCCATTCATTGGCTTTATCAGCGACAAGATTGGCCGCAAGCCTTTCATCATCGCCGGTAGCATCGGCCTGCTGTTGTTGGCCATTCCAGCGTTCATGCTGATCACCAGCGGCAAGATCGGCCTGATCTTCGGCGGCCTGTTGATCCTGGCCGTCGTGCTGAACTTCTACATCGGCGTGATGGCCTCGACCCTGCCGGCCATGTTCCCCACCCATATTCGCTACAGCGCGCTGGCGAGTGCCTTCAACGTCTCGGTACTGATCGCCGGTCTCACCCCTACCGCCACGGCCTGGCTGGTGGAAAGCACCGACGACCTGTACATGCCGGCCTACTACCTGATGGCGTTTGCCGTGATCGGCCTGATCACCGGCCTGACCATGAAGGAAACCGCCAACCGCCCCCTGCGCGGCGCCGCACCGGCCGCCTCTGATATAGAAGAGGCCAAGGAGTTGCTGCAGGAGCACCACGACAGTATCGAACAGAAGATCGAAGCGATTGACGCCGAGATTGCCGAGCTGGAAGCCAAGCGCAAGAGCCTGGTCGAGCAGCACCCACGTATCAACTAAGCGGCTGGCGTGGCGGCGTCTGCCGTCACGCCATCGGAGTGTTCAGCCATGATCCCCAGCGTCAACCCGACCCATTCGTTTCTCAGCCCGGAGGAGCGTGCCGCCATCGCGGAAATCGAGGCCACCACCAGCATCCTGCAATTGGTGACTCGCTTGACCAACATGCGCTTCGCCGGCATTGCCAAATTCACCGACGTGGAGTGGATAGTCTGCTCCGTGTACGACACCGCCAACATGGGCATCCATGTGGATGACGTGCTCGATCTGGAAACCACCCTGTGCAGTGAGTTCTGCATCAACCCCCACGCACTGTTCATCCCGCAAGTCAGCCAGGATGGCCGTTTTTCAACCCGCCCGGTGGTCAAGCAGTACGCCATTGAAAGCTACGCCGGCGCACCTATCTTCCTGCCGGACGGCCGCCTGTTCGGCGCGCTGTGCGCACTGGATTCACGGGCGATGCTGTTTGACGACCCCAACCTGTCGGAAACCCTGAGCCTGTTTGCGCGGCTGATCGGCTGTATCTTCTTCGCTAACTTAACGGCGGCCGAACAGTAACAACACGCTTGCCTCGCAACACGGCCACATCGCGCTTGGGCGGCACGCCGAACAGCCGGCTGTACTCTCGACTGAATTGTGACGGGCTTTCATACCCCACTTTGAAGGCGGCGCTGGACACGTCCTGATGTTCGTTCAACATCAAGCGCCGCGCCTCGTTCAAACGCAGCCATTTTTGATACTGCAACGGGCTCATTGCGGTGAGTTGGCGAAAGTGATGATGAAAAGTGGCCGGGCTCATTTGCACGCGGGCGGCCAACTCATCCACCCGTAGCGGTTCGTCGTAATTAAGCTTCAGCCAGTCAATCGCCTTGGCGATCCGATAGCCCTGACCGTCCACCGCACAGATCTTGCGCAGGCGCCCGGCCTGATCACTCTTGAGCAGGCGGTAGTGGATTTCGCGCTGAATCAACGGGGCAAGCACCGGGATCGCCTCGGGCTCATCCAGCAGAGCCACCAGCCGCGCGAACGCCTGGAGCATACCCTCGGTAACAGTGCCGATACCCACGCCCTTCAGCGCTGCCCGTTCGCGGGTTGGCGGCAACTCGCCCAGGGCGATCAGTTCAGCCAGGATCCGCAGGTCCAACTTGAAGGTCAGGCCCAGGCAAGGCTGAGCCGGGCTGGCGGCCAGCACCTCGGAGTTGGCCGGAATGTCCAGCGAGGTCACCAGAAATCGCGAGGTGTCGTAGGCGTAACCCAGCCCGCCCACCCACAACTGCTTCGCACCTTGGGCGACCAACACAATGCTGGGCTCGACCATGCAGACCACTGGCGGCGCCGGCTGCTCCCGCCGATAAAAGCCCAGGCCCGGGATCGCCATGGAGCGGTCACCCGGCGTGCAAACCTGCGAACCGATGGCTTGGATCAAGCTATCCAGAGGCGTTGGGTTGTTCTTCATAAAAGGCTCTTTTCTCTCTTCATCGAACTTTACCCCGGACGCCCCATGAACGTCCCCAGCAAACGCCAAGACTCAGAGGATCAGGCAAGTAATCCAGTGGAACGGACTACAGAACCACAGGCCACATCAGGAAAATGCACGGACCAACCTTCTCACGGATCACGCCATGAAAAGCCTTTTGCTCGCCCTGAGCGTGCTGCTGACGTCTTTTTCTTCACTGGGAGCCGATATGATCAACGGTGCTGACAACTTCTACAAAAGCGACAAGGTGACCGTCGAAAAAGTCACCTTCAACAACCAATATGGCATGCCGGTCGTGGCTAATCTATTCGTGCCAAAAAACCTTGCGCCAGCCTCCAAGAACGCAGCCATCGTCGTCGGCCACCCCATGGGCGCCGTCAAAGAACAGAGCGCGAATCTCTACGCGACCAAAATGGCCGAACAAGGCTTCGTCACCCTGTCTCTGGACCTGTCGTTCTGGGGCGAAAGCGCAGGCTCGCCGCGTAACGCGGTGCTGCCTGACCTCTACGTTGAAGACTTCAGCGCCGCGGTGGATTTCCTTGGCACACGCCCGCTGGTTGATCGCGAACGCATCGGTGTGATCGGCATCTGCGGCAGTGGCAGCTTCGCCATTGCCGCGGCGAAAATCGACCCACGCTTCAAGGCCATCGCCACCGTGAGCATGTACGACATGGGGGCGGCCAACCGCAATGGACTCAAACACGGCGTAACGCTGGAGCAACGTCGACAACTGCTGCGTCAGGCTGCCAACCAGCGCTACGTGGAATTTCAAGGTGGCGACAGCGTCTACACCGGCGGCACTCCGCACGCCCTCAGCGGCGATGCGGTAGGCGATGAGTTCTATGATTTCTACCGCACCCCGCGCGGCGAATTCACCCCGGCCGGCGCGTCGGCGCAAACCACCACGCAGCCGACACTGACCAGCAACGTGAAGTTCATGAACTTCTATCCGTTCAACGACATCGAGACGATCTCCCCACGCCCACTGTTATTGATCGCCGGCGCTGATGCCCACTCTCGCGAATTCAGCGAGGACGCCTATCAGCGTGCCGCCGAGCCCAAGGAATTGGTGATCATCCCGGGGGCCGGCCATGTGGATCTGTACGACCGAGTCAATCTGATCCCGTTCGTCAAGCTCACCGCCTTCTTCAAAGGCAACTTGAAGTGACCTCCCCTAACACTCATACGCACGGTTGGGCTGCGGTGTTCGCGATGTCTCTGGCGGCGTTCGCGTTGGTCGCCTCTGAATTCATGCCCGTGAGCTTGCTGACGCCGTTGGCGGCCGACCTGCAGATCTCCGAGGGTCAGGCCGGCCAGGGCATTTCGGTATCCGGACTGTTCGCCTTGCTCACCAGTCTGGTCATTGCGGCTGTCGCGGCACGGGTTGATCGCAAACGCCTGTTGCTGGGGTTGACCTTACTGATGATCCTGTCGGGAACCGTGGTGGCACTGGCGCCGGACTATCGGGTGTTCATGCTCGGCCGCGTGCTGATCGGCGTGGCCATAGGCGGCTTCTGGTCACTGTCGGCCGCCACTGCCATGCGCCTGGTGCCATCGGTCCAGGTGCCGCGCGCCTTGGCTATCGTCAATGGCGGCAACGCATTGGCAACCGTCATTGCAGCACCGCTGGGTAGCTTTCTCGGCGGATTGATCGGATGGCGCGGCGCATTCTTTTGCGTCGTACCGGTCGCCATGTTGGCGGGCGTATGGCTGCTGGTGAGCCTGCCATCGATAAAGATGCAGACCGCACCCCATTCCGGCAACGTGCTGCGCTTACTCAGAAAGGCTTCGGTGGCTCTGGGCATGCTCGCAGTCAGTGTATTTTTCATGGGCCAGTTCATGCTGTTCACTTACCTGCGCCCGTTCCTGGAAAACGTGACTCAAGTGAGTGTGTCCACACTGTCATTGATGCTGCTGGTGCTCGGCCTCACCGGCCTTGTGGGGACGTTCCTGATAGAACGGTTCCTGAAAAACGCTCTTTACCCGGCGCTTATCACCATCCCGCTGTTGATGGCCGTGATCGCCGTGGCGTTGTTGGTAATGGGCAGTTCGCCAGTCGCCACCACGGCATTGCTGGGTTTCTGGGGCCTGGTGGCCACTGCTGCGCCGGTGGGTTGGTGGACCTGGCTGTCGCGCGAGCTGCCCGATGACGCGGAGGCTGGCGGCGGCTTGATGGTCGCAATCATTCAATTGGCGATTACTGCCGGTGCCACGGTCGGCGGCCTGGCGTTCGATCACTGGGGCTATCAAGCGACCTTTGAGCTGAGCGCGGCATCGTTGGGTATCGCCGCGCTGTTGGCTTGCCTGGCCGCACGGCGCGCCTCGTTGACAACCGTGGGCGGTCGCCCTAACGGAAAAACTGACTCGGCGTCTTGCCGAACTGTTTCTTGAACATATTGGTAAAGGCGCTCGGGCTGTCGTAGCCCAGCTCGATCGCCACATCGATGATCTTCTCCCCCACTGCAATGCGCTCCAGCGCCAGCAGCAACCGCGCCTGCTGGCGCCACTGGCCGAACGTCAGGCCGGTTTCCTTGCGGAACAGGCGCTGGATGGTCTTCTGGTCCAGGCCCAGTCGGTCGCTCCAGTCCGCTACCGTCGAGGCATCACCGGCATCCTGTTGCAACGCCTGGCAGATAAGGTTGATGCGTGAGTCGGCGGGCTGGGGCAACGACAGCGGCAACGCCGGCAGAATCGCCAGCTCGTCGAGGATCAGGTGCATGATCCGCGCATCGCGCGAGTCTTCGGCATAAGGCGGCTTCAAACTCACCGATGCCTTGATCAGCTCACTGAGCAGCGGTGAAATGCTCACCGCCTTGGTCTCGGTGGGCAAATTCGGGAAGGCATCCGGGCGCACGAACACGCTGCGCATCTTCAGCGTGCCCACGCAGCGCAGCGAATGCACTTGCCCGCTGGGCATCCAGAAGCCGCGATTGGACGGTACCGTCCACTGGTTCTGCGCCGAGTGCACCACCATCACGCCTTCGATGGCGTAGAGTAGTTGGTGCTTTTCGTGGCTGTGATCCGGGATCACCCAGTTTTCAGGATAATCGGTGGCGGAACTGATCACCGCCCAGTCGCCCTCATCGATCTCCTGCAAAAATTCATCCAATGGTTTGATCATTTCGCCCTTTTTGCGATAGTTGCCTCCCGATTTTCGCGAGACAGGCATTTACGCCGAATCTAGCATGAACGCCGAAACAATTTGAAATGGGCAGCCAGCTCAAGTACTGGCAGCCCTGGAACGCTGCCTTGTATGGAATGCCTGCATGTCGACACTGACCGCGTCACCCGCCGCTGCAACCCCTGCGCCCCAGATAAGCCCTCTGGTCATGCGCGTCCTCGGTGCCTGCGCCCTGGCGCACCTGATCAATGACTTGATCCAGGCCGTGCTGCCTTCGATCTACCCGATGCTCAAAGCCAACTATGGGCTGAGCTTCACCCAGGTGGGCCTGATCACCCTGACCTTTCAACTGACCGCGTCCTTGCTGCAACCCTGGATCGGTTACCACACCGACCGCCATCCCAAGCCTTGGCTGTTGCCGGCGGGTATGGTCTGCACCTTGATCGGCATTCTGATGCTGGCGTTCGTCGGTTCCTTCCCGGCAATCCTGCTGGCAGCGGGGTTGGTCGGCGTCGGCTCGTCGACCTTCCACCCGGAAACCTCGCGGGTGGCACGCCTGGCCTCGGGCGGCCGCTATGGCCTGGCGCAATCGACCTTCCAGGTCGGCGGCAACACCGGCAGCGCCTTCGGCCCGTTGCTCGCGGCGGCCATCATCATTCCCTACGGCCAGACGCACATCGCCTGGTTCGGCCTGTTCGCGGTCTTCGCGATCCTGGTGCTGTATGGCTTGAGCCGCTGGTACCGCAACCACCTCAACCTGTTCAAGCTCAAGCAAGGCACCCAGGCGACCCACGGTTTGTCCAAAGGCCGCGTGACTTTCGCCCTGGTGGTACTGGCCCTGCTGGTGTTCTCCAAATACTGGTACATGACCAGCCTGACCAGCTACTTCACGTTCTACCTGATCGAAAAATTCCAGCTGTCGGTCGCCAGTTCTCAGATGTACCTGTTCCTGTTCCTCGGCGCCGTGGCCGTCGGCACCTTCGCGGGCGGCCCGATCGGCGACAAGATCGGGCGCAAGAAAGTCATCTGGTTCTCCATCCTCGGCGCGGCCCCCTTCACCCTGGCCCTGCCCTATGTCGACCTGTTCTGGACGGCGGTCTTGAGCGTGGTGATCGGGTTTATCATCGCCTCGGCCTTTTCGGCCATCGTGGTCTATGCCCAGGAACTTGTGCCGGGCAATGTGGGCATGATCGCCGGGATCTTCTTCGGCCTGATGTTCGGTTTCAGCGGCATCGGCGCGGCCCTGCTCGGCTTGCTCGCCGACAGCCACGGCATCGAGTACGTCTACAAACTGTGCTCGTTCCTGCCGCTGGTGGGCATCCTGACGATATTGCTGCCATCGACCAAAGGCGCCTGACCCGCCGATCATCGGCTGGCCGTACGCCAGCACGATGAATGCTCTGAGAAACCTGCGTGTGCGCTTACAATCCTGGCTTTTAGCGCACACCCAGGCAGACCCGGCACCCAATGACGCTCGATCCCCCGACCATTCTGGCACTCACCGTTGCCCTGGCAGCCGCTGCCGCCCTGTACCTGGCCGTTGAATGGCGCAGCGTGCGTGAACCCTCGCTGCTGTTCTGGAGCGCCGGCTTCGCCATCATCAGCTTCGGCTCCATCCTCGCCCTGCTGCGCAGCAGCGGCTTCTGGATGATCGGCATCTGGTTCGCCAACGGTTTGCTGGTCAGCGCACACTTTTTATTCCTGTTGGGCGTGGCACGCTTCACCCAGCGGCGGCTGTCGGCGTTTTGGCTACTGATGCCGGCCATATGGTTCGGGCTGCTGATGCTCCCGGCCGACCTGCTATGGTCCAAAATCATGCTGGCGGTGCAGTCATTGCTGGTGGCGCTGCCCACCTTGTGCGCCAGTTTCCTGCTGCGGCCCCATGGCAAATCCCTCAGCATCGGCGCGGTGCAACTGCGTTACGTGCTGCTGATCCATGGCGCGTTCTATGTGGCCAAGGCCCTGTCGGTGCTGATCCCCGGCACCTTGATCGACCTGACGGCGTTCAAGGGCGAGATCATCCAGGTGTCCCTGGTGGAGGGCGCCATGGCGATCATGCTGATTGCCTTGTCGATGACCGGTTCCGAACGCTACCGCCGCGAACAACAGATTGCCCACCTGGCCGCCCGCGACCCGTTGACCGCCCTCTACAACCGCCGCGCCCTCGACCTGCACGCACCGCCCCTGCTCACCCAGGTTTCAGCGGCACAACCGGGCGCGCTGCTGCTGATCGACATCGATAACTTCAAACTGGTCAATGACCTCTACGGCCATACCGCCGGCGACCGCTTGCTGATCACCTTGAGCGAGATGATTCGCACCGTGGCCCCCGACGGCTCGCTGGCCGCCCGCCTGGGCGGCGATGAGTTCGTGATCCTGCTCAACGACACCTCGACCGAGCAGATCGTGGAACTGGGCAGCCGCCTGCGCGCCCAGTTCCACCAATTCGCCTCGCAGTCCTTCATCACGCCCGCGCCGATCACGTTGAGTATCGGCGCCAACCTGTTCGACCAACCGCCGCACAGCCTCGCGGTGTTGATTGAACTGGGGGACAGCGCACTCTATGAAACCAAGCGGGGTGGGCGCGACAGCATTCGCCTGGTGGACCGTACCGGCGCGTACGCTCATTCATCCCGGTAGCCGTTCACAACGATGTACAACAACGGCCCCACCGAGACGAACACCGCCGTCAGCAAAAAATACGGCAGCACGCCAATCACCGAGCGCCCCCGGGCCCGCGCATCCCGATACATCCACACACATGCCAGCGCCGCCATCAGGTACAGGTCGATCACGACCTGCGCCGTGTCCGGCCGCGTCATCAGTTCCCAGCCGAACGCCAGTAACGATTGCTCGGCGGTGAGCATCACCGCCAGGCTGTACAGCGAAAACCCGAGCAGAGCGGCCAGGGCGATAGAGGGTCTTCTGGACATGGATTCTTCCTTGCAGTGAACGAGGCCCACCCTAGTGATAAGGTGGCGGCCCTCGCAATGACCTCGGAGGTCATGACCACGCCATGGACATCACCGTCAGCGCCGGCGAACTGTTACGCCAACTGCGCCGCCACGCCCACCTGAGCCAACTGGACCTGGCCTTGATCACGGGCGTCTCGCAGCGTCACCTCAGTTGCATCGAAACCGGCCGCGCCAAGCCGAGCCCGGGCACCTTGCATAATCTGCTGACGGCGTTGGAAGCCCCGTTGGAGCAGTGCAACCGTGTGTTCCTCGCCGCCGGTTATGCCCCCCGCTACGCCGCCACCCCGTTGGCATCGCCCGCCATGGCGGCGATTCGCGAGGCGGTCAGCCATGTGTTGCATGCCAACAACCCTGCACCAGCGATTCTGCTGGGCAGCCAGTGGGAAGTGTTGGCGGCGAACGCGAGTACCGGCGTGTTGTTTGAACTGGTGGGCATCCCGCCGGATGCGGCCGATGGCATCAACCTGCTCACCACGCTGCTGCAGACAGGTGGCCTGGGCGATCACCTGATCAACGCCGAAGAAATCCGCAGCCTGGCCTGGCAACGGGCAACCCGCGAAGCACTGGGTAATCCTGGGTTGGCCACGTTATTGGCAGGTCTACCGACACCGGCCGGCACCGAACTGCCCAGGTCGATGCCGCCGTTGGTGCTGACGCGTATCCGTTCGAAGCGGGGCGAACTGAACTTCCTGTCGACCTTCACCACGTTTGGCATGCCTCAGGACATCACCCTGACTTCGCTGCGGATCGAACATCTGATTCCCGCTGACGCGGCTACATGGCAAGTAATGCGTGCCGCCTACGCGGATTATGCGGCGCTGGTTTTGTGAAATATCTGTCCGTAGACTGCCGCCATACCTCCCACCTGAAGGCGGCGAAAAAAACGTGATGCAAGTTACCGAAGTCTCCATTGCCCAATTGCGCGCGGCGCTTGAAACCGGCCAGACCACTGCCGTGGAACTGGTCAAGGCCTACCTGGCGCGGATCGATGCCTATGACGGCCCGCAGACGGCCACTGCCTTGAACGCCGTGGTCGTGCGCAACCCCCAGGCCCTTGAAGAAGCCCAGGCGTCCGATGCGCGTCGGGCCAAGGGCGAAACCTTGGGGCCACTGGATGGCATCCCCTACACCGCCAAAGACAGCTACCTGGTCAAAGGCCTGACGGCCGCCTCGGGCAGCCCGGCCTTCGCCAAGCTGACGGCCTATCGCGACGCCTTCACCATCGAGCGCCTGCGGGCCGGTGGCGCCATCTGCCTGGGCAAGACCAACATGCCGCCGATGGCCAATGGCGGCATGCAACGCGGCGTATATGGCCGCGCAGAGAGCCCATACAACGCCGACTACCTCACCGCGCCCTTTGCTTCCGGCTCCTCCAACGGCGCAGGCACCGCGACAGCCGCCAGCTTTGCCGCATTCGGCCTGGCCGAAGAAACCTGGTCGAGCGGGCGCGGTCCGGCGTCCAACAATGGCCTGTGTGCCTACACCCCGTCCCGTGGGGTGATTTCGGTGCGCGGCAACTGGCCGTTGACGCCGACCATGGACGTGGTGGTGCCGTATGCACGCACCATGGCCGACCTGCTGGAAGTGCTCGATGTGGTGGTTGCCGAAGACCCCGACACCCGTGGCGACCTGTGGCGCCTGCAACCCTGGGTGCCGATCCCGAGCGTGGCTTCGGTGCGCCCGGTTTCCTACGCTGAACTGGCAGCGCCTCGTGAGTCGCTCGCAGGTAAACGCTTCGGCGTACCGCGCATGTACATCAACGCCGACCCCGAGGCCGGCACCAGCGAAAAACCCGGGATCGGCGGGCCGACCGGGCAGAAGATCAACACCCGTGCCAGCGTGATCGACCTGTGGCAGGCCGCCCGCCAGGCGCTGGAAGCCGCCGGCGCCGAGGTGATCGAGGTGGATTTCCCGCTGGTGTCCAACTGCGAAGGCGACCGCCCCGGCGCGCCGACCGTGTTTACCCGCGGCCTGGTGTCCAAGGAATTCCTGCACGACGAACTGTGGGAGCTGTCGGCCTGGGCCTTCGATGACTTCCTGCGTGCCAATGGCGACCCGACCCTCAATCGCCTGGCCGATGTCGACGGCCCGCAGATCTTCCCGCACGACCCAGGCACCCTGCCCAACCGTGAAGACGACCTGGCCGCCGGCATGGACGAGTACGTGCGCATGGCCAAACGTGGCATCACACCGTGGAATGAGATCAGCACCGTGCCCGACGGCCTGCGTGGCCTGGAGCAAACCCGGCGGATTGACCTGGAAGACTGGATGGACAACCTGGGGCTGGACGCCGTGCTGTTCCCGACCGTGGCCGACGTGGGCCCGGCAGATGCCGATGTGAACGAAACCAGTGCCGATATCGCCTGGAGCAACGGGGTTTGGGTCGCCAATGGCAACCTCGCCATTCGCCACCTGGGTGTGCCCACCGTCACCGTGCCGATGGGCGTGATGGCGGACATCGGCATGCCGGTGGGGCTGACCTTTGCCGGGCGTGCCTATGACGACTCGCAACTGCTGCGCTTTGCTTCGGCGTTTGAAGCCACCGGCAGCAAACGCGTGATTCCCCCGCGCACCCCACCCCTGGCGGTAGACTGATGTAGGAGCGAGCTTGCTCGCGAAAAACGTCAACGATAACGCGTTTCTCCTGAATGAACGCGGTGCCTATGAGTTCTTCGCGAGCAAGCTCGCTCCTACAGCATCTGCATTTCAAACCAACGGCACGGCTATCAACAAAATGGCCGTGCCATGGGTCAGCGTGGCTGGCAACACGCCATAACGCATCCGCACCCAGGCGCAGGCCAGCCCTTCGATCAGGGTGAACAGCAACACCGTCGCACCCAGTTGGGTCACACTCAAGGCCAGGAACGTATGGCAGGCGGCAAAGGCCACGCCGCTGATCAAGGCGGCGCGCAACGGCGTGAGCTGCTGCTCCAGGTAACCCTGCAGGAACCCGCGAAACAACACCTCTTCCAGCGCGTTGGCGCCATAAGCCAATACCAGCATGCCCGGCAGCCACACCCAATAGCCATGGATCGCGGACGCGTCGATACCTTGATGAACCCGTAGCGGCACACCGATCAGGCAGCCCACCAGCAGCCCCACGGCCAGGCCAACAGCCGGATTGCCGATCGACCAGCGCACCAGCTGCCACAACTGCGGCGCGATCCGCGCCAACAACAGGATCAGCAACGCCGATAAACCACCCAGCATGGCCAATACGAACGTATTGTGGGTGAAGGCGATCTGCGCCTCGCTGCCGAGCGACCACATGCCCAGCGGCGTCATCACGTCGCGCATCAATACGAACGCCGCCAGCAGGATCAGGATGCGCATTGCGGACAAGGTGCTGGGCGTCAGCGCAAACCACAGCCCGAACAGCAACAGACCCGGCGCCAAGTGGAGGCCGTAGTCAATCAATACTTCCATGCCTTGGGTAATCATCAACGCATCAACCCCGAGCGATAGCGATCATGTCGATTTTGATCGACGCCGGCTTCGCAAACGGCCTCCCTGCACCGACGGAGGGTTGAACGGCCTGGTAGTTTGGGTTCGGTAGCATGGCTGGCTTCCTGGTGGATTTGATCAGTGTGGCGCTAGCATAGCCATGTGCCACAAAGGCAGGAAGTGGGGCAAATTCCAGGAAGAAACTGAGCAAGTGTTGAGATGTCATATGATGTCGCACGCTATTTAAAGGGCGATCTATACCGTTATTTTAAAGGCATTCAAAAAATTCACTTTCCTTGCAGATTAAAAATACGGCATGGTTGTACGACGACTTAAATGTTCGTAGCCCCTGACAACAATAAGGAAACACCCATGCCCAACATCAAAGTGCTGATCGGTTTTCTGTGCCTGTTTTCCGCTGCGGTCTCAGCCGCGCCCGCCCCCGCCGAAAAAGAGGTGGCGCAGGCCGTCGACCAACTGACCCAAGCCATGCTCCACCTGGACCTCAAGCAACTGCACGCGCTGACGTCCGACAAGCTCACCTACGGCCACTCCAGCGGAAAGGTCCAGAACAAGGCGCAATTCATCGCCGACCTGGAAAACCACACCAGCGCATTCAAGACCCTGGAGATGCAGAACCAGACCATCACGCTCGACGGCGACACCGCCTTGGTGCGCAACCACTTTCACGCCCTGGCGGTGAACAGCGGCGTCGAAGTGCCCACCGATATCGACAACTTCCAGGTCTGGCAGAAACAGCAAGGCAAGTGGCTGCTGATCGGGCGTCAAGCCTACAAGTACTGACTCACCATGCCACCACCTTGCGCACCTTGAGCAACGCCTCGCGCAACGCCGGTATTTCCACCGAGCCGAGTGCCAGACGCAACGCGTGGGGCACGTAGGCCGAGACCGCAAACGGCTCGGCGGTGGACACGGAAATCTGCTCGCGCTGCAAGGTCATGGCGATCTGGTCAGCGCGGGCATCCTCCCCCAGCGGCAACCACAGAAAGTACGACGAGGGGTGACTGATGTAATCAACACCCTTCAGCACCTGCGCCGCCAAAGCCTGCCGCATCCGGGCATCCTGGCGTTTTTGCGCTTCCAGCCGCGCCACGGTGCCGTCTTCGATCCAGGCCACGGCAATCGCACTCATCACCCCCGGCACGTTCCAGGTGGTGGCCATGATCCTGCGCTCCAACCCTTTCACCCAGGCAAGCGGCGCAGCGATGAAGCCGACGCGCAGTCCCGTGGCCACACTCTTGGAAAAGCCACCGACATACACCGTGCGCTCCGGCGCCAGGCTCGCCAGGGGCAGTGGCGCGTCGTCGGCGAGAAATGCGTAGGCCGCATCTTCGATAATCATCAGATTGTGCCGACGGGCAATCTCGACCAGTTGCTCACGCTGTGCCAGGTTCAACACCCAGCCCAAAGGGTTGTGCAAGGTCGGAATGCTATACACGGCGCGCACCGGTCGCTGGCGACACAGACGCTGCAGGAACTCAAGGTCCGGCCCCTCGGCACCGACCGGAATCGCGACGACCTCCAGGTGCAGGGTCTCGGCCAGCACTTTGAAGCCCGAATACGTCAGCGCATCCACGGCGATCACCTCCCCGGGCTTGAGCAATGCCATCAGGCTTACCGCCAAGCCGTGCTGGGCGCCGCTGACCACCAGCACCTGTTCAGCGTCCACCGCCAGCCCCCGACTCAACAAGTGCCGCGCCACCGCTGCGCGCTCGTGCAGGCGACCGGCGTGGGGCTGATAGCGCAACAGGGCTTCGAGGTCACCCGACAGGGCCAGTTGGCGCAACGCCGTGCGCAACAGGTCGGCCTGGCCAGGCAACGCGGGGTAGTTGAAGTTGAGGTCGAGCATGCCCGTAGCGACGATCATCTGGCCACTGCCCTGCCCCGGCGGCAACGCAATCTCCCTGACAAACGTGCCACGGCCGGTCTCACCGCTGACCAGGCCCATGGCCTCCAGCTCGGCATACACGCGACTGGCAGTGACCAGGGCCAGGCCATGCTCGGCGGCCAGTTGCCGGTGGGTCGGCAGTCGTGTGCCAGGCAGCATCTTCCCGCTGCGGATATCGGCGGCGAAGCGGTCGACCAGCGACTTGTAGCGGGCGCGCGGCATAGGCGGTGTATCCATGACAATTTTTTGATTGTCTCAATCTTCACTTTTAGGATGCCGGACACGCAACTTTTCTTTCTTCGGGCATCTTCCATGGAACGTACCTCGCGGTTCAGCACCCTCGATAGCAGTACCCAAGGTTGGATCAACGGTTTTATCGGCGTGCTGATTTTCAGCGGCTCATTGCCCGCCACACGCCTGGCCGTGATGGCGTTTGATCCGGTGTTTCTGACCCTGATCCGCGCCACCCTCGCCGGCTTGCTCGGCCTGTTGCTACTGCGGTTGTTCAAGGAGAAACGCCCCTCGCGCGGGCAATACATGCCCCTGGTGATCGTCGCCCTGGGCGTGGTCATCGGTTTCCCCCTGCTGACCGCCCTCGCGCTGCAATACGTGACGTCGGCGCATTCAATCGTGTTTATCGGCCTGCTGCCCCTGGCCACGGCGGTATTCGGCGTATTGCGTGGCGGTGAGCGGCCAAGGCCGGTGTTCTGGCTGTTTTCAATCCTGGGCAGCGCGCTGGTGATGGGCTATGCCTTTGCTCAAGGCTTGAGCGCCGCGCCGGCGGGCGATTTGCTGATGCTGCTGGCGGTGCTGGTGTGCGGGCTGGGTTATGCCGAGGGCGCCCGGTTGTCGCGCAGCCTGGGCGGCTGGCAGGTGATCTGCTGGGCGCTGGTGGTGTCGTTGCCGGTGGTGGCACCGTTGAGCGTGATCCTGGCGCCGCACAGTTTCAGCGGCATCCCGTTGCCCGCCTGGTTGAGCCTGGGCTATGTGTCGCTGTTCAGCATGTTGATCGGTTTTGTGTTCTGGTATCGCGGCCTGGCCCAGGGCGGTATCGCCGCCGTCGGCCAGTTGCAGTTGCTGCAGCCGTTCTTCGGCCTGGCGCTGGCGGCGGGCCTGCTGCATGAACAGGTCAGCCTGGGCATGCTGCTGGTGACCCTGGCCGTGATCGGCTGCGTGGCCGGGGCCAAGCATTTCGCACGTCAACGTTGAGGGGCGACCATCTTGAATTTGATGTGGATGTCGTTGGACACCACGCTGTTGCCCGCCCACTCACCCTCGCCGATCCGATAGTCGGCGCGATTGAGCACGAACTCGCCGTCGAATACACCGATGCCGCCCTGCTCCTTGAGCAGCACATCGATCACCACCGGCTGCGTGATGCCTTTGATCGTCAGGTGGCCGCTGATCTTGTAGCGGTTCTCGCCCAAGGCGACGGCACCGCTGGATTCATACACGCCCACCGGGTAGGTCGCGGTGTCGAACCAGGCAGGTTGCTGCAGTTGGGTGTTGGCATCCGGGCTGCCGGCGTCGATGCTGGCCAGCTGGATCTTGAGCAACGCATGGGCAGCCTCGGGCTTCTGCGTGTCGAATGTCAGCGTTCCTTCGAAATCGCTGAAGGTGCCATACACCCGCTGCCCGAACTGCTGGAAGGTGAAGCTGATCTGGCTCGCCGTGCGGTTGACGTCCTTGTACTCCACGGCCTGGGCACTGGAGCAACCAATGAGGGCAAGCACCAGCAGCACAGCGGGGAAAGTTCGACGGTTCATGCAACGCTCCGCAAGAAGTAAGGACGCCTGGTTCCCATTCTGCCCGTGGGCTGTTAAACAGAGTAGTCGCCCAGAACAATAAGGACTTTGCATGCTGCCCCCTTCTTTGCAGGACATCACCGCGCCGCAAGGCATTTGCTACGGCTGCGGTGGCAGCAACCCGCACGGCTTGCACATCAAGAGCCGGTGGGATGCCGATGGCGTCCACCTGATCGCCGAACATCAACCCGAGCCCCAATACACCGGCTGGCCGGACCTGGTCTACGGCGGCCTGATCGCCATGTTGGTGGACTGCCATTCCAACTGGACCGCCATGGCCTACCACTACCGCGCCGAGCAGCGTGAACCCGGCACCTTGCCGCGCATCGACTGCGTGACCGGCAACCTCGGGATCAAATTCATCAAACCGACGCCCATGGGCGTGACACTGACCCTGCGTGCGCGGGTCGAGGGCGAGGTCGGGCGTAAAAGCCGCGTGGTCTGCGAGGTGTACGCCGGCGACGTCCTCACGGCCATCGGCGACTCGGTGTTCGTGCGCGTCGACACCGGGCAATTGGCCGCCGCCGCCCATGGCCGCGAAGGTTGATCCTGGTCTACAGTGAACGCCACCGCTCCCGAGGACTGCCCCGATGACGCGTCTCACCGCGAAAGACTTCGCCCCCGAACTGCTGGAACTCTACGACGGCTATGCCCACGGCAAGCTCAACCGTCGTGAGTTTCTCGACCGCGCCGCGCTGTTCACCTTCGGTGGCCTCACCGCCTCCGCGTTGCTGGCGGCCCTGAGCCCCGACTATGCCCTGGCCGAGCAGGTGAAATTCACCGATCCGGATATCGTCGCCGATTACATCACCTACCCTTCGCCCAAAGGCAACGGCACCGTGCGCGGTTACCTGGTGCGCCCGGCCAACGCCAGTGGCAAGGTGCCGGCCGTGGTGGTGGTGCATGAAAACCGTGGCCTCAACCCGTATATCGAAGACGTCGCCAGGCGCCTGGCCAAGGCCGGTTTTATCGCCCTGGCGCCGGATGGCCTGACATCGGTGGGCGGCTACCCGGGCAACGATGAAAAAGGCGTGGAGCTGCAGCAGAAAGTCGATCCCGAAAAGCTGATGAACGACTTCTTCGCCGCCATCGAGTGGTTGATGCACCACGACGCCAGCACCGGCAAAGTCGGGATAACCGGCTTCTGTTACGGCGGTGGCGTGACCAATGCAGCGGCGGTGGCCTATCCGGAGTTGGGTGCGGCGGTCTCGTTCTATGGGCGCCAACCGGAGGCCAAGGACGTACCGCGCATCAAGGCGCCGGTCATGCTGCATTACGCCGAGCTGGACACGCGGATCAATGAGGGGTGGCCGGCGTATGAAAAGGCCTTGAAGGCGGCCGGGACGACTTATGAGGCGTACCTCTACAAAGGCGCCAACCACGGCTTCCACAATGACTCAACGCCACGTTACGACGAAGCGGCCGCGAACCTGGCGTGGGAACGCACCCTCGGCTGGTTCCGCAAATACCTGGCCTGAATGTGATGAGTCCTGTGGGACGGGCTTGTGTGGCGAGGGAGCTTGCTCCAGTTGACTGCGCAGCAGTCTCCGGCTTTATGGGGGCGCTTCGCCCCCCAGCGCAAGCAAGCTTGCTCGCCACACCTGACCCTGCGTCGCATTTGGATGTCGCCGCTGCCGTGGTCAGTGCTCCAGCGCATACCTGCGGCAATGGTTGAGATAGCCCTGCTCATGACTCCCCACCAGTTGCACCACGCTGGTCCATAACCAGGAAGGCGCATCCAACTGCCTGGAACGGTTCTCCTGCAATACCGACATCCACGCCTTGCGTGTGTCGCGGTCCATTTGCCGGGCATGGGCGATCCCGACGACGCGGGCCAGGTAACCAGCGGCGTGCATGGCATCAGTCTCGCTCAACTCGTCCAGTTCCAGCTTCATGTCCTGGGGCAGCAATTCGCGGATGAAGAAACCGTGATCCAGAAACCGCGTGGCGACCATGCGCTCACCCAAACTCGGTGACAGCTGACGGGCGCCTTCGACCACGCGACGACCGTTGTCCCTGGGCATCTTCGCCCTCGGCGCACGGGGGGCGGCGGCGCCGACCGCTTCCTTGATATCGATCAGGCAGTATTCCTGCTCGTCCTTGTCGCCCACTCCCAACAACGCCGCATAACGCAGCAAGCCCAGGGAACTGCACCCCTTGACCCAATAGGCCGAATCCAGCAGCTCGACCTTGGCGTCTTTGGGGCGGCCCTTGAGTGACGTCACCAGTTGCTGGATCTCATCGGAAGCACAGACGCTTTGCAGAGCACTCTTTTCCGCACGCGACAGCGACCAG
Organism: Pseudomonas sp. ICBG1301; assembly: GCF_016918385.1. Classification (NCBI taxonomy): domain Bacteria; kingdom Pseudomonadati; phylum Pseudomonadota; class Gammaproteobacteria; order Pseudomonadales; family Pseudomonadaceae; genus Pseudomonas; species Pseudomonas sp. ICBG1301. The sequence continues at coordinate 698,493 of NZ_JAEKGB010000002.1, forward strand.
AAGTGCTTGCCCAACGGGATGCTCGGCCGTGCATTCTCGATACGTTCACGCGCCAGGTTCTTCCAGGTGCGCTCAACTGCGCTGCGCATGCCGGCCTTGACCTGGGACGGGCGCGGCGGCGCTTCGTCGGGTTTGTCCTTGAAGGCTTGTTCGTAGCCCACCATCATTTCTTCGAGCATGCGGGCGGTCGTCACGCCCGGCAGGTCGGAGCCGCGAGCGGCGGTCGCCAGGGACAGGGCCAGGCGCACCAGGTCGTGGGCCGGGTTACCGATCACGGTCTGGTCGAGGTCGCGAATATGCATGTCGATGCGCCCCTTGATATCCCCGGTCGGGCCCAGGTTGCCCGCGTGGCAATCGCCGCAGATCCAGATAGCCGGGCCATGAGGCAAGCGTCGACCGGGCTGGCTGTGCAGCCATTCATAAAACTGCACCGTACTGCCGCGCACATAAGCGTGGGCGGAACGGGCCATCTTCAGGTTGCGCAATTGCGTGAGGTGGGGCATACGGTCGGAGGGGCGCGGACTTTTCATGAAGGCACTCGGTAGGGGGCTACGGTAGAGGGTAGCCCGTGACGAATGTTTCATTTTGTTTCAAAGACAAAACTGTCAGCCCTGCCCAGCCGCCTCTTTCAGCCAGCCCTTGAATGCCAGCATGGCCGGGGTTTCGGCTCGCGATTGCAGGCGTGTCAGCCAATAGCTGCCGGTGGTGATGCCAATGTCGAACGGTTTGCGGATCACGTCGCTTTCCAGCTGCCGCGAAAACATCATCGCCGGGGCCAGTGCCACGCCAATACCTTGCAGCGCCGCCTCCATCATGGCCAAGGATGAATCGAACATGATGCTGCGCGGCACCACGGTATCGGCGGGCAACCCGGCCGCCTGGAACCAGTGGGTCCACTCATCGGCCCGGTAGGAGCGCAGCAAGGTGTGTTTCAACAGGTCTGCGGGCACCTGCAACTGCTCGGCAATGTGCGGCACACACAGCACGTTCAGCGGTGCCGCCAGCAATTGGCAGGCGTCGGTGCCATGCCAGGCGCCTGCACCGAAACGGATAGCGTAGTCGAGCCCTTCGGCAGCGACGTCGACGCGGTTGTTGTTAGTCGACAGGCGCAGGTCGATAAACGGGTAACGGCTTTGAAAATCCGGCAGACGCGGTAACAGCCACCCCACGGCAAAGGTACCGACGGCGCCCACGGTGAGCACCTCACGGTAATGCCCGCCTTCGAACTGGCCCAAGGTATGGGCGATGCGATCAAATGATTCGCGCAGCACAGGCAGCAAGGTTTCACCCTCGCGGGTGAGCATCAGGCCCCGTGGCAGGCGCTTGAACAAGGTGACATTGAGTTGCGCTTCCAGGCTTTTCACTTGATGACTGACTGCGGCCTGGGTCACGCACAGCTCGATAGCTGCGCGGGTAAAGCTCAGGTGGCGGGCGGAAGCCTCGAATGCGCGCAGGGCATTCAGCGGTAGATGAGAGCGAAGCATGCCTTGACCTTAATTTTTCTAATGCCAGCTGCAAGATATCATCGTTTGCCGCAAAGCCGGAATCCACCTAGATTTGCCACGCCTGCGCAGGCCCCAATCGTCAGCACATCACCTACAGGGAAGCGAGTCACCATGAATGCCCCTCTACAAAAACTTCTGATTTGCGCTTTACTACTCGGCTCCGGCAGCTGCATGGCGGCCACCGACATGCGCCAGGTCGTGGACAGCAGCGTTCAACCCTTGATGCAACAACAAGGCATTGCGGGCCTGTCGGTCGCGGTGATCAACAAGGGCCAGGTGCAATACTTTAACTACGGCATGGCATCCAGGGAAACGCAGAAGCCCGTGACCGAAGACACCTTGTTTGAAGTCGGCTCGGTCAGTAAAACCTTCACCGCTACTCTGGGCGGGTATGCGCAGGCCACGGGCAAGCTCAAGCTGTCGGACAAGGCCAGTGAACACCTGAGCGCACTGACCGGCAGTGCCTTCGACGGCATCAGCTTGCTGCAATTGGCGACCTACACCGCAGGCGGCCTGCCCCTGCAGTTTCCCGACGCCGCCGACAGCGCCGCGACCATGCTCAACTACTTCCAACACTGGAAACCCACCTACGCCCCCGGCACCCAACGGCTCTATTCCAACCCGAGCATCGGCCTGTTCGGCTACCTTACGGCCCAAAGCCTGGGGCAACCCTTCAATGCCGCCATGGAGAAAACCCTGCTGCCCAAGCTGGGCTTGAAGAACACCTACATCAGCGTCCCCGCTGACCGAGCTGGCGACTACGCCCAAGGCTATGACAGCGCCCAGAACCCCGTACGCGTCGGCCCCGGCGCCCTGGACAGCGAAGCCTACGGCATCAAGACCAGCAGCCAGGACCTGGCCCGCTACGTGATTGCCAACCTGCACCCGCAGACCCTGGGCAAGCCGTTGCAGCAGGCCATCGCCACTACCCAGACCGGTTATTACACGGTCAACGGCATGACCCAGGGCCTGGGCTGGGAGTCCTACCCCTACCCCATCGCGCTGCAAGCGCTGATTGACGGCAACTCCACGCCGATGGCCATGGAGCCGCACAAGGTCCAATGGCTGAGTACGCCGCGCGTGCAACCGGCCAACGCGCTGTTCAACAAGACCGGCTCCACCCGTGGTTTCGGCGCGTATGTGGCGTACGTACCGAGCAAGGACATCGGCGTGGTGATCCTGGCGAACAAGAACTACCCGAACGCCGAAAGGGTCAGGGCGGCCCATGCGATCTTGAGTGCCATGGACCAATAGCGCCTGGGTGTGGGAGCGGCTTGCCCTCTCCCACACCGCTTGACCGCGCTACATGCCCAGCCAGTGCGGCAGTGCCAGGGAAATAAACGGCAAGTAGGTGACCATGATCAGGAACACCAGCAGGATCATCAACCACGGCATCGCTGCACGAATGGTCTGCCCCAGCGTCAACCCGGTCACCGCCGAGGTCACGAACAGGTTCAGCCCCACCGGCGGGTGCACCAGCCCGATTTCCATGTTGACCACCATCACGATCCCCAGATGAATCGGGTCAATGCCCAGCTTCATCGCAATCGGGAAGAAGATCGGCGCCAGGATCAACACAATAGCCGACGGCTCCATGAAGCTGCCGGCCACCAGCAGCACAATGTTGACCATGATCAGGAAGCCAATCGGCGTCAGCCCTTCAGAGATCACCCAGGCGGTGATTTCCTGCGGGATCTGCTCGGTGGTCAGCACGTGGGCGAAGAGCATGGCGTTGGCGATGATAAACATCAGCATGATTGCCAGGCGCCCGGACTCCAGCAGCACCTTGGGGCAGTCGCGCAGCTTCATGTCCCTGTACACGAACAACGCCACAAACGCCGAATACACCGCCGCCACGGCCGCCGCTTCGGTCGGGGTGAACATGCCGCTGTAGATGCCGCCGAGGATGATCACCAGCAACAGCAAGCCCCAGAACGCCCGACGCGCACAGGTCAGCCATTCACGCAACGTCGCGCGCGGCTGCGCCGGCAGTTTCTTGATGCGCGCAACGATATAAATCGTGACCATCAGCATCAAGCCCAGCAGCAACCCCGGCACCACCCCGGCCATGAACAGTTTGCCCACTGATGTTTCAGTGGCCGCCGAGTACACCACCATCACAATCGAAGGCGGAATCAGGATGCCCAGGGTGCCGGCGTTGCAAATGATCCCTGCGCCAAACTCCTTGGGGTACCCGGAGCGCACCATGCCGGCCACGGCAATCGAGCCCACCGCCGCCACCGTGGCCGGTGACGAGCCTGACAATGCCGCAAACAGCATGCACGCCAATACCGCCGCAATCGCCAGGCCGCCACGGATATGGCCGACACACGCGTTGGCGAAGTCGATCAGCCGTTGCGCCACGCCACCGGTGGTCATGAACGCACCGGACAGCAGGAAGAACGGAATCGCCAGGAAGGTGTAGGCGTCAGAGGTTTCAAACAACTTGATTGCCAGCGAGCTCACCGAGTCCTGGCTGAACATCAGGATCGACACCGCACCGGACAGTCCCAGGGAAATCGCGATCGGCACGCCCAGGAACATGAACACGAACAACAGCAAAAACAGACAGAGCACGGCCATCAGTGACGCTCCTCATGGCTGCCGGCCAACTTGCTGGCCTCACCGGCCTCGTCGGCCAGCCCCAACCCGACCTGACGGTGGGTGAACAGGCGGTAGAAGATTTCCAGGTAGCGAATAAACACCAGCGCAAACCCGATGGGCACGATCACTACGATGTCACCGACATCGACGCCGTACTGGTCGAGGTCTTCGGCGCCGATATGGGCCGTCATCACCGCGCTGACCCATTTGTAGCTGGCGACCATGAACAACCCGGCGTAGGCCAGGCAGCACAGGCACGCCAGCATGCCCAGCAGGCGTTGCACGCGGCGCCGGGTCAGCTTGACCAGAGCGTCCACACCCAAATGCCCGGCGGTCCGCACACCATAGGAAATACCGAAGAAGATCAGCCAGCCGAACATGGCCTTGGTCAGTGCCACGCTCCAGGTCATGTCCTGCGCCCAGGTCATGGTGTGGTCACCCAGGGCATTGAAGAACCCGCTGCTCACAGCCCATTTATCGGCCAGGGCGAAGAACAGCGTGTAGATGTTGTTGAGCATCACGTAAACGAATGTCACCAGGGTCATGGCGGCCAGCAGGAAGGCAATGAAGCCTTCCTCCAGGTGCTCCCAGACGCGCCTTAGCGTTTGCATGGCAAAACCTCGCGAAGCAGAGATAGGTAAGTGCAAGGCTCGGGGTGTTACTGGTTGGCGGCATCCGCCGCCTTGATCAGGTCAGCCCCGATCTCCCCTTCGAACTTCTGCCATACCGGGCGCATGGCTTCGCGCCAGAGCGCACGTTGCTCGGGTGTCAGCTCGATGATTTCGCTGGTTTTGGCGTCGATGATTTTCTGCTTGGCCGACTGGTTCAGCGCTTCGGCCTGCTTGTTCACCTCGACGGTGACCTCGGCCATGATCTGCTCCAGGGTGCTGCGCACGTCTGGCGGCAGGCCATTCCAGAATTTGGCGTTGGTGATCACCATGTAGTCGATCAGGCCATGGTTGGACTCGGTGAAGTACTTCTGCACCTCGTTGACCTTCTGGCTTTCGTAGTTCGACCAGGTGTTCTCCGTGCCGTTGACCGTGCCGGTCTGCAGACCCTGGTAGACCTCGGCAAAGCTCATCTTGCGCGGGTTGGCGCGGATCGCCTTGAACTGTTCTTCCAGCACGCTGGAAGCCTGCACACGGAACTTCAGGCCACGGGCGTCCTTGGGCTCATGCAATGCCTTGTTGGCAGACAATTGCTTGAGACCGTTGTGCCAATAGGCCAGACCGAGAATGTTCTTGCTCTGCATCGAGGTCAGCAGTTCCTTGCCCTGGGCCGCCTGGAAACGGTCGACGGCCGCCAGGTCGTTGAACAGGAACGGCAAGTCGTAGATCTGCACCTGTTTGGTGTATTGCTCGAACTTGGCCAGCGAAGGTGCGAGCATCTGCACGTCGCCCAGCAACAGGGCTTCCATCTCCTTGCCATCACCGAACAACGACGAGTTGGGGTATACCTCGACCTTGACCTGCCCCGGCAGACGCTCTTCGGCGAGCTTCTTGAACAGCAGCGCGCCTTGACCTTTGGGGGTGTTCTCGGCGACCACGTGAGCGAACTTGATCACAATCGGATCCGCCGCCTGGGCCAGGCCTGCGGCAAACAAGGTGGCGGCGCACAGCAGCGCCCGGGAGAGCTTGAGCATGGAAAATCACCTTCTTATTGTTGTGTTGTGAGGCAAGGTGCCTGATGTAAAGCGTTTAGTGAATTTAGAATTCCAGATACCTGCGTTCTGCCAAACTGAACGCCAACCGCATAAACAATCGACACGCCTGTAGGAGGGGGCTTGCTCCCGATAGCGGCGTGTCAGTCAACACATCAGGTACTGATCCACTGTCATCGGGAGCAAGCCCCCTCCCACGTTCAATCCGGTTTTTGCAGTCAGGTCCGGGCTGCCAGCAATCGTTGGGCTCTGAGCAATACCGGCGCATCCACCATCTGCCCATCGATCTGATAGGCCCCTGCCCCATGGGCTCCGGCCTCCACGACGCGCCTGGCCCAGGCCAGGTCTTCGGCGCTGGGCGCCAGGGCGGCATGGATCACAGCGACCTGCTTGGGATGGATGCACAGCGCTCCGGCAAAGCCCATTTCATAGGCATGGCGGATCGAACGGTGCAGGCCCTCGGGATCGTCGATTGCCGGATGTACGCCATCCAGCGGCGCAACCAGGCCGGCGGCGCGGGAATGCACGATCAGCGACAGGCGTGCCTGGTCCAGCGCAAACCGTGCCGCCGCCGACTGGCTGCTCAGGTTCAAGTCCAGGGCCAGATCCAGGCCACCAAATGACAGACGCTCCACCTGCGGCGCATGGGCGATCTCGGCGATGGCCAGCAAGCCCCGTGCGCTTTCGATAATCGGCCAGATCACTTTACCGGCGGCGGCCACCACGGCCACCTGGGCGGCACTCTCCACCTTCGGCAACAGCACGCCGGCCACATTCGCATGGGCTTTGCAAAAGGCCACATCCGCAAAATGCTCGGCATGCTCAGGCGCATTGATGCGCACCCACACCCGGGCATCAGGCTGGGCGGTCAAAAACGCCGCGAGGTTATCCCGTGCCTGGCGCTTGAGCGGTTCTTCCACAGCATCTTCAAAATCCACGATCACCGCATCGGCCCCACTGGCCAGGGCTTTGGCGAAACGTTCCGGGCGGCTGCCGGGGACAAACAGGGCTGAACGAACTAAAGATTGGGACATCACTGACATTCCTTTTCAGATAACGCCACGCGTGCGCAGGCGGTCGATGGCATCAGCCGAGTAACCGATCTGATGGAGGATGGCCTGGCTGTGCTGCCCCAGCGCCGGCACCCCGTCCATACGTGGCGAAAACGCGGTATTGCGTGCCGGTGGCAACAACGCCGGCAACGGGCCAGCGGGGCTTGCGACTTCACGCCAGCGGTCCCGCGCCTTGAGTTGCGGGTGGTCCCACACGCCTTGCATATCGTTGACCCGGGCACTGGCGATCTGCGCATGCTCCAGCCGTTGGATCACGGCTTCGGTATCCAGCTGCGCGAAGCGGTCGACGATGATCGCGCGCAGCACCTCACGATTGGCCGAACGCTTGAAGTTCGCGCTGAAACGCTCATCCGTCGCAAGCTCAGGGGTGAGCAGCACCTTGTCGCAGAACGCCGCCCATTCGCGTTCGTTCTGCAAACCGAGCATCACCGTGCCGCCGTCGCCGGTCGGGAACGGCCCATAGGGGTAGATCGTCGAGTGCGCCGCACCGGCACGCGGTGGTTGCGGGGCGCCATCGAAGGCGTAATACATCGGGTAGCCCATCCACTCCACCAGGCTTTCCAACATGCTCACGTCGATGCGACTGCCCTGCCCCGTCGTGCCACGCAACAACAGCGCCGAGAGGATGGCGCTGTAGGCGTACATGCCGGCGGAGATGTCGGCAATCGAACAACCGGCCTTGGCCATCTGCTCGTCACCCGGGCCACCGGTCACCGACAGAAAGCCGCCTTCGCTCTGGATCAGCAGGTCATAAGCCTTCTTCTTTTCGTAAGGCCCGCCTTCGCCATAACCGGAAATATCGCAGACGATCAGCCGCGGAAAACGCTCATGCAGCGCCTCGAACGACAAGCCCATGCGTGCCGCCGCGCCGGGTGCCAGGTTCTGCACCAGCACATCGGCATCGGCCAGCAAGGTTTCGAGGATAGATCCTGCCTCATCCTGCTTGAGGTCCAGGGTCAGGCTTTCCTTGGAGCGGTTGGTCCACACGAAGTGCGAGGCCAGGCCGCGCACCCGCTCGTCATAGCCACGGGCAAAATCACCGGCGCCGGGGCGCTCGATCTTGATCACCCGAGCGCCCAGGTCGGCCAACTGACGGGTACAAAACGGGGCGGCAATCGCGTGTTCCAGGCTGACGACGGTGATGCCGTCCAGCGGTCGTTGATGAGTCATGGCAGTTCCTCAGAGCCAGTGGGCCATGGACGCTGCGCTGCGCAGGTTCCAGACTTTTTCGGTCAGGGCATCGGCCTGTGCCGGTGTGCGTGCGCCGCTGAATTGACAGAGCCGGCGGAATTTGTCGGCCAGTTCGACGCGGCTCAAGGTGTTGCCCGGGTCGCCTTTGGGCTCGTCAATCGCGCCGTGCAGGGTGCGGCCATCGGTGGTGGTGACCGTAACGCGGCCCAGCCAGCGTTGCGGGTAGGCGTCGTCGACCTCGGGGTCGAGGGTCATGCTGACCTTGTCGCGCACGCTGGCCACCGCCGGATCGCTCAACGCCAGTTCGTGGAACTCGGTCAGCCCGGCCTTGCCATGCACCGCGATCAGGCCCAGTACAGTGCCCATGGAAAACTTGGCCTGATGCACGGTGGCAGGCACTTTCACGCGCCCCAGTACGTCAATTGCGCCTTGATGGACACGGGTTTGCACGTGGGCCATATCGGCGGCGCTCAAACCCTCACGCTGCATCAGGTGCAACAGCGCGTCTGCGGCAGGATGGGTGTGACGGCACGATGCGTGGAACTTGAACGAGGTCTCCAGCAACGCCCAGCGGCTCCCGAGGCCGGCAGACAAGCGGCTCGGCTGCGCATCCTGGGACATGCCGGCCGCCAAGCCCTGATCGCCTTCCAGGATATTGCGCGCGCCGGTCAACCCATCCGCTGTCAGGTAAGCGGCGAGCAAACCATCCGCCGCAGCCTTGGCCGTATGCAGTTGCTTTGAGTCTGCGGCATCGCGCAGGAACTCCCACAAACCGGCGGCCTGGGTGCCGGCACTGCCGAGCAGGTTGACGAACTGCTCCTGGTTGAAACCCAGCAATTTGCCCACCGCCACCGCAGCGGCGAGCGTGCCGACGGTGGCCGTGGTGTGAAAGATTCGGTAGTGGGAACGGCCCATGAATTCGCCGATGCGAATCCCGGCCTCGTAACCGGCGACCGACGCCAGCAGCAGCTCACGCCCAGATTTACCGAGGTCCTGCGCGGCGGCCAGGGTAGCCGGAAACACCACGGTGGCCGGATGCAGCACCGAGCTGTTGTGCAGGTCATCCTGCTCGACCAGGTGCGAGGCGGCGGCGTTGACCAGGGCGGCAAAGTACGCACTGCTGCTGCCACCATTGACGATCACCTGCGCCGGGCCGCTGCCGGGCCCCATCTTTTGTGCATAGCGTTCAAACAACGGGATCGGATGCATGCCCTGGCTGGCCAAGGCCGAGCCCAGCCAATCCAGATAAAGCTCTTCGGTGCGCGCCAGCAGCGTTTGCGGCAGCTGCTCGTAATCCAGCTGCGCAAGGAACCGACACAAGGCTAGGGTATGGCTCATGGTCAAAAGCCTCAGAAGCTGCGGGGCAGTTCGAGCAGATGCTCGGCCACGTAGGACAGGATCAGGTTGGTGGAGATCGGCGCCACTTGGTACAGGCGGGTCTCGCGGAATTTGCGCTCCACGTCGTATTCGCAGGCAAAACCAAAACCGCCGTGGGTTTGCAGGCACGCATTGGCAGCCTCCCAGGACGCCTTGGCCGCCAGGTACTTGGCCATGTTCGCGCTGGCCCCGGCATTGGCGCCGCTGTCGTATTCCTCGCAGGCGCGCCAGCGCATCAAGTCGGCGGCTTCGATTTCGATATGGGCTTCGGCAATCGGGAATTGCACGCCCTGGTTCTGTCCGATGGGTCGGCCAAATACCACGCGGTCGCGGGCATAGGCGCTGGCTTTTTCGATAAACCAGCGGCCGTCACCAATGCACTCGGCGGCAATCAACGTGCGCTCGGCATTCAGGCCATCGAGAATGTATTTGAAACCCTTGCCCTCCTCGCCGATCAGGCTGTCGAGCGGCAGTTCCAGGTTGTCGAAGAACAGCTCATTGGTTTCGTGGTTGACCATATTGGCGATGGGCTGCACGGTCAGGCCATTGCCGATCGCTTCGCGCAGGTCCACCAGGAAGATCGACATGCCCTCGGATTTTTTCGTCACCTCGGCCAGTGGCGTGGTGCGCGCCAGCAGGATCATCAGGTCGGAATGCTGGATACGCGAGATCCACACCTTCTGGCCGTTGATCACGTATTTGTCGCCGCGCTTGATCGCGGTGGTCTTGATCTTGGTGGTGTCGGTGCCGGTACTGGGCTCGGTGACGCCCATGGACTGCAAGCGCAATTCGCCACTGGCGAGCTTGGGCAGGTAGAAACGCTTCTGCGCCTCGCTGCCGTGACGCAACAAGGTGAACATGTTGTACATCTGGCCGTGCACCGTGCCGGAATTGCCGCCGCAACGGTTCACTTCCTCCAGGATCACCGAGGCTTCGGCCAGGCCCAGGCCGGAGCCGCCGTACTCCTGCGGGATCATCGCCGACAACCAGCCGGCATCGGTCAGGGCCTTGACGAACGCCTCGGGAAAGCCTTTTTCTTCGTCGATCTTGCGCCAGTAAGCGGCATCGAATTCAGCGCACAACGCACGCACACCGTCGCGGATAGCGTTGAGTTCTTCAAGGTCATTAGGGGTCATGTAACGGCTCTCCGCCTGTTGTTCTGGGGTTATTCGAAGTGCACTTGGGCTTGTTGCGCCAGGCCACCGGCGTTACCGGCCCACAGTTCGGCAACACCGTCCGAGGTGATCCGACCGCCCACTTCAAACGGTTGCGGTGCAATCAACGGGCGCACGCCACGGTAGGCAAAACGGCGCAACCGGGCTTCAGGGTGGGCACGACAAAAGGCACGCAGGTTCAAGGTGGCGATCAATGGCCCATGCACCACCAACCCCGGATAACCCTCGGTGCCGGTGACATAGGGGTAGTCGTAGTGAATGCGGTGGCCGTTGAAGGTCACGGCGCTGTAGCGAAACAACAAAGTGGGGGTCGGCTCGACGGCTTCACGCCACTCGCTGAGGGGCAGTGCCTCACCGCTGCCCTGCTTGGGTGGCGTGGGTTCGCGGTAGACGATGTCCTGTTCTTCGCGGATCGCCAGGCGACCGTCCTGGGAATAGTCATGACGCACGGTGACAAACAGCAGCGAGCCGGTGCGGCCGGCCTTCTCTTCTACGGCAGTGATCGTGGACACGCGAGTGGCCGCCGCACCGGCCCGCAACGCCTGCACAAATTCAATGCGGCCACCGGCCCACATGCGATTGCGGTTATCCGCCGGCGGCAGGAACCCGCCACGGGCCGGGTGGCCGTCAGTGCCCAGTGCCGCTTCCGGCAGTGGATCCTGAAAAAAGCACCACTGCCACAACGGCGCAATCGCTTCGCCATCGCTCGGCACTTCTTCACCGAACGTCGCGGCAATACGCTTGAGCAGGTTGTGGCTCAGGAGGTCGTGAGTGGTTTCACTTCGGCCGATCCAATCAGTGGCACTCATGGGGTCCAGGTCCTCGGGCAGTGGGTGTCTGCCCCGGATCATGCAAGCCCCCATCCGTTCTGAGAATTTGCATTTCAATAAACCAGCGTTCGGTTATGCTGAACGCCGCCATTCTGCTCCCGGAGTTTTGCATGCACTTCGACCTGGCCGACCTGCGCCTGTTTATCCATATCGCTGAATCCCCCAGCCTGACCCAGGGCGCCAAGCGTGCGTTCCTCTCGCCGGCCGCCGCCAGTGCGCGGATCAAGGCCCTGGAAGGCCAGCTCGACACGCGCCTGCTGTACCGCGACAGCCGTGGCGTGGAAATCACCCCGGCGGGCGCACGCCTGCTGCACCATGCGCGGCTGATCATGCGCCAGGTGGACTACCTGAAAAGCGAATTCACCCAATATGGCGCGGATTCGGCCGGGCATATCCGCATCTTCGCCAATACCACGGCGGTCACCGAGTTTCTGCCGGAGGTGCTGGCGGGGTTCCTGTCGCAGCGCCCCGGCGTCACCGTCGACCTGCAAGAGCGCCTGTCCCGGGATATCGTGCGTGGTGTGCTGGACGGCACCAGCGATATGGGCATCATTGCCGGCCCCGTGGAAGCGGCAGGCTTGCAGGTATTGCATTTCAGCACCGATGAACTGGTGTTGATGGTGCCCGTCGATCACCCGTTAGCCGGTCAAGCGTCAGTGACGCTGGAACAGACCCTCGCCTATCAACACATTGGCTTGCATGAGGGCAGCACGTTGCTGAGCTTTCTGCGCGAACACGTCGACCGGCTCGGCAAACAGCTGTCGCTGCGTATTCAGGTCTCGAGCTTCGAAGCGATCTGCCGGATGGTCGAGGCCGGCGTGGGCATTGGCATCATCCCCGAATCCGCCGCCGTGCGGCACAGCCGCACCATGCAACTGGTGGCGGTCAAGCTCCAGGAGCCGTGGGCCATTCGCGAGCGCAGTATCCTGGTGCGGGAACTGGACGCCTTGCCAGGGACCATTCGCGCATTGATCGCTACCTTGATGCCGAAAACCGCCTAAGCTGAACAGTCACCTTGCCAAGGAGACTCCCATGCAGCTAGAAGGATCCTGCCATTGCGGCGCTGTCACCTTCAGCTTGAACAGCGCCCACCCTTACCCCTACCAGCGTTGCTATTGCTCGATCTGCCGCAAGACCCAGGGCGGCGGTGGCTACGCGATCAACCTCGCCGGCGACGCCAAGAGCCTCAAGGTACAGGGGCGCAAGCAGATTTCGATCTACCACGCCAGGCTCAAACCAGAAGGTGCCAGCCGTGTCCACGCCAGCACCGCCGAGCGGCATTTCTGTTCGCAATGCGGCAGCGCCCTATGGCTGTTCAGCCCGGAATGGCCAGAGCTGATCCACCCATTCGCGTCAGCCATCGACACACCACTGCCAGTGCCGCCGGAACATACGCACTTGATGCTGGGGTCCAAGGCACCGTGGGTGGAGGTAACGGTGCGCAAGGGAGATTTGCAGTTTGATGAGTATCCTGAGGAGTCGATTGCTCAGTGGCATGAGCGAGTGACACCACACAGATTGTAATTCCGCGTAAGCAACTCTCAGAGCAGTGAGTTTTTAAAACCATACCAAACTAACAAGAACTCTCAATAAGGCGGAAACAGAAAGTCATTACCCCTTACAAGATCATCTGGCACCTCGCGTATAGCTTCACTTATAAGCGCCGTCTCTCCAAAAGAGTTTTCGGTGCATACGCGCAACATAATTTCTTTGTCGTCTCTATAAGCTTCCAGGAACGCCTTAGCTCCGTACGTCTGCTGCGGCACACCAAAAACATAGGAATAAGGAGGCAACCTAAATCCAAAATATGTAGTGTAAGTAGCTTTATCCACCCATCGAGATAATACTCGTCGTTTCGAAAAGCCACTTACCAACTCCATGTTTTGCTCCTTGCCAATTCTATAAAAAACCAAAGTACTGTCCGCACTTGCACACAGAGACACCACCCTATTTTTCCCTTCATGCAAATGACACGACGCGATCATTTTTTCACTAGGCTTACAGAGGCTACTTTCGGACCCAAAAACACTCTGATTAGAAAATATTAATAGCTGCCCTATAAAAAACAGGGTCATCTTCATTTCAGTGCGCCTTCAGCAATTCTGTAGGCTGCTTTCCTTTCATCAAGTCCCATCGTCCCACCATTTACAGCTTTAGTAACTCTTACGACATCTGAATAACCACCAGACTGCACCTGTTTAAAAATATTGAGATCAATCCAGAACCATATTGCACTCCTTATGGCCGTAGGCATTTCATTAATCAGCTCTGGTTGCCCGACTGTATCTGGCACTACACCCTTCCAGTATCTTGAGTAACCAGCCTTGAAACCCTTGTATTTTTCATAGCCCGTAAGTTGTAACAAACCCCTCCCCCTGAAATTATACCCATCTGCAGGATGAGACCTTCGATTTCCATTTAAGCGCAAAAAATGCTTCACCCCAATTTCGTGTTGATTCGCTCTACGAATAATCCGTCCATTCGAATCCTTCAAATATCCATCCTGTTCCGCTTCCAAAGGATGCGCTCGATAGTAAACACTGAACGACTTAAGTACCTCCGGGGAGAATTCCCAACTTTCGGTCACTGCTTTCATAGACGCCCCCACCTCGCCCTTGATCTGGGCGAAAAAGTGCCGTTGCCTAAGCCGGGTGTCCAACTTGAACTCGACTAATCGCCCGTTTATTTCATTGAGTACTACCTCAATATCGGCATCGTCGGCCAAGGGAAATATTTGCTTTAGTTGTGCCGAAGTAATTGCCAATGGATTAGCCGCGCAGAACTGCCCCACCAACCCCACCGGATGAAAGTGAAACACCGCCCCATTCGCAGGCAGGCCAAGCTTCGGCGCCACCTCTTCCCACCAACACAGCGCATTGATCCGTTGTTTCTCCGCCAACCAGTTCAAGTGCGGTGTTGCGCCACTGTGGCCTAGCAACTCGTCTAACCCATCCCACTTGTTCGGCTGGGACCATTCGCTTTCGGTATGAATGATCAACCGTGAAATCGACTGTGCGTGAGCCGGCCGGCGAATGGCCGCCTGCAACTCGGCAGCGGTGATCCTTCCATCGCGGTTGCGGTCGATGATGTCGTAGAGACGGCTTTTTATGCGGCTTTTGTTGCCCTCGTCCGCCACGCGAGCAAACCGCGCAAGTTGAGCCTCGCTGAACCGCCCCAGGTCACGCCACAGTGCGGCAAGCATGCCAAGGGAAGACTCGAGGCTGTAGACAATGGAGTAGCCCTCCCACGACCACGGACTGACCCAGGGTGTCACCCCCACGTCTTCGCAGACCCAGCCATCAAGCGGATAGTTGTCGGCATCCATGAGCAACCCATCCAGGCGATACCATGTGCATTTCTTACCCAGGGCGCTGCTGATTTTGCTCTCGGGCGGCAAGCTGTCGAGCAACACTTTGGGCACAAGCAAGTCAGCACCACTGACCGCACCGGCAGTGCCGGGAACGGGGCATTGCGCAACGCCAAAGCCCTCTTGATGGGGGACGACGACAGTGCCTGCCACCAGCTTGAGCCAAGTCTGTTCGTCGGCAGGCAACTGTTGCGCCCAAGCCCGGCTGGCGTCAATAAAGCCTTCGACGTCATCACCACTGAACACTTCCAGATGCAGTTTGCTTTCCGGGCGCTTTGTATCCGCGCAGTGATACAGCCCGATGTGCCCGACCAGATCGGCGGCCTTGATTGCGACAGGCGCTTGCAGCACAACCACGCCATCCGTTGCCTCTTCAGGCCAGAAGGCGGGTCGAGCATGCGTTGAGCCGTCGCGATAGAACATCCCCTCCTGCAGGTGCATATACAGGCTGTAGAAGGTCAGTCTGGGAGGCGTCTGTGAGTGGCCTGCTATGTTTGGCGGCGCAAGACGATGGCGCACCAGTACAAAGTTGCGCGAGAACGGTTTCGCCACGCACTGGTCGTCGTCCACGTAAGTAGTGTTGGGTGAATGCTCATCGATGCGGTAAGCCACAACCTCACCGTCTGCCAGACAGTAGACCGCCGACTGATCCAGCAGGGCTGCGGTGCCGCTGTCAAAATGCACGCCGCCATGCCACAGCGCATTGCGTCCTATGGGGTAATAACCCGCGCCGGCATGGGCCAGTTGGGTCAACTGCGACAACGGGTGGTTTTGGTCCTTGAACGGGTGGCTCCAGCGTGTAGCGTCCATGGCGGTTGTCGCTCCTGATTTCACAAGAGCGCTGAGATTAAAGTCTGAATATCCTCTGGAAATGCCGGAAAACTTCCCTTTTTCAGCAAGGGCCTTCCCTGATTCTGCCTTGAGATTTCCTGGCGCCTGATCTTTAACAGTCTTTGACAGTTTCTCGACAAAGCTGTCAAAGATTATCGGCCGCCACCGCCCTAGCATTTGAGCATCCAAACCACCATTCGGGTGTTCTTCATGTTTCGCACATTGCGCAGTATTCCTCTGCTGGGTTGCCTGCTGAGCAGTATCGGTTGCCATGGGCAACCCCCTGCTCCGCCGCCGATTCAAAAGGGTGATTACGGTGCAATCATCCGTTACCTGCAAACCCGAATCCCCCAGGACATGGCCCGAGATAACGTGGCGGGATTGTCAATTGCATTGGTCAATGGCCAGGAATTGCTCTGGACCCGTGGCTTCGGCATGGCGGACAAGGCGCGCGGCGTACCGGTTACACGTAACACGGCATTTCGCGCCGGGGGCATCTCCAAACTGCTGACCACCACGGCGGCGTTGCAATTGGTGGAGCAGCAGCGTCTGGCGCTGGATGCGCCGATCCAGCAAACCCTGCGCGAGTTTTACGTGCGTTCGCGTTTTCATGCCGACCAGACTGCGGCTGACCGCGATATCACCTTGCGTCGCTTGCTCAGCCACCAGTCCGGCCTGCCCAGCGAGCACCTGCGCGACCTGCGCAGCACCTATGCGATGGGCCAGATGCCCATGCGTGTGTCGGGTGTGTGGCTGAGCAGCCCGCCGGGCTCTCAGGTGGCCTATTCCAACCTCGGCTACGCCTTGGTCGGCGCGGCCATTGAGCGCAGCACCGGCAAAAGCTTCGAGGCTCAGCTACAAAGCAGCCTGCTCAAGCCGTTGGCGATGGACCAGTCCAGCTTCGTCGGTACCGGCGCACAGCTGGGTTATCGCGCCATGGGCTACGAAGACGGCCAGGCCAGCACCGATGCACAGGTGCGTGACCTCGCGGCCACCGGGCTGTGGGCCAGCCCGAAAGACCTCAGCCACTATGTGCAGATGCTGTTCGCCCAAGGCACCTATAAAGGCAGACAAGTGCTGAGTAACGCGTCCATCGAGGCGATGTTCACCCAGCAAAACACCGGCAACGCCCTGGACTTCGATTGCCAGATGGGCCTGGGCTGGTTTCTGGCGCCTTGTGGGGATGAGCCGGTCGGCCCCGGCATTCGGACCTATCAGCACAGCGGCGGTGGCGATGATTTTGCCGCCCAATTGAGCGTGCTGCCTGATCAGCAGTTGGCGGTGATCATCATGGCCAATGACAGCAATGCCGAGGACATGGTGGTGTCGCTGTCCACCGACGCGCTGCGCTTGATGCTCCAGGCACAAACCGGCACGCCAGTGTGCAGCGGCGACTGCCAGCCCCCCAGCCACGGCTTGAAGCTGCGCCAGGTGCCGGCGGCCGTGGACCGTAAACGCCTGGCCGGGTTTTATGCAACGGCCTGGGGCGTACTGCGCCTCAAGGACGATAAAAATCGGCTGTCCGGCGAACTGGCCGGTTTTGACTTTGAATTGGTACGTGACGAGCACGGCTGGTTGCGTGCACAGAAAAAAGTCCTCGGGTTCTGGCTCAAGGATCTCGGCGAATTGGGCCGCGTGCAGCTGGATGTGGTGACCGTACAAGGGCGCCAGATGCTCACGGCCCGCAGCCATGGCCAACGCATCGCCATTGGTGAGCGCGTCGACCCGCCGCCGCTGCCCCTGGCCTGGGCCGACACCATCGGCACCTATCACGTGCTCAACACCCATGAGCCGAACGCGCCGCTGAGCGGCATCAGCGTACGCCTGGAAGAAGGTTTCCTGGTATTGCGCGGCCAACTGCATGGCGAGCCGCTGACCGACTACATCCTATTGCCCGTCGACAACGCCCACGCGGTACTGGCCGGTAATGGCTATGGCCTGGGCGACACCGTCAGCCGTCAGGTCAATGGCCTCAGCGCTTCGGGTTACTCCTTCAAACGCACCCAAGCACCGCATAAACCTCTGAATCTCTAACCAAGGAAGAACGCCTCAATGCGCTCAAATCACCTTTGCCTGTCCCTCACCTCGGTATGCCTGTTCGCCGCCGCCGACAGCGCCATTGCCGAAGACTGGCAATACAGCCTCAAGCTCGGCGTCAGCAACGCGCCCCGCTACAGCGGGAGTGACGAACGCCGGACCGGGCCGGAACTGGGCGGCAAAATTGTCAGCCCCTGGGGGATTTTCCTCGACACCGGCAAGGGCCTGGGATGGCGCTACGAAGGCGACGCGGCAAGCTTCAGCGCTTATGTCGGTGCCAGCGGTTCACGCAAGGACAAAAATGAAACCCTGCATGCCGGCTCCAAACGCCTCAAAGGCATGGGCGAGATCAAGTCACGCCCGCAACTGGGGGTGAGCGCCAGCTATAAGCTCGGCGGCGTGATTGTCGGCGCGACGCTGGAACACGCCCTCAAGGAAAATGACCACAAGGATACCGGCAAGGCCTTCACCCACCTGGAGTTGAGCCTGGGCACCAACCTCTATAAAGGCCGCTTTGGCTCCGTCGACGCCACCCTGAGCAGCCACTTTGGTGACCGTGACTACCTGCAGACCTGGTACGGCGTGACCACGGGTCAGGCGGCGCAAAGCCGCTTCAAGGAATACAAGGCCGGAGCCGGCAACATCAGCAATGGCATGAACCTGGCGTGGAGCCTGCCGATCAGCGAAAATACCCGGTTCTCGACCTTGCTGGACGTGCAGTACCTGGCGGATGAGGCGGGCAAGAGCCCGATTGTGGAGCGACGGTTGCAGACGTCGGTGATGGGGATGGTGGAATACACCTTCTGATCCGACCATACAATTAGAACGTAGGAGCGAGCTTGCTCGCTCCTACTAGAGACTGCTACTCGGCATACGCCCACGTCATCCGAAACGACGCCCCGCCCCACTCCGAGTCCAGCACTTCGACCTGCCCGCCATGCCATTGGCTGACCCGCTGCACCAACGCCAGGCCCAGGCCGAAGCCACCGGTGCGGCGGTCGCGGCTGGAATCCAAGCGCATGAAGGGTTCGAAGATCTTCGCCCGGCCCTCCAGCGGTACGCCGGGCCCGTCATCGCTGACCCGCACTTCGTAACCCGTGCCGAACTTGACCAGCGACACCTCCACGCGGCGCTCGGCATAACGGATGGCGTTGCGCAGCAGGTTGATCACCGCCCGCGCCATGAAGCGCGGTTCGATCTGGATAAAGTCGACTTCACAGGTACGCAACGACAGCTGCACACCGGCCGCTTCCGCTTCGAGGGCCACGCTGCCGATGACACTGTCGAGCCAGCTATGGGCCTCGATGCTTTCCCGGGTGACCTGCGTAGCGCCACGCTCCAGGCTGGCGTAGGTGAGCAATTCGGAGACCATCTCCTCCAACTCGCCCAGGTCGGCGTACATGTCATTGATCAACTCACGGCTCTGGCGCGGGTCCGCCTGTTGCTTGAGTTGATCCAGCTCGAACGATAAACGCGCAATCGGTGTACGCAACTCGTGGGACACGGCGTTGGTCAGTTCGCGCTGGTTGGCGATCAGGCTTTCGATACGCTCGGCCATCTGGTTGAAGTGCCCGGCCAATTCGCGCACGGTGGACCGGCGCGGCAGCAGGATGCGCGAGCCGAGGTCATTGTCGCCAAAGCGTTGCGCGGCCAAGCGGATGTGCTCAAGGTCGCGCCAGTGCGGGCGTACCCAGAAATACAGGACCAGGGCCAGACTGACGCCGAGGAAACCGTAGGCCCACAAGTACAGCCACTTGGGCTCTTCCGGCAACTTGATCTCCAACAGTTGCGGGCCACCATCAATGCTGGTGATGAACTCCATGAAGTCGCCGCGTACCACAAGCTGACCACCGCTGAGCAGCTGTTGTTCACGCTCGTTCAACGCCAATGCATCGTGCTGGACCAGCCTCAGACGCAAGCCGTAATGCGGTTGCAGCTCGGCCAGCCGAGCTTCGCGCGCTGGCCCTTGCACCACCCGCAGTTGTTCTACCAATGCATAAGCCGGGCCGCGCAAAGCTTCGCGGTTATAGACTTCGTTAGCTTCCGGCAATAATTCGTCGAAGGTGTAGTTGACCAGCCAGATCGCCCCCGCCAAACCCAGCGCCAGGATCACATACAGGCGCAGAAACAGCCGCAGCATCTAAACCTCCCACGCGAAAGGGTTGAACAGGTAGCCTTTGCCCCAGATGGTCTTGATGCACACCGGTTCACGGGGGTTATCGTTGAGTTTGCTGCGTAATTTACTGATGTAGACGTCGACGCTGCGGTTGAGGCCGTCGAAGGCAATACCGCGCATGCGGTTGAGGATGTCATCGCGCGAGAGGATCTTTCCCGAATTGCTGGCCAGCAACCACAGCAATTCGAACTCCATGGTCGTCAGGTCGATGGTTTCCCCTCCCAGGCTGACCACCCGGCAACTGCGGTCAATCGACAGGTGGCCGAATTCGAGGGAGCCGCGAACGGTGGGCTCGGGCACTTGTCGGCGTTGCAGGGCACGCAGGCGTGCGAGCAAAACCGGCGGCTTGATCGGCTTGATCACATAGTCATCAGCGCCGGACTCCAGACCCAGGATGTGGTCCAGGTCATCTTCCTTGGCGGTGAGGATCACGATCGGCGTGTCAGACACGTTACGAATCTCACGACACACATGCAGGCCGCTCTGGCCCGGCAGCATCAGGTCGAGCACGACGATCTTCGGCTTGAAGTCCAGGAACGCCGCCAGGGCTTTGTCGCCCCGGTGCACCACCCGCACCTCGAAACCGTGCTGCGCCAGAAAATGCGCAATCAGCCCCGCCAGTTTTTCATCGTCCTCAACGAGCAGAACTTTGCCCAGCCCCAGGTTTTCCATAAATTCTCAGTGTGCAAACGCCGATTGAAGTGCGGCCATTATAGGTGGCAAGCTGTTCGACTGAAGCATCTGGCCATGACGCCCCAACGAAGCTTCATGCTTTTAAGAGTTTTTAACAAATAGCCTGCAATCTTTAACGCCATTCACAGGGAGTTGTATGCGCAAGGATTACCTGGCGTTCTTCGTTTCGCTGTTCCTGTCGCGGCTGGCAGACCAGATTCTATTGTTCATCGTGCCCTTGATCGTATTTCAGACCACCCAGAGCGTGGCCTGGGCGGGCTTTGCATTTTTTGTCGAGTCATTGCCGCGTTACCTGGCCTTCCCGGTGTGCGGTGCCCTGTGCGACAAGTTCCCTGCCGTGCGCATCCTGCATATCAGCCAGGTCTACCGGGCGCTGGCCTGTGCCGTCACAGTAGGACTGTACGCGTTATTCGACGGTATCTACTGGATCGTGCTGCTGTCGGCGTTGTGCGGGGTATTGACCACCCAGGGCATCATGGCGCGGGAAGTGCTGATGCCGCATATTTTCAAACAGTACACCTACGCCAAGACCCTCTCCTACTCACAGATCGCCGACCAGAGCGGCCTGGTGCTGGGCCCGTTGGCAGCCGCGCTGCTCCTGGAAATCTGGGCCTGGCATTGGGTAGTGCTGGGGGTTGCCGGGTTGTTCTGGCTGGCGGACCTGGCCATGCGGATCTGGCGGCGCACCAGCGCGGTAGACCTGCAAACCTTCGAGCAACATCCGGATATCTGGCTGCAACCGTTGCGCATCGCGTTCGGGCATATCCGCAACCGAGTGGAGTTGAGGCGGGTCATTACCCTGGCGGTGGGCGTGAACCTGATCATCGGCGTGACGCTCGCCACCTCGGCGGCGCTGGTCACCGGCCAATTCGCCGCCGGCAAGGATGCGTATGCGTTGCTGCAAGCGTTCGGGGCGTTGGTGACGATCGGCATTCTGTTTTACCTGGCGCGGGCCGACCTGCCGTTGAGGGTACTGGGCGGTCTGTCGTATTCGATGATCGGCATCGGGGCGCTGATCATGGCCGTCAGCCCAAGCGTATGGCTGTACGCCGTGGGCTTTCTGCTGGTCACCGGTTTCGACAAGATGTTCAACGTCTACCTGCGCAGCACCCGTCAGCGGGTCATTCCTGTCCAGGATTTCGGCAAGACAGTCGGCGTGATCACACTGCTCAACAATCTGGCGCAACCCTTGGCGGGCCTGGCGATTGCGCTGCTGGCCGCGCCCTGGGGCACGCAAACGGTGATCCTGCTGTTGGCGGGCGCCGCCGCGCTGATCGGCACGGCGGTCGCTTCAGGCTGGCACGCCACTGTGAAAGCGGAACTCGACGTCGGGTGACTCGATCAGTTCCTGCTCGGCCGCCCTCACCCGTTCGATCACCTGGGCGATATCCTTGGCGTCGCCATACTGGTACGCCAGCTTCAAGTAACCTTGAAAGTGCCGAGCTTCGCTTTTCAGCAAGCCGAAGTAGAACTTGCCGAGTTCTTCGTCCAAATGCGGCACCAGTGCTTCGAAACGCTCGCAACTGCGCGCTTCGATAAAGGCGCCGACCACCAGGGTGTCCACCAGTTTGACCGGCTCGTGGCTGCGCACCACTTTACGCAACGCCGAGGCATAACGGCCGGCGTGCAGTTGGCGCAGTTCGACCTTGCGCTTTTTCATCAGGCGCATGACTTGTTCATGATGCACCAGTTCTTCGCGGGCCAGGCGCGACATCATATTGATCAAGTCCACATGGCCGTGGTACTTGGCGATCAGGCTCAAGGCGGTACTGGCGGCTTTGAACTCGCAATTCTTGTGGTCGATCAGCAGGGTTTCCTGATCGGCCAATGCGGCCTGGACCCAGGCGTCGGGGGTGCGGCAGCCGAGGAATTCGTGGATTTCGGGCAGGTTCATCGGGCTCACAGGCAAAAAGGATCACAAAAGGCCGCCGATTATACCGACCACGCCACAGACCACCAGTCACGGGCCTTGATGTGTATCAACATGCCGCCTGACGGGCAGCAACTATAGTGGTTACATGCCCCCTCTTACTGGAGATCCCGATTATGCAAGCCATCCGCAGCATTTTGGTGGTCATCGAACCCGAACATTCGGAAAGCCTGGCCCTCAAGCGCGCCAAGCTGATCGCCGGGGTCACCGGCGCGCACCTGCACTTACTGGTGTGCGACAAGAAGCACGAGCACTCGGCGCTGCTGAGCCTGCTCAAATCCGGTTTGCAGGAAGACGGCTACAGCGTGACCACGGAGCAGGCGTGGAATGACAGCCTGCATGAAACCATCATCGACGTGCAGCAGGCCGAAGGCTGCGGCCTGGTGATCAAGCAACATTTCCCCGACAGCCCGCTGAAAAAGGCCTTGCTCACCCCGGCCGACTGGAAGCTGCTGCGTTATTGCCCGACGCCGGTGCTGCTGGTCAAGACTGCAACCCCGTGGGCCGGGCGGGTGATTCTGGCCGCCATCGACGTGGGCAATAACGACGGCGAACATCGCGCCCTGCACGATACGATCATCGACCACGGCTTTGATATCGCCAGGCTGGCCAAGGCGCAGTTGCATGTGATCAGCGCCCATCCGTCGCCGATGTTGTCGGCGGCGGACCCGACATTCCAGCTCAAGGAAACCATCGAGGCGCGTTATCGCGAGCAATGCAAGGCGTTTCAGGCCGAGTTCGATGTGGACGACGCCCACCTGCATATCGAAGAAGGGCCGGCGGATGTGCTGATCCCCTTCGAGGCGCATAAGTTGCAAGCGGCGGTGACGATCATCGGCACCGTGGCGCGCACCGGGATTTCCGGAGCGCTGATCGGCAATACGGCGGAAGTGATACTCGACGCCGTGGAAAGCGATGTGCTGGTGCTCAAGCCCGGCACCCTGATGGATCAGTTGGAAGAACTGGCCAACAAAGCCTGACCTGCTCCTCCAGTCAATCAAGTGCAATTGTGGGAGGGGGCTTGCTCCCGATAGCGGTGGTTCAGTTACCTATGAGCTGACTGACCCGGCGCCATCGGGAGCAAGCCCCCTCTCACAGATGTAGTGACTCATCCCTCAGGAAATCCGGGGCGATGTAGCGCTGGTAGTGGGCTTCGGACAGGATGAAAAACTCACGATCAATGGCATCGCGCAGCTGCGGCAACGTCCAATCGCGGAATTCCGGCAGCAGCACCATGCCGTAAGCCTCCAGGTTGGAAATCACCCGCGCACCCCGGGCAATCAACTGGTAGGCCCAGCAATACTCGGACTGGTGCGGCACGAAGCGAATCTTGCGCCGCTCCAGTTGGCTGCGCAGCGTCTTGGGGTCGAACACTTCCAGCTTGCCGGCCATGACCTGCACCAGCAACTGCTCCAACCGCAGCCAGACCGCACGTTTTGCCTCTTCGTCATAGCCATTCCACTGCACCACTTCATGGTGGAAGCGCTTGCAGCCACGGCACACGAGATCGCCGTAAACCGTGGAGCACAGCCCGACGCACGGGGTCTTGATGGTTGGATTGGACATGGGCAACGGCACCCGGCTCAGCGAAACAATGGGCCATGTTAGCCCTTTGTCTAAGGTTGATCACCCTGCAAACTTGGTCAGGCAACTTACCTTTAGATTTTTTTTGCCGTAGAATCATCCGGCCTTGTAAGGCGCCAATAATATCCGCTGGAAGCTGTTTTCAAAGCGTCACGAGCACAGTCGTTCCTTCAGAACGGTGTTGGCGCGTGTTATGACCCGGTAGGTCAAAGCCCGCGCCAACCCTCATCAGCTCCGTTCTGCAGGCGTAAAACTTTGAAAGCAGCTTCTGTGAGGAATGCCGGCAGCGCTGGCTTTGCGGCCCAAAAAGCCCCTGAGCGCATGCGTGCCGTTCATTTCTGGATGAGCGTCCCGTGGGACCACTGATGAGGGTAATAACTGTGCTTGAAGCCTACCGCAAACATATCGAAGAGCGCGCAGCACTGGGTATCGTTCCCCAGCCGCTTAACGCCGAACAAACCGCAGGCCTGGTCGAGCTGCTGAAAAATCCTCCGGCTGGCGAAGAAGAATTCCTCGTTGACCTGATCACCAACCGCATTCCACCAGGCGTTGACGAAGCTGCCTACGTCAAGGCCGGTTTCCTGTCTGCCCTGGCCAAGGGCGAAGCCACTTCCCCCCTGATCAGCAAGCAACGCGCCGTTGAACTGCTCGGCACCATGCAAGGCGGCTACAACATCGTGACCCTGGTCGAACTGCTGGACGATGCCACCCTGGCACCTGTCGCGGCCGACCAACTCAAGCACACCCTGCTGATGTTCGATGCGTTCCACGACGTGTCCGAAAAAGCCAAGAACGGCAACGTGCATGCCAAGGCCGTGATCCAGTCCTGGGCCGACGGCGAATGGTTCAAGAACCGTCCGACCCTGGCCGACAAGATCAGCCTGCGCGTGTTCAAGGTCACCGGCGAAACCAACACCGACGACCTGTCCCCTGCCCCGGATGCCTGGTCCCGCCCTGATATCCCGCTGCACGCCCTGGCCATGCTGAAAATGGCCCGCGAAGGCATCGTACCGGACGAGCAAGGCAAGACCGGCCCGATGAAGCAGATCGAAGAAATGCGCGGCCAAGGCTTCCCGATCGCCTACGTGGGCGATGTGGTCGGTACCGGTTCCTCGCGTAAGTCGGCAACCAACTCCGTACTGTGGTTCTTCGGCGACGACGTGCCTTACGTACCGAACAAGCGTGCCGGCGGCTTCTGCTTCGGCAGCAAGATCGCCCCGATCTTCTACAACACCATGGAAGATGCTGGCGCATTGCCGATCGAGTTCGACGTGTCCAACCTGAACATGGGCGACGTGATCGACCTGTACCCGCATGCCGGCAAAGTCTGCAAGCACGGTACCGACGAAGTCCTGGCCACCTTCGAAATGAAGACCCCGGTGCTGCTGGACGAAGTCCGCGCCGGCGGCCGTATCCCGCTGATCATCGGCCGTGGCCTCACTGAAAAGGCCCGCGCTGAACTGGGCCTCGGCCCTACCGACCTGTTCAAGCTGCCTGAAGCCCCTGTCGACACCGGCAAAGGCTACACCCTGGCACAGAAGATGGTCGGCAAGGCTTGCGGCCTGCCGGAAGGCAAAGGCGTTCGTCCAGGCACCTATTGCGAGCCGAAGATGACCACCGTGGGTTCCCAGGACACCACCGGTCCAATGACCCGTGACGAACTCAAAGACCTGGCGTGCCTGGGCTTCTCGACCGATCTGGTGATGCAGTCCTTCTGCCACACCGCGGCCTATCCAAAGCCGATCGACGTGACCACCCACCACACCCTGCCTGACTTCATCATGACCCGTGGCGGCGTATCGCTGCGCCCTGGCGACGGCATCATCCACAGCTGGCTGAACCGCATGCTGCTGCCGGATACCGTCGGTACCGGTGGTGACTCCCACACCCGCTTCCCGATGGGCATCTCGTTCCCGGCCGGTTCCGGCCTGGTGGCGTTCGCCGCCGCCACCGGCGTCATGCCGCTGGACATGCCGGAATCGATCCTGGTGCGCTTCAAAGGCAAAATGAAACCTGGCATCACCCTGCGTGACCTGGTTCATGCCATTCCGTACTACG
Source organism: Pseudomonas sp. ICBG1301 (assembly GCF_016918385.1). Classification (NCBI taxonomy): domain Bacteria; kingdom Pseudomonadati; phylum Pseudomonadota; class Gammaproteobacteria; order Pseudomonadales; family Pseudomonadaceae; genus Pseudomonas; species Pseudomonas sp. ICBG1301. Next base: position 724,584 of record NZ_JAEKGB010000002.1, read on the forward strand.
CCATCCAGTCCGGCCTGCTGACCGTCGAGAAAAAAGGCAAGAAGAACGCCTTCTCCGGCCGCATCCTGGAGATCGAAGGCCTGAACGACCTGACGCTGGAACAGGCTTTCGAACTGTCCGACGCCTCGGCCGAACGTTCGGCTGCCGGTTGCACCATCAAGCTGTCGAAAGAGTCCATCACCGAGTACCTGAACTCCAACATCACCCTGCTGCGCTGGATGATCGGCGAAGGCTACGGCGATGCACGCACCCTGGAACGTCGCGCCCAAGCGATGGAAGCCTGGGTCGCCAACCCTGAACTGATGGAAGCCGATGCCGACGCGGAATACGCCGAAGTCATCGAGATCGACCTGAACGACATCAACGAGCCTATCCTCTGTGCACCGAACGACCCGGACGATGCCCGTCTGCTGTCGAGCGTTGCCGGCGAGAAGATCGACGAAGTGTTCATCGGTTCGTGCATGACCAACATCGGTCACTTCCGCGCTGCCGGTAAGCTGCTGGAACAGGTCAAGGGTCAGCTGCCAACTCGTCTGTGGCTGTCGCCGCCGACCAAGATGGACGCTCACCAACTGACCGAAGAAGGCTACTACGGCATCTACGGCAAGGCTGGCGCACGCATGGAAATGCCAGGCTGCTCGCTGTGCATGGGTAACCAGGCACGCGTAGAGCCGAACTCGACCGTGGTGTCGACCTCGACCCGTAACTTCCCGAACCGTCTGGGTGACGGCGCGAACGTCTACCTGGCTTCGGCCGAGCTGGCGGCAGTGGCTTCTACCCTGGGTCGCCTGCCGACCGTCGAAGAGTACATGGGCTACGCAGCGAAACTGGACACCATGGCCAGTGACGTATATCGCTACCTGAACTTCGACCAGATCGCCGAGTTCCGCAAGATCGCAGCAAGCGCCAACATTCCGGTAGTTCAAGCTTAACGGTATGTTGATGTAAAGGACGCCGCGCATCGCAAGATACGCGGCGTTTTTTTATGCCCGGAATACAGAAATTATGGGGGCTTTCCCCAATACCTGTCAGTTAAGACTTGACGCTATCACTGTGGGAGGGGCGGGGCGGCGATTCGACTTGCTCCCGATAGGCCGCGCAGCGGCTTCAAAAATGGGCCTGCTACGCAGTCCATCGGGAGCAAGTCGAATCGTCGCACCGCCCCTCCCACATCATGTCTGCGTCACGCGTTACTCATCTCAAGCGCCAATTGCACCGCGCCATCGACACTCAAGCCACTGAGCCGCACCTGCGGTGCCACCGCTTCAGGCAACCCCTGCAAGACCTCGCGGGCATCATGTCGCACACGGGCCAACACCAGGCGCTTGCCCTGCGCATGGACCTGGGCAAAAAATGCCGCCAGCGCTTCGATGCTGGTGCCGTCAAGGTCCGGCGATTCCTCCAGGCTCAACACCATCGCCTCGACCGGCGACTGCCGCATCAGGCGCAAGGCCGCGCCAAGGATGCGCTCGGCATTCGCAAAAAACAGGGCTTCGCTGGGCCGTACGATCAGTACCCCCGGTACAGCCGAAGCATCGGCATGGTGCTGACGGTCGACAAAGTCATGGCTGTCACCCAGGCGCCCCAGTACCTGGATATCGGCTGACGACATCTGGCGCAGCATCAACATCACACTGATTGCGACCGCGAGCAGCAAACCATCCAGCACCCCCAATACCAGCACCGCCGCCACCGCACAGATCACCAGTAAACGATCGCGCCGCCAGAGGAAATAACGCCCCAGCGGCTGCAAACTCAAGCCGCGCCCCAGCGCATAGATAACGACAGCCGCCAGCACCGGCTCCGGCGTGAGCGCGACATAGGGCAGCACCGTCAGCACAATCAGCAATGTCACCAGCGCCGCGACGATCCCCGCCAAGCGTGAATAAGCGCCAGCCGCCTCATTGGCCGACGTCGCGGAGTACCCGGCACCGGCCGGCATGCCGTGGAACAGCCCGGAAACCAGGTTGGCCGCACCCAGCGCGAGCAGGTCGCGGTTGGACGACACACGGTCGCCATGCTTGAGCGCGAACGAACTGATAGAGCCGTAGGACTCGGCGTACAGGATCATCACCAGCGCAAACGCCAACTCGCCCAGACGCAGCCAATCGGCAAACGGCAGCACTGGCAAATGTCCCAGCTCCAGGCGCAGGTCGATCATGCCGATCAGCGCCACGCCATGAGCCTGCAGGTCCAGATACTGCCCGGCAGCGATGCCCAGCACCACAACCACCAGCCCACCAGGCACGCGCGGCAAGCGCGCGCACAGCCACAGCACCAGCAACGCCAGAGCCGCCACCAGGGCCGCAGGCCAGTTCCAGCGCGGCAGTTGCTCCAGCAACTGCGGTAGAAAACGGATCAGGTTGTTATCGGTCAGGTGCACGCCCACCACACTGGCCAATTGCTTGAGGATGATGGTCAGCGCCAGGCCGAAGGCAAAGCCACGCAACACCGGCTTGGCGATAAAGGAGGTGACGCCGCCGAGCTTGAACAGGCCGGCCAACAGGAAAAACACCCCAGTGAGCAATACCAATCCGAAGGCCAGGGACAGCCTCAGGGCCGGGTCATCACCGGCCAGGCTGGCCGTTGCCGCCGCCAACACGGCCGCCGACGACGAGGTGGCCGAGACAATCGCAAAACGGCTGGTACCGAACAGGCCGTAGCACACCAGCCCGGCAAACAAGGCAATCACCCCGGCCTGAGGCGGCAGTGCGGCAATGCTGGAATAGGCCACGGCCTCCGGCAGCAGCAAACCGGCAATGGATAATCCGGCCAGCAGGTCCTGGATACGGTTTGAGGGCACGGCGGCAGGTACATCGGTTTCAGTCTTCAATCGGCCCAACCCATCCTGGCAAAAAGCGTGCGTAAGCTTAGCCCTCATTGCCGGGCCGCGGTTGAGCGGCGTCAGCTTTTGTACCGGCAAAAAAAAGCCGATTCGCGGTGTACGCGAATCGGCCTTGTGCCTAATGCCCTGAGGTCAGGACAGCAGCGAGTAGATCAATGCCGTGATTGCCACCAGGCCCACGGCCGTGACGAACACGTTGGATGCCTGCCCGCGGTACTTGGCCATGGCCGGCACCTTGCGAATCGCGTACATCGGCATCAGGAACAGGATCGACGCGATCACCGGGCCGCCCAGGGTTTCGATCATGCCAAGGATGCTTGGGTTAAGCGTGGCAACGAGCCAGCACACGATCAGCATAAACGCGGCGGTCAGGCGGTCCAGTGACTTGGCGGCCGGACGGCGACCGGTCTTGAGCACCAGGCCCTTGAGACCTTCGCTGGCCCCGATGTAGTGGCCAAGGAACGACTTGGCAATCGCCACAAATGCAATCAGCGGCGCGGCGAAAGCGATAGTCGGGTTATCGAAGTGGTTGGCCAGGTACGACAGGATCGACAGGTTCTGGGCTTTCGCTTCCGCCAGTTGCGCCGGTGACAAGGTCAACACACAACTGAACACGAAGAACAGCACCATCGCCACCATCAACAGGTGCGCACGGGACAGGATCTGTGAACTGCGCTCATCAGCGTGGGCGCCGTACTGGCGTTTCTGATCAACGGCGAACGCCGAGATGATCGGCGAATGGTTGAACGAGAACACCATCACCGGAATCGCCAGCCACAGCGTGTTGAGCAGCGCCGAGGGTGCCGGCACTTCATTGGCGGTGCTCAGGATGCCGCCGGTCCAGTGCGGTACCAGGTACACCGCCAGGAACAGCAAGGCCACGATGAACGGGTACACCATCAGGCTCATGGCCTTGACGATCACTTGTTCACCGCAGCGCACTACCGCCAGCAGGCCGAGGATCAGCACGAACGCCAGGACCGCACGAGGCGGCGGCAGGATGTGCAATTGGTGCTCCATGAAGCTGCTGACGGTGTTGGTCAGCGCCACGCTGTAGATCAGCAGGATCGGGAAGATCGCGAAGAAGTACAACAGGGTGATCAATGCGCCGGCCTTGAGGCCGAAATGCTCTTCGACGACGTCGGTAATGTCGGAACCGTCGCGGCCGGACAAGACGAAACGGGTCAGGCCACGATGGGCAAAGAATGTCATCGGGAATGCCAGTACCGCGAGGATCACCAGCGGCCAGAAGCCCCCCAGACCCGCGTTGATCGGCAAGAACAAAGTACCGGCGCCAATGGCGGTGCCGAACAGGCCGAGCATCCAGGTCGTGTCCTGGCGGCTCCAGCTTGTGAGGGTTGCAGGTGTCGTTGCATAACGTTCGTCGACGCTATTGGCCTGATCATTCATCCGGTCGGATCTCCGCATTCACACGGCCGGGACGAGTCAGAAATACCTGACAGGCAGCGCCCCAGCCATAACAAGCGCGCGATTCTCCGGGATTCTTTCGAATAAGCAAAGACTTAGCTGAGGAACGGTGTTGCGGTGCAGATGCGCAAGGTCGGCCATAAGCCGCAGTATCAGCGGGCCGCAGCACAATACAGGGCAACCGGAAGGGCTTTCAGTCGTGTCCATTGACAGCCCGCCGCCCTTCCCAGCATCATCAAACCATGAACCCAATCCCGTTGCGCCTCACCCGTACCACCACCACGACCGCTCATGGCGGGTCGTGCGGTTGCCGTGGGTGTGTGAACTAGAGACACCCCCAAACAACCCAAGGCCCCGCCAGCAATGGACGGGGCCTTTTTATTGCCTCGCCCTCTGGCCACTGCAAGGAGCAAGACCATGGCTGACGCCCTGTTGATCATCGATATGCAAACCGGTTTATACGATGGGCCGGAAAAACCCTTCGAGCGCGAACGCGTTCTGGGCACCATCAACCAGCTGATTCAGCGCGCTCGCAAAGCCCAGGCACCGATATTCGTGGCCCGCCACACCGGCCCCGAGGGTTCACCGATCGCAGCCGGCAGCGCGCTCTGGCAGCTCTGGCCGGGCCTGGACGTCGACCCGGCCCGCGACCATCTGTTCGATAAAACCCGCCCCAGTTGCTTTCACGGCACCCGCCTGGCGCAGGAACTGGCAGCGGCGCAGATCAATGATTTGGTGATCGCGGGCATGAAGACCCAGTTCTGTATCGACACCACCTGTCGAGTGGCAGCCGAGCTGGGTTTCTCGGTGGTGTTGCCGGAGGATGGCCATACGTGCATGGACACCCCGGCGCTGAAGGCCGAGGCGATCATTGAGCATCACAATGCGACGTTGGCGGGCGCGTTTGTGAAGCGAGTCAAAGCCTTGGACATCTGGAACTGAGGCAACGGGCTTTCAACTAATAAGACGAGGTACCCAAGTGGGTGTTGCGCAGTTCGCCATTGATAGCGTTCTGCGCAATATCCAGTTTTTCGACCAGCTCAGCAGTTTCGTGGGCGGTCAGTGCAATCACAGGGCGGGCCCAGTCGAAATCCTTGATGACATTAATTCGAAAGCCACCCGCGGCATCAAATTCCGGGTACCAGCCCACATCCAGCAGCAACCCACCCGCGAATTCGACCTGGAGCATATCTTCCTTCAATAGGTCGATCTGCTTCGCTAACGCTACATCCTGCAGGATCGACAAGTCATCATGAGTGACGGTGCCACCGGCAAAGTGAAATGGGATCAATTTGTTAACCTCCTGAATTCCTGTTCAGAAATCGGATGACCATGAATAGCGCCAGCACTCAGTTCTATGCGGACCCAGCGACTGAGCCTGCCATGGCTGGCGCCAATGCAGTGTGGATACTCCATGACTTTCCAGGGTTTTCCATTAGTGGTGCAGACACCATTTTTATAAGCCTCTCGTTCAAGCATTTCAATAGCGGTACCGGGCCTGTATTTAGCCGGGCCTACCAACGTGCCAGCGATGACTGTTCTCCAGGGTATTAGCGTCGAAGGGCTGTGTTTGTAACCGTACGGCGTCCATTCAATCTCTTCGGGTGTGGCAGGAACAAGCATCCATGTCGTCTCTGCGAAGTGGGAAAGTCGACAAAGTCTGGCGCAGCTTTTCGACGCTGGAGGGGGAAGCAGAAAATTCAGAATGGCCTTACACAAGAAGAACTTTTTCTACTTGAACAAAACGCTGTGCCCTACAAATCCCGCATACTGCCCTTATCAAACCCTTCAGGAAGAGCCTTGCGATGTCCACCACTGTTCTGGTCCTGGTTGAAACCATCAACGACTACCTGTCCATCATCGAGGACAGCGAGTTCCATGTAATCCTGGCTCCGACGCCCGCCGAACGCGCCCAGGCGATCAAGACCCACGGCGGGCAGATCAAGGCTGTGCTGACCCGTGGCCCACTGGGGCTGTACGCCGAGGAAATCGCTGCGTTGCCGCTGCTGGAGATCATCTGCGTGATCGGTGCCGGCTACGAGCATGTGGACCTGCAGGCGGCGAGCAATCGCGGGATCGTGGTGACCAATGGCGCCGGGGTGAATGCGCCGTCGGTGGCCGACCATGCCATGGCGTTGCTGCTGTCGCTGGTGCGCGGTATTCCCCAGACCGATGCGGCGGTACGGCGCAGTGAATGGCCGAAGGTCATGCGCCCTTCCCTGGGCGGTAAACAATTGGGCATTCTCGGGCTCGGTGCAGTCGGCATGGAGATCGCCAAGCGCGCTTCACTCGGTTTCGGCATGGAGGTCAGTTATCACAACCGCCAGCCCCGTGATGATGTGGACTACACCTACTGCGCAACGGCGATAGAACTGGCGCGCACCTCGGACTTCCTGATCCTGGCCACGCCGGGCGGCGCGGGCACCCGCCATCTGATTGATCGCCATGCGCTCGACGCCCTGGGGCCGAACGGCTATCTGGTGAACATCGGGCGTGGCAGCGTGGTGGTCACCGCTGACCTGGTCGCCGCCCTTGAGCAACGGCGTATCGGCGGCGCGGCGCTGGATGTGTTCGATGATGAGCCCAAAGTGCCGGACGCCCTCAAGCGCCTGAGCAATACCGTGCTCACCTCGCATGTGGCCGGCCTGTCGCCCGAAGCCGCCCATGACACGGTGCAACGCGTGGCCGACAACCTGGTGGAATATTTCGCCGGCCGCCCGGTGCTGACCCCGGTGGCACTGCCGCCACGCAACTAATAGCGATTAGCCAGCCACGTCGTAAAACCTGTCTACACTGCATGCGGGGATGCTCAGGACGCCGGTGCAGGACCGGCGAAGGAACGCACAATGGTTGGCCATGGACCCGGCCCGGCCCGTCAACGCGGTGCCATTGGTTTGATCGGCGCATTGACGCTTGGGATCGCGCTGTTGTTTCTGCTATTGGTGGTCGACAGTGGCCGCCTGTACCTGGAAAAACGCAAGCTGCAACGAGTCGTCGACACTGCGGCGCTGGAAGCCGTCAGCCGCGGCGGCAAATGCACGGCGCCGAATGACAATGCCGCGCAATTCGCGACCCAAAGCGCCCTGCGCAATGACTTCCCGGTCGATGCAAACCGTACGTTGAGCACCGCCTGCGGCGCCCTGGCCACCGGCGCGGACTTTATGCGCACCTTCAGCGCCGACCCAACCAAAACCGATGCGATCCAGGTGATCGCCACCCACCGCGTTGCCACCAGCATCGCCCATGCCCTGCACACACTGTTTTCGGCACAGCCCATCAGCCTGACCACGCTGCTGAGCGCCACCGCCGTGGCCGCCGCCCCCGCACCACCGGTGGCCACGCTCACCGTGCGCAGCACCTTGCTGACGATAGACAGCACTCAATCCGCCGCCCTCAATGGCCTGATCGGCGGCCTGCTGGGCGGCAAGCTGCAGCTCGACGCGGTGGGTTGGAATGGCTTGATCAATACCGATATCAGCCTGCTCAGCTACCTGGATGCCCTGGCCATCCGCCTGAATGTCAGCGCCGGCAACTACGACCAACTGCTCCAGACCGACGCCACCGTTGGCCAGTTGATCCAGGCCGCCATCGACGTGCTCAAGCTGGGCGGCGACGCGGTCCAGGTGGTGATCAACAACCTGGAAACCATCAAGCTGATCGCACCCGGCACGCAGATCCTGCACCTGGGTGACCTGGTCAAGATCCAGAACGGCACCGATAAAAGCGCACTGAATGTCGACCTGCAACTGTTCAACCTGATCCAGGGCTTTGTGCAACTGTCGAACAAGGCCAGCGCGGTGGCGGTCGAGCTGCCGGTCGATGTGCTGGGCTTGTTGAATGTCACGGTCAAGACCCGGGTCATCGAGCCGGCCCAGATCTCCGCTATCGGTAACCCTCAGTTGATCGACACCCAGCCGATTGCGGTGCGCACGGCGCAAGTCAGGACCTGGATTTCCCTTAAACTGCCGGTGATCGACGGGCTCACCAAGGTGATCGGCCTGGTCACCGACCTGGTGGGTTTGCTGCTGGGCAGCTCATTGGATGTGGTGCCTGGCACGCAAATCGATATCGCCCTGGAGGCCGCCAGCGGCAGCAGCTACGTGACCGGCTATCGTTGCAACGGACCCGCCGACAAATCCCTCTCGGTGTCAGGCACCACCTCAGCCGTCAGGCTGATGGTGGGCCAGGTCGACCCGAAGAACCTGTTCTCATCCACCGCCCCGCTGAAAGTCGACGACTTCCCGCTCCTCGACCTTGGCGTCAAGACCTGCAGCAAAGGCGTGTGCGACCCACGACAACCCTACGCAGTCGGCGGCCTGAGCCTGCGCGTCGACAGCAGCGTCGCCAAGACCACCCGCGCCCATGTCTATGTGTCGCCACCGGAGGTCAAGCAACCGCCGAGCTATTTCAGTTTCAGCGCCAATAACGTGGTCGGCAGCTTGAGCGACACCCTCAACGGTATCCGGCTGACCAGCCATACACCGACACTCACCGGGCTTCTCGGTTTGGTGGTGGGCCTGGTGGTCGACGTGCTGACCGGCGTGCTGAACCTGCTCAGCGGGGTCATCTCCGGCCTGCTCAGCCCTTTGCTCGACCCGCTGGTCAATAACCTGCTCGCCGGCCTGGGCGTGGACCTGGCAAAAGTCGAAATCGGTGCCAACCTGTCCTGTACTCCCGGCGGCCGTGCCGTGCTGGTGATTTGAGCACATCAGGCCCGCTGATCATCCTCCAACACGCTAACCTATTAAGCCGCCCCGACCTTGTCGCTGAGCGGCGGCGCGCATTAGATTAGCCAATAGTCCACGGCCTTTAAAATAAGCAGAAGGGATAAGCATGGCGCTTAACGACCAATCGACTCAGATCCGCCCAGGCGAAGAACTGGATGCCAGCCTGATCGATCCTTACCTCAAGGCCCACATTCCGGGGCTGAGCGGCACAGTCAAGATCAGCCAATTCCCCGGCGGTGCGTCCAACCTGACTTACCTGCTGGAATACCCGGGCCAGGAGTTCGTACTGCGCCGCCCGCCATTTGGCCACAAGGCCAAGTCCGCCCACGACATGGGCCGCGAATACCGCATTCTCAACCAGCTCAAGGATGGGTTCCCGTACTGCCCGAAAGCCTATGTGCATTGCACCGATGAATCGGTGATCGGCGCCGAGTTCTACGTCATGGAACGGGTCAACGGCATCATCCTGCGCTCTGACCTGCCGGCCGAACTGGAGCTGGACGCGACCCGGACCGAAGCCCTGTGCAAAAGCTTCATCGACAAATTCGTCGAACTGCACCAAGTGGATTACACCGCCTGCGGCCTGGCCGACCTGGGTAAACCCGAAGGCTATGTCGCACGGCAGATTCGTGGCTGGAGCGAGCGTTACGAAAAAGCCCTGACCCCGGACGCCCCCAGCTGGGAGAAGGTGCGTCTGTGGCTCAACGACAAGATGCCGGCCGACCATCCGACGTCCAGCATCGTGCACAACGACTACCGTTTCGACAACGTGATCCTCGACCCGCACAACCCGATGCAGATCATCGGCGTGCTGGACTGGGAGCTGACCACCCTCGGCGACCCCTTGATGGACTTGGGCAACACCCTCGCCTACTGGATCGAAGCTGCCGACCCCGCACCCGTGCAACTGATGCGCCGCCAGCCGAGCAACGCCCCCGGCATGCTCACCCGCCGTCAGTTTGTCGATTACTACGCCGAACGTTCCGGCCTGCAGATCGACAACTTCGACTTCTACTACACCTATGGCCTGTTCCGCCTGGCCGGGATCGTGCAGCAGATCTACTACCGCTTCTTCCATGGCCAGACCCAGGACAAACGCTTTGCGCAGTTCATCCAGATGAACAAGCTGCTCGAGCAGATGAGCCTGAATGTCATCGCCAAATCCGCACTCTGATTACCAGAACAAGGAAACCTCATGTCCAAGACCAACCTGTTCGACCTCGACGGCAAGATCGCCTTTGTTTCCGGTGCCAGCCGCGGTATCGGTGAGGCCATCGCCAAGCTGCTGGCCCAGCAAGGCGCCCACGTGATCGTGTCCAGCCGCAAGCTGGAGGGCTGCCAGCACGTGGCCGACGCGATCATCGCCGATGGCGGCAAAGCCACCGCGATTGCCTGCCATATTGGTGAAATGGAGCAGATCACCCAAGTGTTCGCCGGTATCCGGGAACAGTTCGGGCGCCTGGACATCCTGGTCAATAACGCGGCGACCAACCCGCAATTCTGCAATGTGCTGGACACCGACCTCGGCGCGTTCCAGAAGACCGTCGACGTGAACATTCGCGGCTATTTCTTCATGTCGGTGGAGGCCGGCAAATTGATGCGCGAGAATGGCGGCGGCAGCATCATCAACGTGGCCTCGATCAACGGCATTTCCCCAGGCGTGTTCCAGGGCATCTACTCGGTGACCAAGGCGGCCGTGATCAACATGACCAAGGTGTTCGCCAAGGAATGTGCGGCGTTCGGCATTCGTTGCAATGCGCTGCTGCCGGGCCTGACCGATACCAAATTCGCCTCGGCGCTGGTGAAGAACGATTCGATCCTGAAAATGGCCTTGGCGCAGATCCCGCTCAAGCGCGTCGCCGACCCGAGCGAGATGGCCGGTGCGGTATTGTTCCTGGCCAGTGATGCGTCGAGCTACACCACCGGTGTATCGCTGAATGTAGACGGCGGCTTCCTGTCCTGACCCCCAACTGTAGAGAGCGCGCTTGCCCTAATGCCAGTCAGTTAAGGATCAACGCGGTCACTGTGGGAGGGGGCTTGCTCCCGATGGCGGTGTGTCAGTCACGGTTTCTGAACCTGACACACCGCCATCGGGAGCAAGCCCCCTCCCACAATTTATCCATCGTCCGCTTTATCGCTTAACTGACTGGCATTAGGGCAAGCCCGCTCACTACAAGTATCAGGGGGGATTTGCGGGTAACCTTGGCGCAGACCCATCTGTCCCAGGATGAAACATGGAACTGCACCTCGTCATCAATGGCCGCAAGGACCTGGCCGCCCAGCTTTACCAGCAGTTGCGCGAAGCCATCGCCGCCGGGCGGCTTTCGGCCGGCGCGCAACTGCCTCCCAGCCGCCTGCTCGCCGAGCAGTTAGGCGTATCGCGCAAGACCGTCTCCGACACCTACGCCACGCTGACGTATGAAGGGTTGCTGGTCGGCAAGATCGGCCGGGGCACCTTCGTCAACGCCTGGGCGCCGCCGCCCGAGCGCCTGCAAACCGCCGCCGACCTGGCCTGCGCCGCCAACCTGGAAAAATGGGCCGCGTTGCCCTCGCCCATGCACCATCCCACACCTGAGAAAACCCTGCGTTATGAATTCCTCGGCGGGGCCACCACGCGCAATCAATTTCCCCAGGATGAATGGCGACGTTGTACCCAGGATGCATTACGTCGTGTCGCACTCAACAGCGGTTTTTACAGCCAACCGGAAGGTCTGCCGGCATTGCGCGAGGCTATCGCCGGGCATATCGCCTTTTCTCGCGGGGTGAAATGCCACGCCAATGACATTGTGGTCACCAACGGCGCGCAACAAGCGCTGGACTTGATTGCTCGCGTGGTGGTGGAACCCGGTACTCTCGTCGCCATGGAAGACCCCGGCTACAGCCCCGCCCGCCAGCTGTTCACGGCCATGGGCGCGCGTATTGCCGACGTGCCGGTGGACGCCCAGGGCATCCAGGTCGACCAGATCCCCGACGACACGCGACTGATCTATGTGACCCCGTCCCACCAGTTCCCCCTGGGCATGCCCATGAGCCTGGCGCGCCGCGAAGCCTTGCTGGCCCGCGCCCTTGCGTTGGGCGCGATCATCATCGAAGACGACTACGACAGTGATTTCCGCTACGAAGGTCGCCCCGCCAACTCCCTGCAAAGCATGGACAACCGGGGCTTGGTGGCCTACGTCGGGACCTTCTCCAAATCCCTGCTGCCGCAGTTGCGCCTGGGCTATGCCGTACTGCCGCCAGCCATTCATGGCGCAGTGCTCAAGGCCAAGCAACTGACCGACCAGCACAGTTCCACGTTGCCGCAATGGGCATTGGCCAAGTTCATCAGCGAAGGCTGTTTGCTCAAGCATATTCGCCGCTGCCACTCGGTCTACGCCGGGCGCCGCGAGCGCATCCTGCAGCGCCTGGCCGGGGACCTGTCGCCGTGGTTCGAAGCGGTGCCCAGTGTGATCGGGTTTCATATGGCGGCGTTGTGCAAGGCGCCGCTGGATATCGCGAAGCTGATTCGGTTGGCACGGGAGGCGGACGTCGGCCTGTACCCGCTGGATGTGTTCTTTCATAGCGCGCCGGTGCGCCAGGGCCTGACGCTCGGGTTCGGCGCGATCGAACTGCTGGACATCGACCCGGCGCTGGACCGGGTGCGCGATATCCTGCGCCAGATGGGCTAGAGCACCGACGCGGTGAAGCCCCGCAGGCGCAAATCAGCGCCTCACGGGCGCTTGAAGTGCCGGCGCAGCTCTTCAATGCGCGGCCGGCAAGCACAGCCCTCCAGGTGATCATTGACCATGCCCATGGCCTGCATCAACGCGTACATCGTGGTCGGGCCAACGTAGGTCCAGCCGCGCGTCTTCAGGGCCTTCGACAACCGCACCGAAGCCGCAGACGTCGGGTTGCCCGTCCAGTAAGCCAGGTCCACCTGCGCCGGACGCTCCTCATCCGAGGGTTCAAACGCCCACAACCAGCGCGCCAGCGACCCGGTTTCATCCACCAGCTCACACGCCCGGCGCGCATTGTTGAGCGTGGACACGATCTTCGCCCGGTTACGCACGATGCCCGGATCATTCATCAAGCGCTCTATATCGGCCTCGCCGTATTGCGCCACACGCCGAAAATCAAACCCCTCGAATGCCGCCCGGAACTGCTCGCGCTTACGCAAGATGGTGATCCACGCCATGCCCGCCTGAAAACCTTCCAGGCAAATTTTCTCGTACAGCTGAATATCATCCGCCACCGGCACGCCCCACTCGTGGTCGTGATAATGCGGATATTCCGGCGCCGAGGTGCGCCAAGTGCAGTAGGTCAGCCCTGTTGTATCCGTGGTCAGCCCTGGCTTGTCCATGCATTACCTCTCAATCAAGGCGCGGATAATAAGCGAAAAAAATTCCGACCCGCCAACCGCTCAAGCCTGAGTCTCACCGACCAACTGGTCAGACCGGGACCGGTCAAGCCCTGAATTTTTACTTGTGATTTCAAAAAAACCCGGCGTAGACTGGCCCGGCACTGGACTTACCGGTAATACCACAACAATTAAGCCCTGGAATCACCAGGGCACCGAATAGAGATCCCTCCCATGCTCAGATGGTGCTCGCGTTCGATTTTCCTGCAAGTCGTGATTGGCCTGATGCTCGGCATCATCTGCGGCCTGACCCTTCCCGAATTCTCCTCGCAACTCAAACCCCTGGGTGACGGCTTTATCAAGCTGATCAAGATGCTGATCGGCCTGATCGTGTTCTGCGTGGTGGTCAGCGGTATTTCCGGTGCCGGCGACTTGAAGAAAGTCGGGCGAATCGGCCTCAAGTCGGTGATCTACTTTGAAGTGCTCACCACCGTGGCCCTGGTCATCGGCTTGATCATGGCCTTCAGTACCGGCATCGGCACCGGTGCCAATATCCATCTTGAGCAGCTCTCCTCCGCCGGTCTGAATGAACTGGCCGACAAAGGCCAACACATCCGTGGCACCAGCCAGTTCCTGATGGACCTGATCCCCAACTCGGTGATCGGCGCCTTCGCCGACAACAATGTGCTGCAAGTGCTGCTGTTCTCGGTGCTCTTCGGTAGCGCACTGAACCTGGTGGGTGAAGCGGCGTCAGGCATTTCGCGCCTGATCAACGAACTGAGCCACATCATCTTCCGCATCATGGGCATGATCGTGCGGCTGGCGCCGATTGGCGTGTTTGGCGCGATCGCTTTTACCACCAGCACCTATGGCCTGGATTCGCTGCAGCACCTGGGCAGCCTGGTGGGTTTGTTCTACCTGACTTGCTTTGCCTTTGTCGCGCTGATCCTGGGCCTGGTGATGCGCCTGTCCGGCCTGCGCATGCTGCCGCTGCTCAAGTACCTGCGTGAAGAACTGCTGATCGTGATGGGCACAGCCTCCTCCGACGCGGTGCTGCCACAGATCATGCGCAAACTCGAACACCTGGGGATTGGCAGCTCCACCGTGGGCCTTGTGATTCCGACCGGGTATTCGTTCAACCTCGATGGTTTCTCGATCTACCTGACCCTGGCCATTGTGTTCATCGCCAATGCCACCGGCACGCCCCTGTCGATGACTGACTTGCTGACCATCCTGCTGGTGTCATTGATCACCTCCAAGGGCGCGCACGGCATTCCCGGGTCGGCGCTGGTGATTCTGGCGGCGACACTCACCGCCATCCCGGCCATTCCCGTGGTCGGCCTGGTGCTGGTACTGGCGGTGGACTGGTTCATGGGCATCGGCCGCGCGCTGACCAACCTGATCGGCAACTGCGTGGCGACCGTGGCCATTGCCCGTTGGGAAAAAGATATCGATATCCAGCGCGCCAACAAAGTGCTCGACGGCCAGCAGGGTTATACCTTCCAGGCCAAGAAACCGGTGCTGCCGACACACCAGGAGTTCTGATCCATTTTCATGGCAGACATCGATCAATTGTGGGAGGGAGCAAGCCCCCTCCCAGACTTTGACAACCGTGTTTGCAACATCAAGGAGACGCAGACGTGATCAGCACCTCAACCGTCGTCAATTCAGTGGTAGAAAAACTGCGCGCCGCGCTCAAGCGGGGCCAGTGGCGCCAGGGTGAAATGCTGCCCGGCCAACGCGAGCTGGCCGAACAGATGGGCATCAGCCGCCCCAGCCTGCGCGAAGCGGTGATTGTGCTGGAAACCCTCGGCCTGGTGCGTTCCATGCCCGGCAAGGGCGTGGTGGTGCTCGAAACCAGCGTGAACGAGCCCCAAGCCAGTGACACCGTGGCCGATGCCAGCCTCGAAGACATCCTGCAACTGCGCTACACCCTCGAACCGTTCATTGTCGGCCTGGTAGCGCAGTCCATCAGCAGCAAGGAAGTCGGCCAATTGCGCCTGACCCTGATGGATATGCGCGAAGCCCTCGACGCAGGTGACGCCGAAGCCGGGATGAACGCCTACCTCAACTTCCACGAAGAGCTCTTCGCCCTGACCTCCAACCCGATCTTCCAGAACGTGGTGCAACAGACCAGCAACGCCCTCAAGCAGAGCGCCCATGTACTGCGCAACTCCCCCGAACATCTGGCCGAACGCCTGCAGGAAAATGAAGCCGTGGTGCGCGCCATCCGCAACAAGAACAGCGCCCTGGCCAGCGCCGAGATGCGCCGGCACATCCTTCAGGAAGGTCTGCGCATGGGCATACGCTTGAATATCCCGGACGACCATCTGGGCAGCTGATTATTGGAGACAGGCCATGACCGCCCGCGCGCTACAACGTAATTCAGTCATCACCGCCCTGCCTGCCATGCGCCTGGTCGCGGGTAAAAAACCCTCGGTGGACGATATCTACCCACGGCTGTTCGACGCGATTCTGGAACAACGCATCGCGCCGGCCAGCCGTTTTACCGAAGAGGGCCTGGGCGAAATCTTCGGTGTGAGTCGCAGTGTGATTCGCCGGGTCTTGGCGAAACTGTCCCATCAACAGGTGATCATCCTGCGCCCCAACCAGCGCGCCCAGGTGGCGGCGCCGGATGCTCGGCAAACTCGACAAATCCTCGAAGCGCGGCGGCTGACGGAGATCATGGTAGTGCAACTGGCCTGCGCAGCAGCCACCCCCACCCAGGTACGCCAGCTACGTGAGCTGATTGCCAGGGAACGCGACTGTATCGAACGTGACCAACGCGCACCGGCCATTCGATTGTCGGGGGAATTTCACCTGCAGTTGGCGGCGATCGCCGGTAACGCGCCGTTGGCGCAGTTCCTCAACAGCCTGGTACCGCTGACATCGTTGATCATTGCGCAATACGAAACCCAAGCCTGCACCTACTGCACCTGGCAGGAACACCTGGCGATGACAGACGCGATTGAACAGGGCGATGCAGACCACGCCGTGAACCTGATGACTCAGCACCTGAACCATCTGGCCCATCGTCTGACTCGCTGAGCGCAGCCATAGCTATGTAACACTCGCGGCCCAGACAACTTTCTTAACCTGTGTTTTCACTCATCAAGTGCACAAGCACAGGTAACCCTCATGTACGTAGACTCTCAAACACTGCCTGCGCTGTTCACACTGCTCACACAGTTGAACGCGCAGAAAAGCCTGTTGGGCGAACCCCTCCAGGCATCACTCGACCAGCTCAATGGCATCGCCGGCAGGATCGGGTTTGAACTGTTTTCCCTGGAAAGCTACGCCCAGGCCGAGCTATGCCTGAACATCACCGCTGCACGAGGTCATGCCGAGGCGCAGTACGCCATGTCCCTGTGTGTCAGCCGGCGCGACGGTGACTTGCGCATAGCCTCTGAAGAAGCGCGCCAATGGCTCAAGCTGGCAGCCGCCCAGAACCATATCCCTGCCCTGATGCGACTGGGTGATGCCGACTCCCTTGCAAAGGCACGCGAACAACTGACGCCCAACGCCGCTGCGGGCGATACCCAAGCCATGCGGTTTCTGTTCCTGCTCGACAAGGAGGTGAGCTGGTTGGACAAGGCCGTCGCCAGAGGTGATCACACCGCACAATTTCAACTCGCCCAGGCCTATCGCGACACGCCACAGCTGATACCCAACGCAGTGGAACGCCGCGCACTGGTTGAAGAGCTGCTGCAAAAAGCGGCGGACGGCGGCGACCTGCAAGCCTTGGCTGATCGAGTATTTTCCAGCAAGTCCAGCGCCAGCGTGCTGGAAAAACAACAACGGTTGATACAACTTGCAGGGACGGGGCAATTGGACGCGCTGCTGGAATATGGCTATGCACTGGCGGGCATGCCGCGTAATGGCAAAGCCAAACTCAACTTTGCGCAAAGGCACCCCTCGGCGCCGCGCACCTACGGGCTGGCGCGGGATTTCGCCAAGGCCTATGCCGTACTGGGGCTGGTATTGCCGAAACTGCCGGACTATCCGGCGGCTGAAATACTCAAGCAAGACATGAATGCTATCTGGCATCAAATGACCCTGGAACAGTACTCAACCTGCGAGACCCTTCGCCTGGATCTGCAGGCGCGCATTCCCAGGGTATTCAAACTCATGGCCCCCATCATCATTGTCGGCAGGCCATCGTATTGATCGCCGAGAACCCCGGCCTTTGAAGATCGCATAAAAAAATCCCCGCATGTTTCCATGCGGGGATTCTTGGTTACAGCCATGGATCAACGGTTTAAATCACCGGCTGACCACTCATCGCCAGGTCCAGCAGTTCACGGTTGGCCACTGCATACATGGCGTAGTCCGTGCCGACCGCAGAGCGGATTTCCAGCATCATCGCGACCCAACGATCCGCCATGTCCTTGTGCTGCTCAAGCCACAGGGCCACGCGGGCTTCCATGTCTTGTGGCGCATCGGCCATTTGCAGGACGGAGATGGTGATCGCCCGTTGCTGCCAGTCCACATCATCGCGGAAGGCTTCACGGGCCTGGGCCTGCCAGTTGTTGGCCACCGGCAGATCGCTGATCTGCTGCAGATACCACGGCAAGTCCAGGGCGCTGCCGACGGCGAAGTAGGCCTTGGCCACTTCGGCGGCGTCATGCCCTGTGACGTCGGCCGCTTCGATGATCGGCAGCAAGGTGTACAGGTGCGTGGTACCGGCCACCATGCGCGCCAGCAACTCCGGCACGCCGGCGTTGGTGTAGGCCTGGTAACGGGTCTGCCAGCCTTCGCGGGTCGGGCCTTCCAGCAGTTCGTCAAGCTTGAGACCCAGCGCGGCCAGGTGCGGACCGAAGTGTGCGGTATCACGACCCGCGTCCTGCTCGTTGCGACGGCTGCGCAGGAACCAGCGCGTGGCGCGACGGCCCAGGCGCATCAGTTCATCCATCAGCTCCAATTGCACATCAGCCGAAACCTGATAGTCCAGGGCCTCGATCTGACGGAACCAGTGCGGGAGGTGGAAGATGTCACGCACGATCACATAAGCACCGGCGACGTTCGCCGGGCTCATGCCGGTGGACTCCTTGAGCCGCTGAACGAAGGTGATCCCCATGTGGTTGACCAGGTCGTTGGCGATCTGGGTGCTGACGATCTCACGCTTCAAGCGGTGGCGACGCATGGCCTCGGAGAACTTGGCCACCAGGCTTGGCGGAAACGCGGTTTCCATGTCACGGGTCAGGTAATCGTCATCCGGCACCAGGGACTTGAGCAACGCTTCCTTGAGGTCGATCTTGCTGTACGAGATCAGCACCGACAGTTCCGGACGGGTCAGGCCCTTGCCATTCGAAGCACGCTCGGTGAGCTGCTCCTCGGTCGGCAGGTACTCGATGGCGCGGTCCAGCTTGCCACGGCCTTCCAGGTCGCTCATCAGGCGCTTGTACTCGGCGGCACGCTCGTAGGCACGGCGTGCAGCCAGGGACAGGGCCTGGGTCTGCTTGTAGTTGTTGCCCAACACCAGGCCGCCGACTTCGTCGGTCATGCTCGCCAGCAACTGGTTGCGCTGCTTGTCGGTCATGTCACCGGCCTGCACCACTTCGTTGAGCAGGATCTTGATGTTCACTTCGTGGTCGGAGCAGTCCACGCCACCGGCGTTGTCGATGAAGTCGGTGTTGGAACCGCCGCCATTGAGGCCGAACTCCACACGCCCCAGCTGGGTCATGCCGAGGTTACCGCCCTCGCCCACCACCTTGCAGCGCAGCTCGTTACCGTTCACACGCAACGCGTCGTTGGCCTTGTCGCCGACATCCGCATGGCTTTCGCTGCTGGCCTTGACGTAGGTACCGATACCGCCGTTCCACAACAGGTCCACCGGTGCCTTGAGCAAAGCGTTCAGCAGTTCGGTCGGGGTCAGCTTGTCGGCCTTGATGTCGAAGCGTTCTTTCATCTGTGGCGAGATGGCAATGCTCTTCGCGCTACGCGAGAAGATGCCGCCGCCTTCGGACATGATGCTGGTGTCGTAGTCAGTCCAGGCCGAACGCGGCAGGTCGAACATGCGCTGGCGCTCGGCAAAGCTGGTCGCCGGGTTCGGGTTCGGATCGATGAAGATGTGCAGGTGGTTGAAGGCCGCAACCAGTTGCAGCTTGTCGGACATCAACAGGCCGTTACCGAACACGTCACCGGCCATGTCACCCACGCCGACGACCGTGATGCTGTCTTCCTGGACATTGATGCCACGCTCGCGGAAGTGGCGCTGTACGCCGACCCACGCGCCCTTGGCGGTGATGCCCATTTTCTTGTGGTCGTAACCGGCCGAACCGCCGGAGGCGAACGCGTCGCCCAACCAGAAGCCATAGTCGATGGCGATGCCGTTGGCGATGTCGGAGAAGGTCGCAGTGCCCTTGTCCGCTGCCACGACCAGGTACGGGTCATCGTCGTCATGACGCACGACGTTGGCCGGCGGCACCAGGGCGCCGTCCTTCAGGTTGTCGGTGATGTCCAGCAAACCGGAAATGAAGATGCGGTAGCAAGCGATGCCCTCGGCCGCGATCTCGTCACGGGTGCCGCCCAACGGCAGGCGACGCGGCAGGAAGCCGCCCTTGGCGCCCACCGGCACGATCACCGAGTTCTTCACTTGCTGAGCCTTTACCAGGCCGAGCACTTCGGTACGGTAGTCTTCTTCGCGGTCCGACCAGCGCAGGCCACCCCGCGCAACATTACCGAAGCGCAGGTGCACGCCTTCGACACGCGGCGAGTAGACGAAGATTTCAAACTTCGGCACCGGCTTGGGCAGCTCGGGAATGGCACGCGGGTCGAACTTGAAGCTGAAGTACGACTTGTTCTGGCCGTTGGCGTCGGTCTGGTAGAAGTTGGTGCGCAGGGTCGCCTTGATCAGGTCCAGGTAGCGACGCAGGATGCGGTCTTCGTTGAGCACCTGGACGTCGTCCAGGGCGCTGAGGATCGCTTGCTCCAGGCGTTGCTGCTTGTCTTCCAGGTCGTCGGCGGTGAGCTTGCGCGCCAGGTAGAAGCGCGTCTTGAACAACCGGGTCAACTCGCGGGCGATGTCGGTGTGGTTGTTCAGGGTGCTGGCGATGTAACCCAGGTCGAAGCCCAGGCGGATCTGCTTGAGGTAACGCGCGTAGGCACGCAGCAACGCCACATCGCGCCATGGCAGGCCGGCGGTCAGTACAAGGCGGTTGAACGCATCGTTTTCGGCGTCGCCATGCACGATGTGCACGAACGCATCCTGCAGGGTGTCGTTGAGCTGCTGGATATCCAGGTTCACGCCTTCGGCGGCGATGAACGCGAAGTCATGGATCCAGAACTCACGGCCATTGGCGTGACGCAGACGGTACGGGAATTCACCCAGCACGCGCAGGCCGAGGTTTTCCAGGATCGGCAGCACGTCGGACAGCGCCAGCGGGGTATCGGCATGGTAGAGCTTGCAGTGCAGCTCGCGCTGGCCGGAGACCTGGCCCAGCGGCTGGTAGAAGCTCATCACCAGCGGGTTGGCTTCGGTCAGGCTGAGCAGGTGCTGCATGTCGACCACGGCCGAATGCGCGGCAAAACGCTCGCGGTAGCCGGCCGGGAAGCCTTTCGGGAAGTCAGCCAGCACGTTGGTGCCGTGGGCTTCGCCGAAGCTCTCGACGACCAGGCTTGCGTAGTCGTCCTGCCAGCTGCGGCAGGCTTGCACCACTTCTTTTTCCAGCTGGACCGGATCGATGTCCAGGCGGTTCTTCGGGTCGACCCGCAGAATCAATTGCACGCGAGCCAGCACGGATTCGGAGAAGAACGTCCAGAACTCGCAGTCCGACGCTTTCAGGCGATCCATCAGCACTTGCTGGATCTTCTGGCGCACTTCGGTGGAGTAGATATCACGCGGCACATAGGCCAGGCAGTAGCAGAAACGACCGTACGGGTCTTTGCGCAGGAACACGCGGATCTTGTTGCGTTCCTGGATCTGCACGATGGACATCACGGTGCTGAACAGCTCGTCGACCGGGGTCTGGAACAGGTCATCACGAGGCAGTACTTCGACGACCTGAGCCAGCTCCTTGCCCAGGTGCGCCTTGGCCTGGAAGCCCGAACGACGTTCGATTTCCGCGACCTTGCGGCGGATATAAGGGATCACGCGCACGCTTTCACCATACACCGAAGAGGTGTACAGGCCCATGAAGCGGTGTTCCTTGATGACGTTACCGTTCGCGTCGATCTCGCGGATCGACACGTAGTCCGGGTAGGCCGGGCGGTGCACACGGCTTGGGTGCGCGGCCTTGGCGAACGACAGCACGGTCGGTTCACGCAGGTAGGTCACCGCGTAATCTTCGATGCGCAGGTCGTCGGCGGTCAGGCCGGCACGCAGCAGCTTGGTCAGGCCGAGGAAGGAATTGGCGTCATATTCGATATGACCGCCGTCCTTGTCGTCACGTACCACGAATTCTTCATAGCCCAGGAAGGTGAAGTGGTTACCCACCAGCCACTCCAGGAAGTTCTTGATCTCGGCCTTCTCTTCGCCGTCGATGACGAACTGGCTGGCATCGATACCGGCCAGCAGGTCCTGGACCTTGGCTTTCATCGGTTCGAAATCGGCCACGGCCACGCGCACTTCGCCCAGCACCTGCTCCAGCTCTTTGCCCAGCACGTTCAGTTCGGCGGCATTGGCGCAGCGATCGATTTCCAGGTACATCAGCGATTCTTGCAGGACGCCTTCGCCCTGGGTGCCCTTGGGCAGGATTTCCAGCAACTCGCCCTTGCCGCCACGGCGCACGCTGAGCACGGTGGTTTGCAGGGTGTGGATGCTGTAGCCGCGGCGGTTCAGCTCGGTACGGACCGAGTCCACCAGGAACGGCAGGTCATGGTGCAGCACTTCGACCGCGGTGTGGGTCGACTGCCAGCCATGACGCTCGTAATCGGGGTTGTAGACCCGCACTTGCGGTTGGGCGTGGTCAAAGCGCTCAAGCAGGCGCCAGGCAGACAGGGTGCAACCGGCCAGGTCGGAAAGGCGACGTTGGGTCAGTTCGTCCAGGGAAATGATGCCGAAGAATTGTTCAGCGAACAGCGCCACTTGTGGCAGTGCCTGTTCACTGATGTGCTGCGCCAGTGCCGCTTGCAGTTGGTGCTGGAAGTCGGCCTTGCTGGCTGCGGTGAAGAACGCCATCTGTGGTACTCCGCTTGGGCTTGTTATTGATGGAAGCGTCGCGTGTTATCCCCTTTCGGGGAGACCGTCGACTCTGTTCGCTGGTATTCATAATAAGCACCATAAACGAATCAGGGTGACAGGTGGGTGAAGCTGGACAAGACAATCAGGTCACATACAACTTCCATAAGATGCGCACTTTGCCGGGTGACGGTACGACGGGCAGGTCAGGCGCCTGGCTCATGCACATCCGTTGCGCAGCTTAACGAGTGTAGGAAGACCGCTGCTTGCGGCGCTGCGACATATTCGGTCATCGGTAAGCAGGCGCGCGGTTGCGACTTGGGCAACCCGTAGATTCCGGTAGAAAAATCGGTTGTTTTCGAGACAAAAAGTGCCGGAAGTGACTGATTTTACCCATCAGGTCATGCCGCCCACGACATAGCATGCAGCACAAAATTCGCGGCAATGGCACAATCGCCCGCATTGCGCCCTACCCCAGACAGGATTCCCCATGCTGCAACTGAACACCGACGCCTTGATGGCCACCCCGTGCGACGAAGAAGAAGACAACATGGCGATGCTCTGCTGCCACGGCAAGAACGGCGAGATGTTCATGCTCACGCGCTACCCGGACGAGGACGAAGTTGAGCTGACCTGGGATTACGAACCGTCGACCCTGGATGGCGTAAAGGTCACCTTGGGCGCCACGACCTTGCTGGTTGAGCTGGCCGCAGGTGATGCCGATGCCTTGGGCGGCAAGGATCAGTTGGAGATTACCCATGCCACTGCAGCGGCGGATATGGCCGAAGTCGAGGAAACCCTGCAAAACATCCTGAAGGGTACCGGCACCTTCACTCGGATTTAAGAACACCCAATATCGAAAGTGGGAGGGGGCTTGCTCCCGATGGACTGCGTAGCAGGCCCATTTTTGAGGCCGCTGCGCGGCCTATCGGGAGCAAGCCCCCTCCCACATTGACGGCGTTCTGACACAATAATCCTACAAGTTTTGCCAAAAATACCGGTTATGCCGTTAGTCGCCGCCCCCCTCGATGCATTAAAGTAAGCGCCCCAGGCCCGGTGTTTTTGTTCGACGCCCGGGCTCATCTCTCCAGGAACCGTCATCGATGGAACATCGTGAAGCGCTGCTTGCGCTGCGAACCTTTCTTTCTACGCAGATTCTCGGCCAGGAAAAACTCATTGATCGCTTGCTGATCGCCCTGCTCGCCGACGGCCACATGCTGGTCGAAGGCGCGCCGGGCCTGGCCAAGACCAAAGCGATCAAAGAGCTGGCCGAAGGCATCGAAGCGCAGTTCCATCGTATTCAGTTCACGCCCGACCTGTTGCCCGCCGACATCACCGGCACCGAGATCTATCGCCCGGAAACCGGCAGCTTCGTGTTCCAGCAAGGGCCGATCTTCCACAACCTGGTGCTGGCGGACGAAATCAACCGCGCCCCGGCCAAGGTGCAATCGGCCTTGCTGGAGGCCATGGCCGAGCGTCAGGTCAGCGTGGGCCGTAGCACTTACGACCTGTCACCGCTGTTCCTGGTGATGGCGACGCAAAACCCTATCGAGCAGGAAGGCACCTATCCGCTGCCCGAAGCCCAGCTCGACCGCTTCCTGATGCACGTCAAGATCGGCTTCCCGGACGCCACCGTGGAGCGCCGCATCCTGCAACAGGCCCGTGGCGAGGCGCTCAACGGCGAAACCAAGCCTGAACGCCGGGTCAGCCAGCAAGCGATCTTCGCGGCGCGCAAAGAGATCCTCGGCCTGTACATGGCTGACGCGGTTGAGGAATACCTGGTGCAGTTGGTCATGGCCACGCGCACGCCAGCCAAGTTCGACCCGGAAATGGCCGAGTGGATCGCCTACGGCGCCAGCCCCAGGGGCTCCATCGCGCTCGACCGCTGCGCCCGCGCCCACGCCTGGCTGGCCGGTCGCGACTTCGTCAGCCCGGAAGATATCCAGGCGGTGCTGTTCGACGTGCTGCGCCATCGCATCATTCTGTCGTTCGAGGCCGAAGCGGCCGGCGTTGACCAGGACCGTGTGGTGCAGCGCATTCTCGACGTCGTTGCCGTCGCTTGAACCCCATGAACGCAGGCGATGGCATCCGCGTCACTCTCGGCGAATTGATCGAGATGCGCCATCGCGTGCGGGAAGTGCAGTTGTTTTCCACCCCAAGCCAGCGCAGCCCGTTGATCGGCCTGCACCACTCCAAGCTGCGTGGGCGTGGCGTCGATTTCGACCAGGTGCGCGTGTACCAGGCCGGGGACGACGTGCGGACCATCGACTGGCGCGTGACGGCACGCACCCAGGAGCCGCACACCAAACTCTTCCATGAAGAACGCGAACGGCCGATCTTCATCATGGTGGAACAGAGCTGCCGGCTGTTTTTCGGCTCGGGGCAGATGTTCAAGTCGGTGCTGGCGGCGCAGGCGGCCAGCCTGATCGGCTGGGCCGCGCTGGGGCACAACGACCGCGTGGGCGGGTTGGTATTCGGCGACAGCGAGCACTACGAAATCAAACCGCGACGCAGCAAACAAAGCCTGCTGCAACTGCTCAATCGGCTGGTGCGGGTCAACCAGAGCCTGAATACCGAACGCCATCCGGAAGCCGACGCCCTCGGCATGGCGCTGCGCCGTGGCCGCGAAGTGCTGCGCCCCGGCAGCCTGGTGATCGTGGTCTGTGATGAGCGCGCGCTCACCGAAGGCGCCGAACAGCAGTTGAGCCTGCTGTCACGCCATTGCGACCTGCTGCTGCTGCCGATCTCCGACCCGCTGGACCATGCCCTGCCGGCCGCCGGGCTGCTGCGTTTCGCCGAGCGCGGCGCACAGCTGGAACTGGACACGCTGAACTTCGACCTGCGCCAAGCCTACAAGGCCCAGGCCGAAGCCCGCATTGCCCGCTGGGAACTGCTCGCGCAAAAGCTGCGAGTGTTATTGATGCCCTTGAGCACCCAGAGCGAAATGGTCGAGCAACTGCGCGAATACCTCAACCCGCAACGACCGGTTAAAAAGCAATGAGCAGCCTTGACCAACTGCAACCGCTGATTGCACCTCCCGCCATTGGTTTCTGGCCGCCTGCACCGGGTTGGTGGCTGTTGCTGCTGATTCCACTGCTCGGTTGGGGCTTGTGGTGGCTGCGCCGCTTCCTGCCCAAAAAACGCCCCGTGGCTCGTGCCGAACAGCCCCTGGACCCGCTGCGCATCGCCGCCCTCGCCGAACTGGCCCTGATGCCCAAACCCTACGACGGCGCCCCGGCCGGGGCCTGGCTGCAGCAGCTCAACGGCCTGCTCAAACGCCTGTGCCGCAACGACTACCCCTACAGCCAGAGCCACACGCTCAACGGTCGCAAGTGGCTGGCCTTTCTCGACAACCGCTGCCCCGCTGCGGGCCTGACCCGCTGGATGGTGTTGGTGGAAGGCGCCTACAAGCCCGAATGCAAACTCGACGATAAAGCCATCGCGGGCCTGACCCAAGCCGTCGACACCTGGATCCGCAAACATGTTTGAGTTCGCCTGGCCGTGGATCTTTGCCCTGTTGCCATTGCCCTGGTTGATGCGCTTTATCCTGCCCGTGGCCGACAGCGGCGAGCCCGCCTTGAAGGTCAGCTATCTGGCCGACCTCGAAGGCCTGGCGCGCCGTCGCGCCCGCGTCAACCTGCCGGGCTGGCGCCAGCAAGCGCCGTTCGTGGTGTTATGGCTATTGCTGTTGACCGCAGCTGCACGCCCGCAATGGCTGGGTGAACCGCTACCGATTGCCGCCAGTGGCCGCGACCTGCTGGTGGCGGTGGACGTTTCCGGTTCCATGGATTTCCCCGATATGCACTGGCAGGACGACGACGTCAGCCGCCTGAGCCTGGTGCAACACCTGCTCGGGGATTTCCTCGAAAGCCGCGAAGGCGATCGCGTGGGGCTGATCCTGTTCGGCAGCCAGGCTTACCTGCAAGCTCCCCTGACCTTCGACCGGCACACCGTGCGCACCTGGCTGGATGAAGCGCGCATCGGCATCGCCGGCAAGAACACCGCCATCGGTGATGCCATCGGCCTGGCCCTCAAACGTCTGCGCCAGCGCCCGGCGCAGAGTCGCGTACTGATCCTGGTCACCGACGGCGCCAACAACGCCGGGCAGATCGACCCGCTGACCGCCGCACGCCTGGCGGCCGAAGAAGGCGTGAAAATCTACCCGATCGGCATCGGCGCCGACCCCGAACAGACCGGTTCCCTGGGGATCCTCGGCGTCAACCCGAGCCTGGACCTGGATGAACCCGCCTTGAAGGCCATTGCCGCCGCCACCGGGGGACGCTACTTCCGCGCCCGCGACGGCGACGAGCTGCAAAAGATCAAGGAAACCCTCGACCAGCTCGAGCCCGTGGCGCAACAACCCACCCAGGCCCGCCCGGCCCAGGCGCTGTACAGCGCGCCATTGGCCCTGGCATTGATCCTGAGCATGTTGCTGGTGATCCAGGAGCGCTGGCCCGACAACGCCTTGCAACGCGCCTTCAATAAACTCTCGAGCAAAGGCCTGTTCCTGCAACAGCATCCTGAGTGGCGCCAACGCCTTAAACGCCTGCGTTTGCGGAGGCGTCGATGATCGACCTGTGGCCGCATTGGTTCCGCCCCTGGTGGCTGTTGCTGCTGCCGCTGCTCGGCTGGTTGCTGTGGCAGCTGTGGCACCGGCAAAAACGCGCGGGGCGCTGGCAGGTGATCCTGCCGCCGGCCTTTCATGCGGTATTGCTCAGTGGCGGCAGCGGGCGCGAGAGCAAATCGCCGTGGGTGCTGCTGGGCATTGCCTGGCTGCTGGCGGTATTGGCATTGCTCGGGCCAAGCTGGCAAAGAGTCGAGCAGTCCAGCCAGAAACCCGCCGACCCGCTGGTGGTGCTGCTGGAACTGACCCCGGAAATGCTCGCCACCGACAGCCCGCCCACCCGCCTGGAGCAGGCGCGCCGCAAGCTCTATGACTTGCTGCAGGCACGGGGCAATGCGCCGACCGCCATCGTGGTGTATGCCGGCAGCGCCCACACCCTGGTGCCGCTGTCGGATGACCTGGGCACCAGCCGCAACCTGCTGGAAGCCTTGCGCCCCTCGATCATGCCCGAGCCCGGCCATCGCGCCGATCTGGCGGTGGACAAGGCGCTGGCCCTGCTCAAGCAAGGCGGCCTCGGCCAGGGGCGACTGTTGCTGGTGGGCTCGTCGCTGTCGAAACAGGAACGCCAGGGCATCCGCCTGCTGCTGCAAGGGGCGCAGGCCCCGGCGTTGTCGATCCTCGGTATCGGTAGCCGCGAAGGCACCCCGGTCACCCAGGAGAGTGGCGAGTTCCTCAAGGATGATCAGGGCGCGATCCTGGTACCACGCCTCGACAGCCCGACCCTCAAGGCCTTCGCCAGTGAAATGGGTGGCCGCTACCGCGCCGCACGTCTGGATGATAAAGACCTGCGCCAACTCGGCCTGCTCGACGGCCCGCAGGCCCTGCGCAACGACGGCCAACTGCTGCACCTCGACACCTGGGCCGACCAGGGCTACTGGCTGCTCCTGCCGTTGTTGCTGCTGGCCGCTTGCGCCGGGCGTCGCGGCTGGCTGTTCTGCTTACCCCTGCTGTGGCTGGGCGCGCCGCAACCGAGCTATGCCTTTGAATTCCAGGACCTGTGGCTGCGTCCCGACCAGCAGGGGCAATACCTGCTCAAGCACAAACGCCCGGCCGAAGCCGCCGAGCACTTTGAAGACCCGCAATGGCAAGGCGTGGCGCTTTACGAGGCCGGCAACTATGCCGAAGCGATCAAACGTTTTGCCGAGGGCAATGACGCCTATTCCCACTACAATCGCGGTAATGCCCTGGCCAGGTCCGGCGCCCTGGAGGCTGCGGTCGACGCCTACGAACAAGCCCTTGAAGCGCAGCCCGACCTGCAACCGGCGTTGAAAAACAAGGCCCTGGTGGAGAGCCTGATCCAGGAACAGGCCCAGCCCGAACCGGCGCAGCCTGTCAAAAACGAGGATGACGAAACCACCCAACCCGGCCAAACTGCGCAACCGGGCGCCAGCGGGCAAAGCTCTACCGGTGGCGAGCAGTCCACCCAGGGCCAGGGTGAAGCCGGCAATACCGACAGCCAGGCAAACGCCTCGCCAAAGGCCGGCGGCAATGAGGTGCCGGGCAGCGAGCTGGGTGATGAGCAAACCACTACGCCGCCCTTGCGCCCCACCGATGCCAGCCTTGACGGCGAACATCGCCAGGCCCTGGAGCAATGGCTGCGGGAGATCCCGGACAACCCCGGTGAACTGCTGCGCCGCAAATTCTGGTACGAACAGCAACAACATCAGGACAAGACTCGATGAGCCGCCGCACCACCCTTCTGCTCCTGCTCGCGTTATCGACAGGCCACGCCCAGGCGGCGAACCTGGTCGCCAGCGTCGATCGCAGCCGCGTCAACTCCGGTGAAACGGTGGAGCTGACGGTGGAGTCCAGCGACGTCACCCAATTCGGCAAACCCGACCTGTCCCCCCTCGATGCACAGTTCGAAGTCAGCGGCACGCGCCAGATCAACCAGCTCACCACCCTGGGCGGCGACAACCACGCCACCACGCGCTGGATCATCACCCTGCTGCCCAGGGAAAACGGCACCGTGGTGATTCCGCCGCTGCAAGTGGGCGACCTCAAGACCCAGCCGATCAGCCTGCAGGTGCTGGAAACCGCCAGCCAGAACACCAGCGCCGAACTGGCGCCGGTGTTCATCGAGGCCAGCCTCGACCAGAACAGCGTGTACGTGCAGGCCCAGGCATTGTTGACGGTGCGCGTTTACCATTCGGTGTCACTGTATG
Organism: Pseudomonas sp. ICBG1301; assembly: GCF_016918385.1. NCBI lineage: Bacteria > Pseudomonadati > Pseudomonadota > Gammaproteobacteria > Pseudomonadales > Pseudomonadaceae > Pseudomonas > Pseudomonas sp. ICBG1301. Next base: position 753,827 of record NZ_JAEKGB010000002.1, read on the forward strand.
ACGACAGCAGCCTGACGCCGTTGCAGATCCCCGATGCGCGGATCGAGCAATTGGGCGAATCGCGTACCTACGAAAAGGTCATCAACAGCATCCGCCATGGGGTGATCGAAACCCGTTACGCGATCTATCCGCAGCACAGCGGCGCCCTGCTGATTCCGGCGCAGACCTTCAGCGCCACGCTGGTCGAACCGCGCCCGCCCCAGGAAAACACGCTGCAAGGCACCAAGCCAGGCAAGCTGATCCACGTCAGCTCGGCCGAACTGCCGCTGACCGTCAAGCCCAAGCCGGCGCTGTACCCGGCGGATGCGCCGTGGATACCCGCACGCAATCTGACCCTGAGCGAAGCCTGGAACCCCGAGCCCGACCACCTGCAAGTCGGCGACTCCCTGACCCGCAGCCTCACGGTCAAGGCCGAAGGTCTCTCCAGCGCGCAACTGCCGGCCCTGCCGAGTACCGACGTCGGTGGCCTGCGGCGCTACCCGGATCAACCGGTACTCGGCAACCAGAGCAGCGACCGCGGCCTGATCGGCAGCCGCGAAGACCGCGAAGCGCTGGTGCCGACCCGCGCCGGAGCCCTGGAGCTGCCGGCAATGGAAGTGGTGTGGTGGAACACTCACGAAGACCACCTCGAACGCACCAGCCTGCCGCCCCGCACCCTGCAAGTGGCCACCAACCCCAGCCTGGTGGTGGACACACCCGCCACGCCGACCGTGATCACCGCACCGGACGATGACCGCCTGTGGCTGTGGCAACTCAGCACACTGCTGCTCGCCTGCACCACCCTGCTCGGCTTCGGCCTGTGGTGGCGCGCGCGCCGGCAACCCGCCGTACAACGCACCGCGCAGACCGGCCCGAGCCCACGCACCCTGCTCGACGACCTCAAGCGCGCCACCCAGGCCAACGACCCACAAGCCACACGCCAGGCACTGGACGCCTGGGCGCGGCAACAGCCGGAAACCCTGGCGGACATGGCGGCGCGATTCGTGCCGCTGTCCGACGCCCTGGATGGCCTCAATGGCGCGTTGTACAGCGAGAGCGGCCAGTACTGGCTGGGCGAAGACCTGTGGCGCGCCGTAAAAGCCATCCCCATGACCGAACGCACCCAAACCCCGGCCACCGACACCACCAGCTTGCCGCCGCTGTACCCCAAATAGCGGTGGGAGGAGCTTGCTCAAATGCCAGTCAGTTAAGCGATAGAGCAGGCAGCGGGTAACCTGTGGCGAGGGAGCTTGCTCCCGTTGGACTGCGTAGCAGGCCCAGTCTTTTCAAACCAGAAGCTGGGGCCGCTTCGCGGCCCAACGGGAGCAAGCTCCCTCGCCACAGGACAGCGTTGCGCCTTACTGACTGTGCATTTGAGCCGGCCCCCTCCCACCGCTTTACAGGTAAACTCCCCTCCTTTTCATCTTTCCACGGAATTCGCCTTGCGTCTGTTTCATACCTCCGACTGGCACCTGGGCCAAAACCTCCACGGCCAGGAACGCGACTTCGAACACGCCTGTTTCCTTGAGTGGCTGCTGGGCCAATTAAAAGCCGAGCAGCCGGATGCGTTGCTGATCGCCGGCGATATCTTTGACACGGTCAACCCGCCGCTCAAGGCCCAGGAGCGCCTATACGATTTCATCATCAGCGCCCACGAGCAAAACCCCAAGCTCACCATTGTGATGATTGCCGGCAACCACGATTCCGGCTCGCGCATCGAATTGCCGGCGCCGTTGATGCGCCGCTTGCGCACCCATGCGTTGGGCCGGGTGCTGTGGCTGGACGACGGGCAACTCGACGCCGAACGCCTGCTGATTCCCCTGCCGGATGCCAAAGGCAAGATCGCCGCATGGTGCCTGGCGCTGCCGTTTCTGCGCCCGGCGGAAGTCACCGGCGCTCACTTGGGGGACGATTACCTGCGCGGTATCGGCCAGGTGCATGAATGGCTGATCGCTGCAGCCAAGGCCAAACGCAAAAAGGGCCAGGCGTTGATCGCCATCAGCCACGCGCATATGGCCGGTGGTTCGGTGTCGGAAGACTCCGAGCGCAGCCTGATCATCGGCAATGCCGAAGCACTGCCCGCCAGCCTGTTCGATAACCGTGTGGGCTATGTCGCCCTCGGTCATTTGCACAAGCCGCAGCAGGTGAATGGTGAAGAACGTATTCGTTATTCCGGCTCGCCGATTCCGCTGTCGTTTTCCGAAATCGGCTACAAGCACCAGATTCTTGACGTAACGTTTCAGGGCGAGCGGCTGGTGAACGTCGAACCGCGCCTGATCCCCCGTTCGGTCAATCTGCAACGCCTGGAAGCCGCGCCCCTGGCCGATATCCTCAAGCAACTGGGCGACTTGCCCGACATCGACCTGCTTGCCGAAACCCAGCGCCACCCTTGGCTGGAGGTGCGTGTGCGCCTCGACGAGCCGCAGCCGGACCTGCGCCAGCAAATCGAAACCGCCCTGCAAGGCAAAGCCGTGCGCCTGGTACGCATCGCCGCCGAATACGCAGGCGCGGGCAACCGCGAAGACCGCGATGAAGAGCGCCTGGTTGAACTCGACCAGCTCACGCCCCAGGAACTGTTCAGCCGCGCCTGGCAGGACAGTTACGGCAGCGAAGTGGATGAACAGACCTTGAAGGATTTCGCCGTGCTGCTCCAGGAAGTGCAACAGGAGGATGAACAGCCATGAAGATCCTCGCCATCCGCCTGAAAAACCTCGCCTCCCTGGCTGGGCCGTTTGAAATCGACTTCACCGCCGAGCCCTTGGCCAGTGCCGGATTGTTCGCGATTACCGGGCCGACCGGCGCGGGTAAAAGCACGCTGCTCGATGCGTTATGCCTGGCGTTGTTCGGCGCCGTGCCGCGCCTGGGCGACACCGGCCAGGCCAAGATGCCCGATGCCGACAGCGACATTTCCATCGGCGACCCACGCACCCTGCTGCGACGTGGCACCGGCGGCGGTTACGCCGAGGTGGACTTCGTCGGCGTCAGTGGCCGTCGCTACCGTGCGCGCTGGGAAGCCAACCGCGCCCGCGACAAGGCCAGCGGCAAATTGCAGAACAGCCGGCAAAGCCTGATCGACCTGGACAGCGATCAACTGCTGGCCAGCCAGAAAACCGAATACAAGGCCCAGCTGGAACAGGCCCTGGGCCTGAACTTTGAGCAGTTCACCCGTGCCGTATTGCTGGCGCAAAGCGAGTTCAGTGCGTTCCTCAAGGCCAACGATAACGAACGCAGCGAACTGCTGGAAAAACTCACCGACACCGCGCTTTACACGCAATTGGGTCGCCGTGCGTTCGACAAAGCCAAGGACGCCAAGGAAGCCCACAAGCAGCTGCAGGACCAAGCCACCGGTGTAGTGCCGCTGGCCCCCGAAGCGCGGGCCGAACTCGATCAACAATTGGCCGAAGCACAGCAACAGCTCAAGACCCGGCAGGCACAGCTCAAGCAGTTGGAATTGCAACATACGTGGCTCAAGGAGCTACGCGAATGGCAGGAACGCCGGCAAGCCGCCGCCGAACAGTTGCAGCACGCCGAGCAGCAATGGCATGACCAGGGCCAGCAACGCCAGGACTTAAGCCGCCTGGAGCAGTTGGCGGCGCAGCGCCATCATTTCGCCCGACAGGCCGAACTGGGCACCTTGCTGGCGCCGCTCGCCACGCAGATTGCGCAGCACATCGAGCAGCAAACCGCGTTGCAGAGCCGACAAGAGCAGGCACAACAACAGCACGCCGCCGCTCAGTCGGCCCTGACCGAGGCCTTGAAAAATCAGGCCGACGCCGTGCCGTTATTGCGCCGGGCCTTCGAAGAGCAGAGCACCCTCGCCCGCTTGAGCAAAGACCTGGCCAAGCGCACCGAAGACCAGCACGTGCAGGAAACCGCCTGCACCCAGGGCCAGGTCGCACTCGATGGCTTGTTGGAGAAACAAGCGCAAGTGGGCGAGCGCCTGCAACATCTGGCCAACGAACTTGAGCGCAGCAGCGCCCTCGCACCGCTGAGTGAGGCCTGGGCCGCCTACCGCGACCGCCTGCAGCAACTGATGCTGATCGGCAATCGCCTGAACAAAGGCCAGGCCGAACTGCCGCAGCTGGAACAGCGTGCCAGCGCCGCCGCCGAGCAGTTCACCCAGCAGCGCGAAGCCTTGGAGCTGTTGTACCAGGAAGCCGGCGCCGAACCCCACGCCGTTGCCGAACAAATCCAATTGCTCGCCAGCCTGCTTCAGGACAATCGCAAGCAGCAACGCGCCTTCGAAGATCTCACACGCCTGTGGGACAGCCAGCAACAGCTGGATCAACAGAGCGATGCGCTGACGCAAAAACTCGTGCAGGCCCAGCAGCAGCGAGAAAAGCTCAACCAGGCGGGCCTGCAAGCCAAGGCTGAATTGGCCGTGGCCGAGCAAACCCTCACGGTGACCAAGCAATTGCTGGAGCGCCAGCGCCTGGCCCGCAGTGCCAGCGTCGAGGAGTTGCGCGAGCAGTTGCAAGACGACCAGCCGTGCCCGGTGTGCGGCAGCCATGAGCACCCGTACCACCAGCCCGAGGCGCTGCTGCAAAGCCTCGGCCGCCATGACGAAAATGAAGAGGCCACGGCGCAGAAAGCGGTCGACAGCCTCAAGGAAACACTCACCGAGCTGCGTGGCGAAGTGGGCGGTTTGATCGCCCAGCAAAAGGGTTTTCTGGAACAGCAGGAGCAGTTGGCGGCGCAGCAACTGGCGCTCAAACCCAGCCTGGAAGCCCATCCGCTGTACGCCGCGCTGTTCAATCAGGAGCCGCCTCAGCGCAGCGCCTGGCTGGCCCAGCAACTCAACCAGTTGACGCAAAGTATCAGCCAGGATGAACAACGCCAGGGCGCCCTGCTCAACCTGCAGCAAAACGCCGGGCGCCTGCAGCAACAACTGCAAGCCGCCCAGGAGGCCAGCCAGCAAGCGCGCCAGTTGCTGGCAGACCAGCAACGCGAGCTGTCCAATGACCGCGACCGCCTTGAAGAAGAACTCAGCGCCTTCGCCAACCTGCTGCCCGCCGCCACCCTGGACGGCCTGCGCCGCGAGCCGGCTGCGACCTTCATGCAGTTGGACCAGCAGGTCAGCCAGCGCCTAGAGCAACTGGGACAGCAGCGCGATGAACACGCCGAGCAGCAAGAGCGCCGGCAAGCCATCGAGAAAGAACAGACCCATCAGCAGCATCGCCAGCAACAACTGGAGGGCTTGCGTCAGCAGGTCGCGGAACTGGCTGCCCAGCAGCAAGCGGCCCAGGAAACACTCGGCACCTTGTTGGGCGAATACCCCAGCGCCGAACACTGGCAACAGCAATTGGACCAGGCGGTGGCGCAAGCTCGTCAACACGAAACCGACGCCAACCAACAGTTGCAAGATTTGCGCAACACGCTGATCCAGCTGGCCGCCGACCTCAAGGCCCAGCAGGAACGCCAACAGGCACTCAGCGCCGAGCAACACACCCTCGACCTGCGCCTGGGCGAATGGCGTGCCCTGCATCCCGAGCTGGATGACGCCGGCCTCACCCGCTTGCTGGCGTTCGATGACCACGCAATCAGTACGCTGCGCCAGCAGTTGCAACACAGCGAAAAAGCCGTGGAGCAAGCCAGGGTGCTGCTGCAGGAGCGCGAACAACGCCTTGCCGAACACCAGGCCCAGCACAATGGCAACCTGGAAGCCGAGCAACTGGACAACAGCCTCGCGGCCCTCAATCAGCACCTGACCGAAGACGAGAAGCACTGCGACGCGCTGCGCGCGCGGCAAGTCGAGGACCAGCGGCGTCAGGACGCCAACCAGGCGCTGGCAGAACAAATCACCCAGGCCTATGACGAATGGCAGCGCTGGGCACGCCTGAACGCGCTGATCGGCTCGGCCACCGGCGATACCTTCCGCAAAATCGCCCAGGCCTACAACCTCGACCTGCTGGTGCACCACGCCAACGTGCAACTGCGCCAACTGGTGCGCCGCTACCGCCTCAAACGTGGCGGCAGCATGCTTGGGCTGCTGGTGATGGATACGGAAATGGGCGATGAACTGCGCTCGGTGCACTCGTTGTCCGGTGGCGAGACGTTCCTGGTGTCGTTGGCGCTGGCGTTGGGCCTGGCTTCGATGGCGTCCAGCACGTTGAAGATCGAGTCGTTGTTCATCGACGAAGGCTTCGGCAGCCTCGACCCCGAATCACTGCAATTGGCAATGGACGCCTTGGACGGTTTGCAGGCCCAGGGGCGCAAGGTGGCCGTGATTTCCCACGTGCAGGAAATGCATGAGCGCATCCCGGTGCAGATCCAGGTCAAGCGCCAGGGCAACGGGTTGAGCACCCTGGAGGTCAAGTGAGCGAGGCGCTGCTGTATTCGTTCCGGCGTTGCCCGTACGCGATGCGTGCGCGCCTGGCCCTGCGTTATTGCGGGTTGGCCGTGCGCATTATCGAGGTGAGCCTCAAGGCAAAGCCGGCCGAGATGCTGGCGCTGTCACCCAAGGGCACGGTGCCGGTATTGAGTGTGGCGGGCCAGGTGATCGACGAGAGCCTGCCGATCATGCAATGGGCGCTGGCACAGCACGACCCTGATGATTGGCTGCTGCAAGGTGACCCGGCGGTGTTGGCGCTGATTGCCGAGAATGACCAGGTATTCAAACATCACTTGAATCGATACAAGTACGCCGACCGTTATCCCGAACACCCGATGGAGCATTATCGGGCCGAAGGCGAGGTGTTTTTGCAGAAGCTGGAAGGTTTGCTGACCCAGCATGAATACCTGCTGGCTGAGCATATGAGCCTGGCGGATGCGGCACTGGCGCCGTTCGTGCGCCAGTTTGCCCATGTGGACCGGGAGTGGTTTGCCGCGACACCGTATCGGCGGCTGCAGAAATGGTTACAACGTTTTCTGGAGTCGCCGCTGTTTATTGCGGTGATGGCAAAACCCTGAAGCTCACTCCTACTGTTGGGTCTTGTGGTCCAGTGCGGCGTAGAAATTAGCGCTCTGTTGCAGGTATTTCTGGGTGTAGGCGCTGGTGCTGGATTTTTTGCCGGTCACTTCCACGCTGGCAGCAGCAGGCAGGGCCACGGTGGCGGAAACAGCGGAAGCGGCAATGACCGAAAAGAGATTGAAGTTCATGGCGGTAACCCTCGTGTTCGTTTGATTAAGTGGCCTTGGAAGGCCTTGGAACCAAACTTACGCCCGAGGGTTAAACCTTAGAAATGCTTTGAAACAGTAGCCGCTATTAATAGAATTAATAGAAAGCTTCAGGCCCCGCTGTACGGGGCCTGTGGCTTATTGACGCACCAGGAACTTGAGGTCGCTGGGCGCATCGATCGGCAGTTTTTGCACGGTTTTGCCCAATAACCCCGTCTTGGGGTCGCGCTCGACCACCACAATCTCGTTACTTTTCTGATTGGCGATCAGCAGGAACTTGCCGCTCGGATCCAGGCTGAACTCGCGCGGGTGGTCGCCCTCCACGGAACGGCGCTGGATCTCCTTGAGGTGCGCGGTAGCCGGGTCAACGCTGAACACCAGCAGCTGGTTGGCGGTGCCACGGTTGCTCACGTACAGGAACTTGCCATCGCTGGACGCGTGCAGCGCAGCACCGGCCTTGTCGGACACCGGCTGCCCGGCGGCAAAGTCCACCAGTTGGGTCTGGCTGAGCTTGCCATCGTTGTAGTCGAAAACGGCTACTTGCGCGCTCATCTCCGTGGTCAGCCAGGCGTGCTTGCCATCGGCGCTGAACAGCAAGTGACGCGGGCCGCTGCCCGGTGGCAGTTGCACCGATGCCGGGTTGGCCGGGGTCAGGGGCAGTTCGTGGTTGGCCTTGGGGTCGTAACGGTAGGCAAACAACTTGTCCGCCCCCAGATCCTGGACAAACACATACTTGCCGTCCGGAGACGACACCACCGAGTGCACATGGTTGGACGCCTGGCGCTCAGGGTTCACGCGGCTGGCCGGGTGCGCGCTCAATTGCACCGGAGCCGACAGCTTGCCGGCAGCGTCCACCGGCAGGACAGCCAGGCTTCCGCCCGGATCTTCCAGTACCGAATAGTTGGCGATGAACAGGTAATGTCCATCGGCCGCCACGCTTGAGTGAGTCGGCTCATTGCCCAGGCTCTGCACCTGGTTGATCAAGGTCAGCTGATGGTTCTGCGGGTCGATGCTGTAGCTGCTCACCCGACCGACCGGGTCTTTCTGGCCCGGGCCGTTCTCATTGACCACGAACAGATGCTTCTGGTCCTTGGAAAGGGTCAGCCAGGACGGGTTGGCCGTCTTGGCCGCCAGCGCAGGTTTGCCGTTGAACCGGCCGGTACGGCTGTCGAACTGCAGCCGGTAGATCCCTTCACTGGTGCCGGCGGTGTAGCTGCCCACCAGCAGTTCATAGGTGTCGGCAGGTGCAGCCTGCACCGACATTGCACCCACACTGCCGGCCATCAGCAGGGGCCAGAATTTACGCATGATCATCCGCTTCATCCTCATCGTTATTGTTGCCGGTAAACGCACTCAGGCAGACCAGGCGGTGCTCGCCCGACTCGCCCGTGAGCGTCCAGCTTTGCAAGGTGTCATCAAAGGTCGCGGCCCGTACCTGTTCCAGGCTGAAGCTCCAGCGTTTTTCGGCACGGCCGTCCATCGCGGTAATCAGCAGTTTGCTGTCGTCCAACACGAAATCAAAGGCGTGCAAGCCATCAATTTCGAGCATGTCGGCATTTTCAAGGGCGGCGGTCAGGGTTTGGGCAGTCATGGCAGTCAATCATTTACGGGAAAGCGCCAATGATAGCCCAGGGTGTCGGGGGCAGTGCCGATTTTGCGGGCAGGCCGGCTGCAAATACGTCGACACAAACGTGTCCGGCCCGCGTCAACCGGGGCGTTGGCAAAGATCTCGCGCAGCACTGGAAACAGTTCATAACGCATTTGCACCGTTAGCTGGCCGACAACCCAGTACTTTCGCGGCGCTGATTTCTTTTCACTCCGCCAAGGAAGCGCTTGCATGCCGTCGATCAACGCCCGTCCTCATCTTTTCTCCGTGTCACTGCCGATGGCCCCCCTGCCCCCTGCCGATGAACCGGCAGCGGCCGTGGCGCCGCTTTCAACACCTCCAAGGCCAATACGTTCAATCCAGCCGCCGCTGGGCCTGCAAGGCCGCTTGAAAGAGAACGCCCAGGGCGTTCCGGCTGCCGATACGCCGGCCAGTGTCGTCGCCAACCAATTCGCCACACGCCCGACGTTGCGCTCCGTGGTGGCCGCGCAGTTGGACTCGCTCTTGAACCAGCGCTACCCCACGTTGAGCTTCAACAGCGCCAACACCGCTCTGGCCGTACCGATCTCGACGGATCCCCTGCAATACACCTTGACCCCGCTGCTGGACCTGGCGCTCGAGCACATGGCCAGCGGCGGCGAACTGGCGTTGCCCGAAGGCGCCAAATGGGTAAGCCGCGACACGGCGACCACCCTCAAAGTCGTCGACGCCAGCGGCAACCGAGCCACGCCCCTGGACACCTACTCCATGGAACTGGCCATCCGCAGCCTGCGTCCCAACCTGAAGGCCGCTTACGCCGATGCGTTAAGCCATTACTGGGGGCAGGACGCGTTTGCCGGTACCAGCCGCTGGCGCTGGCTCAGCGACACACTCAAGGATACGCTGCGCATCGCCGGCCTCCAGCAACCCGGCCTCAGCGCGACCCAGCGTGAAACCCTGGACCAGATCACCGGCTACCCCGACCTCAGCGAACGCAACAGCCGTTATGGCGAATCCGCCGCGCGCGCGTTCATCGTGGATACAACCCTTGAGCAAGCGGGGATCACAGCCACTCATTCGGACCCGAGCCTGCTGATCACCCGCAATATCGGCGGCGAAACGTTGGTGCTGCACGCCACCGCTGCGGGCAAGGTCACGCCTTACGCCTCCCTGGAGGCGTTCACACAGGCATGGGAGCACCAGCTTAACCAGTCCTTCAAGTTCGACCGCCTCACCTGGAAGCGCCGGGAGCCGGACGGCAACATTTTTGATACCCAGGCGGCCGTGATGCTCGACCGCCAACTGCAAAACCTGGACGCAATACAGTTGCCGGCCAACAGCCGTGCCGGCGATCTGGAACAGCTGTTTTCCCAAGCCAGCGATACGGCCATGTGGTTCAACAACACGGCATCAACCCGCCCCCGTTACCTGCCTGGATGGCTGACCCAGGCCACCGACGCCGAGCGCTTCGCTTACCAGCGTCAGGCACTGGAACTGGCCAGCAGCGTGCAGCGCAACCAGGGCCGCACGTTCCTCACGGATATTCCCGATATCCGTACTTACGCCGAACAACAGCTCAACGCCCACCTGGCCTCCAAGGGCTACGCCGCCAAAGATCTGGAAGTGACCTTCAAGGTGCCGGTCGGCGATCTGGGCAGTGGTTACATCGAGCCGGTGAAAATGAGCCTGGTGGACATGGCCCTGGAGAATCTTGCGGGGCTGCCCGCCGGTGCCATGGATGTTCGCCTGCGCGGGCAACTGATCAAAGACCCCGAATTGCCACAGATGCTCAAGGATCTGATCACCACGATCGATATCGGCAAACACTACCCCGCATTGCTCAATCAGCACCTGCTCAGCGATACCGACGAAGCCAGGGCACGCGCAAAGCTTTTCATTGAACAAGTGCCGCTACAACTGACCCTGCAAGCGCTTGAGCTCAAGTTAAAGGGCGAAGCCGGCATCACCGAGACGGGCTATCGGTTGGTGGAAATCGTGACCCGGCCCGGCACCGGCCCACGGGAGGTCGACGGTCAAGCGATTACCCTGCGCCCCCTGGCATTTGTGCGCAAACCCGGCGCCACACCGGACGTCGTCGCCAATATGTTCCTGATAGAACCGCAAAACCCTGCATACGGCCCTCACCTGCTCTACCGTCCGCAGTTGTCACCGGTTTTGCAGGAATTTGCCAGCCGCGATGCCCTGCTCGCTGCGATCCAGGCCCCGGGGCCTCTGCAACAGAGCGTTTTGGCCTGGCTGCCAAGCGACAAGGTGCGGGCGATCTACGGCAACGGCGGCTTCAAGACGCCGCATATTGCCCGCTACGGGGTCTTTAACGAGTTCGATGCGCCCGCCACACCCGCCCCGACGAGCCTGGCCATCGACGGATATGGCGCCTGCGAGAAACTGCGCAAGGACTTACGGGACGGCAAGTTGATGCAGCACTTGTTCACTACCAATACCCAAAGCCTGGTCACCCTCGCCCAAGGCCAGTCCACCTCGGATATCCAGAGTCGTTGGGCCTCCTACAAGGAGTTGGGCTGGTTACTGTTCAATACCCTGTTGCCGGTATTGCGCGGCCCCGGCGCCATGGCCGGCTGGCTGCTGCAACTGGCCAGTGTCGAAAACGACATCAGGCAGGCCAGCGACCCGAAAAACTCCGACCCTGCGGGAGCGATGGTGGACCTGCTGGTCAATGTGGCCACGTTGTTAAGCCATGCCACGCCTGTGCGCCCACCGGAACGCGCCGTGGGCAATGTGCCTTTTAACCAGCGGCCGGAAGTTTCTTCCCCGTTGCGCCGACCCGCCGGAGATACATCCCAGGTACCGCGGGTAGTGGTCGAGCCAGACGCCGCACCGGTTGCCAAAGGCCTGCTCACGCACGACCAACCCTTTGACTTCTCGTTTTCCAGCCCGCGTGATTTGAGCCCCTCGCAACGCGCCCACATTCAATCGTTCAGCGTACCGAAACCGACCGGTACAACCACCCCCATTCAAAGTGGCGCGCGGGCGGGCCTATACCTCGTCGATGGCAAGCTTCACGCCTGCATCGAGAACCATTGGTATCGTGTCGCCAGGGACCTGGATGGTCCGTTCGTGATCAACGAGCAAAACAGAACCCTCACGGGTCCGCCGCTGACCCGTGACGCCAAGGGGCAATGGCAGTTCGACACCCGCCCCAAACTGCGTGGCGGCATGCCCAGGGCCAGCGAACGGATGAAAGCCACTCTGGACCGCAATATCGAACTCAGCGATGCGATGCTCAGGCGATACGCCGAACAAGTGGCCTCGATGCAACCGCTGGTGGGCGCCATCGAAACCAGTGATATGCGCTTGAACGAAACCGATGAAGCCCTGCGCAAGTCGAACAAAACCCTGAGGACGCTATGGGGCCTGGTAAACAGTGGCGAGCGTGGTGCCGGCTTTGCGCAACAGTACCAACAAGAGTTGAGGAAGAATAAAGACCTGTCGACCTTGATGCGCATGCGCTTCGAAGACGATCAGAAAAACGCCAATGCAATGCTTGCCCACAGGCGCATTGCGATCCAGGCGCTGAGCAGCGATAACCCTGCGATGAATTTCAATCTTTTCCGGGAAAAACGCGGGGACCAGTACAAGGCCATCGCCGCCACCCTGCTTTCACGCACGATCGATCACGTGTACGTCAACGACCAGTTCACCCATGCGAAGTCCGGTGAGCCGCTCGCAAAGCTGATTGAACGAACCCAACGCAATGAGCCCGGCGCCTACGCCGATCTGATCGAGAACATGGCTGACCACGTCGAGCGCCTCGGGCGCCAGATTGAGGCCGCCCAAGCCTATAACCAGGTGCTGAACGAATGGAAGAACGACTGCCCCGGTAATAAGAAACTCGCGGAGGCGTTCATCAAGGAATTCCCGCAGCCACCGGCCAATCAGGTGTTCACCGCCACCATGGAGCGCCTCAGCGCGCTGCGGGAGTTGAGCCTGGACCGAACCATCGACCCCCGCTCCCCCGAAGAAGCCTTTTTCCGCGACCGCTTCAACCAGGCCGACCTGAACGCCGCCGCGAACTCCCATATCGAGCTGCAACAACATGAGGGTTACACCGGCGAGGAACGTATCGCGGTGTTGAGCAACCTGATCGAAAAATATCAGGCCGAATTCAACAATGCGCACGCCTTGCAAGAGACCGGCCCCGACAGCGTCCGTGTGTTCTATGGCAAGCGTTATCTTGAGTGCCTGCAAGAAGTCATCACCCAGGCCCAGGTCGAGCTGGCGGACCTGATGCGCGAAGAACAGCATTTGCCACCGGTCGCCCCGCGCCGTGACGACAGGGCGCGCAAATCGCTGAACAAGAAGGTCTTCAAGACCCGCGACAAACAAACCCTGGTGGGTACGTTACGTGATACACAACCCGGCCAGGATATCCCGATTATCGACGTGCTTGACTCCCGCACCGGCCAACCCCTGAGCAGTTACAGCTGGCACTCGACCGAGGGTGACTGGGTCCAGATCGTCAGCGCAGAGCCAGTCAGTTCCCCCTCCGTGCCATCACCCAAGCCGCTGTCGGCCTCCATCGGCACGGCCCGCAAACTGATGGGTGAACAGGCCGGCATCGAGCGCTCGATCCAGTTCCAGAAGAAGAAACTGGATGATCCGGCTCGCCGGGAGACCGTCAACCCTCGCGATTGGAGCGACATGCTCGAAGCCCAGGCCGACCAGCTTGAGCAAGTCGCACAGGACGCCCAGGCCAACCACGGCGCAGCCAGTGAAACCAAAGCGTTGGTCGAAACGTGGAAAAATGCCGCCAAGGCCATGCGCGAGCGCGCGATCATGCACCGTTGTGACGGCTACCTGCGCCAGCTCCCCCGAGCGGAGAACATCGATTACCTATGGACCCATGGGCGCGTCGACATCAGCCTGGTCACCCGTGGCAAAAAGCTCAAGGGCGCGGACTTTCTCACGGAGTACGCTGTTCGTGAGAAAAACAGTACCAACGTGCTCTGGTATGCGCACTTCCACTACCCCAACACGACCACCGCACGAAATACCTACAGCGCCGCGCACCTGAAACTGCCCGAGCAGCGCTACATGACCCAGAAAGACCTGGTGGAGAATGCCGGGCGCAACAACCAACCCTTGAACAGCATCGTGCGGGCCAAGATCGAACCACCGCTGGACCAGAAGCTGTTCCTCAAGCTCTGAGTTGCCAGCACCCATGACAACCCTGACTCACCGCCTATGTTTTTGATCTGCTTTTGATCCTGATCTTAGGCGCCCCGTTAAACCACGCTGGCCGAACGCAGGCTTGAATCCGTGGGTAACCCGGCAGGACGCCGGGTTAGCCGCCCCGCGCCATGGATGGCGCGTGGCGGCGGCCCACGGATTCAAGCCTGTGTTCGGGCACACCGAGCCTGAGCGAGGTGCCGAGTGGTGGGGCGAAGGCCTTTTGCTTACTTTTGGGCCTCTCCAAAAGTGAGCCGCTGTAAGAGCGGAACCATAAGCCGCCGTTACCGCAGCAATGGATATGTACACGACCCACATCGCGGTCGGCTGACAGGCCGCCACGGGAGCAAGCTCCCTCGCCACAGGAGTAATTTGCCTCCTGGTTGATGGGCACCAGGGCATGCCGCCACCCGCCCCAGACCTCAGTGGGCAAACAACGAATTGCCCTTCTGCCCCGCCAGCTTCTCGGGCTTGATCAGGAAGCGTGCCAGCGCCGGCAGCAGCCACAGTGCACCGAACATGTTCCACAGCAGCATGAAGGTCAGCATCAGGCCCATGTCGGCCTGGAACTTGATGGCCGAGAAAATCCAGGTGCACACGCCGATTGCCAGGCACAGGCCGGTGAACAATACGGCTTTGCCGGTCGACTTGAGGGTCTGGTAGTACGCTTCCTGCAACGGCAGGCCAGCCCGCAGGAAACTCTCCAGGCGGCTGTAAATGTAGATGCCATAGTCGACACCGATCCCCACGCCCAACGCCACCACCGGCAAGGTCGCGACCTTGACGCCGATCCCCATGAACGCCATCAGTGCGTTGCCCAGCACCGAAGTCAGCACCAGCGGCAGCACGATGCACAACGTTGCCGCCCAGGAACGGAACGTGATCATGCACATGGTGGCCACGCACAGGTACACCAGGACCAGAATGGTCAGCTCCGACTGCTTGATCACCTCGTTGGTGGCCGCTTCGATCCCGGCGTTACCGGCGGCGAGGATAAACTCCAGACCGTCCTTGTTGCTTTCCTTGGCGAAGTCCTGCACCGCATGTACCGCACGGTCGAGGGTTTCGGCCTTGTGATCGTTGAGGAACACCAGCACCGGCGCCAGGGAGCAATTGTTGTTGTACAGGCCATCGGCACGGGCGATGGAGTTGTTCAACACGTCGGGGTTGCGCGACAGGGTTTCCCATTTCAGGTTGCCTTCGTTCATGCCCTTGATCATCTGCTTGGATACCGTCACCAGCGAGATGGCCGACTGAACACCCTCGGTGTTCTGCATCTTCCACATCAACTGATCGATGGGTGCCATGGCTTCATAACGCGAGCAGCCTTCGGCCTTGGTCTTGACCATCACCACCAATACATCGGAGCTGGTGGAGTAGTTGCTGATGATGAAGTTGTTGTCCTTGTTGTAGCGCGAATCCGGGCGCAGTTCCGGCGCGCCTTGGTCGAGATCGCCGATCTTGAGGTTCTGGCTGTACCACAGGCCGCCGCCGAAGGCGATCAATGCGAGCAGAATCGACACCGGCGCGACTTTGGCGCTGGCGAACCGGGACAGCAGGCGCCAGAACGGGTGTTCGCGATGCGCATCTTTCTTGCTCTTGGCGATCGCACGCTGGCTGATACCGACGTAGGAGATCGCCACCGGCAACAGGATCAGGTTGGTAAACACGATCACCGCGACACCGATCGACGCGCCGATCGCCAGCTCGCGGATAACGCCGATATCGATGATCAGCAGGGTGATGAAGCCCACCGCGTCGGCCAGGATCGCGATCATCCCAGGCAGGAACAGTTGGCGGAACGTGCGACGTGCGGCGGTCAACGCGTTATCGGCTTCACTGGATTGCAGCGCGATGCCGTTGATCTTCTGTACGCCGTGGGAAATGCCAATGGCAAAAATCAGGAACGGCACCAGCATCGAGTACGGGTCGAGACCGAAACCGAAAAAGTGCATCAGCCCGAGCTGCCAGATCACCGCCACCAGCGTGGTGCTCAACACCGCGACGGTGCTGCGCAGGCAATGAGTGAACCACAGCAGCAGAATCAGAGTGATGACGAACGCAATGCCGAAGAACATCACCACCATCACCAGGCCGTCGATCAGGTCGCCGACCTTCTTGGCGAAGCCGACGATGTGGATCTTGACGTTGGGGTTCTGCGCTTCGAACTTGTCGCGGATCTTGTCTTCGAGTTCATGGGAGAACTTGCGGTAGTCCAGGGCCAATAGCTTGCCCTGGTCCTGCGGGTCGGGGTAGGACTCGAGCAGCGGGATGTCGACGATGCTCGACTTGAAATCGTTGGACACCAGGCGTCCGACCTGGCCGGACTTGAGCACGTTGTTGCGCAGTTGGTCGAGGCTTCCCGCCGAGCCGTTATAGCTCTGTGGGATCACTTCGCCCCCGGCGAAGCCTTCTTCGGTGACTTCGGTCCAGCGCACGCTGGGGCTCCACAGCGACTTGAGACCGGAGCGGTCGACGCCGGGAATATAGAACACCTCGTCGTTGATCTGACGCAGGGTCTCCATATAAGCCTGAGTGAAGATGTCACCGTCCTTGGCCTCCACCGAGATGCGCACCGTGTTGCCCAGGTTGGCCAGGTCGTTGCGGTGTTCCATCATCTTTTCGATGAAGGGGTGCTTCAGGGGGATCATCTTTTCAAAACTGGTGGAGGGGCGAATCAGGGTCGCCTGCCAGAACAGGAAAATGCTCACCAGCAGGCAGATGACAATCACCGCCGGACGGTTGTTGAAGATCAGGCGCTCAAGGAGGGTCGCTTTATCGTTGTGATGACTGCTCATGCTTTCCCCGCCCTTATTATTGTTTTACGAGTTCTGCGCCAGTCGGCGTGGCGACACGCACGCCACCCTGCCCGGCTAGAATCAAGTTGCCATTGCCTGCCGCCGTCACGGACGACAGCGAAATGCGATCCGGGCGGTTGAACACACTGAACGTCACGCCATCGTCATGGCTGACCACCACGCTGCCGCCGTTGCCGACCACGACGAGGGTGCCATCATCGAGCAACGTGGCGCCCGACAGGCCGAACTCCAACGCACCGCGCGTGGCGTTCAACGCCACCGGCTCCCAGTTGCTGCCGAAATCCGTGGAACGGTACAGGTTGCCGCGCAGGCCATAGGCCAGCAGGGTCTGCGGCTGGGCCGTGCCGATCACGCCGAACAACGAGCCTGCATAGGGGCCTTCAAGTTTTTCCCAGGTCTGGCCCTCATCGCTGGAGCGGAACATGCTGCCCTGCTCGCCCACAATGAACAGCCCGGCGTCCTTGATCTGGGCGATGGCGTTGAGGTGATATTGGTCTTCGTTGTCGAGGCGGTCGCTGACGTCCGCCCACGTCCTGCCGCCATCGGTGGTTTCGATCAACGCACCGTAGGCGCCGACGGCCATGCCGTGGTTCGCATCCTTGAACCAGACATCGAGCAGCGGCGCTTCGCGCTTGAGGTCCTGGTACTGCTGGGCCCAGGTGGCACCGCCGTCGGTGCTGGCGAGAATCTGCGCATCATGACCCACCGCCCAGCCGTGTTTGTCATCGACGAAAAACACTGCCGTGAGCAACTGCCGGGTGGGGACCTTGGCTTGAGTCCAGGTGCTGCCCTGGTCATCGGAGTAGAGAATGTGCCCACGGTCACCGACCGCCACCAAGCGCGCACCGGCATGGACTACATCGATCATCAGGCCCTTGGCGGCCTTGGGGGATTCAATCGCGAACACCGACGGTGCGGCGGTATCACTGGCTGCCAGCACCGGTACCGACAACGCGGCACCGGCCAGCAACGAGAGCGCTGTGGCCAGCAACGCAACCTTGCGTGCGGCACGTGGGCGGCAGACAACCCAACCCATGACAGGCTCACTCATAGACCTTCTCCCATTTTATTATTGTTAGGGGCTTTACCAGGCGCTGAAACCTGCAATCTAGAGCGCCTGAAGGAAGCAGGGGCCATCCTATCGGGCTTTCGAATCGTCTGACAATCGGCGCTACGTTATCTTTTGTTAACTGGCAGCATTTGGCCATGTGCTGAATATAGCCACATCAGTAGCGTTGATTGTTCCTACATCTTGCACCGGAACAGTCTGACGATGAATTTTTATTCCAAATGTTGAATTTTAGAAATTTTTATTCCATTAATGCCGCTCCTGAAAACAACAATTCAAAGGACCACGGCTATGCGTGAACTCGGAATCGGCTTGATCGGCACAGGTTTCATGGGCCGCGCCCATGCATTGGCGTTCAATAATGCCCGTGCGGTATTCGAACTGCCGATTACCCTCAAGCTGGCCGCCCTGGCCGACGCCGACGTCGAACGCGCCCAGCGCTGCGCCACCGCCTGGGGGTTTGCCCAGGCCCATGGCGACTGGCAAGCGTTGATCAACGACCCCAACGTCGAACTGGTGGCCATCACCACTCCCAACCATCTGCACTACCCCATGGCCATGGCGGCAATCGCCGCGGGTAAAGCCGTGTATTGCGAAAAACCCTTGGCGGTCAGCCTGGAACAGGCCGACGCCATGCGCCGTGCTGCCCGCGCCGCCGGGGTCGTGACGCGGGTAGGCTACAACTACCAGCACAACCCGATGATCAGCCTGGCGCGGCAGATGATCGCCCAGGGCGACCTTGGCGAAATCATCAGCTTTCAGGGTGAATTCAGTGAAGACTTCATGGCTGACCCCGCGTCCCCCTGGTCATGGCGCTGCGAAGTCGCGCATGCCGGTGGTGCCCTGGCAGACCTGGGCAGCCACCTGCTGGCAATGGCGCATTACCTGGTGGGCGACGTGGAAAGCGTGTGTGCCGACACCCACACCGTGCACGCCCAGCGCCCTGTTACATCGGGCAGCAGCGAACTGAAAGCCATCGCGGTGGATGACCAGGTGCATGCATTGCTGCGGTTCGCCAACGGCGCGCGCGGCACGGTGAGCAGCAGTTGGCTTAAGCAGGGCTACAAGAACCACCTGAGTTTCGAGATCAGCGGCACCCTGGGCACATTGGCATTCGACCAGGAGCGCTTGAACGAACTGCGCTTGTACCGTGTCGGCCAGGACGGCTTCCAACGCCTGCTGGCCGGCCCCGCCCTGCCTGGCTATGCCGCGTTCAGCCCGGCGGCCGGTCACCAGTTGGGCTACAACGAGTTGAAAACGCTGGAGGTGCAGGAATTGATCATGGCCGTGGCCGGCCAAGGGGCCGAGGGCACTGACTTTGACGCGGCATGGGCGGTGGAACGGCTGGCGACGGCGATCCGTGTGGCGGCGAAGGAAGAACGCTGGATCAAAGTGCAAGAAGTTTAAGCGAAACTTGTAGTGAGCGGGCTTGCTCCCGATGGACTGCGTAGCAGGCCCATTTTTGAGGCCGCTGCGCGGCCTATCGGGAGCAAGCCCCCTCCCACAGGTTATCCATCGTCCACTCTGTCGCTTAACTGACAAGCATTAGGGCAAGCCCGCTCACTGCAGGGGCGTCCGAGCTTCAAATGTGTAAACGATGTCCCCGGTTTCGAAGGTATGGGTTGGGAGGCGGCCCAAAATCCGGGATTTCGGTTTCACTGGGACAACGTGGCGGCTTTGGTGGGGCGGCTACACCGCCCAGCGCGGGGCAAGCCCTAATACCAGTCAGCTAAGGCCTAACGCTTTCACTGTGGGAGGGGGCTTGCTCCCGATGGGCCGCGAAGCGGCCCCAAAAATGGGCCTGCTACGCACAGGGGCGTCCGCGTTTCGAATGTGTAAACGATGTCCCCGGTTTCGGGGGGATGGGTTGGGAGGCGGCCCAGAATCTGGGGATTTGGGTTTCACTGGTATAACGCGGCGGCTTTGGTGGGGCGGCTGCGCCGCCCAGCGCGGGTGTAGAACCGTAGACATCGTTTACATCTGAAACCGGGGACATCGTTTACACATTTGAAGCTTGGACGCGAGTCATTCCCCGTCCAAGCCTCCCCAAGGGATAGTCACACAGGTAAAGATCCCAGACATCATCTTCAGTCTCTTTCAGCCCTATTCGTTCTCCAGCTAGCGCTTCGCTAACAAATACCAGCTTGCCCTTCCACATTATCGAACCGTTCTGCCTGACGCTTCGAACCAGCATTTCCGTCGGGTATTCCAAATCCGGCAAACGGCCGGGATAGGGCCGAGTAGATGGCACATACAGCTCTCCAGGACGTTTCATACCGAGTGCTTCATGAGGCCGCACGTAATTGAACTCATGCCTGAAGTGCTCCAGCAAAAGCTGCTGCTCTATCAAGTTT
This sequence comes from Pseudomonas sp. ICBG1301, assembly GCF_016918385.1. NCBI lineage: Bacteria > Pseudomonadati > Pseudomonadota > Gammaproteobacteria > Pseudomonadales > Pseudomonadaceae > Pseudomonas > Pseudomonas sp. ICBG1301. The sequence goes on from NZ_JAEKGB010000002.1 coordinate 773,957, forward strand.
TTCCCTAACGGCAACTCAAGTTTCAAGCTACGGTGCATTCGCTCATGGCGACCATTCTGGGCGGGTC
>NZ_JAEKGB010000030.1:0-484 GCF_016918385.1 Pseudomonas sp. ICBG1301
TGGTGGAACCGTTGTCGAGTTTCAGGGTGACGTCAGTACCCGCTTTGTTAGAAAGCGTGGCGGTGTACGTAATCTGACCACCTTCATTAACTGCGCTTGGCGCGGTCAGGGTCACGGTGGTGGTGTCAGCAGTGCCCGGAGTATCGGTAACGGTGGTATTTACCGGCGTAGTGCCCGGTACCAAGTTCTCGAAGTGCTCGCCGCCGGTCACCGTTTTGATCGCGGTGGTGACGGTTTGGTCGCCTTTGTAGACGTCGTTTGGAGCGACTACCGAAACAGAACCGCTCGACTGGTTCACACCGATGGTGATGGTTTTACCGTTATCCAGAGTGACCGTCAGGGGGCTAGCGATGTTGGTTACTGCTGCGCCGTTTTTATCCACAAGGCTGGCGGTGTAAACGATGTTGCCGCCTTCGCCCACAGTGTTGGTCGCGGTCAGGACCACATCGACCTTGTCGATGGTGTCGTTGATGATCGTTGTCGC
>NZ_JAEKGB010000031.1:0-471 GCF_016918385.1 Pseudomonas sp. ICBG1301
GACCCGCCCAGAATGGTCGCCATGAGCGAATGCACCGTAGCTTGAAACTTGAGTTGCCGTTAGGGAAAAACTTGATAGAGCAGCAGCTTTTGCTGGAGCACTTCAGGCATGAGTTCAATTACGTGCGACCTCATGAGGCACTCGGTATGAAACGTCCTGGAGAGCTGTATGTGCCATCTACTCGGCCCTATCCCGGCCGTTTGCCGGATTTGGAATACCCGGCGGAAATGCTGGTTCGAAGCGTCAGGCAGAACGGTTCGATAATGTGGAAGGGCAAGCTGGTATTTGTTAGCGAAGCGCTAGCTGGAGAGCGAATAGGGCTGAAAGAGACTGAAGATGATGTTTGGGATCTTTACCTGTGTGACTATCCCTTGGGGAGGCTTGGACGGGGAATGACTCGCGTCCAAGCTTCAAATGTGTAAACGATGTCCCCGGTTTCAGATGTAAACGATGTCTACGGTTCTACACCCG
>NZ_JAEKGB010000032.1:0-357 GCF_016918385.1 Pseudomonas sp. ICBG1301
GCAGGCGGCGGAAGCGTTCTTCCTGTGGCGCGGTGTGCGCCCGGCTTCGGCACCGGTGCTGGCTGAACTGCGCCGCCAACTCATCTAGCTCCAATCTGATGTGGGCACCGCTACTGTGGGAGGGGGCTTGCTCCCGATAGCGGTGGTTCAGCTAAGTAATTCTTGGCTGACACACTGCAATCGGGAGCAAGCCCCCTCCCACATGTTTGACTGCGTTCAGTCTTCGAACTGGAGGGGGCAGTTGTCGGCTCCTTCCAGTTTCTTCAACTCTTCCACCACCTGCGGCCGGGCCCGGCGCAAGGTCAAGCTGCGTCCCAAGCCCCGCAATCGCCGTGCCTCCTGGTGCAGCATCTCCAC
>NZ_JAEKGB010000033.1:0-350 GCF_016918385.1 Pseudomonas sp. ICBG1301
TACTTGCTTGAGTGCCGCTTAGTTGCCTGAACGGATCCTTATAACCGACCAGGCTTGCGCAGATACCGCCCTGGATCAATGTTTTGCGCAAAATCCTCAGAAAGCCTGCGTTCCCTGTGGGAGGGGGCTTGCTCCCGATTGCGCTGGATCAGCCTCAGAAGTGTCGGCTGACACACCGCCATCGGGAGCAAGCCCCCTCCCACAATGTGATCTTCATGGTGTCGGGAGGGGGGGCAGGCAAAAAAAACGCCCCGAACCAGTCGGGGCGTGATTGTTTTGCGGCATTGCGGTTAGGTCTTCCATGCGGCCGCAATGGCCGTTTGCTCGGTGCTTAGTGGAACTGCTCTTCT
>NZ_JAEKGB010000034.1:0-328 GCF_016918385.1 Pseudomonas sp. ICBG1301
CGGAACGTTCCCATTCCCAATAGAAACTCGCGCCACCGGCCAACTGCCGTTCAAGGATGACGTGCTGATCGTCGTAGCGATAAACCTCGCGCTCACCCACGGCATTGGTCGCACACACCAGTCGGCCACCGTCGTCATAGGCGTAGGACACAACGTTGTGTTCGGTCACCCAGGTGAAGGCTTCATGGCCTTTGGCGCGCTGAACCTGATAGTCCACCGCCACAATGCGCCCAAGCTCATAGCGCAAGAACAGCGAGCGGCCGACGCCGTTATCCAGCCGTTCAATACGCCCCGAGCGATCCCGCAGAATACGCAGCCGGTTGTCGTA
>NZ_JAEKGB010000035.1:0-283 GCF_016918385.1 Pseudomonas sp. ICBG1301
AAGTTACCGCCGGTAGCGTCGGTGATCTTGACGGTCTGCGTGCTCTTGTCGATGAACACGTCATCGCTAGGCGCAGGGACGGTCACGGTGCCGACGGTATCGCCAGCCTTGATGGTGATGTTCGAACCGTTATCCAGCTTCAGCGTGACATCAGTACCGGCCTTGTTGCTCAAGGTAGCGGTGTAGATGATCTGACCACCTTCGTTGACCGCACTTGGCGCGGTCAGGGTCACAGTGGTGGTGTCCGCAGTACCCGGAGTATCGGTAACGGTGGTATTTACCG
>NZ_JAEKGB010000036.1:0-276 GCF_016918385.1 Pseudomonas sp. ICBG1301
TTACTGCTGCGCCGTTTTTATCCACAAGGCTGGCGGTGTAAACGATGTTGCCGCCTTCGCCCACAGTGTTGGTCGCGGTCAGGACCACATCGACCTTGTCGATGGTGTCGTTGATGATCGTTGTCGCGCCGTTGCCTGCAACTTCCAATTTCTCGAAGTTGCCGCCGGTAGCGTCGGTGATCTTGACGGTCTGGGTGCTCTTGTCGATGAACACGTCATCGCTTGGTGCCGGGACGGTCACGGTGCCGACGGTGTCACCGGCCTTGATGGTGATGG
>NZ_JAEKGB010000037.1:0-262 GCF_016918385.1 Pseudomonas sp. ICBG1301
TCCACAAGGCTGGCGGTGTAAACGATATTGCCGCCTTCGCCCACAGTGTTGGTCGCGGTCAGGACCACATCGACCTTGTCGATGGTGTCGTTGATGGTCGTTGTCGCGCCGTTGCCGGCAACTTCCAATTTCTCGAAGTTACCGCCGGTAGCGTCGGTGATCTTGACGGTCTGCGTGCTCTTGTCGATGAACACGTCATCGCTAGGCGCAGGGACGGTCACGGTGCCGACGGTATCGCCAGCCTTGATGGTGATGTTCGAAC
>NZ_JAEKGB010000038.1:0-255 GCF_016918385.1 Pseudomonas sp. ICBG1301
AAGCTTAGAAATGAGCATTCCATCAAAGTGATGGTGAATGTTGATTTCTAGTCTTTGATTAGATCGTTCTTTAAAAATTTGGGTATGTGATAGAAAGATAGACTGAACGTTACTTTCACTGGTAACGGATCAGGCTAAGGTAAAATTTGTGAGTTCTCTTAGTTGAGAAATTCGAATTTTCGGCGAATGTCGTCTTCACAGTATAACCAGATTGCTTGGGGTTATATGGTCAAGTGAAGAAGCGCATACGGTGGA
>NZ_JAEKGB010000039.1:0-244 GCF_016918385.1 Pseudomonas sp. ICBG1301
TGTGCTGCACGCGCCCCGGCAAACTTGCCGCATGCCCACACTGCCAATAAATAGCCCATGACCGTGTTCACGGTATCGGGGGCAATGAGCTGGGACAGCACCGGAAACCCGACGTTGTGTGCTGCACGCGCCCCGGCAAACTTGCCGCATGCCCACACTGCCAATAAATAGCCCATGACCGTGTTCACGGTATCGGGGGCAATGAGCTGGGACAGCACCGGAAACCCGACGTTGTGTGCTGCAC